>DLHF01000035.1 GCA_002483085.1 Ignavibacteria bacterium UBA7675
TAAATCTGAAGGTGAGAAGCGCGGCGGGCTTTGGAAAAGCCGCGAAGGGGAGAGACCAGGCCGACGCGAAGGCGGCTATGGCAGGAGCACGACAGCCGGAAAACCGGGAGGATTTCGCGGTAGGAGAACTACGCCCGGAGACTCGCCAGATCGCAGAAAATAATATGCTGTAGTGGAGCTACAACATATTGTATAACGATAAAGGCCGAAGCGCAGATATGCGCTTCGGCCTTTGTGTATGTATTCAGCCTCTGCACCGCGCAGCAGTTATCGTAAGCTCGTTCTCGCACCGTTTCTACGGTGACAAATGCGAGGACATCGGCTTTTATCGCGATGTGTATCGCACAGGCGCCCAGCGTTTGGCCAGAGGCTAACCGGCCTATGCGACCGGTGACAGCGACGCGGCGGACGCCCGAGAGACGCCCGTGCCACAAATTATCTTCTATTGCGAGAACATCGGGAAGTGCTATTCCTCTTCGTCGCCGAGGCTAATATTACGGAGCTTGATATAGCGTTCGATTTCGCCTGCCAGAGCATTAATCACTGTACCTACAACAAAGGCGTCGTCGATATAGCCCACCAGAGGTATAAAGTCGGGAAAAAAGTCGAACGGGCTTATAAAATAGATCAGGCCGCCGAGCAGGATCGACTTACTCGACCACTGGAGTTGGTAATCCTTATCGCGTACCAGGCGATAAAGCAGCAGCACGCGCGAAACGAGTTCCCGTACATACGGCACTTTTTTGCCCATCGAGTTCAGAATACCCTGTACTTTATGGGGTGTTTGCTCAAGGATCGAATCCTCGTCTTTTTCAGTTATTCTTTTGGAGCGCTGGTACAGCTCTTGTTCTAATGTTTTCTGGAGTTCTGAAGGTATCTCCGGAATACTGTCGCCATCCTGTTGTTGCGTTGTTTTCGGTTCCATAGCGATACAATTAGTGCTTCAACAAATGTTTAGCAAAAAACTCTTCCATGGCTTCGTACAGTTCAAACCTATTTTCTTCATTGTGAAAACCGTGGCCCTCATTGTCTTTTACGATATAGGGCACTTCGATTCCTCGCCCGCGCAATGCCTGTACAATTTGGTCTGACTCCTGTTGTTTTACTCTTGGGTCGTTAGCTCCCTGTGCGACGAGTAAAGGCGCTTTGATATTGTCTACATGGAACAGCGGGGAGACTGCTTCGAGCAGTTCCTTGTCGTGTTCTGGATGGCCTACCATTTCGTACATCATATCGAGGAAGGGCTTCCAATACGGCGGAATAGATTCGATAAAAGTAAATATGTTGGACACGCCCACGTAATCCACACCGCAGGCATAGACTTCGGGAGTAAAGGCGAGCCCGGCAAGGACTGCGTAGCCGCCATAGCTTCCCCCGTAGATACCTACTCGTGTGGGATCGGCGATACCGCGCTGGACAAGCATTGCTACGCTATCGGTAAGGTCGTCCTGCATGCGGCGGCCCCACTGCTTAAAGCCCGCTTCCCAGAACGCCCGGCCATAGCCTGTAGAGCTCCGGTAGTTGACTTGCAGCACTGCATAACCCCGATTAGCGAGGAATTGGACTTCGGGATTAAACGTCCATGTATCGCGCAGCCAGGGTCCTCCGTGTGGATTTACGACCACAGGCAGATTCTCGTGCGGCACGCCTACGGGCAACGTGAGGTAGCCGTGTATAGTGAGCCCATCGCGTGAGGTGAACTGTATTGGCTGCATAGGAGCGAGCTGTTCTTCGTGCAGCCAGGGGCTTACGTCGGCGAGCTTTTCGAGAGTACCAGCAGCAGTATCATACAGATAATACGAGCCAAGAGATCGGTCGCTGTAGGTGCGTACAATGAACACATCTTCGTCGTCGGTAGTAGCTGTAAGAGCCACTTCATAGCCACTGAGTTTTTCCCACAATTGTTCGTAGATACCGCGGATCGTATCGTCGAAAAAGATTCGTTCGTGCTTCCACGTAATAAAGGAAATCGACGTAAGTACTTTGCGCTTGCGCGAATAGTGCATAGTAAGTACATCTACTTCTGGATGTTCCGAGAGCACGCGCTTTTCCTGCTTTGTCGCGAGGTCGAACTCTACAATGGCGCGCTTATCGCGCCCGAGATTAGAAGCTGCGAACACATTGTTGTTGTCGAATGTAAAGAACAGCGGTCCGAGGCTTTCCCTGAAGCTGGTGGTAAGTACGGGTGCAAACTCTTCGGCACTGCTATTGCGCGCGAGCAGCGTTGTTGTAACGCCGTCGGTCACGGCTGCAAGGCGCAATTCGCCATTGTGATCGGTGAGAAAGTCGGTAATATTGCCGGGATTCTCAAAGACGAGTTCAAGCTGGCCAGAGCTCATATGCAGCCGGTACACATCAAATACTTCCGGAAGCCGATTGTTTAGATTGACAAGGACGGCGTCGGGATTGTCGTACAGCTCGTCGATCACTATTACTTTTACATTGTCGAAGGGTGTGAGGTCGCGCACTGTGTGCGAATCGACATCGACGATGAACAGGTGGTCGTTTTCATCGCCGCCAAAATCCTGTACATACAGCAGCGTATTGCCGTTTTTCCAGAAGTATTCCCGTATATCGCGTGTCGCGACCGAGGTAATACGCCGTACATTGTGCTCCTGCCCGCGTTCATATACAAAGATATTCATACGGTTGTTGTAGGGCTGGAGGAAGGATATATACCTGCCATCGGGAGATATCTGGAAACTGGCTTTTTCCGGGTTACGGAAAAAGTCGCGCAGGGGGATAAGAGGCTGTGAATCTTGGTTCATAATATGCACATTCGAAGATAATGAAACCGTTCTGCGGAGTACTTGCCCCAACGGCAGAAGAGACTATTTGTGTGATTTTGCGTTCTGAACGGCTACTGCCTGTAAGCGCCGTGCACGTGTAAAAAGGATAATGCCAATGGTGACAAAAGGAATGCTGAGCAGTTGTCCCATATTCAGCGGCAGGGCATTTTCAAAGCCCGACTGGTTTTCTTTCAGGAATTCGATAAAGAATCGGAAACCAAACACCATGACCATGAACAGGCCGAGCAAATCGCCGTTGGCGGTCTGCACAGCAGCAGGATCGTGCTTCTGATAGATTTTGGTACGCTTGGCTTCATACAGCCTAAAGAGCACAACAAACACCAACAGATAGAACAACGACTCATAGAGCTGGGTGGGGTGGCGTGGTACTACGCCTGCTTCGCGGACGCGACTGAAGATAAATCCCCACGGCAGATCGGTCGGTTTGCCATAGATTTCCGAATTAAACAGATTGCCGAGGCGAATAAGCGACCCCGAAAGAGCTGCGACAACTGCGATGCGGTCGGCTGCCCACAAAAAGGTCTGTCCGGGGCGCGACCGTGTGTACAGAAACAGCGCTGTAAGAATACCGAGAGCACCGCCGTGGCTGGCAAGGCCGCCCTGCCAGACATAGAGAATGTCCATCGGATGCGACAGGTAGTAGCCGGGGTCATAAAACAAACAGTGCCCAAGCCGCGCTCCTATGATAGTTGCTACAACAACATAGATCGTAAGAGTTTCTAAATCGCGCATCGGTTTGCGCTCTAATGCGAACATCCGACGCACGATATGGTAATCCAGCAGAAAGGCCAGAGCGAACAGCAGGCCATACCAGCGCAAGGTTAGAAAACCAACATTAACAATTTCGGGATGGACGTTCCAGGTAATGGCTGCGAGCAGATCCATAATGAAGCACGACTGTAAGTAAAGACGAGTTGTGCAAAAATAGAGAAAAACTTTATTCTGGCACCAAGTAGGTTAGCAACATCGTAAAATAGTATTTTTGCACACACAATGTATGCGCTGGCTGGGAACTGCACAACAGCCTCATTCGATTTTCGTGATAATGTTCCATTTGCAGCCCATCATTTGGGCTCGCAGCACAGCAACCCAGCCGCTCGGCATTTATACAGCGGGATTGCTTTCCTGCCTGTTGTGAGTGTATTTTACCTATATTTGTCGGCATTGAGAGCCCTCTGGTTCGGCGAGGCATGTTGCGTGCAGAGAGGTGCCGATACAAGACTCCTTGTAAGGATAGAGCGAATGGGAGCACCCAAAATTCTCATTGTAGAAGATGATGTTGTTCTTGCCAGGCATATAGAATTATTGCTTGAGCGCATGGGCTATTGTATTGCCTCGGTACAGACAAACAGCGACAGTGCTGTTGGTGCCTGTTTGGAGCAAAACCCCGATCTTATTCTTATGGATATTTCCATAGCAGGGGAGACCGATGGTATTGAGACGGCGGCTGTTATTCTTGCACGCCGTGATATCCCTATTATTTTTCTCACTTCTTCTACCGACGACCCTACACTTCAGCGAGCAAAAAACACAGAGCCCTATGGCTTTATCGTAAAGCCCTACGACGAGCACGGGCTGCGTGCAGCCATCGAGGTGGCCATTTACAGGCACTCGATGCAGCAGAAAATGCGCGAGCACGAGCAATGGCTCTCTACGGTAATGAGCTGTATTGGCGATGCCGTGATTGGCACTGATACCGAGGGGTGCATCCGTTTGTTCAATGCGGTAGCCGAGCAACTTACCGGCTATAGCGCCATTGATGCCATGGGGCGCCCGGTAGACAGCGTGGTACGCCATCGCTGCCATGGAAAGGAGTGCAGCTTACCCATACCAGAACACGTGGCACACCCTTTTTCTGAAGGGGCAGAGCTCGGCACTCGCACAGGCTCGTGGATTCCCATTGAGGGAACGGTGTCGCTGCTCGGCAGCCAGAGCGGAAGCGATGGTGGGATCGTGATTATTTTTCGAGATATCAGCAAGCGCAGGGCAGACGAAAAGCAGCTACAACAGAGCGAAGAGCGCTATCGCTCGGTGATGCACCAGAGCTCGGATTGTATCTTCCTTGTAGATACTGATAATCATTGCATTGTAGAAGCCAATACTGCGGTGGCGAGCCTGCTGGGCTATGGCGAGCACGAAATGCCCGGTATCAGTTTGTATGACATTGTCGCACACGAGCGAGAGTCTATTATCAGCAATATGCAACGCGTCCAGAACGACAATCTGCGCGATATCGGGGAGCGTGTGTACCGCAAGAAAGACGGCTCGCTGGTCGATGTAGAGGTAACTGCCAACCTGATATCCTATTCCCAAAAAACGCTGCTTTGCATTATGCTCCGCGATATTACCGAGCGCAAGCGCTATGAGCGCGAACTCACCGAAAGCGAGGCGCGTTTTAGGGCGCTTTACGAGCAGGCACCTGTCATGATGCACTCGGTCGACGAAAACGGCATGATTTGCAATATCAACCAAAAGTGGCTATCAGTCATGGGATATGAGCGCGAGGAAATTCTCGGACGCTGTATTTTAGATGTAATGACACCTGCTGATGCCGACCGTGCTCGCTCGGAAGTGTTCCCGCCGTTTTGGAAACAGGGCTTTGTCAATGATGTAAACTATCAGTTTGTGCGCAGAGATGGAAGCCTTGTTGATGTGCTGCTCAATTGCACTGTGGCACCGGACCCCGTCCATCGGCGTGTGAGCCTTTCGGTAATACAGGATATTACCGAGCAAAAACGCGCAAAGGAAGAGCTGACTATTAGCCAGAAGAAATACGGCGAGCTCATTCGCAATGTGCCCATTGCTATTATGCGCTTCCTGATCGCTGAAAACAAGTACGAGTTTGTCAACAACGCCTTTGAACGCCAGTCGGGATATTCGCTTCAGGAAGTGGAAATGCTTACTGAAGAACAGCTTGTAGACATGATTCACGAGAAAGATCGCTATCGTGTGTTTTCGTCGTTCAGAGCATGGCAGCAATCGGGCTATAAGGATTTGCAGCATCTCACCTATCGTATTATCAACAAGCAGGGCTATGTCGTCTGGCTTGATTCCTATATGTATGCCGATGTTGATGAACAGGGGGCGCCTGTTGCTCTCAACCAGATATGTGTGGACATTACAGGATTGAAAAAAGCGGAAAAGGCTCTGAGCGATACGCTGCGTGAAGACTTCCGCCGCACTGTGCAGAACCTTCAGAATCTTGTGATAAAACTCTATCGCTTGCCCAATGGCGATTATGCGTATTCGCTGCGCGAAGGCAAGCTCGCAGGCAACCTCACGACGAATGCTGTGCGCGGCAGGACTCCATTTGATATTTACGGCGATGCCCACGACGCATTGGTGCGGCCTTATATTCTGCGAGCTTTTGCTGGTGAATCCATTACATTCGAGATGGAACTCGACGGCAAATGGTTTTTCTACCTGTTAGAGCCAGTGATCGAAAACGGGGAAGTGGAAGAAGTGGTGGGCTCGGCAGTAGATATTACGGCGCAGAAAAGTACGGAACATTTATTGCGCCAGAGCGAGCAGAAGTTTCGCGTATTGGTGGAGAATCTGCCCATAGCTATTATGCAGAGCATGCTTCACCCCGATGGCGAGGTGGAGATGCAGTATGTCAATCCACAATACGAGCGCAAGACTGGCTACAGCCCTGCCGAGCAACTGGCGATGACGCCCTATCAGCGGTTGGAATTATTTCATCCTGACGACCGAGAAGAATTAATAAGAAAGTGGAGGGAGTGGCAAGAACCGTTCAGCGAGGTGTCGGTGACACATCTTTCGCGGTTCCAGCACAAGTCGGGCGAGTATCGGTGGTTTGATAATCACGCTATCCGATATCCTGCTGGTAATGGCCGGTTTTCTATTATCGAAGCGCTGTTCGACGTTACCGACCAGAAGCTGGGCGAAGAACGCCTTCGGCGGCTGGCGAGCTTTCCAGAGCAGGATCCCAACCCGATCATCGAGATTGATTTGCACGGCGCGATTTGTTATCTGAACTCCAAGGCGCGGACGGTTTTTCCCGATGTAGAAGCCCAAGGCCGGAAGCATCCGGTACTCGACTGGGTATGCGATAATATACCGGTGTTGCTCGTGCAGCCCGATTGTGTGCTGTCGCGCGAGCTGGAGCTCAACGGTGAAGTGTTTGAACAGGCAGTGTTGTACTTGCCAGAAGTAGCTCTTATCAGAATATTCTGCTATACGATTACCGAGCGCAAACACGCCGAGCAGCAGTTGCTGAAAGCACTGGCAAAAGAGCGCGAACTCGGCAGCTTGAAGACGCGCTTTGTTACGACGGTGTCGCACGAGTTTCGCACGCCGCTTACGGGCATTCTGATGTCGGCGGAAATATTAGATCGCTACAGTGGTCGTATGTCCGAAGACGAGCGGACGCAGGAAGTAGACAAGATCAAGAAACGTGTGCATGAGCTTACCGACTTGATGAACGATTTTCTGCTGCAAAGTTCGGCAGAGTCGCTGCGTACAACATTTAGCCCCGTACCAGTGAACATGGCTGCTGTTTGTACTGACGTAGTAAACGAGCACACGCCTGCGGCAATGGCTGCGTATGTGCCATTGCATTGCGTGGTAGCTCCGCATATTCCCCCTGTGTATGGCGATCCAAAACTGCTGCGGCTCGTAGTGCAGAACCTTGTTTCCAACGCTTTGAAATTTTCAGGCGAGCACTCGCCCGTGCAAGTATCGCTTGTGTATGAAAGGGACCATGTCGTGCTGTCGGTGCGCGATGCAGGTATTGGTATACCGGCAAAAGAAATTGATGGGCTATTTACTCCGTTTTATCGGGCGTCGAACGCTGCCCGCATTCCCGGAACGGGTATAGGGCTTTCTATTGTCAGGGAGTTCGTGGAATTGCACAACGGTACTATTCGCGTGCAGAGCGAATACGGTAGTGGATCGGTCTTTACAGTGGTGTTACCTGTAAATGTAGTACCAGGGCGCCAAGAGTAAAAAACGTAGTACATTGATCCGGAGCAACAGCAGCACTATGCCAGATGTCAACGACATACTTGTTGAGAAGCTTCAGGGCGCGCAGGACGACCGTGAGCGGGCTGACATTCTCAATCAAGAAGCGTGGAATTCCAAGGACCGCGATCCGCGTGTTGCTTTGTCGCTTGCGATCAAGGCACGCGAATTTGCGTCGAGGGTGAATTATCGCAACGGTATTGCTTACAGCTATCGCAATTCCAGCGTGCTGCATTTTGCGCTGTCGTCGAATAAACAATCGCTGCAAGATGCACAAGTCGCATTGGAGATTTTCGAGGAAACAAGTAATCGAAGTGGGCAAATTAGCGTGCTCAATGCTATCGGTGGTGTGTATTCGCAGGTGGGGCAGTTTGACAAGGCGCTCGAATACCAGCATCGCGCGCTAGTCGTGGTAGAAGAGTCCGGCGAAAAAATTTATATGGCGCGCCTGCTCAATAATATCGGCAGCATTTATTGCCGACTCAACCAGTTCGACCAATCGCTCGACTACCACCTCCGTGCTCTTACTGTGAGCGAAGAGGCAAACGACAGAATTGGTGTTGCTGATATTCTCAATAATATCTCTGTTGTGTACCACGCTCTCGGCCATTATGAAACAGCGCTGAAGTATCTGCTGCGGGCATTGCCAATCTATCAGGAACTCAACAACCAGCAGGGTACGTCCTCCACGCTCGGGAATATAGGCTTGAATTTCCAGCTCCTTGGTAAGTACAACGAGGCGCTTCAGCACATTGTAGCATCGCTGGAAATCAAGAAAAACATGGGCAGTAAAATGGGTGTTGCTGCCGATCTCCAGAAGATGGGCTCTATCTACCACATGCTGGAAGACAAGGCAGAGGCGCTGCGATATCTGATGTTGGCTATCGAGATCTATAGAGCAATCGGCTACACGGCAGGCGAAGCTGCTTCTACATTCCAGATTGGTCGCGTGTTCTTTTCCACAATTGAATACGGCCAGGCGCAAGAATACTTCGAGAAGGCTTTAGTACTGGCCACAGAAGCAGGCTACAAAAAGCTTCTGTACGAAATACACGAGGAGTTCTCGAAATTGTGCGAGACCACTGGCGAGTACAGGCTGGCGCTTGAACACTACAAGCAGGCGGGTCTCATTCGAAGCGATGTGCTTAATGTGGAGAAGCAAAAGGCTGTAGCTGGTATAGAACTCCGCTACGATATAGAGCGTGCTCAGCGCGAAAAAGAAATTTTCCGGCTGCGTAATGTGGAGCTCGCTAATGCGCTGGAAAATATTGAGAAAGCTCATGCTTTGCTCGAAGAGAAAAATGGATCGCTCGCCGAAGCCTACCAGGAAATAGCGCTGCAACAGCGTATGCTTATGGAGGCAAATGAAGAACTTGAATTTACCAACCAAAAGCTGCAACTCGTTAATAAACAACTGATAGAGCTGAACGACGACAAAAACGAAATCCTCGGTATTGTTGCCCACGACCTGAAAAATCCTCTGTCCGGTATCCAGCTCACCGCCGAAAATATTAAACGCTATTTTCATAAAATGACACCCGATAGTACGCTGCTGTCAGTTGAGAAAATTGAGACGGCGGCAAAGCAGATGTTTAGTTTGGTTTCAAATCTTCTCGGGGTGAATGCTCTCGACAGTGGAAAGATCGAGTTCCGGCTGGAGGTTGTGAACTTTCCAGAAGTGACAAAAAGCGTGGTAGAGCAGTTCCACGAGCGGGCGCGGTACAAGAATATTACGATTACGTTCTCTGCGGGCTCCGAACCCATGCTTATTCACGTCGATAGGGAACGCATACAAGAAGTGCTCGACAACCTTATTTCTAATGCTGTAAAATACTCGCCGTTCGATAAAAATGTGTGGGTGCGCGTGCGCACAATAGGCAGGCGCGCTGTGCTGGAAATTCAGGACGAAGGCCCGGGGCTTACAGAGCACGATAAGGAAAGGTTGTTCGAAAAATTTTCCCGCCTAAGTGCCAAGCCAACGGCAGGCGAAAGCTCTTCCGGCTTGGGGCTTTCTATCACCAAAAAGCTCGTGGAAGCTATGAATGGCAAGGTGACGTGCGAGAGTACAGCAGGCAGTGGCGCGACGTTTATCGTAGAGTTTCCCAAGGTATTGCCGGATGATCTGCCTTTTGTAGAATAAACTTTTTTGTGGCACGGGCGTTGTTGTTCTGGCGCTTAGCCGCTGTCGCCGGTCGCAAAGGCCGACTGCGATAACCAAAAGCCTCTCGCAAAAAAAGCGGTGCAGAGAGCCCACCCTCAAGCGCGGTTGCGCTGTGTCCATTCTTCACATCAGCAACAGACATCCCGCCAACACTACAGAGCGAAGAAATCCACCGAACGGTCGTATAGCATTTCTAACATCTTTTTTCTACCGATCACAATATTGGCCTGCACGGGCAATCCCTTTTTTAGCGATGCTTTTCTGCCTGTGCTTTTACCTTTTTTGTAGCTGATAGACTGGTTGCTGAACGTACAGATTACCTTGTAATAGGGCTTGCCAGTGCGCTCATCCAGCGTGATGTCGCGCGATACAGATCGCACTTTTCCACGCAGAATTTCCCAGTCGTTGTAGCTAAATGCTTCGATAGAGTAGTACACTGGTAATTGTTCGCGGAGGAGCCCTGCATCGCGCGGGTTTACATAAATTTCCGCGTGAAGTTCCTGCTCGGGCGAGATAGAAAATAGCTCTTGCCCGGTGGTAAAGAACAGGCCGGGTTTCTGGATTTTCATCGATGTTACAGTGCCACTCACATTCGCGATGAGGTAGCAGGTAGCGATTCTACTGCTTATGGCTTGTTGTTCTCTGCGAGCATTAGTAAGCCGCTGTTCGAGTTCGTAGAGCCGTTCGGTAAACTTCTGCCTGCGCTCTTGGATATACTGAGCCATTCGGAGCTGCTGTAGATGCACTTCCGACGCAGCGTTTTCAGACTCCTCGGCGCTGGCAAAATTTTTCTTTGCTAGTTGCGACGAGCGTTCGCTTTTAGATGTCATAATAGCGAGCTGATCGGCCATGATTTGCAAGTCGCGCCGCATCAGTGCATACTCAGCTTGGTATTTGGGCAGCGTAAAGGAGGCGGAAGCGCGCAGTGTTGTGGACTCTTGCTGGTCGGGCAAAACCGCTAATATATTTCGCAGATTGTCGGTTTCGCGAACGAGCTGCTGCTGTTCTATGCTGTTCAGCGCGCGCTGTGCTGTAAATTCGCTTGCGTTGAAAATAGCCAGCGTGTCGCCGCGTGCTACAAAGGAGTTATCGCTGATGAACAGGCTGTCGAGCACGCCATTTATCGGACTTCGGAACATCTGGAGATCGGTAGCAGGGCGTATCATGCCCGGTGCGCGGATCACAATATTGACAGGAGAGAGGGCGGCCCATACAAGTGCCGCTGCGAGTAGCGCGATGATCGACCAGAACAGAATTTGTGCCGTGCGCGCTGGGCGCTGCATATGAATAGCGAGGATTTCAGTGTTTTCATTGGCAGGCAGAATAAGCCACGAACGCGAATCGCTGTCGGAAAGCTTTGTAGGTGCAGGCTGGTCTGCTGGCCTATTTGCCGACGGGTCGGATGTGCTCACAGTCGTTCCTCTTCTGGTAAAATGGAAATGGAATGAGCTGCTGCCATTTGGCGCACCAGATCAGGTGGCACTTGGCGGTTCCACATCTCGAAATAAGCGCTGCGCCGCGCGAGCAGATCGGCGTGCGTGCCCTGCTCTACAATGCGGCCATCGCCGAGCACAATAATAGAGTCGGCGTACATCACCGTGCTCAAGCGGTGGGCTATCAGCACAACGGTACAACGCCTGCGGGCAAGAGCTTGGAGCACTCGTTGGATGACCGACTCGGTCTCGCTGTCGAGGTTGCTTGTCGCTTCGTCGAGCAGGAGAATATCGGGCATGCGGTACAGGGCGCGTCCAATAGCAAGCGTTTGGCGCTGGCCTCCAGAAAGCGAAGCGCCGTGCTCGCCGAGCACAGTGTCGTAGCGCCGAGGCAATTTGCTGATAAATACATCGGCGCCAATGGCTCTGCATATTTCCTGTACGCGGGTTGTGTCGGGAGCAGGGTCGCCATAGGTCATATTCTCCAACACCGAGCCGTGAAATAGCTCTACATTTTGCGGTACGACGCCCAGCCTTTTTCGCAAGTCGCGGATATCAATATCGCGGATGTCGGTGCCATTGAACAAAAGGGAGCCGGAGTTCACGGTGTACAGCTTCTGGATGAGCCGCAGCAGTGTCGACTTTCCAGAGCCGGACTCGCCAACGATGGCGGTAATGCTGCCAGCGGGAATTGCAAAGGAGATGTCGTGCAATACTGTGCTGCGTGCACCATAGCGAAAGCTGCAATTGCGGAATTCAATCGACCCTTTTTCGTTCGACCACGCAGCCCGCACTTTCATTGTGTTGTCTTCATCTTCGGCTTCAACTGTTAGAATCTCAAACAATCGTCGGCCTGCGATCACGGCGTTTTGAAGCGTTTGCTGCATCCCTGTAAGGCGGGAGAGCGGCCCGGTCATGTAGCCGAGCAGCGTGTAGAAGGCTGCAAGCTCGCCAATACTCATTTCGTTGCCGAGTACAAGCGTACTGCCAAACCAGAATAGCCCAACAACGGCGATACTACTGATGAGATCGGTGGCTGTGTTGTTGGCGAGCTGCTGGCGGGTGCCGATGCCAAACAGAGCTATTACTTTTGCAAAAATTCGTTCGGTTCTGTAGTTGCTGTATTGTTCCGCAGAGATTGCCTTGATTGTTTCAATGCCTGCAATGCTCGATGTAAAGTGCGCCTGTAGCTCGGCCTGGCGCTCCATTGTCGCCTGCTGCGTGCGCGCAATAGGGCCGCGCAAGAGGAAATACACAGCGAGGTAGGCTGGGAACAGTACGGCTGTAAGCAGTGCCAGTTTCCACGAGAAATAAAACATGACGGCGAATGTAAACACTACCATGATCGAGTCCACAAGGATTACCAATGTGGCGCCGCCAATAGCCTCGCGAATTCTGCCCGCGTCGTTGACGCGCGAAATAATTTCGCCTACGCGCCGCATGTCGAAAAACTGCTGCGGAAGCGTAAGTATGTGCCGGTAATAGCCGAGGATGAGCTGGACGTCGATTTTTTGTGATACGATGAGCAAGAGCCGCCCACGCATCCATGCGAAAAAACTTTTGAAAAGAATGAGGATGAGCATGCCTATGCCCAGTAAGTGGAGCAAGTGTGCATTGCCATCGGGGAAGACAGAGTCGAACACCGTGCCTACATAAATCGCTATAAGAAGCCCGAGCACTGTGTATAGTACGGCAGCCAGAAGAGCTTGTGCGAGGAACGGAGTGTGCGGCGAGAGAATAGACAGGAACTGGCGCATTGGCGAAAGATCGAGATTGCGCGGTTCAAACTGTTCGCTTGGTACGAGTAGAACGAGGAAGGAATTCCATTGGCTGACGAACTCTTGGAGAGGAATCCTTTTGATAGCGCGCGCTGGGTCGCCGATGAGGATGTCTTTCGACGTTACTTCGTAGATAATGACATAGTGGTTGAGCTGCTGGTCGGGAGAAAAAATATGGGCAATAGCCGGAAGAGGGTAGCCTGCAAGTTGTTCGGGGGTGGCGCGGATGCCTTTAGCCTGAAAGCCGAGTTTTTGTGCTGCTTCGATCAGACCGAGTAGGGTTGTTCCCTTTGTATCGGTGTGGGTGTACTGCCGTATGCGTATGATTGGCAGTCGTAAGCCGTAATAAGCAGCAATAGAAGCAAGACATGCAGCTCCGCAATCTGCCTGATCCTGCTGTCGGATAAGTATGGGCTTTCTCTTCTTCAAGTCTGTTCTGTAACGTACAACATGGAGGTACACATCGAATATACCAAAACTATGCCATAGTTGGACGTTCAGGCTGCGCCCGAGCGAAGAGGAGCCTTTTTAGGGGATTTGCGACCAAATGATCGTAGCT
>DLHF01000082.1 GCA_002483085.1 Ignavibacteria bacterium UBA7675
CAGCGCAGGCGAGCGAGTATATATCGAGCGATGGTATGCCGCGAGCAGCAGCCGCGAGATAGCGATCCGCGCGCATGTAGCCGCAGGCTTGTACACAGTGGTTCTGCGTTCCCCGGCACGGGTGGACGTAGGCATGCTGATGATAGCGCGATAGAAGCGACGGAAAGAGGCGTGTTGTCAGGGATGCAACTTCTCGTTGTTTTCTAACATCTGGATCAACTGATCGACGCGCCTCGCCCGTGTATCAGCCTTTGCTGCCGTCTGGATTCTAAAAATTATAGCGTACCTATTAGCGGCATTGAGGGTAGCAAAAAATTCCTGTGCTTTTGTGTTGGTGTCCAACCTCGCCTGTAGATCTTCGGGTACCGTAGCTTTACTGGCCGAATCATAGGCCGCATCCCAACGTCCATCGGCTTGAGCGCTTTCGATAGCGCGCAATCCGGCGGGCTGCATGCGCTTGCTTGCGATGAGCTGCAACACCTTTTCCCGGTTGACTTTTGACCACATACTCTTGGGCCTACGCGGTGTGAATTTTTGCAGATATGTTTTATCGTCGTAGCTTTTTTTCTGGCCATCAATCCAGCCATAGCACAGCGCCGACTCCAGCGCTTCGGCATACGACACCGACTGAACGCCCGATGCTTTTTTCGCGATTTTCAGCCAGAGTCCGGACGGCGAAGCATGATGTTCTTCAAGCCAGGATTCCCAGTTGCTCTGGTGCTCGAACAAGATAATCGACAGATTGTTGAGAGTTTCTATAGAAGATGTCACTGTATTTCTCCGCATGCACTACCACCACACTTTGGCGGCAATATACCACTTCTCTCGGTTGTGTAGAAGCGCTTCAATGGCTGTAGTGTTGGGGATTGCACTCTGCCACAGCCGCGCGCCCGCTTGGCTTGCACGCGGCGGCTTGTGCGACCGGTGACAGCGATGCAACGCCTGAAGCGGAGACGCCCGTGCACAAGCCATCATATCATAGCTATATCTTCATAGCGGGAGTAAAACGCGCCGTGTGCATCCTCTATCAGACGGATGATGAGGGTCTATTCGGACAGATACACGCTATAAAATCGGACAAACAGCAGCGTTGCGAGCAGATAAGTCTCGCTCAGAAATCAGACGGAAATTGCTGCTATAATCAGACAACATCCGATTTACATTGCTGATGTAAAAGGTTAGTTTTGAAGTAGTTGTTATATGCCACGTGCTACAATGAATTACACATGGTATCTCAACATGATACGACCGACATACAAGCGCTACCGACTTTGTGGTGTAGGCTTTTGGGGAAAACACTCTCGTCACACCGGTCATAGCCAGGCCGGAGCAGTTCTGTCGGGTCGTTCAGTTTATATAATCACTCACTTCTATTTCTCTATGGAGTTTCTATGAAACAACTAACAGTAGAGCACCAGGCGGTGTTCAATTTCAAAACGGCTGCCTGCCATCTCAGGCCGCTGACGGAAACCGATGTTGCACAACAGGACTACAAGGATTTTTACGATGCCTTTACCGGAGCAATTGCGAGCTTCATCGACTCGGAATTGAACTACAGGCAGGCGAGCCGATGCCAACAGGTGGGAATAAGCCCCGATCTGGGAACGTACTCCGAAGGCATGGGAGCAAAGCTCAACACAGCAGGTATTGGGTATCTTACAGAGTCGCTGCTCTCATTTACGAGCTTCAGCGACCAGCAGATAGATTTGCCGATTATTGATATCGAATTTCAGCAGGAACTGGCCGACTTCAAAACCCAGATGCGGGAAGTGCTTGTGCGCTTGGAAATGAAGGGCAGCGATGCTTTAGAATTGTCCAACCAAATCGAGGAAGCCGCGAGCACGTTGGTGCCTGGCAACACAGGCAAGGAGCTTCTGGATCGTATGGGGCAAAAGGTGCAGGAACTTATCAATGTGCGGAACCAGCCGGGGCGGGGAGCCGAATCGAATATCGCTATCTGGAAATTGATAGCGGCTGTTGTTATGCTCGGTATGGCAATGTGGATTGTGTACAAATGCTACTACAGCAGGTGGTCTTGTTCCAAGAAACAAAAGGCGACCTACGATACAATCCTCGGTATAGCTATTATTGTCTTTGGCGCATGCGAATAACAGCACGTGCTCGTGGTGAGCGCGATTGGTAGCGGTGTTTTCGCATGGCAGGCTGGCGAACGAGAGTGTTTTCTGAACGTGTATTTACAGGAGAAGGATGTGTTTTCTAACACGTCCTTTTCCTGTTTGTAAGCGGTGCCAAACCAGTCGCTTTTTGGCGCTTCTGTCTTCGCCCTTGCGCTTGGTCGCTGCACCGCGCTGCACCGCCGCCGCGTGTTGTGCTCCCTTCATCGCTGTGTGCAGAGAGCATTTCTGGTGCGGTGTAAGGCATCTACAGCGCGATGGTACGAGTGTGATATGCTGCAAAGTATCTTTTGGAATGCGTAGATAATGTGGGCAATATCCTGTTCTGTTGTGCGTAATAGGGGGCTGAACTACGCGGCGGCTCTGCGACCGGTGACAGCGACCGGAAGCCTGTACGAAGACGCCCGTGCCCACGTATATCAGAAGAGCAGTATGAGCAATTCTTTCTCCCCGGTTGAAGTGTTACAGCAGTATTTTGGGTTTGATTCCTATCGCGGCTTGCAGGAACAAATTATTCAGCGGATAGTGCAGCAGCGGAAACACTGTGTAGTGATGATGCCCACTGGCAGCGGCAAATCGCTGTGCTACCAAATACCGGCGCTGATGTTCGGCGGCGGTACTGTGGTAATAAGCCCGCTGATTGCTCTGATGCAAGACCAGGTAGACGGCCTGCGGAAGCGTGGCATACGGGCGACGTTTATCAACTCGACAGTAGGACGCGAGGACAGAGAAGCGCGGTTAGAGGGATTTGTGCGGGGTGATTACAAACTGTTGTATGTCACTCCCGAACGGTTTCGCAAGCCCGACTTTGCAGCGAGAATACAGCAAGCGCAGATTGATCTGCTGGCTGTGGACGAAGCGCATTGTATTTCGGAATGGGGGCACGATTTTCGGCCCGACTACTCGCGTATTGCGGAGTTTCGGGAGCTGATGGGCAACCCGCTTACCATAGCTCTTACCGCTACTGCCACCGATGAAGTGCAGCGCGATATCGTTGAGAAATTGGGCATAGCAAAGGACGACATTCGCATTTTTCACTCGGGTATCGAGCGGCCAAATCTCCGGCTTGAAGCGCAGGATGTGTACACCGACGAAGAGAAGATCGAAAGCATACTCCAAACGATGGAGCGTTATGCTGGTTCGGGGATTATTTATTTTACGCTGATAAAAACACTCGACGAATTTTCCGAGCGCCTACGCAAGCTGCGTATTCCGCATAGTGTGTACCACGGTAAGCTCGACAACCGCGACCGCAAAAGAGTGCAGCGCGAATTTCTCGGCGGCGATAATGTCGTCGTGCTGGCTACCAACGCCTTTGGCATGGGCATCGACAAGCCAGACATCCGCTATGTAATTCACGCGGAAGTGCCGGGCTCGTTGGAATCGTATTATCAGGAAATCGGTCGGGCAGGGCGCGACGGCGAGCCTGCGCTGTGCTTGCTTTTGTACCGCGAACTCGACCTCGCTACACAAATGCAGTTTATCACGTGGTCCAATCCCGATGCGGGATTTTACGGGCGACTTTTCTCGCTTTTGCACGACAACACCGAGGCAGTGAACGCCATGGGTGTGGAGCATGTGCGTGAACAGCTTTCGTACAAAAACCGCAGCGACTTTCGTTTGGAAACTGCTCTCGGTATGATGGAGCGCTATGGCGTGATCGAAGGTTCGCTGGAAAAGCGCAACCTCGTGCTCACTGGCGAAATTGCAGATGATCTTCTCGACCCCGGCATGCGCGAAGAAAAGCTCATGGCCGACCGCAAACGCCTGCTCTCGGTGGTGCAGTATTTTCGCAGCGAAGAATGCAGGCGCGTGTTTATCAGCCGGTATTTTGGCTTCAGCGACGAACAGCCCTGCGGCAACTGCGACACCTGCGATCAGGTAACACAAGAAAGAGAGGAAGAGCAGTAGAGCGCTTCGGCCTCTGCCCGTGTGGTCGTCTCCGCACCGCGCTGCACCCGGCGGTTTGCGGTCGGCTCCGCCGCCTCTGCGCTGCGTGGCTTTGCAGCCGCTGTCGCTTTTTGCTTCGGTGGCAGTTGGAGGGGAGTATGTATGGAGCAATCAGCACCTGAAAACAGAACGAATACCCAAATGATTTGCCAGTGTGCGCGGAAAATGGCAGATTTACAGCCGGTTGATAACACGCATGGCGACCGGGCGAACAGAACAGCCACCAGCCGTTCTTTTCAGCCTGTAGACAGATGTAGCGAAGGAAACGCACTATCCCGGAGTCAGGCACTTCGGAACACACGAACGGGAACAGGAACATCGCCTGTCGGTCGTATACGCAGGAATGGAGTACATAGTCCATACAGGCCGGGCCTCGCTCCATAAGAGGGTAGCGGGGAAGAGCGTAGACTTGACCTGATAGGATAACTAACGGCAGGAAGCCATCAATTGTCATTGCCGCTTTACACGCAACACGGGGATAGAATGAATCATTCGGACAATTTGGGGATAAGCAAACGTTATGTTGTACGTTATGGGATTTCTATATGTATTCTGCTGCTGGCTGCTTTGGGACTGTGCCGGATGTGTAGGCCGGAACCGACTCAATCCAGATCTATGGCTATTGCTGATGTACTGGTTCTAAAACCAGTGCTTCAGTCGGAGGCTGAGCAGATTGTGAAAGCTCTAAAAGAAGAAATTAAAAATGACCTTATAAAGATACAGTGGTCTAATCAAGGACAATGGAAAGATAGAAAGCTACTATCGAGTGAAACAGGCGTGGAAGATACCCTTCTCTATATTCTGACAACTGCAAGCGGAATGGATTCAAGTCAGATACAGAAAGCGCTGAAAAAGGCCGTATGGCGAAGCTCTGCCATTGAAGTCAGTGAAGTCTTTAGTCACTGGTCGTTGGTGATGGTTGGACCTTTGAAGTATCAGGAGAATCTTATGGAAGCTGATGAAACCGAAGCACTTCGTAATAATCCCAAGCTCAGTGCCTGGTTCTTTTTGCCACCACCTATCTCGTCTGATGATACAACTTTAGAAGTGTCTGATGCGCTTATTCATCTTTTGCGTAATACAGGGACGCAGGTCGAAAGGAGGTTGATGTGGTAAAACAACGACTGTTCTGGGGTAGCAGGCTCGCTGTTCTACTGGGCTGTATAGTAGGTGCCAGTGCTTGTAATTCTGTGCAACTCCCCGAAGAATATATAACAGGCCAGGTTGTCTTGACTGTAGACGACAACGGTGTCTTCAAAAGGCTACCTCAAATACCTTGGCCCAGGCGTGAATTTGTCTTTCGGAGCGATAAGGATATCGCCGAATTTTTTGTTGGTGACACTATTGGTCTTCGGGCAGAAAACATTGATTTTGGTAATTATACATTCATCACATCAGTTAGGAATAGTGAGGCAGGACGTGCACCGGTCACTCTGAAACTGGAACGAATTCTCGACCATACTGTTGAACTTGGAGAAATATGCCAAACAGTTTTCTGGAATAATCCATACTATACGCCGATCGTCCGAATCCACGATACGCTTAGACCTGCACAGGTTGTGCTTACGCCTGTTTTTAATGAGTCCTGCCGTATGATCGGTTATGAAATTCGTTATGGTTCTACAGGTCGTGATAAATGTGGTGAAGAAGCCGAGGAAATATTAACAAGGTTTAATCACTGTATGGATGAAATTGAAAAAAATGATGGCGAGAAAAATACAAAGAAGCGTAGGAATGATAAAGAAAACAAGAATAGTAAAGTGGACAAGAAGCAAAAGATACAGACCAATCCAATTTCTCCAAGATCAATTAACGATAACCATAAGGTCTTTCCTCCCCGTAACAAGGAGTCCGGCAAGTCGAGTAGATCGCTGCCGGAAATTGTATTTGGGATAGATAAATAAATGCCTAAAGCGTTGGCACAGGCGAACGGTACGGCATAGGAGCCAAGGCGAACTCACCTAATAGCAGCATAATAGCGGCAGCTAGTAGTACTGCTCCCCATGTCAGCGCAAAAGCAGCTACTTCATTCTTATGCTGATAATCGGAAGTGGCCTTAACGCATTGTTCTATGCACTGATCAAAAAATACCGATTCATCAACTTCTTTACTGTTGGGATGTAGGGAAAGTTCGGCAGCAGGAACGATTCTATGGTGTTTGCGAAAAAACATACCATAGACTATAAGAGCCAATGCTGCGAGTAGGATAATCGTAAAGATGTTAACGGGAGTTTTCAGTATCGTTAATGTTGTTGCCAAAGCGACCTTTTCCGCAGTGAAAAGCAAAGCACCCAGAAATGCCGAAATAACAGTGAAGTAAAACGTTGCCCGCTTCTCGATGCGTTCAGCTCTGCGCTCTTCTTCTTCGTACAGAAACTTGAAAAATTCGTACTGCTCCTTTGTCGCCATTGTCGTATCTCTTTGAGCTGTGTGTACATTTTGTGGATTACCCCAAGATACAGCTTTGCTCGAAGGAGGGCAATCGGAGTTCATCTGATTTCCGACTCGTGCAGAAAATTGTGCTACCTATGCAGTAGGCAGGCCGGATTATAGTGTTGGCCTGTATCTATGCCACATATTAAGAGCGTCAGAACAACTCGCCGGGCCGCCCCTTCCGCCTATTCCGTTCTTTCTCCGCTCTTTCTTTTCTTATCTTTTCTTTCTGTGCTGCTTTTAGTGCTGCCAAGGTTTCCGCCTTCTTCAGTTCTTGTACCTTCGCGTACAACTCCTTCTGCATCCTCTGTTCCTCTGCAAAATTGCCCGAGTTCAGGCGCCATTGTGTCATGACTTTATAGCCGCCTTCTCTATACTTTGTCAAAGCGCCGTTCACCGAATCAACAGGTGCCAGCTCATGTTCTGATCTGGACTCGAACTTGACACCGCAGGCGAGCTTGCTATGATCAATGCCAATGCTGGTATAATCCGATGCGGAGGTGAATCCCGAATATAACTGGAGGTTCACGAAATCTACGCATTCGTTCACCGTGCCGCTGTCGATGTTGTCTGTATCGGCAGGAGAAAGGGTAAGGTAATAATGCTTCTTTGTTTTCTTTGTTAGCTCGCCGAACGCATTTCTAATTTCGCGTATCATCAACGCGAACTGTTCTTGATTGATTTTCAGGCAGGATGGCTCTTCCCAGTCTATGTCGAGGCCATCAAGGTTGTGGTGTGTAATATAGCTTGCCACATTTTGGGCAAACATATTTGCGCGAGCAGCATTTTCCGTTGGGTCGGGGCTGAAGATTCTTGAAAACACATCTTTCGGATTCCAGTTCAGCGTTACTACAATTTTAACAGCCGGATTTACACGCCGGGCGTCGCGAATAATATTGCTCAGGTAGTTGCTGTTGGTAAGGCCGTGCGGGTGTACAACGCGTGTGGATGGAGCGCCGTTCTCTGGGTGGTTGTACTCGTCCATGCCAATTGTCCATTCACCGTGTGCATTCTGCATAGTTGTTACAAAGCATACAAACAGAATATCGACACACTTGTACACTTCGTTGTTGATTAGGCTTTGGAATGCACTTCCCGGATCATCATACCCTTTGCCATCGGCGTCTTCGTTCAGCAATATCCATGCGTTGACAAGCCGTGCCTGCTGGTGGGCCGTATCGTTGCCTCTCTTTCCTGTGTTTTTGCTCGTAGAAGTGCCGGAGGTATTTTTTTGCACCGGCGTCTGTCGAGGCCATCCCTGCGGTCGTTTTCTCTGGCTTTCTATCTGCATCTGGCTGCTGCGTAGTGTGCGATTTCTGCTCTGTACACTGCTTCCCGGTAGTTGCTTTTTGCTCGCCTGATTCATGACTTTCCCCGACGGTTGTTGTAAGGATAAGCGAATATGATAGCGTGTTTTTCAATGATGAGAATACATGCTATCGCAGGCCAAACTTACATTGCAATCGCGCTGTTATCAATCGGCGACTGTCTGATTTTTTCTGCGTAATACCGCGTAGAGACGCCGCGCCGCGGCGTCTCTACGCGGTATTACGGCGGCGTCTCTACGCGGTATTACGGCGGCGTCTCTATGCGATATTGGTGTTATTACGCGTCGCTGCGTCTCTATGCGATATTGGCGTTATTACGCGCCGCGGCGTCTCTACGCGGTATTGGGATTATTACGCGCCGCGTCGTCTCTACGCTACACATCGCACCACATACGCACGAGATTGCTATACACCTGGAACGCCAGCGTTGTTTCTTCGGAGTGCGGGTCTCTTGTTGTAGCCATCGAGCAGAGCGTGTTGAGCTTAAAGAGCAGGTCGCGCTGTTCGGTATTTCGCACGGCGCTTTGAATCCACGTTACTGCTACCAACCGGCTACCGGAGCGGACATCGGCCACGCGGTGCAAGTATTGCGAAGGGTAGGCAATCGCATCACCGGCGGCGAGCTTGTACGACAGGTCGCCCACATCAGAGCGGATGAGCAGTTCGCCACCTTCGTAGTCGGAAGGGTTATTCAGAAAAATCGTCATAGACACATCGGTGCGTACAGGCGGCTGTTCCATCACCGGGCCATCGACGTGCATGCCGTAGCTCATGCCGGTGTCGTAGCGGCTGATGCGGAATGGCACCAAAGTACGCGGCAGCAACGACGCGTGAAACAGCGGATGTCGCGATAGCGCTTGGCCGAGAATTGCGTCGATCATCTGTAGTCCGGGCTGCTGCGAGGGAATGATCTGGGCATTGTTTTTTACTAATTTAGCCGGGCCAGAAGCTGTGGATTTCCCATCCTGAAATTCCGCCGTTGCTAATGCCGAGCGTATGGCTGTGAGTTCTTCTGCTGTCAGTACCTGTTGAAGATGCAGAAACATAGTAGGCAAAAAATAGTTGTCAAAAAAACGGCATGGTATCACCCATCACCTGCCGGTGTGCCAAAGACTGTTTTTAGCAGGCGCAACATACAGAAACAGGAGTAGCCTGCAAAGCAGTTTGTACTGCAATACAAGGGGCGGAATGGGCTTGTTTGCTTCGGTCTTCGGCCACGCGGAGCATCTCCGCACCGCGCTGCACGATCCGCCTCGTGGCTGCCGAACTGCAACCGCAACATCGGAGCAGGATAGAGTAGTGCAATACTTTCTGAACCTTCCCGATGTGGACAACTACTGGGCGCAGAGGAGCACAATGTCCGGTGCTCAAGACGGGTTTATTGCAAGCTGAACACATAGGTAGGGGTAAACAAGAGCCGGATTGCACGATTGCAGCCCGGCTTTGTTGTTGCCTTGTCCCGTCCTGCAAAAAGGTTGTTTGATTCTATCGCGCTGGATTCTACTGTGTTGTCGTTCGACACAGCAGTACGCTTATTCCGAAGTCTGGCGAAGTGCTACATATACACCCAAACTAATGCCCATGAGCGTAAGTGTTGTTGGGTCGTAGTCAGGAAGTATTAGAGTGCGGACGACGGAGACACTGTACAAGACTGCGAATGATACTGTCCAGATGATTTGTTGAAGGCGATGAAGCTGCATCTGTTGGCCGTCGCTCAGTATGTCGAACCACAGGCTTCCAGATGTTGGCAACGACGGTGTTTGGGCACCTGTTCTTGATGTATCTGCCATGCGGTTGGTAAGTGGTACTCCTGCACTTATTCCCATCAGTATCAGCGCCGTTCCGTTGATAATACCAGCAGTAGTGCCCGTGTGCACAACGATATACAGATAGGAGCCGAAAATCACCAGAAACCATATTCCCATTTGTATCAACGCAAGGCTGTATGTCGGGGTACTACCGCTGGCGGTAGGGGGATCGCGAAAGATGTCGTATTTCGCCCCGAGCCACAGCAAGAGCACCGCAATAAGAACAACGACAATGCCTGCTACTACACTTTGCCATTGCTCGTACAGCACCATTTGCACAGGCTGGGTATTGGCGTACTGCTGCGTAGTGCGGCCAATACCAGCATCTACTACTATTTCCGGGGCTGTAGGATGTCCGCCCATTGCCAAGCGCAGCAATGCAGAGGCGTTGCTGTCGTAGGGAAGGCGAAAGGCAAGGTGGTTGGGACTGCTAAAAGTGCAAGGCAGCTTTGGGAACGGGACTCCGTTGAGAAAAAGTGTGATATTCCGAAATTCTGCCTCGCTCATGGCTGCCACCGTTTTCGCCGAGTTAGTATCGAGGTGTAGCACGATGCTGTTGCCTCGATATACTTTCAATGCAGGCTTTGGCTCGACGCGCAAAGGAGCAGCCCCAGTTTGTGCATAGCTGTGCGCTGGCAGGATTGTCCAGACACAAAGAGCAAGATATAGGATGGTTTTCATAATGATATTCCAAAAGCCGGGCTCCTTCGGCGAGTTGCCCGGCGGATGAGCAAAAAACGCTGGAGAGAACTCACTGTAGCTCTGCAATTGCCGCACTCCTTCTCGCCATGTCCAGAGGGAGGAGGGAGACGCCCATCGGGGCGTCTTTACCGGATTTGCCGGATTTGCCGGATTTGCCGGATTTGCCGGATTTACCGGATTTGCCGGATTTACCGGATTTACCGGATTTGCCGGATTTGCCGGATTTGCCGGATTTGCCGGATTTACCGGATTTACTGGATCGTCGCCGGTCGCACATACTGCTGCGGTGAACCCCGGCACTACACGCGGCGGTGTTGCAGCGCGGTGCGGAGACCAAACACAAGGGCAGCGACCGAAGCGACTCAGTCTCTGTCAGTTGCTGTCGAATATGTTGAGACCGGGTAGGCTGATAGTGATAAAAAAGGACGGCTTGTAGGTATTCTCCACAAGGTCGTCGATGCTGCCTGCGTCTGGCGGCAACGGCTTCCCAACGGCTGCCGGTGCTTTCAGATGGTCGGGTAGATGGGAAACTCCCGCGCCGAGGCCGAGGCGTATGGTCTCCAGATAACTCAGAGTGATGCCGAACAGATAATCGACAATCAGCGGAGCCGCATCGGTTGAGAGTCCAATCCCTACGCCCGCGCCAATGCCGACGGTGTTGTCGAACATCGAAGCGAAGTTTATCATCATCATTGTTCCGGCGCGAAAGCGGAGTCCGCTTCCTGCGTGTTCGGCAATAACGCTGTCCACAATACTGTACTCTGGAACACCTTTCAGAGGAATGATGCCGAATGCCAGGGGAAACAACTCGAACGATGGCCTTTGGTACAATGGGTCGAGAGTAATGGCCAGCAGTGTGTCGCCTGTGGCGCGTGCCGTGTGGTCGGGGTCGCGTGGCTTTGTGCCAAACCGCAGTACCAGTGTGCTGTCGTGCGGCACAACCACAGAGAACTCTACTCTGTCGCGTGCTGCGAGAAAGTCGCGCTTGAGCTTATCGCGTGTAGCCAGAAGTTGCTCTCCGTATTCACGCAGCATTTGTACCACAGTGCTCAATGTTGTGTTCTTGTTTGTTGCTATGTGTGCAGCGCTGTACCCGGCTTGCAGTTCGTCCTTCAATCGTGCATTCGAGAATGTAGAATTCTTGAGCACTTCCTTCTGTTGCTTCAGCAACTGCGATTGCTCACCCCTTGCAATGTCTGCTGGCGAGCTGGGATTGTCGGACTCCGCAATGGTTTGGAGGATGTCCTCTATATCAGTCCTCACGGTTTCAAGCTGCTGCACATACTCGCCAAGAGCGCTCATTTCTGCTGTTATCGCAGTGGTAGACTCTGTGTCGTCAGCCAAAGATTGTTCTTCTATCGCTGTTGCTACCACTGGCAAGACCCTGTTGATAGCGGCCACAATAGTTGAAAGATCGGGCGTGGTATAGCGGGGTTGCTCAAGAGATTTATCGAGCGAGTAATTGTAGTAATAGGTATTTGCGTCTACGATAACTACTCGCACTTTGGTGCCGGGCGGCAGCACCAGAGTCTGGTTTGTAAGAGCCGTTTGTGTGGGGCCATTGCCCGTGTCGTAGCGAAGAAAAGAAGCATCACGACCGTGGTGAATTTCTACCACAGCTTCGCGTTGTGCAGCAAGGACGGGCACTGTGTGCAGCGCAAGCAAAAGCACTGTAAGGCACAGTACGGAGAAGAATAATTTGCTGTTCATACATAGTTCCAGAATGATGTGAGTATCATGATGTTTTCAGTTTGGGCATGCCGATAGCCGGGGCGGTGTGTACCGCCCTTATCTGCGATAAGGCGCGTGGGCTTAAAGTGCGCGGGTTGTCACGGAGAGACTATACCCGCGCACAGATGTGAACTGCTACGAGGTGCTTCCGGGGCGGTAATGGAAGTCGAGTCCTTCGCGGGAAAGATTGATACTAATATTCCCGTAGAGCGGCAGTGCCGCAGGAAGCGATTTTCCCCGAGAGCGCGAGCGGCGCAGCACTTTGGCAATGCAGCGCAGACCCCCTTGCTGTTCGGATATGGCCATGAACGGCCCGTCGACCATGCTCACCTGGAAGCCATGCCGCCGAAAGGTGTCGATAGTTTCTCTTTCCACTGCTGCATAGACATCCACGGAATTGTATTTGTCGAAGTACCGGGGCAGGTACACATTCTTTACACCGTCGTACACTTCCACGAGGCAGTTGTTGTACGACCGAATAATAGCTGGCGATCTCTCCATGATCTCCAGAATAAGCGGGATACGGACAACTTTAAACTTCGCGCCATTGAGGGTACAGTTCTTCAGCGAACGAGCTGTGGCATCTACATACTGGCTGTACTGCTGGGCTATGCTCTGGGCTACGGGGTCGCTCGATGTATTGATCTGAACGACCTTACCTACAAACACAAGCTCTTGTCCATCGTCGGTTTGCCCGCCGAGAGTAATGTATCGGTCGATATGTGTGATTGGCTCGAAAGGCGGAAAGGGGTCCGTTGATGTTTGGTCGCCTGTAGGCGTGCTCTGGTCTATCCATATTACGCAAGGAACACCAAACGCCGAGATAAGCGCGTTCTCTATATCCTGTTTGCTGATATTCGGGAAGAACAATCTGTTCTGGCGTATGATATCAGTACCGACAAGAATATAGCCATCGCCAGCCAGAATATTGCCGCCCGCCAGGACGTATGGAAAAGGTTTAATAACGTAATCGCGCATCGCCGCAACATGGTCTGCTATGTACTGGTCGCCGAAATCCCGTCCGTCAAACTCGGGTATCTGCATTGGCTCAAGCAGTGCCGATATTCCGCAGTCGTATTCCAGCACGCAGAATGGGTCTTGCGCCCACTGGCGGTAGGTAATAGTGTGAGACGCACATGGAATCTGATTCGCCACTATAGGCCGTACAATGCTGTTAATGAGCTTGCAGTAATCCATCACCGGGTTGAGAATAACTTGCGAGAGCTGCGAGGGTTGCATACCTTCTGCAGCAATAGCCTGTTTGCCTTGTGCTGTGAGGGCGGACATTGTCTGGTAATAGTCTCCGGTGGCCGATGGGGGAAATCCTGCAAGCACGATATATTGCACATGCGGAGGCAATGCCCTGAACAGTCCTTTAAAGCGATTAATAAAGTATCGGGGATCGTGTTCGGTTGTTGTCAGTAGTATTTCCTCGATGCGGCCATGCACATCCGACAGGGGACGAAATGTTGATGTTGACATGAATATTTCCTTGAGTTGGGGTTAGTTAAAGTTCTTCGACTGTCCTCTCGTTTGGTCTCTGCACCGCGCTGCACACCCGCCGCGTGGTCGGTCGGGCTTCTTCGCAGCAGTTCGTGCGACCGGCGACAGCGACCAACAGGGCGCCACAGCGACGCCCGTGCCACAAGAGTTGTACATTGACAACTTTCAACAGCTTCTTGATCAGAGCTGCTTTGTGCTTTTGTGGGCGGGCTAGAAATTGATACCTGTATAGCAAGCAGGTGTAGCAGTTGTAGGCGACCACAGCACCCTCATTTCCAAGCTGTTGGTGTCGTCCACGCTGAGCAACAATGGGCATTCATTTATCTTAAAGTAGTGATGAAAGCGAGTGTTGACTTTGTGTACATCCAGTTTGTCGGCGGCCTGTGTTGCTGCGCTCCGGGCTGGTTGTGTTCCCCCCGCAAGAGCGAGTGCTCCGGGCAGATACCTGATATCGTCGGTGCCGATAAAAGAAACATCTGCGCCGTTGGTTTGAAACAATCCACAGGCGTGCTCATAGCCTAGCCCGACATACTTTGTAAAGCTCGGATTAGGTGCAGGTACAATACTGGTGTCGTATATTTTCAGAGAGCCATTTTGTACTTTCACCCACAGCTCTGTGCCACCATCGCCCTGCAGTGTGCTAATAGAGTAGGATTTATTTTGTGTGCCTGCTACTACAAGCTGTTTTGTGTTCTTATTAAATGTGATTGTGTGGTCTTGCAGCGAGTACGTATCGTTGATTGTGCTCATGGTAATAATTCTCCCAGAATAAGATGACAAGTGTTGAGATTGTTGTTGTTGTCCGACTGTTCTGTGCAATACGCGCCGTGCAGAAGCGCAACAGGTTCTGTTGTGCGTTGAGGGAGTTGTAAACACCTCTACCGATTACCACTATTCACTTGCTATCGTGGTCATACACTGTGTGCCAGTCCTCTCTACGGCTGTTCCGGTGCAAAGGGAATACCGTGAGTTGTACATTGTGATGTGCTGTTGCCAACTCTGCTACACAAGCATCGAGCTGGAACACGTAGCTGCGTAGGATGTGTGCGTTGTGTCGCGTGCTAACAATAAGTTCTGTTGTTCCATTAGTTGTCGCCAGTTGTATCGCCGTTGTTTCGGTTGGGAAGCGAAACGTGTATCGTTTTGTTGATTCCGCTGTATCGACATTGCCTATATAGAGCATTTCGTCATCTGCCGAGAACGCGATAACATCTTCATCCAGCCTGAAACGCAGTACTATTTTTCGTCCTCGCCGTATTACCATAGCGCTTGCTGTAAAGCGCACAGTGTGCTCCATCAGGTCGAACACCTTTATAATGTCAAGAAATTTCATTCCACTGTCTTCCCCAACTATTACTATGTGGTATGTTCTGTGTTTTTTCTACATTATGCACTTCTTCACGAGTAGAAGAAACCTGTCTTTGGCGAGAGATACTCATCTGTTGTGCTGGCTCACCGGGGCAGAGAGTATTTCCGGTCGCAAAATAGATGATAGAAAAGGGGGAAAAAACTACTCGAATTTGCCATTCCTACTTGTCTACCAGTGCTTTTCTCGCATGGGGTAGAGATGTGTTCGCGGGGAGGGAGATGTAGTGGAATCGGCTAAAATGAGCTAAAATCGGCGTATTTAAGAAGAAGCTGACAAAAAAACTATGTCTTACGCAAGGAGTGCGCGATAGCTAAACGGAAGCACATTACTTCATTCCTAATTTTTATGATATGAAGCCCTCTGATAAAATTTTCCGACTTGTAAAGGCTCTTACCAAAACGGAGAAGCGATATGTTACTCTCTACATCGCGCGCAATGAACCGGGGAAAAAGGAAAAAGTGTCGCTACAACTCTTCGAGGAATTGAACAGAATGGCTGTGTACTCGGATGAACATCTGAAGCAGAAATTTCCGGACATGCGTTTGTCCGTGGAGAAAGTTCGCCTTCGGAATCTCATTCTCCGGGCTCTGCGTGAATATCACGCCGAGAAAAGCGTGGATAGCAAGCTGTGTACTTTTCTCGAAAACGTGGAAATTCTCGTGCAGAAAGGTTTGTATGATATTGCTGATGAGCAGATACAAAAGGCAGTGACGCTATCCGAAAAATACGAACGCCACTGGATGGCGCTGCGCTTTCTTTCTATAAGGCGGGGATATATACAAGCTTATACTCGTTCGGATATAGCAGGGGAAGTAGAGAAGAATATTGCTCAAACCAATACTGTGTTGGAAGCTATTGCAAACGAAGTAGCGATTCGCGATTGCTACGACCGCGTGTTCGTGATTGCTCGCGGAGAGTTCACTGCGCCCGGTAAAGATAGGCTGGAACGCATCGAAGAACTGATAGCGCATCTGGGCATTTACTCCGAAGCAGATGCCCGTACACATTTGGGGAAAATGACGTTCAATGCCATTCAGGACATCAGATACCAGCTTCGCGGTGAATTTGAGAAAACCTATGAGCACCGCAGGCGCATCGTAGAACTGCACGAAGAAGCGCGCAAACTGCGACCAGATGAGCACAGTGAAAACAGCTATATTATTGCTCTTGCCAACTACGCTACTATTTGCATCCGCCTGAAAAAATACAGCGACTATCACGACGCGATACAGAGGCTGAACAATGTACAGCCAGACTCTTTCGACGAGCAGGCCGAACAGTTCCAGAATGTTGTTTTCCTCGAATCGCTGTACTGCTTGAACACTGCTTTATTTGACGAAGAAAGTGTAAGGCGCGATGAAGCTGCGTTTCGCAAAGGAGAACTTCTGTACGGTGCAAAGATGAATGCTGCTCGAAAAATAGTGATTCGTTATCATCTTGGGTTGATGCACTTTTTCCTACAGCAGTGTCGGCAGGCTCAGGATTTTTTTACTTCCATAGCCTTTGCCGATGCCGATAAACGCTCGGAACACAGGCGTGATATAAAGCACAGTAGTCTGATACTCCTTCTGCTTGTGTACTTTGAATGCTTAAGCCCAAACGAAAAGGATCGAATATTTTTTGAACATATGTGCACCGATGTTCGGCTCAGGCTCAAGAAGGAAGGAGTACTGCGCGAGTTTGAAAAAAAAGTACTGAGCTTTGTAAAGAAGTTACCCGATCTGCAAAGCACGCATGATGTAAAAAAGAGCTGTGCAAAGTTTTTACAAGAGATAGACAGCATGATAAAGAGCGATCCTACAACACAGCGTATTCCGGGTATAACAGAACTGCGCTACTGGCTTCAAAGCAAGATAACAGGCCGAAAGCTCATAGATATTCTGCGGGATAATATCGGCGAATAATATCAGTGGTGAGCTTGTAGCACGGGCGTCGTTGTTGGTAGGTTCCGCCGCTGTCGCCGGTCGCACGAGCCGCTGCGGTGGACCCTGGCACTACACGCGGCGGGTGTGCCGCGCGGTGCGGAGACCGAAGGTTTCGTGCAGCGGCTGAAGCGCTCAACATGTAAGCTACCGAAAAAAAGTGCGATGCAGAGTACTTGCTTTTCAGAAAAGCGCGATGTATGTTTGCGCTTCGTTTGGCAGTTATTATTTATTTCCGACAACAGCTATGCTCATCGTTATCGCACATCATCATCATCTGCACTTGCCCTTCCAGGCGAGCAGACGATGGTGTGCGTAGTGTAATACATACCATTTTTCTCTGACGACCCGCCTGGTATCCCCCGGCGGGTTTTTTGTTTTTAAACCGTTATGAAAATACTCAGAATTGCCGTCCAGAAATCGGGCAGGCTTCACGCCGAGTCGCTGCGTTTGCTTCGCGACTGTGGCATTGATTTCGACAGCGATGCCGACAAGCTCAAAGTTGCGTCGAGCAGCTTTCCCGCCGAGGTGTTGTACGTGCGCAACTCCGACATACCGGAGTATGTGGAGGACGGCGTGGCCGACATCGGCATTATCGGCGAACATCTTGCTGCCGAGAAACAGAGGAATATACGCGTGCTGCATTCGCTTGGGTTTGCGCGTTGCAGGCTGTCGCTTGCTGTGCCGCGTGCAGTAGAATACACATCCTTGGCGTCCTTCGAGGGCAAGAAAATCGCGACATCGTATCCCAACATTGTGCGCCGCTTTTTTGCGGAGCGCGGCATCAGTGTTGTACTGCACGAGATAAGTGGTTCGGTGGAAATTGCGCCGGGGCTTGGGCTGGCCGATGCTGTGTGCGATTTGGTGAGCTCTGGCAATACGCTGTTTTCCAATGGCTTGCGCGAAGTTCACACCATTGTGCAGTCCGAAGCTGTTGTTGTATCGGGCTCGCGTGCGGAGCCGGAAGCTGGCGCACTGATCGGCGAAGTAATAGTTCGGATGCAGTCGGTGCTGGCAGCGCGCAAGCACCGCTATATTTTGTTGAACATTCCCACCGAGCGTATTGCCGAGGTGGCTGGGATACTGCCGGGCATGAAGAGCCCTACAGTTATGCCGCTTGCACAAACTGGCTGGAGCTCGGTGCACTCTGTGGTAGAGCACACCAATTTTTGGTCCGTTATTGCGCGATTAAAAGCCATAGGAGCTGAGGGCATTCTTGTTATTCCAATTGAAAATATGGTGCAGTGATGAAATGTATTCTCTATCCCGATTCTTTGCAGTGGCCGGAACTCGCTGCACGCCCTGCCGAAGACGATAAGCAGTTAGAAGCGCTTGTTGCAGGTATATTTTCCGCTGTGCAAGACAGGGGCGATGCCGCTTGCCGCGAGTTTACGCAGCAGTACGACAGAGTATCGCTCCAGAATTTTTGCACAAGCGAAGAAGAGTTTGCAGAGGCCGAGCGCCTTGTCCCATCTGCACTACGCGACGCTATTGCTGTAGCCGCTGGGGCCATCCGCGCTTTTCACGAGGCGCAGCGCGAGCTCCCGTCTGTCGTGGAAACCGCGCCGGGTGTGCGGTGCTGGCGGCGCAGTGTGCCAGTGGAAAATGTCGGCTTATATATTCCCGGTGGTACAGCGCCACTGTTCTCCACGGTGCTGATGTTGGCAATCCCTGCTGCGCTTGCCGGATGTCGCAATGTCGTGATGTGCACGCCGCCCGATACCGCTGGCCGTGTGCATCCGGCTGTGCTGTACGCATCCCGGTTTGCAGGTGTTCACGCAGTGTTTAAAATCGGCGGCGCGCAAGCTATTGCTGCAATGGCAGTGGGGACGAAGAGCATCCCGGTTGTGCAGAAAATTTTTGGTCCCGGCAACCAGTACGTAACAGCCGCTAAGCGATACGCGGCTTCGCTGCATACAGCTATCGACTTGCCCGCAGGTCCGTCGGAACTTCTTGTTGTAGCCGACGAAACAGCCGTGCCCGCTTTTGTCGCCGCCGATCTGCTGTCGCAGGCCGAGCACGGCGCCGATAGCCAAGTACTGCTGGTAGTGTGGCAGCAGGATGTTGCAGAGCAGATTATTGCCGAGCTGCAGCGCCAAGCCGAAACACTTCCCCGGCGCGCTATTGTGCAGCGAGCATTAGAGCACAGCCGTGCTATCGTGCTCCACAACCGCCGCGAGGTTGCTGCGTTTGTCAACAGGTACGCACCAGAGCATCTGAGCCTTGCTGTGGACAACAGTGATTACTTCGTGGAACACATTGTGAATGCCGGATCAGTGTTTATTGGACACTACACGCCGGAAGCCGCAGGCGATTACGCGTCGGGCACCAATCACACGCTTCCCACTGGCGGTTGGGCGGCTGCGACAGGTGGGGTATCTCTCGACAGTTTTGTTAAAAAAATTACATATCAGAATATCTCGCGCGAGGGCTTGCAATATATAGGACCAACGGTTGAGATTATGGCGCGGGCCGAGCTTCTGGAAGCACACCGGCGCGCTGTGTCTGTTCGCCTTGCAGCTCTTGCACAGGAGGCGGAAAATGCGTGATATACGCGAGCTTGTGCGACCACATATCCGGGCATTGCAGGCGTATTCCTCGGCGCGCTCGGAGTATAGCGGCAACGCGACAATATGGCTCGACGCCAACGAAAATCCATTTGGTTCTGGATTGAATCGCTATCCCGATCCGCTGCACACATCGCTTACCGCACTTGTAGCACAGCGGAAAGGCATTGCTCCAGAGTGTGTGTGTATTGGCAATGGAAGCGACGAACTCATCGACTTGCTGCTCCGGGTGTTCTGCCAGCCGCGCTGCGATGCTGTGCTTGTAGTGCAACCCACATACGGTATGTACGAAGTGTGCGCCGCTATCCACGATGTAGAAGTGCGGTGTGTGCAGGCTGCGCCGGATTTTTCTATACCCATAGAGCGCGTTCTGGCAATGGCGAAGCCACCAGTGAAAATGCTGTTTTTGTGTTCGCCAAATAATCCGACCGGACGCAGTATTCCCATAGAAGACATCCAGCTCATTGCCAGTGCTTTTACTGGCATTGTCGTGGTGGACGAAGCGTATATCGACTTCTCGCCGCAGCAGAGCGCACTTGCCTTGCTGGCCGAGAGGCCGAATATCGTAGTGCTGCAGACGCTCTCCAAAGCTTATGGTTTGGCCGGTGTGCGTGTGGGTATGGCTTTTGCCCACAGCGATATTGCAGCGGTGCTGCGCGCGGTAAAACTGCCTTATAATGTGAACACGCTCAGCCAGCAGGCTGCGATGCACGCCCTTGCACACGACACAGAAACACACGAACACATTCGCATTGTGTGCGCCGAGCGCGAGCGCCTGTACACACGCTATCAGCAGCTTCCTTTTGTGCAGCATGTCGTTCCCTCCGATGCCAATTTTTTGTTGGTGCGTATGCGGAATGCCGGGGCTGTGTACCGCTTCCTGCGCGGGTGTGGTGTGGTGGTACGCAATCGCTCTTCTGTGCCGCTGTGCGATAACTGTCTGCGTATTACTATTGGTACGCCCGACGAAAACGACGCTGTGCTCGCGCTGATAGAAGACCCTTTTTACCAAAAAATGCTGATGGCGTAACGCCGTTGTTAGCAGGCGAGTATGGGCGCTGTCGTCGCTGCTCTGGCTTTTGTCTCCGCACCGCGCAGCAGGGCCGCTGCATGGCTTTTCGACCCCAATCGCAGAATAGTATCTCTGCTCGGCGGTAGGCTTTTGAGACGCCACGCAGCGGTGGTTGCGACCGGTGACAGCGGCGAAACGGGCGCCCGAGCCACGCCCGTGCTACAGAATCTCTCCTGCAAAACACAAATAATATGTATCGACGAATAGGAATGGAGCTATGAAAAAAGTATTGTTTATCGACCGCGACGGCACGCTGATTGCCGAGCCGCCGGACGAGCAAGTGGACAGCCTGCAAAAGCTGAGTTTTCTTCCCGGGGTGTTTCGTGCACTTGGCGATATTGCGGCTGCCGGAGAGTACGAACTCGTCGTGGTGAGCAATCAAGATGGCCTCGGTACAGCGTCGTTCCCAGAGGCAGATTTTTGGCCTGCACACGACGCGATGTTGCGAGCTTTTGCTGGTGAAGGTGTGGTGTTCAGCGAGGTGTTTATTGATAGGCATGTTCCCGCCGACAACGCGCCTACGCGCAAACCGGGCACGGGAATGCTTGCGAAATATATCGGCGGTGGGTACGATCTTGCCGCGAGCTTTGTCGTAGGCGACCGGCGGACGGATATGGAACTGGCGCAGAATCTCGGTGCTCGTGGAGTGTGGCTTGCCGATGCGCCCGACACATCAGGGCTGGAACATATCGTAGCTCTGGCTTCGAGGTCGTGGTGCGATATTGCGCGCTTCTTGCTGTTCCCACAGCGCACGGCTGTAGTACGGCGCACTACACAGGAAACGGATGTGCGCGCAGAAGTACATCTCGACGGCGCAGGCAAAGCCGACATCCACACCGGGCTCGGCTTTTTCGACCACATGATAGAGCAGTTTGCTTTCCACTCCCGCATCGACGTAACAGTGCACACACAGGCCGACCTGCATGTGGACGAACACCACTGCATGGAAGATACTGCGCTTGCACTTGGGCAGGCTGTGCGGCAGGCTCTCGGCAGGAAGATGGGTATTGAGAGATATGGCTTTTGCCTGCCAATGGACGACGCACTGGCGCAAGTAGCTGTGGACTTTGGCGGGCGTCCGTGGTTAGTGTGGGCCGCAGATTTTCGCCGCGAGCGCATTGGCGATGTACCGACGGAAATGTTCATGCACGTGTTCAAGTCCTTTTGTGATGCGGCGCTTTGTACTGTACACATTACTGCTAAGGGAAGCAACGAGCACCATAAGATTGAGGCGATATTTAAAGCCTTTGGCCGTGCTGTGCGCGCCGCTGTACAACGCGATAGCCGATATAGCGGTGTGCCCAGCACCAAGGGGGTTGTATGACTGTCGCCATTGTCGATTATGGTGCTGGCAATGTCCAGTCGCTGTGCTTCGCTCTGCAACGCCTTGGCGTAGAGCCTGTAGTATCGCACGATGAAGAAACCCTCCGCACTGCCGACCGCGTGATCTTTCCCGGTGTAGGGCAGGCTGTATCGGCATTGCAGCAATTGCGCGCCTGTGGCCTCGATGTGTTGCTTCCGCAATTGCGCCAGCCTGTGCTCGGGATATGCCTCGGGCTACAGCTTTTATGCCGCAGCACCGAAGAAGGCGGCGCGACAGCGTGCCTCGGAGTATTTCCATTAGATGTCGTGCGCTTTCCAGCGGGGGAAAAAGTACCGCACACGGGTTGGAATGAGGTGAGCTTTGCTGATAATAAACTCTTTGCCGGTATGCGCCGGGCAGAGTATCTGTACTTTGTGCACAGCTATCGCGCTTTACAAGGTGAACACACTGTAGCTACTGCTCAGTACGCTGGGCAATTCAGCGCTGCTCTTCAGCGCGATAATTTTTTTGCCGTACAGTTTCATCCCGAAAAAAGCAGTGCTGTAGGCGCTCATATCCTCCGCAATTTTTTGGAGCTTTCCCGATGATTATTATTCCCGCAATAGATATTATCGACGGGCGATGTGTGCGCCTATCACAAGGTGACTTTTCGCGCAAGACCGTGTATGCTGGCAACCCTGTTGATGTCGCTCGGCAATTTCAGGACGCGGGCTGTACACGCCTGCACGTAGTGGATTTGGACGGTGCGCGTCAGGGGCGTTTGGTGAACTATGCTACGGTAGAGCAACTGGCGTCTGCAACATCAATGGCCATCGACGTCGGCGGCGGTATCCGCACGCGCACCGACGTTGCAATGGTACTTGCATCTGGTGCACAACATGCTACAGTAGGCAGCATTGCCGTGCAGAACAAAGCGGAACTACTGTCGTGGATACAGGAGTGGGGCGCTGATGCGTTTATTCTCGGCATCGACGTAATGAATGGCCGTATTGCCGTGCATGGATGGGAGCAGCATACCGATATGAATGCACAGAGTCTACTGTCCGGATATGCGTCCGCCGTGCGGTGTGCTATCTGCACGGATATCGCATACGATGGTATGCTCGGCGGTGCAGCCATAGCATGGTATACCGAATTGCGGCGGGATTGCCCGTGGGTAGATATTATCGCCAGCGGTGGTGTGTCGTCGATGCGCGATATAGAGCTTGTAGAAAGCACTGGAGTTCGGGGTGTTGTTGTAGGGCGTGCCTTGTACGAAGGACGCATATCACTGCGCGAACTCGAAGTGTGGAACAGCAAGCAGAAAGGAGGTGATGCGTGATAACCAAACGTATTATTCCATGCCTTGATGTTCGCAATGGCCGCACTGTAAAGGGGATTTGCTTCGATGAATTGCGCGATGCTGGCGATCCCGTAGAACTCGGCCTGCACTACGCGCAGCAGGGCGCCGACGAACTCGTCTTTCTCGATATTACTGCCACGCAACAGCAGCGGGCAACGCAACACGCACTTGTGCAGCGTGTGGCACAACACCTCGATATTCCTTTTACGGTAGGCGGTGGTATTCGCTCGGTACAGGATGTTGCCGAGCTCTTGCGCGCAGGTGCCGACAAAGTATCGGTGAATTCTGCGGCTCTTTACCGGCCCGATCTGATTGATGAACTGGCTAGAGAGTTTGGCAGCCAATGCGTGGTAGTGGCTATCGACGCCGCTGTGCACAATGGCCAATGGTGCGTGTACGCCGCCGGTGGTATGCAGAAAACGCCTCGCGAACTATACGAGTGGTCACGCGAGGTACAGGAGCGCGGAGCAGGGGAAATACTTTTTACCTCGATAGCGCACGACGGCACCAAATCCGGTTTTGCCGTGGAAGCTCTTGCCCGGCTCGCTCGTGAAGTACATCTTCCCGTGATTGCCAGCGGTGGTGGCGGAGCGCCCCAGCATTTTCTCGATGTCTTTGCCACCGGACAAGCCGATGCTGCATTAGCTGCAAGCGTTTTTCATTTTCAGGAAATAAGCATTCCCGCGCTCAAACAATTTTTACATACTCATTCTATTCCGGTGCGTTATGAACGTGAACTTTGACAAGCAAACAGGGCTGGTGCCCGTAGTCGTACAGGACGCCGCCACACGCGATGTTCTCATGCTTGCGTATATGAACAGCGAAGCCCTTGTGCTTACACAAAGCACGAACCTTGCTACATTCTACAGCCGCTCGCGGCAATGTCTCTGGACAAAGGGAGCGACTTCTGGTAATATCCTGCGTGTAGTCAGCATGGTTACAGACTGCGATGGCGATACGCTGTTACTACGAGTCTTGCCCGAAGGCCCCACATGCCACACAGGTGCTGATACCTGCTTTGGAGCGCGATTGCCGATGCAGCCATGGCACACACTTTCCGAAATAGAATCTGTTGTACACGAGCGTCGCGACCATCCGCAGAACGGCTCGTACACATCGGAACTATTTCAAAAGGGAATAAACGCTATCGCGCAAAAAGTGGGGGAAGAAGCTGTAGAGCTCATCATAGAAGCCAAGGACAACAATCCGCAATTATTCCTGAACGAAGCTGCCGACCTACTTTTTCACACGATTCTCTTGCTCTCTGCCAAAGGGCATCGCCTTGCCTGCGTAGCCGAAGTGCTCCAGCAGCGCCGCAAGAATTCAGTGAGCGACCAGTCGGCACAAACTCTACGGCATTTATGAGGTGCATTATCGGGGAATGTTTTGCGCTTCGGTCTTCGCGCCAGTGCTTCGGCTCTGCACCGCGTGGCACATCCGCTGCGGTAGGACCAGGCGCTACACGCGGCGGGAGCCCGTCTCTGCGCTATTCTCGCGATAACCCGGAGGCGAGGGGTATTCAAATTCTTTTTGCGGATAGGTTTCCTGATTTTGTATTTACTACCGCAGAACACAAATAGGCATAACAAATGACTCCTGCTCTATCTGCACAAGAGCATAGTATAATCCCGGAGCTGGCAATTCTCCGTGAGAGCAAGTTCTCCACTCTACGTCATGCGTCCCCGCCTGAAGAACCGTAGCAAGCAAGGGAGTAGCGACTTTTGCACCGAGAACATTGGCGATACTAATACGAACGGTTGATGGCTGGGATAATGAGAAACTAATTCTGCACCCATCATTACCTGCCGGATTCGGTACGACCAAGAGTGTTTTCCCAACAGCAGGTGTAGCCTCTGGCTGAATACTCAGTGTCGGTATATCCTCAACCACAACCAATTTTACCACAGTGTCCCGGTCGTCATTTTCGTTGTCGACAATTAACTGGATAACGTAGCTCCTATATTCTGTGAATATATGTACCGGCTGAAACTCATTGGACGGTTCACTGCCGTCGCCGAAATCCCAGACGAACTGTGCATTTGTTGACAAGGGATAGGAGGCATTGGCAAAGGTCACAGGTTGGTTTCCCGCAACTGTTGTGCCCGATGTAGCAGCAATGTGAAATTCAGCCCGGACAGAGGGATCGGAGAAACTACTCCAGTTCTTTGTTTGCCAGAGACTCACCGTTCCTGTTGATGAACCTGTGGCGAATGCGGTGAATGTGGGAGAGAGGGCCGCAGCCGTTGCATGGGTAGAACCATAGGTTTCTTCCCAGCGCAGTTCTGCCACATTGTAAATACCGGCTGTCATATCATCGGCACCGGCCAGTAGCAGGTAATTCGCGTTAGGTAATGGCAGGCAGGTAGATGTGGCTCTGTTGGAGAGTGGGAGTTGAAAGACGACGGCATCTCGGCGGTAGTCCCAAACATTCAAATCATTTAGTAACACATAATTGTCATTGGCAAGAAAGCAACGGCTATAGGCATATCGATCTGAACGATACCAGGCCGTACCACTTACAGGATCGAAAACGCCATAGCTATACGTTGTCGGCAGTTCTTCAGACCAAGTACCTCCATCGTGAATATGGTGTTCAATACTGCCTGCCGAGCGCTGGGTAAATACAAGCAATTGACTTTGTGGTGAAAATAGTGCAGACAGAAGTTCTGCATTGTCATTATCCAAACCAAAGGTGTAGCTGCTCATTGCTTTTCTTTCTGTTACACTGTATACCAAAAGCTGATGGGCATATCCGGATGTAATGATAAAATCCGGAGGAGACGGAGCATTACCCTCTGCCCAACGGTAACTCAAAAAGAGAAGCAGAGTATCTGGAGTTTCGGGCGGGAGGTACATGTCGATATGTGTAACGTCACCATAAACATTACCTAACCAACGATAATCTTTCAGTTGAAGCTGAACAGTGTCGGTATAAATATTTGTGAAAAAATCCCATAATCTGACAAAACCGATTGTCCACGGGCCTATCCCTGGACCTTCTGGATGATTCTTTCTCTGAGCCAGATATAACCCTCTGTTATCCGGTGCAAAAACCATAGAATCAAAAAGCGGATCAGAACCAGTTTTCTCCAGCGGAGAAGTTTCATTTACCAACTCGCCCGTAGCAGCGTTCAGTACATACACAACCTGTCGGGTAATAAAGCCATCATCTTCGAGAACTGCTATCGATTCTCCATCTGGAGATAGCGCTACCCGTGTCAGATACTTTTTCGCTCGGCATCCTCGGCTCCACAGGACTGAACCAGTCACTGCGTCCACAACAGCCAGCGAATCCTTGCGATTAGAAACAACGACAATTCTGGTGCTATCAGCCGAGAAGATAAACTGGCCTATGGGAGAAGAAAATACCTGCGTCGTCCACACAGGAGTAGATTGGGCACGAGCCGATGGCATCGACCACCACGACACCACAAGCAGTACAACGAGAGCAAAGCAACGCATAGAAGGCACTCTTCTTGTATAGGAGAAAAAGGGTGAACTGTAGGAGAACACAAGATGGCACAGAGAGTTACATTCAAGCCGATCAGAACCTTTCTTCGGTTGTTGTTTCCGTGGAAGAATGGGGAGCATTGGCAGGTAGGGTTTGCATGGTGATAATACGGACCCATAACCTTGGTGACTACTTCTTGTACACTTTTTGTATGGTTGTTGTAGGCTTTACATATACAAAACAAAAACCCATTTTCGATTGCTCAAAAACGGGAAATTTTGCTTGAAAAAGATGTTTGTGGACCTGTAGGGATTCGAACCCCAAACCTTCTGATCCGTAGTCAGATGCTCTATCCAATTGAGCTACAAGTCCAGCAAAATTTTAGGAAGCCTGCTGCAGAGAGTTGACGTATTTGTTCAGGCTCGACTTGTGATTGGCAGCGTAGTTCTTGTGTACAATACCGCGCGCAGCGATTTTGTCAAGAATGCGTGTTGCCAGTTTGAATTTTTCTAATGCTTCGCTGTACGATGTCGCCGAACGAACGTCTTTCATCGCGCGTTTCGCCTTGATCTTGTAAAAGCGATTGTATTTTGCGCGCTTTTCGCTTTGGCGAACTCTCTTCTCTGCTGACTTATGATTGGGCATAGCCTAATGTATTCTGTGAATGTTCCTGAAAAACAAGAAAACAAAATTAGTACTTTGCGGCGAAAAAGTCAACTGTTATTTTGTAAAAAAATGAAAAAGTGGCGAAAAAATGGCCTCTAACCCTAAAAATCAGGAGAGTGATGAATCCTTTGCGTATCTATGCTCTGTTTTTGCTCTGTTTGTTTGGCTGTATTTCCTGCCAATCGGCTGCTTCTGTCCGGCGCGAAGCTGATTTCCCCGCTTTTGCTTCGGCTGATCGCGATCTGCTCCGCTTTAGCTTCGATTGGCGTATGGGCCAGCCAGATTCTTTGCGGGCAGGTTCAGCTCTGTTCTTTCGGTTTGAACTACCTTCGGAGAAAACAGGGGAAATAAAAGATTTTCACGTTGTCGATAAATTCGCCTCGCAATTCGGTATAGACTATAAGCTCGTATTCGTGGAAGGACGGGAGAAAACTATCGGTATCCTTTCTTTTTCTCCAGAGGAAACGGCTGAGCTTCCCGCTGGACTCTATGATATTGCTGTTGAAATCCAGTTCGCCGACGACGCTATTCTACTGTCGAAACTGCTGCCATTTCGCTTGCTGCCGCGAGATACGCCGCTGGATGAGGCAAGGGCAAGTGAAGAACGGCGCAGGTTTGCAGCGCTGCTACAACTGAACAATGATAAAAGCTCCTATGATGCCGTTGCTCCGCTTGTAGTCGAACCTGCGTATCAAAGCAATATCCTTGCTCGCCTCCTTCGCTTCTACGATGCGAATGTACAACGCCCTTCCGCCGGAGCAGAAGAACGCCAGGTCGTGCAGAACCTCACTGAATGGACGCGTGATACAAGCCTCTCTGTGAGTGAGCGGGAACTCTCGATTCTTGCGCTCGAAGAGGTGTATGCCCGCTACAATGGCTCTGTCAGAAACGGTAGATAAACTGGAGCGCGAGCTGGGACGATGCTTTGTCGATGGAGAAACTTGCGTCTGCTGAATTGTACAGGACGCGCCGCGAGGATGTTGTTCTGTGCCCATACATGGCGTCAATACGGATGTTGGGGGCAAAATACAGCCCGGCACCCGCAGACAACAGTGTGAACTCTTCTTCGCTGGGAGAATCGTTGTACACAGAGGAACCGCTGCTTACTCCCGCGCGGAAGGTGATAGGAAGAGACGGGTTTTCGTATTCTGCTCCTATGCCCCACACGAGTTGCCCGGTAAGCTGCTCGGCAATGTCGATGTTCATGTCTTCGATTTCGACTAATGAACTGCTGAATTCTATTTGTGAGAGGTCGCTGTATTCTACCGATCCGGCTACTGTAAGCCCCATAAGATTGAACGACAGCCCTGTGTTAAATACAAATGGCGTGGAGACGCTGTATGAATTGCGCCCGCTTTCCGGTCCGTCGATTGGCGACTCGTACACGTCGTTATTGTCGAATGTCGCTTTGGCTGTACGTGAAAAATTCTCTGTGATGCTGTAATACGACGGCGTGCGTACCGTAATGCCAAACCGCATAAAGTTCTCGATTCTTCCCATGATTCCAAATGATGCGCCTATGCCGCTGATGTCCTGGTCGACGGTTTCGCGTACAAGAAGGGACGAAAAATCTACATTGCTGAAATTGACAGTGTCCAGCTCGTTGTAGATGTTCTGGTCGTCGGTTTCGCTATACCGTCTGTCGTAGGAATAGCTACCCCATTTGCCGTGCAGTGTGAAGCCAATGGAGACGTTCTCCGCAATGTCGATGCCAATGCCTCCGCTCAGCGAATGCAAGCCACCGCTTTCTAATACAGTTGCTGTTTGTGAAAGTCCCCCGCCAAGAGGAGTGACTAACCTGCCATTGATCGAATCCGAAAGAAAGAGGTCTCCGGCTAATGCCTGCGAACCGGGGGAGGCAATCCACGAGCCGACGATGGAGGAACTGCCACGCCCGGTAGTTTTATAGTCGTCGTCGAAGTCGGATTCGAGCATGTAGCCCACAGCAATGGCAGCTTTTGTTGTGCCAAATTTTAATGGTGCTACAAAGCCTATGGCGTTAATCGCTTCCGAATTGCCGTTGAGTATCGTGTTCGATGTTAGGAAATCTGTTGTGTTCTGGTTGCGGTAAAGCTGTACGCCAAGTGTTAGCTCCCGCTTGGGAACGAGCATCAGACCAGCAGGATTGTAGTAAAGCGCCGCAAAGTCGTCGGCTATGCCGCTATATGCTGGTCCTATGGCGCCAGCTCGCGCGGAGATCAGGCCGTTGGGCTGGGCAAGTCGTAACCCATCTTCAATGAATTGTGCTTGCATACCGCTTGCACAGAGCAGGAGACCCGCTGTTAATGTTATGAGTCGTTTCATCGGCTTCGTCCTCCGCGCTGAGTTGTCGTAGGCGCAGGACTGGACGACGAACTGCCTTTGCTGGTCGATGCAGAGCCAGAGGAGGACGAACGTTTATTCTCTGGTTCTGAAGAACGCGACTCGCGCCGTCTTGTCGTGTTGTTGTCTTCGGAGTCCGAGCGGCTCTCTCGTCGTGTTGTAGTCGTCGACGAGCGTTTGCCTGAAGGCCTGTTTTCTGCCGCCGGGCGTGATTCTGTATCGCGGTTGCGCGTATCTTTTGATGCTTTTGCTTCGGTCGTTTCGGCAGGAACTGTCGTTGTAGTAGTACGTGTCCGTTCCTGTGTCCGGCTGTCGGAAACCGGTGTGCTATTCGGTTGTTGTTCTGTAACGCCGGGTCGTGAGGTTGTAGTAGTGCGCGTCCGTTCCTGTGTCCGGCTGTCGGAAACCGGTGTGCTATTTGGTTGTTGTTCTGTAACGCCGGGT
>DLHF01000058.1 GCA_002483085.1 Ignavibacteria bacterium UBA7675
GTCCGTAAGTTTGTTTCCGAAAGCAATCGCAAAGGCGGTTGGATCGGAAAGATTGGAAAAGAACAGCAGAACGCCAGATCGCGAGCGGAATATTTTTCCCGGTTGCGTCTGGTCACCCGAACAAGCCACGAGACCGAGACTTCGAACGGACAAGGCACGAGAGTCTGGCGAAGTATTGACAACTAAATAAAGAGAGTCGGTGCATGATCCGTACCCGGATCGCCAATTGCATAACCGCCCACCATCGTTTCCCTTTGATATCGCCAGATATCTGCACCGTGGGGTTAGGGAAACACATCTTCCACCTTCCACCAGCCGGCAGCAGGAATTTCGCCGGAAGTTCTCTGACGAAGTTCCTGCTGAACACACCGGTAACAATCACCGGAGTCCACAACCACCTTTTTCTATCGGTCGGCCCCACCGATAGTAGCACTTCCCTACTTGCCTTTAGCCACTTTAGGACGCCTGCAAGTGCCGCAGGCGTCTTTTTTTTGCCCTGTTTATACTTCTGCCGGAGCAGTCGCCTGCTGCCGAGCAGGTGCTCGATCTTCTACTTCGTGTAGGTCTTCCGGTGCTTTACTGCTGGAGAAGTAGGAGTAGATTGCCGGGATAATATACAGCGTTAGGAACCCGGAGAACAGCAGCCCGCCTACCACAGCAACTCCCATGGGCACGCGGCTTTCTGCACCTGCTCCCAGAGCCAAGGCAATGGGGAGAATACCGAGAATTGTAGAGAGGCTAGTCATCAGGATAGGCCGGAACCGCGAGATAGCGGCTTCGATTGCAGCGTCGTATTTAGAAAAGCCTTCGGTTTTGCGTTGATTGGCAAATTCTACAATAAGAATCCCATTCTTTGTAATAAGACCAATGAGCATGATCATCCCAATCTCGCTGAAAATATTCAGCGTGTGGCCAAACAGCCAAAGAGAGAGCAACGCGCCGCCGATGGCCAAAGGCACAGTAAGCAGAATAATGACCGGGTCGCGGAAACTCTCGAATTGCGCTGCCAGCACCAGAAAAATCAGTACAATCGCCAGTGCAAAAGCAAACCACAGGCTACTGGAGCTTTCGCGTAAATCGCGCGACTGGCCATCGAGCGAAGTGCTGAAGGACTCATCGAGCACTCTTTTGGCAATTGCATCCATTTCGTTGATGCCATCGCCCAGCGTGGCATTGCCCGCCAGACCTGCGGAAATAGTAGCAGATGCAAACCGGTTGAAACGATACAGCGTGGGAGGGCTGCTCTTTTCTTCGAGTGTTACGATGTTGTCGAGCTGGATAAGGCGTCCTTCGCGATTGCGTACATACATCGAGCGAATATCTATAGGCTCATTCCTGTTTTCTCTCGCTACTTGGCCTATGACTTGATACTGCTTGCCATTCATAATAAAATAACCGAAGCGCTGTCCGCTCAGTGCAGCCTGGAGTGTGCGTGCTATGTCTACTACTGATACTCCAAGCGCCTGAGCCTTCTCGCGGTTGATCGTGATTTCAACCTCAGGTTTGTTGAATTTTAGATCCACATCTACAACGCTGAATACTGAGCTCTTTCGCGCCTCTTCCAGAAAAATGGGCACTTTTTCCTTCAGGCGCGCAAAGTTGGGAGCTTGGATAACGTATTGCACTGGCAAGCTGCCGCCGCGATTAGAGCCAATAGATTGGCTTTCGGTGGCAAAAGCGCGGGCGTCGGAAAGCTGGCCCAGAGAGCGCGTAAGCTCTTTGGCAATTTCAGTTTGCGAGCGCAAGCGCTGGTCGGGGTCTTTGAGTACAAGCGTAATTCTGCCCGAGTTGACTGAACTGGAAGCACCAAATCCCGGCGATGTAATTGTAATAATACCGTTGTTTTCCGGCACGGTTTCGCCTACAAAGTCGGTAAGGCGCAGCATGAAGTCGTCCATGTACTCATAGGTAGCTCCTTCGGGGGCTGTCACCGGCACCACGACATTGCTTCGGTCTTCTATCGGTGCCAGTTCTTCGGGAATCGTAGTAATAATAGCTATTGCCGCCGCAAGTGTTGCCGCTACTGCGACAAATGCCACCCAGCGCACGCGCATAAATGCTTCGAGCGAACGCCGATAGCCGTTGTTCATCGCTACGAAAAGAGGTTCGGTAATGCGGTAGAACCAGCCGTGCCCGCTCTGCGCTTTTAGCAGCCGTGAACACAACATCGGTGTAAGCGACAGAGCGACAAAAGCGGAAATAACAACCGAACCAGCTACGACGATGCCAAACTCTCGGAACAGGCGCCCGGTGAGACCTTGGAGAAAAATCACAGGCATAAACACCGCTGCCAGTGCGATAGTAGTAGAGATTACGGCAAAATATACTTCGTTCGCTCCTTTGAATGCCGCTTGGATCGGGCTCATGCCTTCTTCTATTTTTGCATAGATATTTTCTAATACTACAATGGCGTCGTCTACCACCATGCCAATAGCGAGCACAATGCCTAACAGCGTAAGGACATTAATGGAAAAGTCCATGGTGTACATGATAAAGAAAACGCCGATAAGCGAGATGGGAATGGCGATAACGGGGATAAGCGTAGAGCGCCAGTTACGCAAAAAGAAGTAGATAATCAGCACAACGAGTACAAAGGCGATGATAATAGTTTCTTCTACTTCGGAGATAGACTGCCGGATGTATCTTGTTGTATCGAACCCTATGCCGAGCTCGACATCTTCTGGTAAGTTTTTTTTTATCTGTTCGAGGCGTTTGTAAAATTCGTCGACAATAGTAATATAGTTAGAGCCCGGCTGCGGAATCAGCACCGCTCCCACCATCGGAATATTGTCTTTGCGCAGGATTGTGCGTGTATTCTCTGGAGCGAGTTCGGCATATCCTATGTCGCGCAGGCGCACGATACTGCCTTCGCTTTCGCGAATAATCAGATTATTGAACTGCTCGATATTGTTAATTCGCCCCATCGTTTTTACCGTGAGCTCGGTGGTAGCGCCCTCAATACGACCGGATGGCAGCTCGACATTTTCATTAGAAAGCGCCGATTGCACATCAATTGCCGTCAGGCCATAGCCCGCCATACGCGTGGGGTCGAGCCACAAGCGCATAGAGTACTTTTTCTCGCCCCAGATGCGTACTTCGCTCACGCCGGGGATTGTCTGAAATCGCTCTTTAAAAATATTATTCGCAATATCGGTAAGGCCGAGTAGATCGCGCTTTCCGCTGCGAATATTGAGAAAGACAATGGGCGTGGCATCGGCGTCGGCCTTTGCTACACGAGGGGGGTCGGCTTCGGGAGGGATATTGCCGAGCGCGCCCGACACCTTATCGCGCACGTCGTTTGCTGCTGTCTCTAAGTTGGCTTCGAGGTCGAACTCCACAGTAATAGTGCTGCGCTGCTCGCGGCTTACTGATTTAATAGAGCGAATCCCTGCGATACCGCTTATTTCTTCTTCTAACGGTTGTGTAATCTGCGTTTCTATTACATCGGCGTTGGCGCCTGTGTAGTTGGTTGTTACTGTAATGATCGGCGGGTCGACGCTGGGGTACTCCCGCACACCGAGGGAGGTAAACCCAATAATCCCAAAGATAATGATCACGAGCGACAGGACGATGGCCAGAACGGGGCGTCGTATGCTGATAGACGACAGACTCATTGGGTCTCTCCTCCCGGTTCGATAGCAGTTACTTTTACCTTTACACCGGGTCGTATCTGCAACAGACCAGTCGTAAGCACCGTGTCGCCTGGCTGAAGTCCGCCCAGCACCTGCACAAACTTTTCGGTTCGTGTGCCGGTCTGTACCGGCGTTGGCACTGTGCTGCCATTGCGATACACAAACACTTTTGGTCCTTTAATATCCGGTACAAGCGATTGCGTGGGAATAAGCAGAGCCGTTTCGGTGTATTGCAGCGGGAAAGCCACTTCCACAAAAGCGCCGGGGTACACATTGCCGCCGCCAGTATAGCGTGCCCGCATGCGAAGTGTGCGCGTCGATTCCTCAATCTGTGGCTCGATGGCGTACACTGTTGCTTTGTATTCGTCTGGATTGCCCTGTAGAGTAAATGTAACAACATTGCCCTTGTGTACCAATGCTGCATAGCGCTCTGGTACGGCGAAGTCAATGCGCAGAGAAGCCGTGTTGGCCAATCGCGCAATTTTGTTTGAAGGAGCTATATAGCTGCCTTCGGTCACTGATGTAAGCCCGATAGTGCCCGAAAAGGGAGCTCGTATCTCTGTCTTGGCAATGCGCGCCTTCAGAAGATCGATTTCCGCCGAGAGCGTTTGTAGTTCGCTCAGCGCTATGTCGTACTCCTGTTTGCTAATTCCTTCCATCTGCACGAGCGATTTCTGGCGCTGCTCTTTCTGCCGTGCGAGGTCCAGCCTGTAGCCCGCTTGCTTCAGTTCGGCTTGGAGTTCCGCGTCGTTGAGCTTTACCAGCACCTGTCCTTTGGACACCGTGCTGCCCTCGCGGAAGGAAACACTTGTCACCTTGCCGCCAACTTCGCTGGTAATGTCCACTTCGTCGCCTGCCAGCACCGTTCCCGCCATGCGGATGGTGTTTGCCAGCGCTTCAGGTTGCACGACATAGCCTCGTACTGAAATGGAACGAGCTGCACCGCCACCTCCGGGACCCGCGCCTTTTGGGGCAGCACTCTCGGGGGCTGATGTAAAGACCTTGGATATAAAAAGAAAAACAATCACGATGCCGACAAGCACAAATGCCGTCCACTTAAGTAGATGCTGCTTCATATTTCTATGGGTGTGTGGGAGAACACATGCGCTACTGTGAATGAAAACCGGGAACACCGGGAAGGGGACGTTCATTCGCGAACTATAGCGCCGCCGACGAAAACGATGTATATCTGTCTGTATTGTATCATTGTCCGCAGATGCGATATGCCTCTCTGCTGTTGCGGACTATGAGCTGCGCGCCATAGACCCGATTTTGCCGCAAAAGGTTTAACGGGTTTATCGCCGTATTTCTTTTACTGGATACCAACCTTGCCGGATATCGCAGAGTCCAGCGAGAACCGTCCTGCTCCTGTGCATACTAAAGCGAGATATGGTATGGCATACAGCAGTGCAAATTCTTTCTGATCCCAGGGGTCGCCGAGGTGCACTACCAGCGCGATCACTATCATATTAATAAACAGCGTGATCGCGGAAAACCGCGTCAGAAAGCCGAGGATAAGAGCAATTGAACAAAATACTTCGGCAAAGACCGCCAGAGCGAGGCTGGCAGGAGAGCCAATCGAGAGGGGGTCGGGGAAGGTTGCCATTTTCTCGGAATAGTGGAGTAGCTTGGGCATGCCGTGGCCAAATAGCATGAACAGCCCTGTAGACAGGCGCAGCGCAAGTATTCCGAAGTCGATATCAGAGCGGAAAAGCGAGCGTTGAAAGAGCAGCTTTCGCATAGAGTCCTTCTGTTTATTTCTGATGAAATACATTCTTTGAGCACAGCCGTGGTTGTTCGCGCAGTCGTCGCTGTCGCCGGTCGCATATGCCGGTGGAGCGCTGTGCCGAGAGTTCTGCGCCCGATTGTGTACAACAATCGACAGGAAATATTTGTTCCAACAAGTAAATATAAGTGGATTTACTTGCCAAACAAGTATAGGTGTTGTTTTTTTTGTGCTTGTGGCTGTCTCGGTGTCGGTATAAGAACTGTGTGTGCTGTTTGTTAGTTCTGGCAGCGCTCCTGCAATACGCGGATAGCGGGTAGAATAGCCACGCGGCAGACGTGCGGCGCGGTGCGGAGACCGAAGCGGAGACGGCTTGGAAAGCCGTCTCCACACGAAGACAGAAGCGGTAATGCTATCTATTCCCGACCGAGTTTCGGGCTATTTTATTACAGAAAGTGTTGTTGTTGTTGCCTGCGACGGCGTGGTAAGCACTGCTTGGTAGAGCCCCGCAGGAATGTCGTGTAGCCCAATTGGAAGAAGATGAGCGGAGCGGGTGCCGCTGTGGACAAAACGCCCCTGCCACAAAAGCTGGCCCTGAAGATTGTACACCGATAATGTATGGGGGCCTTCCTCGGATGTTGCTACTTCGGCAGTAGCTGCATCGCTGGCGGGATTGGGGGCGACGGCCAGTATAGGCGCGGTCATATCGCGCAGGCGGATAAGGCGCGAGCTCAGATTGCACACATCCGCAGGTGTCAGCGATCCGGCGAGCGATATGGGAGCGAGACATTCGCCGCTCTGAGCGTGCTCGATAGTAAGGGCTGTGGATGTGGAGTCGCCGAGAAAAGCAGTGCCCGTAATAGAAGTAATAGTCGATCTACTTTTTGTCAGCACGACGTCTTGGAGCTCGATGGAAATAGTCTCGTAGTTGCCGTCGTCGATATCTGGTGCAATGCTTGCTTTTCCGATGGTAAGGCCATCAGTTTTCAGGAGTGAAGACCGGTAGCGCACAGCGAGGTGCAGTGCAGGAATGCTCAGAGGCAGAATATCGGCAGGTACCTCCAGATACAGGGGTATGCTCATATGCGAGCCCGGGACGGCGGTAGTATCCGGCAGCCGCAGCACGAATTGGTTTTGGCTGATCACGTTGACAGTCACTGTTCCCTCTACCGTACAGCCTTCGGGCGTGGTAGCGTGTGCTGTGTAGGTCGTTGTGTGCTGGGGTGAGGCTATTGGCGTGGGCGAGAACGGATTATCCAATCCATCTGGGGGAGTCCACTGCACAGAAATTACGTCGCCCTGCACAGAGAGTTGTGCGGAAGCACCGGGGCAAATCGTGGTATCGCTGGATGTTTGAAGAAGAGCTTGCCGGAGGACGATAGTAACGGTTCCTTCCATCTCGCAGCCATCGTGGGTCATTCCGTGTGCCGTGTACGTGGTTGTTTCCTGAGGCGAAGCTGTTGGCGTTCGCGACGAAGGATTGTCTAATCCATCGGAAGGAGTCCATTGTACAGAGATGATGTCTTCCGGCACTATGAGCTGCACCGAGCCGCCCATACACACTGTTGTATCGCCCAATATCTGCAATGCAAGGCGGCGAACAGTGACGGTGACGGTGCCCTCCATCACACAACCCTCGGTGTTCGTGCTCCGCACAGTGTAGATTGTTGTCTGTTCTGGCGAGGCTGTTGGCGTTGGGGATGTAGGATTATCTAATCCATCGGAAGGAGTCCACAGCACCGGAGCGGTCGTTCCGCTTGCAGAGAGACGGGCAGAACCGCGCAGGCATATGGTCGTATCGCCGGAGACCTGCAAATTTATGTGTTCCACAACGATAGTTACCCTGCCTTCCATCATACAGCCATTGCTGTGCAGGCTGCGCGCGATATAGGTAGTCGTTGTTTCGGGGGAAGCTATGGGCGTTGTGGACGTAGGGTTGTCGAGGCCGTCGGAAGGAATCCACAGCACCGGAGCAGTTGTGCCGATGGCCGCGAGTTGTGCCGAGCCACCGAGGCAGATCGTTGTATCGCCGCGCACCTGCAAAGGTAGGTGTTCAACAACAACAGTTACATTTCCCTCCACGATACAGCCTTCGGCATTAGTCCCGCGCACGGTGTACGTTGTTGTTTGTTCTGGCGATGCTATAGGCGTTGTCGATGTCGAGTCGCTGAGGCCGAGAGAAGGGCTCCACAGGACTGGCCCAGTTGTTCCGCCTGCGAAGAGCTGTGCCGAACCGCCGAGGCAGATTGTTGTGTCGCCCGCTGTTTGCATTGTGCCGGGTGCCTGCGAAACCACGACTGTGTCGTACAGCACCAAGCCGCAGAGAGTTTCTACTTCCACGCGATATGTGCCCGGAGCGTAGACTGTAAATCGCCGGTCGGATGAACCATCCTGCCAGCGATAGCGGCGAAATCCAGCGCCTGCATCGAGCACGTAGACGCCCGAGCAAGTTGATATATCAGGGCCGAGATTCGGTGCTGCTGAAATTGCGGAGCCGACTACTATGGTATCTGCTGCTGTGCAGCCCAGAGCTGTCGATACCGCGACCCAGTACACGCCCGGTGTCGATACGGAAAATGTGCGCGATGTGGAGCCGTTTTGCCAGCGGTAGGCCGCAAAGCCGGGGCCTGGGTCGAGTGTGATCGGCCACTTGTCGCAGCCCGAAGTATCCGGCCCCAGCGACACCACCGGGGGAGCCGACGACGTAATCACAAGCGTGTCTTCCACAATACTGCATCTGCCTTCGTACATCGCTATGAGTGTATCGCTGCCAGATGCTGTAAAATGCAGATATGCCGTGTGATTGTCGCCGGAAAAAGAAAGAGCGGCTTTGCCATTATGTTCCCAGCGCGGCGCAGCGGCATTACTATTGAGACCTACGAGAGTATAAGAAGCTGTTGTGGCTATACACACAGATGTAGAGCCCGCAATTTTTCCCTGCTGGTGCTGTGATGGAAGGTTGATAGAGGATGGAAGTCCAAACCGCGCAGTATGAGGCAGAGTGAGTACCGTGCTACGGTAGTCGCATCCGGCTTTGGGCTGATTCGGTGCATTGATTGCAGCGAGGCCGGGGGAATTATAGCTCGCTACATAGATTTTTCCATTGGGTGCAAGCTGCAAGGCTCCCATTTTGTGCGTTGATCCCGAGCTTATAAAGAATGCCGAAGCCTGCACTGCCGCCGCGCTGCCCGCTGATAGATTGTACTGGTACAGGCCGTTGGGAGTAAACGACTGGCTGCTGTACAGATACTGACCATTTGGCGAGAACTCTATACCGTAGGGTTCTTTGATATTGTCCAGCACATAGGAGCCTTGTTGTGATATCTCACCACTGCTTTTGTCGAACGGATATACTTCCAATGCACCTTCTTTAAAATTTGCCAGCACAATGCGATTGCCTGCTGGCGATATTTTCATGACTCCTGCGCCGTGCTCGAAGCCGTAGACGTTGTCGACAACACTGACAACTGGCTGGCTGGCGATTCCTGCCTCGGAAAAGAGGTAGGAGTAAAATTGGTTGCCGAGACCGCGCACCACAATCCAGAAATCGCGTTTGTTGTTGTGGAGAACTGCTGTCAGTTTTTCCGCTACATTGTCCCGAATGCGGCGTTCTACTTTGGTGACTTCTCCGACGCCATTATTGCGCGACATGTCAACTACTGCATAGCTCAGGCCACTCTCATACAAGGCTTCTGCTGCATCGGTGGTAAAGATGTAGTACAGTTCTCTGCTGCCGGGGTACGGGATGATGAGTGCCGACTGCGACGACGAGCTGTGCCCTCCGAGTGTTTTGTCGCCGCCCGGCATCACGCGGTGAAGCCTATCCCACACAGAAACGCCATCGGTATAGAACAGCAGTTGGCCTTCGTTGTTGCACATCGTAGCGCAGCCTTCGCGTGTATCGATAGCGCCATCGGAGAGCACAGTAGGGGGCTCGGTGGAAAAATCTAAGCCGGACTGATTGCCAAAATACCAGATGCTGGACTGCCTGCCACCGCACGAACCGACGTTGACGAAGGCGTAAGCAGTGTCGGCGCAGAGGCCGTTGGAAGCGATGAGCAGCACAAGATGACCGCCCGCTGTTGTAAATATCTCGCTGTAGCTGGTAGATGTCGACCGTTGCTTGCCGTCGACAATCCAGACAAATGTATGAGCTCCGCTGCTGGCATTGGTAAAGTCCACGCGTTGCCCCGGTTCAATATAGACACTGCTCGCAGTCAGCTTTGCTCGTGCGCCGCAAGTAACCACTACAGTGTCATAGGCAAGGCGCATGCAGCGTGGGTCGCCATTGGAGGCTTCCAGACTGATGCTATAGGTGCCGGGGGCGGTAAATGTGTGGGACGCATGTTCTGTTGTTGCGAATTCGACATTGTTTATCCGCCAAGAGTAGATACTCATGCCTGTGCTCGTATTGGTGAATTTTACTGTTGCGCCTGCGAGCACTGAATGCAGATTGGCTGTAAACGATGTGTTTACTTTGGCGGTGCATGGGTCTTGGCAGCCCGGCGATGAAAGCAGGCTGCTGCGCACACCGAGCAGCGTTGTTCGTATGCGCACGGCTTGCCCTGGCGTAAACACGCGTAGGCAGGCGAGATTTCCATAGTCCATGATATTGGTCGCCATGTCCTTTTGGTCGCCGATTCCTCCTTCGGCCACAGAGCGAAAAGGGTTGTTTGCCGAGTGGTCGTCGGAGTCGGAAGTACAGGAGTTCACTTGTGCGTCGCAGGCTGTGTGGGCGGTAGAGGCATCAGGAGGTGTATCGCACACATGATCGCCGTCGAGCAGGCAATTGTTATTGCCACATCCTCCTTGGAATGTATGATACAACCCCAGATAGTGTCCGAGTTCGTGAATTGCAGCGGCGGAATTCTCGGCGGAGCTACCGAAGTAGCGGGCTTCGACAACGATGCCATCTTCTGGGGAGCCGTGTGCAAACGGCATATAAGCATATCCGGCTACAGCGGAGCCTGCCGATGCTGAAGAGACACTGCGCACGAGCCAGATATTGAGATACTTTGCGGGATTCCAGCGGTTGAGATTTTTGAGCGCGAGGTCGTCGGTTTCGATAGTCATATCGGTAAGTGGCGATTGCATGCGGGTGATACCGCCAGTCGGCATAGTGTTGTCGTCCTGCCGGGCCAAGCACAGGGCAATGCTCATCGTCGAGGAATTGCCGATTCTCAAGGCGCTGAGCGCTTCGTTGATATGGCGAATACCTTCGAGCACCTGGCTGTCTGCGATATTCTCTTTGCCGCCATTGTGCACGATATGGACGACGACGGGAATTGTGTACACCTCATCGCTGCTAAGCGTGCGGGGTTGTTTGGCGTTGCGGGAGCTTATGTGCTCGAACAGTTCGCGGTCGATAAGAGTATTGAGCTGCTGTAGGTGCGGGTTGTTCTGCCAGAGGTAATGCGATGCAGCATCCGCTCCGCACTGATAAGACAGCGCCTGATTGCTATGTACAGGCGGTGTTTGTGCGGCGAGGAACCCAGATACGAGCCACAGGCAGAGAGCCAGAAAGCAACGGGGTGTTTGTATGGTATCATTAGTCATAATGGTAGCACGACATGTTGGTAATTCGCTGTTTATAGATGTACTGACTGCACAGCATATAACGGTTCATGGAGATGCTGTGCGGCTGGGCTACAATCCCGGGAAAGCAGTGTGCTCTATACGACGTTGTACAGCCAGTGTGTGCACGAGTTGTGTCTGTACGGATAAGAACTTCCTGAACAAGAACACAGCACGGCTGCAAAAGATACAAGAGCGGTTTATGCTTGTACTACACGCTACGATTTTGCTGCGCGGTGCGAAGACAGAAGCTGGCGCGAAGACGCAGGCGTTCATACATTAGAGTTCCGCATAGCATCGATGGAGCACGGCTTACGCAGCAGAGCCTGCATAGATCAGCTTGCCAAAGAGTGGGTACGGTGTATAGCATGGGAACCGACTTTTTCGGGGAGCACATGGGAGTGTGCAAAAAAGCCGGTGGCAATGTAGGAAAACTTTGGCTCAATCCAAAGCTTTACAACATGTGCAAAGGCTCTTGACCGCTTGGTTACTTGCGTTTTTTTCGCCCGCGTTTTTTCTTTGCAGGTTCTTCTTTCTCGCTTCCTTTCATGGGCGGTTGCACTGTAGGCAGCATTGCGCGCAGTTCTTCATCCTGTTCGTTGTTGCGGTACAAGCCCGCTGTTTTTATCCATGTATCATTTGTAGCGCGGCTCATTGCCTGATACAGTGCTCGGCGGATAGGCGCAGTTTGGGAGAGAATAAAAGAATTGTACTGTACGGAATCTTCTGGTACAAACACAGCGGAAGCGGCCAGAGCAGCGAGAGCTCGGCGCGGGCGCTCACCGGGGGAGTTGTCGATGAGATTCATAAGGAAGGAGGCTTTCAGCGTATCGCGTCCTTGTTTGATACCATTGACAAAGCTATTACGCACGAGCTGGTTGTCTTCGCGCAGTATGCGCTGCACGAGTGGGAACAGCGAATCGGGCAGCACGAGGCCGAGGGCGTAGGCGGCGCGCATTCGCACGTGTGGGTGAGCGTCTTTTTCCACCAGATCAATGAGCGAGTCCAGAGCAATGGGCTGTCTGATTTTGCCAATCTGAAGTGCCGAGTTTGCACGTATGCGCCAGCTTGGATGCAGCAGGCGGCTTATGAACGTGGGCAGCGCGTCTGTTACTTTTTTCTTGCCGAGAGCCTGAGCGCTCATCGAAAAGACGAGTTCACTGCCAGAGCGCAGAGAGTCGAGCAGCATACTGCGAACAGCGCCAGTTGTATCTGCATCGTAAAGTTTATCGATGATAAATTCCATTGCGAGGCGTTCTCGCGGGGAAGTGGTTGCGAGCTTTGAAGCGAGAAAAGGCAGGGCAGAAGGCCCTATTGCAATGATGGCATTGCGCGCAGGCCCTACATTATATTGGTATTTTTGCGGCGCAGTAGAAGCCTGAATAAACAAGCTGTCGAGAGTAGAAGCCAGCGGGTCGCGCTGCTCTTCTGGCGGCGTAAGAGCGGGAACATCGCTTGGGGGAGCTGCTTTGGTAAATATATCTACATCGGTAAACACGCCATAGGTAGACTGCACGGAGCTCGACGAATTGTGCAGAGTGTCGCCGTATAAGTCTTTGCCACCGCCATCGGCAAAAATGCCAATCATACCATAGTCGCGGCGCAGATCGGAAAAGCCCATCATATTCGGCGGTGTGCGAGCGATGTATGCGTCGTTGCCCCGGCGGTCGATAAACAGCGAAATAGCATTGGCATTGCCACCGCCCATCGACAGGCTTTCGGCCATGTACTCGTCGTCGCCATCGTCGTCTACAAGGCCGCCAAATCCTATGTCGTGTCCACAGCCCTGCGACACCCCATGCGAGTAGTAATGATCGTTGCCGCTTTTGTCGTACAATACCGCATGGCACAAGTGGGCTGCCGAGCCCTGGGCGTACTGGAACGCCGTATAGCGGTCGTTGCCGCTTTCGTCGTAGAGGCCGCCGAGCGCAAACCAGTAGGAAGTACCCTGCCCAAAGATATCGCTTACATAGGTATCGCTTCCTTGGTAGTCGAACAGCATGCCGATACCTCCAGAAGCTACGGGCCGTGCGCCGAGGCCTGCTCCCTGGGTAAACGCCACAAAGTGGTCGTCGTAGCGCAGGAAGTCCTGGAAGGGGCTCATCGTAAGGTAGGAATCATTGCCGAGGAAATCGGCAAGAGCGCCAAATCCGCGCACGGAGCCAAAGCCTTGGGCCTGCTGTTCGCAGCGGTACAAGTCGTTGCCGCCTCTGTCGATAAGCAGCCCGATGCCAAAAGCGCCGCTGCCCTGCGTGCAGGTACGCCCCGTGTAGGTATCATGGCCTGCAAAATCTTCGAGAATGCCTATGCCAAACAGTCCGCTGCCGAGCGAAAAGTTGCCGCCTGCATACACATCGTCGCCCTCGGTGTCGAACAAGATATCGACGCCAAAGAACGCGCCACCAAAGGAGTAATCGCCGCCGCGATAGGTGTCGTTGCCACCGAGGTCGATAATACACCGCACCGGGTTGGCCATAGCTGCCGATTTTGAACGCGAAGGAATGATGTACGTGTCGTCGCCACCGGCGTCGAGAATAAAGACAAAATCGCCGCTGTAGACATCATTGCCTCTGCCGCCAATAGCGATATTGCCGTAGCGTGTTTTCAGGACAATTGTTTTGATGTTATCTGTATAAAGTTCGCGCAGCGCAATACTGCGGTCGAGCAATGTTCGGTAGTATTCGTACAGCGCAATTCCCTCGCTGTAGGTCTGTTGGGACAAGAGCTGCGGCGAGCTATCTAGGTAAAACCTTTGGAGCACGGCATCGCCTTCTATCTCTGCTTTGCGTAGCTCGTACACAGTAGCTTTACTGCTTTCTTCGGAACTGAGCAGCATCGAGTCGGCATGGGCTACAACAAAGGCCAGCGCTGCGGAGTCGAGCTTTGCGCGGCTGCTGCGTATGGCATCGGTGCCTTCGATAAGCGCCGTAAGGTATTGCCGCAGCACAACGGTTTCCACAAGGCTCGTCATTGTGTCGAGTTCCGCCCCGAGTCTTCGGTCGATCTCTGCCGCTGTCATTGTATTGCGGTATTCCTGTTTCTGGTACTGTCCCAGCCGAAGCACTGGCAGAAGCGAATCTAAAAACAGCGGCACATTGGTGCGCATGCGCTTTGCGTAGTCGATGGTAATGTCGAAGGAACGCAAGGGCGCGCCGAACAACTGCTTGATGATGTCGAGCCTGTGTACGTCGTTCTCAACGGCGTCCCACGGCATCCAGATATCCGACCGGTTCATTTGGAGCGTAGAAAGTGCTGTATCGAGCAGGCGCCCATTGTCGCCCGAAAAAAAAGGAGTCTCCTGTGCTTTCGCCGGATATGCAAAGGCAAGGCACAATACTACAAGCAGAATTCTGTATGTCATGAGCAGGGATAGGCTGCGGAAAAGAGAATGATTCTTTTGTGAATGTCCTAAATATACAAAACCTGTTCCATTTCTGTACACATGCTGTAGCTGTGGCATTCTGTCTTTGCCCTGCCGCTTTGCCTCTGCACCGCGCAGCAACCCCGCTTTGTGGCTTTTCGCCCCTTTTCGCATGTGTAGTGTTTCGATAGGTGTGTGCCGATAGTTCCGCAGGTGTTGCTGCCTTTGCCAGCGGTTGCCAGCCGGGCGGAGACGCGCCGGATATGCGACCGGTGACAGCGATCTATCGGTGGGCCGGGGACGCCCGTGCCACAGAGCCCTATTCTGTGTAGAGAGTAAGAAAACGCAAAAGGCCGGAGGTGTAGTGCCCCGGCCCTTTGTTTATTCCGCAATGCAAATGCAGTTGCTACTATTTTGCGTCTGTGTGCTCTATTTTGAAATAGCCGGATTGGTTGTCGTTGTTGTAGTAGTTTATCACGCGGAATTTTGTGCGCTTTCCGCCCGCTGTTTGCAGCACATAGGTGTGGCCTTTGCTCGTTATGATATGCGTGTTTTGGTCGTAGTTGAACCAATCAGTACCAATAACAGCAGCTTCGGGAGTATCGGACACCAGGCCGGTTGTAGCAGCGGCGTCAACATCGGCGAACTGCTTATCGGTAATAGTTTTCGCGGCCACATTTTTCTCGCTGTTAAGCATAATGCCCGGGAAAGAGAATATACCAGCCGAGGGGATTTCTGTGGGAATAATTGTCAGCTTTACATCCCAGTTTTTCTGCTCGGCAACAAGCCCTTGTGCAAAGGAGAACATTGCTTCGCCTGCTGTTTTATCGACGGCAGCAGTTTTGGCAGCTTCGAAGGTTTTACTTGATGAATTATAGCGCGCGTATTTCAGCGTGTACACATTAGCTGTGTAGCCTTCGATGCGGAATTTGTACATGTAGTCCGAAGCGCCGTACACAACATACACGAGGCCCTTGGAGGAAATCTGGTGTGTATTCATATCGTAGTTGTACCAATTGCCACCGGAGATATTCACATCGGTATCGCTGCTGATTTGCGCGAGGTTCGCCGAAGTGACAGCCTCGAAGTCTGTTAGGTCGGTGCTGTAGATACCCACCACCTGTTTACCACCGATTTTCAGCGTATTGAGGTAAAAGTCTGGGCTGGGGCCATTGCTTTTGAACACGAGGTCCCACACGGGTACAGACTGCTTCGTATCAAAAGAATAGTACACAGCACCTTCTTTCACATTTGCAGATGTAAAGGTGGGATTCTCTGTCACAGGCTGGTCAACGATTGTATCTTCTTTGTCGCAGCTCATTACTGTAAGGGCTATAAGAGCCAGAAGCAAACCTGAAAAAATACGATTCATTATAGGGACTCCTGATATGTAGTATTGAGATTTATTGAAAAGTAATATTGAAACCTGCGTAGAATTCGCGGGGGCGTACCTGCCCGAACGGGTAGCGCGTGTAGTTCGCGATATTGGTAACACCCGCAAACACATCGACGATGTCGAGGATGTGCCGTTCCACTCGGGCGTTCAGCACAGTATAAGAAGGAAGAGTTGCGAGCTCTGCTTTGTCGTTGCCCGAGTAGATATCTCTGTTGGTTTGATCATCTAATACTTTTTGTTCGCCGTACACATGGCCAAAGAAGCTGATGCGTGTGTCGAATACCGTACCAGCGAGCTTCAGGCTGATTGCATGCGGAATACGAAACGGCAGATCGTTGCCTTCGCCATCGGTGGCATGAGTAAAGTTGTAGCCGAGCTTGATTTCGAGCTCCGGCACTGGCGTGTAGGTGAAATCCGCGTCGATACCGCGTGTAATACCTTCGTTTACATTATAGTACGACAGCAGTACGTGGTCGCCGCTTGTGCTTTTTGTGTAGTAGTCAATCAGATTATTCACATGGTTGTCGTAGGCGTTCAAGCGCAGCCATACTGTGGGCGTGGGCGTGTATTCGATGCCCGCAGTCAGGCCCGTAGAGCGTTCAGGCTGGAGGTTTGGCTCGCCTTCTACCACATAGCCAACGGTATTGGCAAAGCGGATAAACAATTCTTTCAGGCTGGGTTCGCGAAAGCCGCGTCCATAGGAAAGGCGCAGTTTCAGGTTGTTCGTTGGGGCAACCATGACACTTGCCTTTGGCGAGAAAAAGTCGCCGTAGACGCTGTTGTGCGAGTAGCGTCCGCCCACAGAGAACGTCAGCCAGTCGAGCCGCCACTCGTTTTCAGCGAACAGCACATTACTGGCATAATCTTTCGAGCCCGATATGATCCTGTCGGAGACAATATCTTCGTGTAAATACTCTGCACCAATCGAGAGGATGCTTCCTTCGTACACTGTGGATGTCCACTGTAGCCTGTAGTTCCGCACAGTTTCTGTCGCGGGGCTATTGAGCGAGCGGGCTCCGCTGCGGGCAAACTCCTGTAGGCCGTGGTCATTGCCCGAGTAGTTGGCTACAAATTGCAGATACGACTCGGCTGCGAGCAGGTATCGGGCTGATGCCATAAGGCCGAGCTTGTCGTTGGTAGAAACGTCGCGCACATAGTTTTGCACATTGCCCGCGAGCCAGGTCATTTCATCGGTATAATAGCTGCCCCGCACATCCATTGTAAACGCGCTTCCAGAAGAATAAGCGGCTTTCAGCGTCAGATTTTTGCGGTCGTATTCCGGAGTTTCTGTAAAATTATCACGTGTATCGTAGTCCACGCCAAAGTATTTGTTCCAGTTCGTCCAGAGCGCAAGCGACAGGTTCTGCCGGTCGCCGAACAGATTCGGGAACTGCTGTGCCAGCGAAAGCGAATAGTCCTGGCGTCCGTTGCTTCCCATGGTGACACCGCCTTGTACCGTGGTACTTGTCTGGGCGTCTTTGGTAATAATATTGATTACACCACCCAGAGCTTCAGAGCCGTAGATAGACGACAGAGGGCCTTTTACTACTTCGATGCGTTTGATTTGCTGCACAGGAATCTGCCCGAGGTCAATACCGCCGTCGATTTTGCCGGAGATACGCTCGCCATCCACAAGAATAAGCACGTGGTTTTTATCGAGGCCGTGAATATTAGCGCTTTCGGTTTGCCCAATAGTGTAGTCGATAGTAAAGCCTGTTTCTTCGCGAAGAATGTCCGAAAGGTTGGAGCTGCCAACATCGCGTATGTCCTGCTCGCTGATAATCTCTGTAAGGACTGGCGTATCTTTGAGCTTGTGCTGGGCAAGAGTGCCGGTGACAACGATTTCATCCAGCTCGACAATCCCTTCGTTCAGGCGGAAGTCTACGCGCACAACCGGCGCTTCTGCTATCGAGACGTGCTTTACCTCAGGCTGGTAGCCCTGGTAGCTTACCCGAACCGCGTAGGCACCCGCAGGGACATTTTTTATAGAAAAGGAGCCGTCGGAGGATGTAATAGCACCGCGCCGCAGCCCTTCAATAGAGACTGTTGCACCGCGCAGGGGCTTGTTGTCGATGGCCGTAGCAACGCTCCCAGCAATTTCGCCGTATTCTAATGCGCTATGAGCCGTTGCAAACGAAAGAAGAAATGCAAAACATGCGACTACCGCCATGTGATGCCACATAAAGGAAGGGGGGAAGGACTCTGTTGTTATCACACCATACCAGCAAATGACCATACTCTGATATCGTATGATAAAAAAGAACATGCCAGTTTTTTTGCGAAAGTGAATTCTGCGGGTAAGCCATTGTAAATTAGCGGGTTGCGGGGAGGTCGTTCGGGGTGGTGATGCAGTGGGCAATGCGTATGCGTTTCAGATTGAAACGCCAGCTATTTCACTTTGAAACGCTTTACTCCGGCGAGTAGCCGTATTCGCGCAGTTTGCGCCAGAGCGTCGTGCGGCCTATGCCGAGGTATCGGCTGGCCGATTCGTAGTTCCAATTGCAGGATTCCAACGTTTCGAGAATATGCTTTTTCTCGATATCCTTCAGCGTAAGGTATTCTTCCGAAGCTGTGGTTGCGGAGAGATGAGGGATTTCTGAAGTGGGCGCGTGTGTGCGAACTGGCTCGGGGAGGTTGTACAGCGATACAGCTTTGCCGATGCTCAGTGCTACTGCTCGCTCGACCACATTTTCCAGTTCGCGAATATTACCTGGCCAGTTGTAGGACACCAGCGCTTGCATTGCTTCGGGCGAGAAGTGAGCAATATCTCTGTGCATTTTTTGTGCAAAGCGATGGAGGAAATGCCCGGCCATAAGTGGAATATCGCCGCGCCGTTCGCGCAGAGGCGGCAGAGTGATCTGGATGACGTTCAGGCGGTAGTACAAATCGCTTCGGAACAAGCCTGCCTCCACCATATCGGCTAATGTGCGATTTGTAGCGGCAATCACACGCACATCAAGCCGGAGAGTGGTATTGCTGCCCACTTTCCGTATTTCGCCTTCCTGCAAAAAGCGCAGGAGTTTTACTTGGAGGTGCAAGGGTAGTTCGCCTATTTCGTCGAGGAAGACCGTGCTGTTATCCGCTGCTTCAAACAAGCCCTGTTTATCGGCCATTGCGCCTGTAAATGCTCCGCGCACATGGCCAAAAAGTTCGCTTTCGAGCAGGTTTTCCGGGATTGCCCCGCAGTTTACGGTGTAGAACTGCCGTTGCCCGCGTGTGCTCATGCGGTGAATGGCCTTTGCTACGAGCTCTTTGCCTGTGCCGCTCTCACCGTCGATCAGGACGGTAATATCGGTGGGGGCAATGCGTTCTACAAGCTGAAAAATACGCTGCATACGGCTGTCGCTGCCCAGCATTCCCGCAAATTCAAAGCGCTGGTCGCTTCGGAACCATGTGTAAAATTCTGTAGTAGCCTGTTCTATGAGCCGCTCCACCGCCTGAAGCGTGTGGCGCCGTTCGGTTCTGTTGTAGTCTATTACTCCCCGAATGTCGGCATTGCCATACAGATACAGGTCGTCGCGCTCGCGCAGCTTTCGGCAGTACACTTCATTGCCTGTAAGGTCGAATAGCAGCAGCGGCGTGCTACGGCGGCGGCCTGAACGATTGACCAAGAGCTTTTCTACTGCCGGGCTATCTTCGCAGGCGAGTAGGATGTCCATGTCGGATGGAAGAGCATCTGCCTGCCGTACATGGGTTGTCCGGGCCGGGAGCACGGCTACCGTAGCCGCAGGTATATCGCCTGCAATGTGCACAGCACGTATGCCTGCCTGCCGGAGTTCTGCAAGAATACCATCGGCTGTGCGGTTGTAGCCAATCACACACACTGTTGAGCGAGAAAGATCGCCGAGAATTTTTCCCGCCAGCTCTCGCACGGCTGTTTCTGTGCGCACAGCAAACTGCGCGAATTCTGTTTCTGCTCGTACTTTTTCAAAAAGTTGGAGCGCTTTGCTGAACAGGTTCTGAAACACTGGTCCGGCAAATCCAAGCTCGAGTGCCTGCACAAAGGCTTCTTGATAGAACTCGATATTGTGCGGGTTGTCGCGTTTGTCGGCAATACAGGCCGCAATGCGGAGAAAGCCAGACACTGCGTTTTTACCGTCTTCCTGCTGCTGTTCTGCTACTGTTGCAGACATGATTCCCGCTGCCCGCAGCATTGTAGCAGCGTTTGGTAGGGAAGGAGGAGCGTCGCCGGAGTAATATAAATCGCAGTATCCGGGTGGGCACACGCACAGCCATTCGCCTCCCGGCAAGTGCTCCGAGAGGCCGTGCAGGACATCAGCGGAAGGAAGCCGGGGAGGCTCTGCTTCACCGTGTGCATCAAGCCGAAAAAGATACGCCGTTATCGCCATTGCCCTGTGGACTGCTTATAAAAAATTGTGTTCCCCGCCGAATAGCATCGACGCTACAACAAACGAGAACAGCAGCCAGCAAAAGCCAACTACCGAAATAATTGCTGTGCGCCTGCCGTGCCAGCCTGCCAACTCTCTGCCGCCGAGGTGCAACAGGTAGATCAGATAATTCACAAATGCGATGATGATTTTGGGATCGGAGAAAAAGGAAAACCGCCACACCTGAAGCGCAAAGTACGTGCCCATGCCCAGGCCAAGCGTGGCAAATGCCAGGCCAAGAGTGACTGATGCGTTGCTTATTTGCTCAAAAAACGGCAGCGATGGCAAACGCCTGTAGAACAGCCCGAGGCGCCGCTGCTGAATCTCGCGGGAGAGCAGCAGGAACAACATGCTTACAATGAACGATACGGTAAAGGCTCCGTAGGAAATAAGCATAGACAGCACGTGTATCTCGAATTTTACATCGTGAAGAATGGCGGGAATAGGGCCGGTAGGCCGTACTGTGAGTGCCGAAACAATGAGCATTGCTATAAATACGGGCAAAATGAACGCGCTCATTGAGTAGTTGCGCAGCCGCCGCTCCTGTACCCAGTAGATCGCTGCTGTCATAGCGACAAAAGTGCTGATAGTCTCGCTCAGGCTGGCGATGGGAATGCGCCCGAGCTGCACAGTCGCAGCGCCGAGATGCAGAATATGGCCAAAGAGCGCTGCCGAAAATACGAGCTGGCTGGGCATGCTCGCAGGATTGCGCCTCTGGTAAAAATCGCGGAAATACAGCCCCCAGGCAGCGCAGTAGAGAAGTATGATAATCCAGAATACTATATGCACAGTGCAAATCCCGGAATGCGATAGACTACAGAATTGTTCGCAAAATAAGGAAAGATAGGGAATTGCAGGCTTGTGTGTTGCAATTAGTAGCTTCGGGGCAGGAGATTGTAGGCTGGATAAAGAGCGCTGGCAGCAAAAGAACAGCAGTGGTGTGCGCTCTGCGGATGTTTCGCCACAACAGCCTACCGGCTCTCTGGCAGCTCTTCAATAGACACAATATACCACAGATTATCGAGCATCGCAGTTGTGAACGTCACTTCCTTGATATAGCTGAATTCTGTATGAAGCCGCTGTGATGTAGAAGAAAGTGTATCTACTTTCACTCCCGTGATATTTCTGTGAGCAATCCTTCTGCCGAGGCGCTCTATCTCGTAGCGCTTTTCGTATTTCTCAATAGCGAGGTACGGCTGCCGGTTTTCCCGAGCCAGCACTCTTGTAGCTGCGGCAACATTATTGCTGTCGAGCTCTGCTTTAAACAAACGCACTACTCCCTGAGCCGTTTTTTGGTCGAGATCGGGGATAATAGGAGCTGGGTTGCCACCGAGCTTTATAATGTCACAGCCGCCGAGCATGGCTAAGCACAGCAGAGCATATGGAGAAAACCACTTATACATCACTATCGTGTTCCAGAGCAAAAAAAGTTTCTGTTATCTCAAGAGCTCGTTCTAATTGCGGCGTTGTTCCGGCAAATGGATGAACGGCGTTGAATGTATGGCTGGCTTGCGGTATAACATCGAGCTGTGCGCCGTTGTTTGCCGCCGCCAGTTTGTACGCTTCGCGCACCGGCACCGTCATATCCTGCTCACCGTGCACGATCAGTACAGGCTGGGAAATCGACGGCATTGCTGCCAGCGGCGACAGCCGTTCTGCCTGTGTTTCTACGTCGTCCAAGTACGCCACGTTCATTGCCATCATTTGTTTTGTGCGCGAGTTCATTGCCTCTAATACTCCTCGGCTCCGCCACTCCTGCTTTTGTCTCGGTGTGAAACGGTCGTAAGTAGATACTGAGTTCCATACAGCCGTTTGCTCTACGTATTGTTCACAGGTGCGCGTTGCCAGCAGGGCAATACCTCCGCCGCGTGAATGGCCGAGCAGAAACAGCGAGGAGCTGCGGCGTTCCAACAGCGGCGCAAGAGCTGCAAGGCTTCCATCGGCGATACTCTTGATAACAAGTGCTGCTTCTTCGAGCTCTCGCGATATTGTATTGCGGGCGAAGTTGTCGAGGTCGTCGAACACATCGGACCCCTCGCGGACGCCGTTCAGCGAAAAATTGAAGCTCACGGCAATGGCTCCGCTCCGGGCGAGGTGCTCGCACACATAGGGAAAGAATCCCCAGTCCTTGAACCCACGAAACCCGTGAAATACGAGAATAACGGGCTTGTTGTCTCCGCCTGTAGAGCGCACTGTGCCTACAATCGGGGCGCCATCGCTGGCGTGCAGCGTAAAACGATTAGTCTGTACGATTGTTGTGTGGTCCATGAGCGCAATAGATAAAATGATACAGGCGATTATCCGAATTCCTGTTGTGAAGAGCGTTGCAGCACGGGCGGCTTTATCCCGAAGTTCGGTTGCTGTCTCGCGCATTATTCTTGCGATAGCGAAGCAGCAGTGAAGCCCGACGTCTTCGCATCGTTCTTACAGTAAAAGAAACGTCCCCCTTTCGGGAGACGTTCCGCAATGTACTGATAGCGCGATATGAGTGCTGATTACTTCCGCGCTTCGGGCGTAAGGTCGAGCGTAAGGCGCTGATCTTCCTTGGGGCCGCGCAGGATTTCCACTTTTACTTTTTCACCGGCTTTCATCATGGAAAGCGAGTGGGTGTAGTCGTACACATTTTTTACGTCGATCTCGCCTACTTTGACAATGACATCGCCTTCTTTCAAGCCTGCTTTTTCCGCTGGGCTGCCAGCGCGCACACCCGTAAGGCGCATACCTTTGGGATGGTCGCTGTAGTCGGGCATGGTGCCGATATACACATTAAACTGCGTGCTGCGGCTTTGCGACGACGACTCTACCTTTGTGTAGGTAAGTTTCGTGGAATTGCTACCCACAGAGCGCAGAATGTCTTCGGCGAACTGCACTGTTTTGGCTTGGCCGGGGTAGTTCAGTTTATCCCATGTATCGGTAGGGCGATGGTAGTCTTCATGCAGACCCGTAAACAGGAACATCACGGGAATTTCTTTGAGATAAAACGACGTGTGGTCGCTCGGGCCGAATCCGTCGGCGGAGGTCGAGATTGAGAGGCCAAGCGGTTCGGCTTTGGATTTGATCAGCTCGTCGAATTCTTTTGCTGTTCCTGATCCGTGAATATTCAGCTTCTCGTTTTTCATGCGTCCGATCATATCCATATTGAGCATGAACATCGTTTTGCTGAGCGGAATAGAGGGGTGTTCGGTATAAAATTTCGAGCCGAGCAGCCCCATTTCTTCGCCGCTGAAAGCCATCACAATTACCGAGCGGGGGAGCGGGTTGGCAGCCAGCCGCGAAGAGAGTTCGATAGCTCCTGCTGTACCGGAGGCATTGTCGTCGGCTCCATAGTGTATTGCTGGCTCGTGGCTTGCGTGCAGCGATCCTTCGCCGCCCATACCGAGGTGGTCGAAGTGCGCGCCAACGACGATGTATTGTTGCGACAATTCGGGATCACTCCCGGGGATCATACCTATCACATTTGCCGTTTGCTCCATGACAGGTTCCAGATCGGCTGCTACTGTGATAGTAACATCTTCCAGCAGAAAGCTCGCTGGCTTTTTTGTTGCTATAATTTTTTCCTCGGCCTTGTACACAGATTTATTCTTTGTGAATATTCGGCCCAGGATACTGCGCTTGGTGTGAATCACGACGATACCGGAGTTGGAGCCACCGCGCTCTAATTGCACAGGCAGCAGAACATCGGCGGAATCGCCTTGCGGGCTTACGTACATAATACCCACGGCACCGTGCTGGCGTGCATTTAATGCCTTATAGCGGAGCGAGCTATAGTCGTTGAAATTGCCATGCGGATCGTCGCCACCCTTGTTTTTCTCAGAAAACTTCTTGCGCATATCGGTGTATTCAGGAGTACCGCGAAGCACAATCACCAGCTTATCGGTGACATCTACATTAGCGTAGTCGTCGTAGCTTTGTTCTTTGGCGGTAATACCATAGCCCGCAAACACAACAGGCGCTGTGATAGTTGTATCCTTGGAGAATGCCATCGGCGTGTACTCGCGTCCGGCCTGCCATTTAATAGTTTGCAGTCGGCCTTGTTCCTTCGATAACCCTTCGGGCACAACGAGAATATCGACTTGTGCTCGATTTTCCTTGCCGAGCTTTACGGAAGTTTGGATTGGGAATTCTTGCAGGTAGGAACCACCAATGGGCTGTAGACCTGCTTTTTTGAACTGTTCGGCGATGTATTGCGCCGCTTTGCGATTGCCTTCGGTGCCGGAGCCACGGCCCTGCATTTCGTCGGAGGCAAGAATCTTTACATGGTCGCGCAGCCTGACTGCTACCGGGTCGAGTGTATCGGCTGCATGGCCTTGAAGCACGGACACGCAGAACAGAACGACGAGCGAAGCCGTTCGGCGCAGAGAAAAAAGAGTGTCTCTGAACATAGAATTTCCTGAATCGTGAAATGCATGGATATATGTGCTTCTTGCCGCTTAACAGCGGTGCGAAGGTGCATATCCTTATTAAAATACCAAACTTGGCTGTAATTATCAGCGCAAATATCAGTGCAATATTGCCGGGGTATATATGGGCAAATCGGAGGTGAGAAGCCGAGCCAAACCTGAATTGCAGGGCGTGAATCATTATTCCGGCCATTTGTGGCCTGATAGCTATCGGCTACCGGCTTTTGGCCTATAGTGTTCCGCGTCGGATTGTAGGCTTTCGGTTCCCGACCGGAGCAATGCTGCTGATGGAGTTTCCCCGCCCTTTTCTTCTCGCGCAACAAAAGACTGCAGTGGTACTATCATTGGAACGCCATCGGGTGTGTGGAGCACTGCGGTTTCCACACCGTAGAGCGCCGACACCGACGCTGGTGTCAGTACTTCGCGTGGTGTGCCTATGCCCGCTTGCCTGCCGTGCGATAGCAGGATAATACGGTCGGCATAACGCGCTGCGAGGTTGACATCGTGCAGCACGATCATCATACCGAGCGTATTGGAAAGCAGCGAGCGCAGCAAATCCATTAGGCGATAGCTCTGTCCGGGGTCTAAATGGGCTGTGGGCTCGTCGAGCAGCAACACCCGCGACACCGAAGAATCGTTGTGGGCGATCTGAGCCAGAGCACGCGCTACATGCACGCGCTGTTGCTCGCCGCCAGAGAGTTCCGTGTACCGTCGGTCGGCCAGATGTGCCGCTTGCACATTGCCAAGCGCCAGCCGCGCTATTGCTCTGTCCTGTTCCGTTTCGCGACCCCGATTGTGTGGCTGCCTGCCGAGGAGCACAATATCGAGAACTGTGTACGGAAGGGACAGATGTACTTTTTGGGAAACCACCGAGCGCAGGCATGCCAGCTCGCTGCTGTGAAAATTGGGCAGCAGCGTACCGTTCAGCAAAACTTCGCCCTGTGCGGGCTTTTCGCTTCCCGAAAGCAGATGCAGTAGCGTTGTCTTGCCCGCACCGTTCGGGCCGAGCACCGCCACAATTTCGCCCGGCGTGATATCGAAGGAGAGCGAGCTGATCACAGCGGTACTATTGCGATAAAAGGAAAGATTGCGCGCCTGTAGCATAATGGTTCAGATAATAATGGAATAGCCAGAGAACGCATTGCGTGCTCTCCGGCTATTCGTATTCTCACACGATGTTTTCTTTGCGCTGCCGCACCAACAACCACAGAAACATAGGGCCGCCGAGCGAAGCTGTTACAATGCCAATGGGGAGTTCCGCTGGGCTTACAATAGTTCTGGCCACAGCATCGGCGAGTATGAGCAGAATCCCCCCGAGTGCCATGCTGCCCGGTAGCAGATTTCTGTTGTCCGGGCCAATGACAAGGCGGAGCAGATGCGGTACAATCAGCCCTACAAAGCCAATCATCCCGCAGGCGGCAACTCCTGCACCAACGACAATAGCCGTCAGTACTACAACCGCAACTTTCGTTGCCTGAATGTTGATGCCTAAATGGTGGGCCTCGTTCTCACCAAGGGCAAGCGCATTCAAAGTTGTGCCGTAGCGCAGGAGTGCGCATGCAGGCAGAAGCGCTAATGGCAGCGTGATCATTACGGTTTCCCATGTAGCGCCACTTACACTTCCAAGAGTCCAGAACGTAATGCTGCGAAGCTGGGCATCCGATGCTATAAACACCAAAAAGCCCGAGAACGCTGCGGCTACTGCTTTCACTGCAATTCCCGCGAGCAGAAGCAGACTTACTTGTGTGCGTCGCTGGTACGTAGCCAGCGCGGAGGAAATAACTGTAGCGAGCAGCCCTCCGGCAAATGCTGCTACTGGCATTGCATAGGGCATCAGGCCCGGAGGAATAAAAAGCAGGCCAGAGCCACACACGATAATAGTAATAGCTCCAAGCGCTGCTCCGTCGGAAACTCCTACCAGCGACGGATCGACAAGTGGATTGCGGAACAGGCCCTGTAGTGCTGTTCCCGCTACGCCGAGGCTGGCTCCTACTGCCAACGCCAAAAGTACACGCGGCAGGCGCAGCGCCAGCACGACAGTTGCGTCGCGCATGGTAAATTCCCACGGCAATGCAATGCCGATTTTGCTGCACAGGATGCCCGCAACTTGTCCTATAGAAAGATCAAATGCTCCTACTGTAAGCGACCATAGCAGGACGACGAACAACGCTGGAAACAGCAGCACGCGAATGAAAAATGCTGCACGTGTTCGCAGATACGCCACCGAAAGGGAAAATTGAGCCGCCTGTGCCATGAGCCTGCTACCTCTGCTTCAATAGTGTTGTGCTCATTGTGCAGCCGTAGAGGACTGTTGCAACACCTTTGCATACGTTTCGGCTACTTGGCGTATGGCCTCGGGCATGCGTGGGCCAAAACCGAGAAAAGCCAAATCATCGACAACTAAGATGTGTCCGTTGCGAACCGCTGGAGTCTCTGCAAGGCCCGGCCTCTGGCGAAGTGGTTCGATACCGCCCGCACTTTCCAAACCTGATGTTGTGACGATCAGAACATCGGGCTGGCTCTGCATGAAAAACTCTGGCGATACTGGCTTCATGCCGTTAATTGATGCCGCTACATTGACACCGCCACACAGCCGGATCATCGCGTCGGCATGTGTACCTGCTCCGCCCGCGCTGAAGATTGACGAACCGCGCATATACACAAACAGTGTGCGCGGCTTGCCCGGCAGCGCTTGCACGAGCTTCTGTGCATTACTGTACTCCTGGTCTACACGTCTGATAAGTTCCTCGCCTTGCTCCTTACGGCTGAGCGCTGTGGCGATTGCCCGTATTCTTGTTCGCATACCTTCGGGCGATATACTTTCGGGAAGTCGCTGCACGGGGACACCCGCTTTTTCTATTTGCTGAAGCGAGGAAGGGGGGCCGCATTCGTGGTCAGCCAGCACGAGCGACGGCTGTAGCGAGAGCACTCCTTCGGCGGATAGGGTGCGCCAGTAGCCTACGCGCGGCAGCTTTTGTACTTCTGCCGGGTACGTGCTGGAAAGGTCGGTGCCTATCACTTCTACACCCGCTCCAAGTGCAAAGGTTATTTCTGTTACACTGCCTCCCAGCGTCACAATGCGCTGCTTGTCTTCCGCTGGTCGCTGTTCAGAGCTGTTGCACGCCGTAAAGAGCGGGCTGCTTGTAAGCACAACTAAGTATAGAAACTGCCGGAGCTTTTTGCTTATGATATAATTCATCATGCAGGTACCGCTGCGGACTGATGCTCACCCAGAGGGCGAAGCAGGTGGATAGCTTCGCGCCATTCGCCGAGCTCGGGGGAGCCGGGTTTGCGCTTGCCGAACAGCATAGCAATGACATCGCCCTTGCTGTCCAACAGTTCCAGCGATGTTACTATGCCGTCGTCGGTGGGCTTGCGTACAACCCATACTTCGTGGACATCGGTTTCGCGCAGATGTAGGTTAAAGCCCGGATCCATAATGTTGAACCACTCTTCCATTGGCAGCAGGTGTTTGATGTGTCCAGTGTGAATTTGTATGGCACCGCGATTGCCCACAAATACCATGATTTCTAATCCAGTAGCTGCGGCGCCATTGAGTATGGTACGCACGCTTGTAGTTGCTACCTGATAAGCGTATTCGCTGCCTGCTTCTACAAATGCTTGGCGGCGTTCGAGCTTGAACTTTCGCAGGAGCGGGAAAAAATCGTGCGTGTCGCGCAGGGCAGTCCATGCAGCGCGGAAGGCTTCGCCGTCGAAGTTTTCTGGCAGCGATGTTTCGGCATGCTCGGGTTCTGGCTGCACGCTGTGCTCGGGCGATTGATCATCGTGGATGAAATCGCCAACGAGCTGTAGATACGCCTCGCGGTCGCTGTCGGATGTAAGATAAATTTTGTGAATCGCCGTGCCATAAGTGTCGAAAAATTGGATGCTGTCCAAAGGGCCACGTGCGGTTTCGCTGCGCACGGCAAAGGCAGAATGCCACGAATGCCAGAACAGGCGGAGATCAATGTCTTCTCCAACGACCAGGCCGTGTATCGGCGTTGAGGAAATATTTTCGTAGACACCTTTCTTTTCGTGTACTGCGCTTTCGTTGCGCGTAAGTGCCATCACGTGCCCCAAACCGGGAATGCGCTCGATAAGCTGTGCCCACTCAGGACGCAGGCGCGTGGCATCGCTACCGCACGATAGTGCAACGAGCTGCGCTTCGCTGATGTTCAGTTTTTTTGCTGCATCACGTGCTCGAAGGCGGGGCAGTGCGCTTCGCAAATCGAGCCATTGTTGTCTCAGTGTTTCGATGTCCGGTGTTGCCGACATGGGGAATGCTCCTGATAAATAGAAAATAGAAAATCGGTATCGTTACGTACCTTTACTGTTATGTCTAAAGCCAAGCACATACGGCGGACTGTCGCATTGCTATGGCGCTTCTGTCTCTGAAGGAGGCGCCCAGGTGGTCGCCTCTACGCTTGGTCTTTGCACCGTGCAGCACAGCCGCCGCGTGGTTTTTCTGCCCTCACCGCTATTGTGAGGATAATGGGCACTGACTCCACTGTGGAGCCGCGTTGTACCGCACACTGTGCTACCTGCGAATAGCAGCCGGGCAACCGACAATCGGCTCGTGCGACCGGTGACAGCGCCGCGCCGGTCGTTGCAGCGATGCCCGTGCCACAAAGAATTGCCAAGAAAAGCAGGCGGCAGCGCTATTAATCTTTCTACTCAAAAAGTTGTATTGCCACACTGCTTACAGTGTCTGATACTCGAATGTTGGGAAACCCTTGTTGCCGTTGCTGTCGTAGAAATCTATAAAGTGTAGTTTGTAGTAAAAGCCTTCCATATCGCGCAGGATATACACGATATGCGGGTGCACTACAAACTCGCTTTTGTCGATGTAAAATGTTTTCCAATTGTAGCCCACACCATCGCGCGCAGTGCTAAACGAGTATTGTGCTATATCGGCGGCGGCGATTTCTGCAAACGGCCTGAGTGAATCCACAGCCACCGCTGCACCGGCTGTATTGAGCAGCACGCCAGTAACAGAATAGGGTGTGAATTCAGGTTCGTAAAAAATGTGTGTGTAGCGCGTAAACACAATGTCCCAGCTCGGAGTTTGTGGCTCGTAAGCCACTGCTGCACCGGTGTCGAACGACAAGCCGATGTAGTTCATCTGCCTGTCTTTTTCTACTGTTACTGTTGTGTCGTGCAGCCCGTCCATATCGGCGAAGCGCACAGTGTAGGCGTTGTTTGTGTAGCCGATTACCATGAATTTCCGGTAGCCGAGTTTTTTGCCTGCGGGGTTCACGCCACGGTCTACAACATATACATGATTGCGCGAAGAAAAGCCGCCGTCGTCCGACCACCACTTACCGATGGACATCGAATCGGGGTGGCCCGATGGATGGTCGTATTCCCACAGGAGTCCGCTTGTGGAGGTGATTGCATCGAAAGCGATAGGGCCAGCATCGGCGGCGGCCATAATTTGTGCGCTGTTGAGAATAATAAGAGGTAGCGAATCGCCAGAGCTAAAGCCGAGATCCCAACCAGTAATGGGCCTTTGCGCTACCACAGTACCAGTGCCGAGATCGAAATACACTTGATTGCGGTAGTCTGATTCCATGCCAACTGTTGCAGAGTGCACCGGCCCGCGGTCGTATGGCGCGATGGGGTCTTCACTGGGAATACAGCCCGGCAGCAATGCCACGGCTGCAAGCACAAGGGGTATATAATAATTAGAGAGCCGCATCATTGTACTGTGTATTGAAGTGTGCAGAAAAGCGTTCTACCCCAGGCTACGAGCATATCCGAACCAGCCGAAGAATGGGCGTCGCCGCTCCCTGCAAGACCAGAGCGGATGTTCTGAACATTAAAAAGATTTTTGCATCCAAGGCCGATGTCCAAGCGGCTGTCGAAAAAGGAGGTCGACAGAGAAATATCCATCATGTGGTAGTCGGCTGTAAAGCTTTGTACAGGCTGGCTCTCGGCATTCAGCGTATAGCCAGGAGTCTCGCCTGTGTACTTATATGTGGCTGTAAGTCGCGTGTTGGGAACAGGCAGCGTATAGCGCACGGTGGCTTGTACTTCGGGGGTATAGAGCACTTCGCTTACATCATAGGATTCCGACAGGGAATTGTATTGTCCTGTGTAGGAAATCCCCGCTTGCACAAACAGATCGGCGTGATACCACGACGCTGATACACCGCCGCCAACTGTACGGTACTTGCCGATATTCACATACGAATACAGCGAGCTATCTACATGTGCGAGAGTAATGAGATTGTCGAGAAAATTCATAAAGAACGAGGGTTCTATCACAAGCCTGCTGCTGGGGAGTTCTGCGGTCCAGCTTACAGCTCCTGTAATGCTGTGCGATGTTTCAGCTTGCAGATCGCGGTTGCCCCGAATATTGTGGTTGATGTCGACAAAGAGAAAGTACAGTTCTCGTAGCGACGGCGCGCGAAATCCGCGTGCATACGACAGGCGAAGCGTGGTGTTTTCCATTGGCACGGCGCGAATGCTGAGCGATGGGATGAGCGGTGCTTTGTAGCGTGTGTTGTGTGCCAAGCGCAGCGATGGCTGGAAAGTAAGGCCTTCCACGGGCGTGTATTGTGCACCTGCAAACACAGCGTAGTCGCCAATGCTTTGCTCTACGCCCTCCACGCGCTTTCCGCTGTTGATATCGAGATTGAGATCAAAACCCGCTTGGTAATTCAGGGGTGTTGTACGGTCGTTTGTTGTGAAGACACCGCGAAGCAGCCATGCACCAAAGTGCGATGTATCGTGGTCTGAAGGGTCGCTTGTAAGGCGTTCTTCCAGCGTAACGAGATTTTTATAAAAGCTGTTTTTGCGCCGCATATACGTGGAGTAGCCCGCTGTCAGATTGATGTGGCTATTGTCGCCCGCAGCTCCTTCGGCAAACAGTGTATTGGAGAGTCTGTAGGTTTTGTATGTATCGTCGAAAGCCGTTTCGTAATAGGGCGAGCGCGGCTCTCCGCGATTGAGAATATACTCGTAAAAATATTTACCACTGTAGCGCATCGACCAGTCGCCGAGCTGCTGTGTGGCTTGCCAGTCGCAGAAGTAGCTTTCTTTGGGCTTCCACTGCATCGAGCGCTGTGTAGCTCCCGACGAATAGCCATCGAACAGGTGGCGCCCGCCTGAAAGCTGGAAGTGCGTATTCATCAGCGACCAGTTCAAGGAGGCATCGGCATTGTACGTACCTACCGATTCGTACAGCACTTTGGCAGTAGCTTCCGGTGTATTGCCCGGCTGCTTTGTGAGAATATTAATGACGCCGCCCAGAGCATCGGTGCCGTACAGAGTGGAAAGAGGGCCTTCGATAATTTCTACGCGTTCGGCAGAAGCCAGAAGTAACTGGCTTATATCTACCTTGCCATTCTGCCGCCCAACCACGGGAACGCCGTCTATCAGAATCTTAATATGCTGCCCTGTAAGCCCCTGCATACTGATACCGCTGCCGAGCACTTCGTCCTGCGATACACGCATGTTCAGCTCGCTGCCGAGCAGATCGCGCAATGTCGATGCTCCGCGCTCTGCAATGTCGTTGGCATCGAGAACGCGCACTTTATATATCGATAGGTTCGACTCTTGCGGGCCGTACTGAGCTGTAACGACAATGCGGTCGAGAGTGACTTCGCTTTCTTCCATCTGGAACGTGTGGGCTGCGGTATCGCGCAATGTATCGAGAAGGGGAGTGTAGCCTACATACGTGATTTTCACCGCTGTGGCCTGCTTGAACGGATTGGCAAAGTGCCCGGACTGATTGGAAAGCACGACCTTTGTGGAGTCGCGCTCCGAACCTGCAAGGCAGGTAAGCCGCACGGTTGCCGCAATGAGTGGACGCCCAGAGTGAGCGTCCACTACACAGTGGTTCTGTGCTCCGGCATTTCGGTACAGGGCACAACAAAGCACGATAAGAAGAAGGCTGCGTTGGATCATGAACTGCATGGGATAAACAGCAGAGGGAATGAACGACAAAACAGGAATTAGTGCACCATCAGATACTGGTGTGCTGTGATGCCGTTCAGATTGAGCACCACGATGTACATTCCGCTATGCAGCGACGACGTGCGTACATCTACCGATTGCAGGCCAGTGGAGCCCGTGGGCAGTGCTTGCTGTAGCAGCTCGCGACCCGTCATGTCGTACACAGCGATAAAAGCCTGGCCAACTGGCTGTTCTGTAGAGAATACGACTTGTACAGTTTCGCCTGCTACGGCTGTGTTCGGATGCAGAGCCATGACACCAACAGGGCTGTCCGGTTGGCCTACCGAGGTAGAGCTGAGCTGGGTTTTTGTGAAGATATAGCGGCCTGTGCTACTGCCTGTAAATCCTGTGAACACGAGTTTATAGAGATTTCCTGCCTGCGACTTTACGAAGTAGCTTTGAGTCGTAGAAATATCGTAGGAGTTGCTGCCCATGTTGAACGTCTTCCAGTTCCAGCCAATGGTCGCTATGGTATCGGAAAATGCGCTTTCTTCGGGAGCAATCGATTCATCTGCGGGTACATCGATCACTTTTGCAGCGAGTACATTCTTGTTTATACGAACGCCGGTTACAGCATAGGGCATCAGCGTGCCGGGGCCTGCGGAAACGAAGTCGATGTATTTTCCAAATGTGATGTCCCATGATGTTGTTGCGGGCTCGCGGTCTTCGAAGTCTTGGTTGGCAAGCGAATAGTAGCCGAAATTTTTACCCGGAAAATCTTTTTTATCGAGAGTAGCTTCCACTTCATTGCTGCCGTCGAGGTCTGCATAGCGGAAGCTGTAGGCGCCACTTGCCAGTCCGTCGATAAATATTTTTTTGTAGGAACCGTTGAGCAGCTTTACCACATACACTGTCGTGCCGCTTACGGTGTGTGTCACCATACTATACTCGCCCCAGCCGAAGTCGCCAGTATTGTAATCCTTGTCCATATTGAATGCACCGGCATCCCATGTAAACGGGGAGTTGTTCCATTTTGGCCAGGAATCGGCCATGCCATTGGTGTCCACAGGTTGCTTCCAGCTTTCGGCTGAGCTTCCGGGTACGCTATAGAGCTCGGCGCCATTGGCATCGTTGATGAGTATGGCGGAGCTGAAGCCGCTTATTTGAAATGCGATATCCCAGTTGGCGTTTGGAGCAGTGGACTGCACACCGTTTTCCATGCTGTAGAATACCTGATCCTTGTACCCGCTGCCGGTGCTTACTGAGTCTGCGGTCTGAGCCTGTGCGCCTGTTGCACAAAGCAGTATAAGGGCACTACTAAAGGAGAGTATCGACTTGTTCATAGAAGATGTATTTGAATTGAGAAAAGCGAAATTCTTATTTAGACTGAGTCTAAATTAAGACTTTTTAGCCGTGTATGCAAAGAAATGTTAGTGTTCCTGTAAAAAAGGGAAGTGTAGACAGTTGGTATATAATGAATAGGGGCAAGCATTGGCAGGTGGGGATGACCAACCGACAGGCGGCATATGCGACCGGTGACAGCGACCAACTGGACGCCACAACGACGCCCGTGCCACAATTTTTCAAGAAATGGGAGTTAAAAAAACACTTTTTGCGTGCGCTATAGCAAGAAAAGTACCGTACCGCAAATTTTTTTTACGTAATTTTGTTATCTGTCGATAATATTCGTGCTGCGGATGGTGCAGCATAAAACAACAGAGTTCTATAGCAGATTATAGCAAGTATGACAACGACAAAGGGTAGCTGGGCAAGGAGGAGTAAAGAGCAATACGAAGTGCGGTTTGGCACTGGCGGACAGTTACACCACTACAAGCTCGTGGTGCGCACAGACGGTAGCTTTGCCGCCAAATGTCTTGAGACCGACAAGTATGTTGCCGGGTACGATATTGTAGATACCAACCTTTCCATTCGCGAGGCTGCGCAGCGGGTGTACGGCATTCGGTATGGTGAATTCTACACGCTGTTTTTACGGTGCACGAGCGATCATCTCGAAGAGCAGATTCGCAAGGAATACGGACGCGTACAGAGAATGCTGTCCCAGGCTGCAGGTACGGCGCCGATAGATTTCCCCTCTGGGGCGATATGCAGTACGCCTGCATAAGCACATTGGTATAGTGATCGAAGCGTGTATTGTGCAGTGCACTTGGCGCAGACCAGATGCTTTGCTGTTGTAATCCCATCCGCATGATTGATAAACTCCGGTCGCTTCTTTCCGATACCGCTGTCTACGGTGTAAGTACCATAGTCGGGCGTTTCCTGTCGTTTTTGCTCACACCACTGTATCTGAACTACCTCGCTCCTGCTGAGTTCGGACAAGTAGCACTTCTGTATTCCTACATCGCCTTTATTAATATTTTCTTCTCGTTCGGCATGGAGTCGGCGTTTTTCAGGTTTTATTCGTTTGAAGACGAAGACAAAAACCGCCGTGTCTTCAGCAATGCTTTTTTCGCCATCGTCATTGTTGGGGCTACGCTTACCGCGCTGGCTTGGGCTGCTGCTCCTGCGGTGGCCAGAGTGCTCGATGTATCGATTGGCTCGAAATTTATTCGCTATTCTTTTCTCATCGCCTTTCTCGACGCCGTTGTACTTATTCCCTTTGGTGTTCTGCGCATGAAGCGGCGCTCCAAGAAATTCGCGCTGATGAAGTTTGGCGTTATAGCGTTTAACCTCGTTGCCAATCTCGTGTTTGTAGCGGGATTAGGCACAGGAGCCGATGGGATATTCTGGGCCGGGATGGCTTCTTCTTGTGCTGGTGTACTTCTGCTTACTGGCGAAATTCGGCGCTATCTCGTTGTGCAGGTAGATACAGGTTTGCTGCGCGCTATGGCTGCTTTTGGCCTACCCACACTTCCTGCGTCGTTTGCCGCCATTGTGCTTCAGATCGCCGACCGCCCGATTCTCCAGTCTATTGCAGGCAATACCGCCGTTGGCATTTACCAAGCAGCCTACAAGCTCGGCATTCCGATGATGATGGCTGTTACTGTATTTGAATACGCGTGGAAGCCGTTTTTCCTCCAGCACTATCGCGACCGCGAGGCGCGCACGTTGTTCTCGCATGTGCTCACGTATTTTACCGTGCTGTGCGCTGCAATTTTCCTGCTCACAGGTCTGTTTATCGAGTATATCGCGTACTTGCCCTTTGTGGGTGGACGATTTATACCGCAGGCGTATATGGCGGGGATTGGCATTATTCCAGTGGTGCTCGGTGCATACTATTTTCTTGGCATTTTTACCAACCTAACGGCGGGCGTGTACCTGCGCAAGCGCACGAAGTATTTGCCACTTGTCACCGGTGCTGCCGCTGCCGTCAATGTTATTCTCAACTACACTCTCGACCCGTACTACGGCATGTGGGGTGCTGCCTGGGCTACGCTCGGTGCGTATGCAGTAAGCGCGTTGCTGCTGTATTGCCTTACGCGGCGAATGTATCCGATACGCTACGAATGGGGGAAAATGCTCATTACAGCGGGTATTACCGTAGGAGTGTTTCTGCTGCTGAAGTTCATTACTGGCGGATGGGAGCCGTGGCCTGCCTTTGCTGTGCGGCTCGGCGGAGTGCTGGCTGCGCTTTGCGGAATACTGCTCGTAGTTTTCTCGCGGGGGGATATGGCGCGGGTGAAGAGGATGGTGAGGAGACGGTAAAAAAAATTCCTATCCGCATAAAGCGAAAAGGAATCTTTTATTTGTGCGCGAACGCGTGCTTATGCGTTGGCCGGTTTTTCTTTCGGCACGTAGGCAGCGTTCTTTTTTACTTTTTGACGCGTTTTCCCATAGGAACCGGCAAAAATCTTGCCTTTGCGCGTCCGTTTGTCGCCCTTACCCATCAAGGTCTCCGGTTAACAATGGAACAACAGAATTATGTAAGAACTGCAAAAATAGCAACTTTTCACCGACCGTACAAGAGCTGTGAAATTTCGCAGGTGGCAAAGGATCGTATGCCCTGCAAAGAGACGGGATGTGTAGCAAGAGTGCAGGAGGCGTATTCATAGCCCAAATCCTGTGCATGCGCTTGTTTTGCTACAGTTCGCAGTCGTCGGAGATATTGAATATTGCCATGATATGTGTCCTGAAGAGAGCAGCGTTGATCGCTAAATAAGAGATGCACGTAAGCCGATATACCTGTCGTGCGTCCGCGTTTTGGTACAGTTGTACACTGTATGATACAAACATACGGGTGTGTACTCACCATCCACTTACCACAAGAGCAGCGCTTCTGTCTCTGTTCGTGTGCTTGGCCTCTGCACCGCGCTGCATCACCGCCGCGTGCTGTTCATCCGGTTCCCCGCGCATTGTCGCATCGTTGCCTTCACCCCGTTCCTACGGCGGCAGTGCGAAGGCAAACTCGCGATAAACCGCAGAAAAGAAAAGCGAGCAGCAGAGTTCGTCCACGAGCCGGATGTGCGACCGGCGACAGCGACTGAACATGTGGTCGAAGACGCCCGTGCCATACATCTTTTTGCAGGAAATTGACCGCTGTACCCATAGGTATGTAAAAACAGCCCGGACACAAGTGCCCGAGCTGTGCTGTTGTCACCCTGGTGAACCAATATTAGAACGTGCCGAACTTAAATGTAATATTACCCGATGGCCCGCTGATGTCCTTGTTGCTCATGCCTTCAAGATTGAGTCCGCTTGCAAAGCGATAACTTCCGCCTACGGCTACCCGGGCAAAAGAAGAAACATTGAGCTCTACATTGGCACCGAACTCGCCCACAAAAAAGGAGTCCGCCTGTGCATCGCTGACATTGTACGCGGTGTCGATGGTCTGGTAGTCCCACGTGTACACCGCTCCGCCAGCGCCCAGCAGCAGATTGCCAGTGAAGTGGATGAGCTTGCTGGAATTATACGTGTACTCCACCATAACTCCACCGTAGCCCATCTTTAAGTCGGATGTTTTACCGTCTATTTTCTCTACGACATCAGGAGCGGATATTCTGCTGGTAAGGCCGTAGCCGCCTCCGCCTATCATCAGCGTGTGATTGATAAACCAGCCGCCGTAGCCGCCGAGGAATAACTGTGCTTTATTGAGAATAGGCGATACTTTCATGGAAAAACACCCATAACCGCCGTTCTCAATGTCGCCGCTGAACAGCGTTTCCTGCTGCGATGCGCTTTCCGACTCCTGCGCGGAGAGTATCACTGGGCAGACAATAAACAAATACAGCATGCTGCGAAATACACTCATAACTCACCTGTGAAGAGTAAAGCAATCGTATGTAAAATAGCAAAGATTAAAATTCTACTTTCAGGCCGCCGATTGGAAAAATTCCCATCTGGTACACCTCGCGTACTTCGTCGCGCTGTACATGGTATATGCGTTCCTGTATATTTTTTTTGTCGAGAATATTCTCAATAGAAACAAAGAAAACAAGCGATACCGACTCGAAGTTTTTGCGGAAGTCGATGCGAGCATCGAGCCGAGAATAGGCCGAATTTCTGAGGGAAAAAGGCTTGCTTTTGTCGAAATATGTACCCTTGTACTCTCGCGATTTTTCTATGTCGACAGGTGTGTAGGGCGCACCTCCCGCTATTGTGAATTTCCCCGCCAGCTCTATGCTGAAACTGGGCATGAGCTTCCACTCGTATCCAGCAAGGATGTTTGCAATATAGCGGTTGTCGAAGGCGCCAAATCGCCATATGCCGTCGGAGCCCGTGTATTCCTGCCGGATCAGCGAGGCTGTCGCCGTGATGTAATATCCATCGGTGAATTGTTTGAAAAATGAAATTTCTGCTCCGTAGGTGCGACCCCGTCCTGAGCTTATAAGCGCCAGACCATTGCCGACTGAACCAAAGTCGGCGCCGGTATTGAGAAATGAGTACGCTGTACCGGAGTCGCGCTCTACGGGAGCATTGGAAAGTTGCTTATAGTAGCCTTCTGCTTTGAGCACAATGTCTGATGTCGGAGTAAAAGTGTAGCCCGCTACATAGTGGATGGATTGCGTCAGGCTCAGGTCCTTGTTGCCGGGAGCGCCATAGTACAGCAGCAGCGCCTGCGACTGCTTGTAGACGCCAATACCCATGTTAAACGAGTGCTGCGGTGCCGCTCGCCACGACAGCGCCAATCGGGGTTCGACAGACACATCGCCGCTCACACCGAGGTATTGCATATGCACACCCACATTGCTCGTAAGAGCTTCGTCTATGCGCCAGTTCCAGTTCGCATAGTTCAGCAATTGTCCTGTAGTACCGGATGTGTTAATCATATAGCGCTCGTTGGCGTCGGGCGATGTTGTTGTGCGCTCTTGGTACAATGTGTAGTATCTCAGCCGCGCCTCTACACCTCCGTCGATATAGTGTTGGGGAGTGGGCGAGTAGTGCAGCGAGTAGCGCGCGGTGTGGTATCCTTCTGTAGAGCTCGACTTCAACCAGGGAGTAATGGCTGTCACTGTATTGTTGCTGTTGGTGGTAATCGAGTCTAATGTTGTTGGATAGAATGTGTACACCGAGCCGACCAGCAGTTTGCTGTACAGATGTTCCGAAAAAATATGCTGCCATGTTGCGCCGAGCGAAGCGAGATCGGTACCTGTTTTTATATCTAAATCGCCGGTGTACACAGAATCGGCCTTGCTGGTTTCCATGTAGATGCTGCTCTTGCCGTACAGTCCGGTTAGTGTAAATCGGTCGTTGTTCGATGCTGCAATATCGAGCTTCAGCGTTGCATCCTGATAGTACGGAACCCCGTCGGCACCGAAGTCCATGCCGAGTTTTTCCATCAGGTCTAAAAAAGATTTTCTGTAGTTGACAATAAACGAGCCGTCGATGCCGGGCAATGGACCTTCGACCATAGCTTCAAGCCCGTTGAAGCCGAACTGCCCCAAAAATTCGTAGCGTTCTTTATTCCCACGGCGCATATGCAAGTCGAACACGCCCGAGGCACGGTCGCCGTATTCCGCTGGAAAAGCGCCGGTAAAAAAATCGCTATTGTCCAGCAGGTTGCTGTTGAGTGCACTGATTGGGCCGCCAGTAGCACCTTGTGTAGCAAAGTGATTGGGATTGGGGATGTCTAATCCGTCTAATCGCCACAGCAGTTCAGCAGGCGACCCGCCGCGAATAATAATATCGTTTCGCATATCGCTGGCACCGAGCACACCGGCAAAGTTCTGCGCCATGCGCGCCGGATCCCCACGGCTTCCCGCATAGCGTTCCACGTCGTCTACCGAAAACACCGTAGCGCTTACAAGCGCGGCTTCATTGATCGGAGTGGAAATACCTTTGTCGCCGGTTACGACTACTTCTTCCGACTGCATAATGCGTTCTACTAATCCTACCGACAGTATTTCTTCCTTGCCCGATGCTATCACGATACTCCGCATCTGTGGTTCGTAGCCCACAGCGGAAATGCGAATATCGTAGCGGCCCACAGGAACTTTGTCTATTCTAAACGTGCCATCGGATTTTCCTACCGCCCCCAGTTTTGTCGCCATAATCTGTACTGTTACCGCCGGTATTGGCTGCTGTGTACGTGCGTTGAATATTTTACCGCGCACTGTCTGGGTAGGGCCTTCCTGTGCGTACAGAAACAATACTTGTGCCGGAATCAGCAGGGCACAAAGTATCCCTGTGAGAATCGCAGAACGTCTCATGAAAATTCCTGATAGAGAGAATATCTAGGCACGGGCGGCGCTGGCAGTCCGGGCGTCGTTGTCGCCGGTCGCAAAGCCTTTCGTCTTCGCCCGCAGTTGAATTCGCATACGAATCCCCAGCCGTTCTGTGCTTGTAAGCACGACGGTAGCTTCTCCACTTGGGCAGAGCTACATTGTTGTTATGCCGAGGGGATTACAGTGACCAACCTACATTGAAATGTATCCGGGGTGATACATGCCATTTGTATTCGGTATTCTTGCCGGAGCCTACTGCACTGGCGGGTATGTACACCGGTGTTGCTGCTCCCACACCCGCTTGGAGATTGAGCGTAAAGCCCGATTCCGTCGCGAGTTTATAGCCCGCGTAGGGTATAATTGATAGTACGCGGCCATTCTCGTAAAGAAGAGTATTTTTTGCTCTGAAGTCGGTAGTACTGAACAGAACCTGAGCGCCTATCTGCAAGCCTTCGTTGAAGTCGCCAAGCGCGTAGTAATGTACCTGTGCTCCTACCAGCAGCATCGAGTAGGAAGAATCAGAATGTCCGGCTACATTGCCCACGCCAAAGACAAGGCCGCCGCTGAGGCTGTTGCTTATCTGAAATTCGCCCTGAAGGTGCACGATGTCGGCAGTTAATGCTGCGCCGTCCACTGTAAACGATACCTTGTGCTGCCTGCTAGCCGTACTCTGCAACAAGGGGAATTCTTCCACTGGTTGCAAGGGCTCTGGTGCTCTATGGCTTGCGATGCTTGCGCTTTCGTAGTCCTGTACGTGCAGATAGTTGGCCGCCATAATATCGCTGTTGATAGCGGCATCGGGCGAAAGCTCTTCTTCGTCCGGATGTGTACCGGATGCCACAGACATCTTGTTGTGGACTTGCTCTGCTACGCGAACTTCATGGTTTCGCCGTGCTGCAAGGTTGTTCCTATGCGCTTGCACTGCCTGCGTTGTTTCTGTGCTATTCGGCATCTGTTTTGCTGTTGTATTATCAGCCCGACGTACCGCCGAAGCACGTGTTTCTGGAACCACTTCGCCAGAAGTTACAGCGTGCGAAGTTTCGATTGTTTCGCGCTCTGCTTTGTCGGCAGCCATATCTAATGTGCCCGATCTCTGCGCTGTCGCGGTAGTTGTTGTAGGTTCCTGCTGGTGTGCTGCGTGCAGCCCGTACAGAATGCCACCCGATACAGCGAGCGCAAAGCCCATGCCCAACCACAGCATTTTAGCAGACGAGAGCGAAGCAGATACGCTTTGTTTCAGAGCGAACAGCGCACCGGATTCCCGTGCTTCCACAAGGTAATTGAGCGGTGTTGGCTTCGACTCGTGGCGCAACTGGGCAAACGCTTTTTCGATATCAATTTTTTTGTTGTTCATCGCGTGGCCTCCTGCGCGATTGCTCCGTTGAAGACAGTAGAGGAAAGGGCTACTGGCGGGTACTGGACGCGCCGCTGCTCTGCTTCCTTGTTGTGGTCAGTTGGTCTCTCTTGTTTCTGCGCTGGTTCTTCATGGCCCAGCAGGGCAGCCAGTTTCTGACGTCCGCGAGCCAGCCGCGATTTTACTCCGGAGATAGAACCACCTTGTACAGCGCAAATTTCTTCGATGGAAAAACCGGATATTTCAAAAAGAATAAGTGCTTCGCGCTGTTTGGCCGGAAGCTGTTCTATGGCGTTCAGCATCAGCTCCGTGTCTGTTGCTGTTTCGGGCGACGACGCGTTGCCATAGGTAAACTCTGCTGCATCGTTGTCGAAAATAAAAAGCCGTGCGCGCCATTCGCGGCGCTTGTGTATGCGCTTGGCAATCGTAAGCACAAAGGAAAAGAACGCTTGTGTATCTCGTACTGTCTCGAATCGCTCATACGCCTGTAGAATTGTCTCGCTCATCAGGTCATCTGCCTTGTCGCGGTTGCGAGTAAGGGCGTAGATGAAGCGGTACAGGCCATCGTACACCGGCTGCAACAGCGCCAAGAACTGCTGCTGCTTTGCTGTGGATGCCACCGGCTGTGTATGTCGTCGGAAGAGTTTCACTCTCGGAACACCATTCTATACTTGTAAAAGCACCGTTGTGGGCTTGCTGCTCGGGCTGCTGGCTTTTGCCTATCGCCCTGCAACCTGCAATTTGCCGGTTGCGCTGCTGTAATCCCACTTTTTTTTGCGTACAGGAGAGAGGTAACGCGATGTTGGAAAAAGTTGCACGGCGTTTGAAAATAAAATACCGTTGGCTGTTCGCGATAGCAGCCGACCGCTGTTGCTGTGCGGTATCGCGGGCGTGTTCGGGCGATTCTGATGCGCTCCTATTGCGAAGAAGGTCGAACAGCCACGTGGCGGTCGATGCAGCGCGGTGCAGCGACCAAGCGCCAGAGCGGAGGCCGAAGCGCACAACATCGATCCCGAATGTCGGTACAATATCGGGTAGATTATCGGACAGTGTCTATAAAAAAGAAGGGCGATCTGCCGACCGCCCCTAAAGTTATTCTGTATGTCTTGCCCGGCTATCGGGCGATGTGAAGGCGTTGGGAAAACACACCGTCTGCCGTATGAACTACCACCGTGTAGATTCCTGTGGCGAGAGTTTTTGTGCTAATGGTACACACAGAGCTGCGGGAAGTGTTGTTGAAACGAACAAGCGTTCTGCCTGTGATATCCAGCACTTCTACGCGTTGCACCAGATGCTCTGGTACTTCTACCGTAAACGCATCGGTAGCGGGGTTGGGATACAGAGCTATAGCTTGTTGCTGCAATGGTTCCGCAACGCTTACGATAGTGCTGGTGGCCTTTACTGTGTCGGTTGTGTACGTGGTCGAGCCGGTGTAGATGGCAAAGTTGCCATAGCGGTCGAGCATGGCCGCCGTGTTTTCATTGAGAGCATCAATTTTTACGACGAACGAAGCTATCTGGCTTTTGCTGTACGGATTCCATGTATTGCCGCCGTCGGTTGTTTGTGCGATGGGATAGATGACATTTGTATTTGGGTCGGACATATAGCCTGTGGGGTTGTCCAGAAACGACATCACTGCAAACCGGTTGTTCTGAAGAGTGCTGGACAGCCCGCTGCTTATGTCGTTCCAGTTCTGTCCGCCGTCGGTTGTTTGATACAATTCGCCTCGGCAGCCGTGAACAAAGCCTGTTGTTGCACTGAAAAAGGACATGGTGCCGCAGTCGATAGAGCCGGTAATATTGTTCCAGCTTTGCCCGCGATTGGTACTGCGGAAAATTTTCCTATTATTGGTCATGGCATACCAGCTATCCATAGCTGGGAACTGCATTGTTTCGATTTGCCCGCCAATATTAGTCATATTCACCGGAGTCCAGGTCATACCGCCATCGGTAGAATAATTGACTGTCAATGAATTGAGGCTGTAGGTGACTGCGTTGTTGTTGTCGATAAAAATGATTTCCCGGACATCTTCATGATAGGTACCTGTGTGAAGATCGGCAAACGTTTGTCCGCCGTCGGTCGTATATCTGATTTTCATGTAGCCACCCTGGCCTGATGCATTATAGCCAGTACCGGTGAAAAAGAATGTGTCCTTGCTCGCGAAGTAGAAATTTTCGCCTGTGAATACTTTTCCAGAGCCATCTTTTACCTTTTTCCAGGTCAGCCCCTTGTTGGTTGTCAGCACAAGTTCGCGTCCGCTGTACACACCGCTGGATAATTTACCAACCGAGGCAACTGAGGTAGAATCATTAATCACCTGCAAAAAATGTATGCTTGGAGCGCCCGAGGTGTTTTGGGATGTGTTGATGGGGTCGGACTGTTGTACCCAGGTTTTTCCAAAATCCGTCGAGAGTGTTGTGTGGTCTTCGTCGTAGGCGATAAACGTATCATTGCCGAGATAGCAACCTTTTCCGTCGATATTGGGCGAGGACGATACCCAGGTTGTTCCACCGTCGGACGTAGTAAATGTCGTGTAGCCGTTTGCATTTCCCGTAATAGCGAAACCTTCGGAGGCGTTCTTGAAATAGAGATAATCTGCTTTTGCCTTTGGGAAACCGGACAGCGGCGTAAAGCTGAGCCCGCCGTCGGTGGTTTTGTACACATTCTTATCGCTCGCCAGTTCTTTATTCGCTGTAATAAAGAACTCTTCGGCACTCAGGATCACAGCCATATTGATACCGTGATTATTAAAATTGTTGTTCATGCCATCGGGCGATATTTTCACAATGTTCCAGCTCATGCCCTTGTCCATGCTTTTATGCACAGTAAATTTCGACAGCCCGAAATCCCCTAGTTCTCTGCCGAAGGCGAGCATGGTGCTGCCGGACACATGATATACTTCGCCCGGCGCGCTTTCGATGCGGAAAGTGGCGCCACCATCGCGTGTTACAAGTGCTTCCTTTTCCGTGGGAGCGGAGATGGGGTGATTAAAAATATCGAAGAAGGCTGTGTTCTCATCTACTGCGATAATGCGAGCTATGGAGAAGCGGTAGAGATTCTCCGGCTGTGCTGCGTCTACGAGATATTTTCGCGACCAGTTCATTCCGCCATCGGTTGTTACAAGGATCAGCCCCGGCTGTGCTGTCGCCGCAAAGCCCGTCGTTGCATTGATAAACGCGATGTCGCGGATAGCTGCTTCCGACTGAAAGGACACTATGTGCCAGGACGCGCCTTTGTCTGGACTTTTGCGAATAAGCCCGGCGGCATCACCAGCAAAGACAACATCTGGATTGCCGGGTTGTTGGGCAAAAGTTGTGATTGTACTGTTGGTATATCGCCATTCCAGAGTCTGGGCTCCGGCTGTAAGCGCGCATAGAAAGAATACGGCCATGAGGTTCAGTTTTTTCATCATATCCTCCTTGAACTGTGAGAAAGTATCAGCAAGCGAACATTGCAAGGCGCAAGTCCGTCGATACTAAATTCACAGAATAGGAGTATTTATAAAACCCGACTTTGCGGGAATTCTTACTGCGGCAGCGTTTCCGGTCTTCTTGAGGAAAGAGGAGAACCATCCTGCGGCTGTGGCTGGTACTGTGGATGTTTCGGATGGTGGCGATGCATTCCGCAAAAAAATGTACTGATATTGTTGAATATTCTTCGGCTGACCTTGCGTGTGGTCTCTGCACCGCGCAGCATCCGGCGGCTTTCTCGCCGCCTCTCCGCCGCGTGGTTCATCGGGCTTCTTCGCAATGGCAGATGCAGTCGATGATACAGACCGGGCAGGCGTACACGAACATCTGAGTCGCAGTAGCCATACACATCAGACAACTGTAGACAGCTTCGTATTGATTTTCCTGATGTACAGTACAACATTAACACATTGTTGAGATATTTGTGTGGCTGTAGTGCACAATTGTTTGTAGTTTCAGTGTAATCATCAAGACTCGCAACATCCTGAACGACCGGGCAGTCCGCAGAGCAACGACATCTGCGGACGCTTTCATCGAACATTTCAGGGCGTTGAGTACATCAGCCGCCACTAAAGCGTTCTTGCAGTCGTAGAGTTGCAGACGGCTATATTGGTGGAAGTCCTAATTCCTCTAAAAATTTATTATGTGTCTCTTTTGCTTTGTTAATGTCTCTGTCAAGGTCAACTAATTTTTTGTTTACCTCTTCCAGGACAATTATTTCTTCGTCTAATGATGTGCTTACATACCGTGAAATATTCAGGTTGAATTCGTTTTTCTCGATTTCGTCCATTGTCACTCTGCGAGAGTAGAGGGTTTCTTCTTTGCGTTCTCTGTATGTGTTAACTATTTTCTCAATATGCCCAGGAAGCAGATTATTTTGTCGCTTTCCTTTTTCAAAGTGGTCAACAGCATTGATAAAGAGCACATCGTCAAACTTTTTGCATTTCTTTAATACCACAATACAAACGGGAATCCCTGTCGAGAAAAACAAGTTTGCAGGAAGTCCAATCACCGTGTCAATGTTTCCGTCCTTGAGCAATTTCGTTCTGATGCGCTCTTCAGCACCGCCTCTGAACAAAACACCATGTGGCAAAATGATTGCCATGGTTCCCTCTTTACTCAGGAAATGAAAACCGTGTAATAGGAAAGCAAAGTCGGCTGCCGACTTGGGAGCAAGTCCGTAACTCTTGAACCGAAAATCTTCTCCCATTGCTTCCGATGGCTCCCAACGATAGCTGAAAGGTGGATTGGCTACAACGGCGTCAAACTCCAACTTTTTCGCAGGATTCATTTCGTTCAAAATCTCCCAATCGTTGAGTAATGTGTCTCCGTGGTGAATCTCAAACTCGGTATCCTTTACTCCATGCAAGAGCATGTTCATTCGTGCTAGGTTGTATGTTGTGATGTTCTTTTCCTGCCCGAATATTTTACCGATTGTACCACCGGCTTCGGTTATTCTCCTGCGGACATTCAGCAACAATGAACCCGAGCCACAGGCAAAGTCTAACACTCTTTCTATCTTTTTCTTTTCCCCTTTGCTTGGATCCTGGCTGTCCAGCGTGACAATGGCAGAAAGAATGTCCGAAATCCTTTGCGGTGTATAAAACTCACCTGCCTTTTTCCCTGAACCTGCTGCAAATTGTCCGATCAGATATTCGTAGGCATCACCCAGAATGTCTTTATCTGTAGAAAACTGGTTTATGCCTTCAGCAATTTTCTGAATAATGGTGCAGAGCTTCTTGTTCCGTTCTTCGTAGTTCCTGCCGAGTTTGTCTGAATCCAGATTGATTTCCGAAAACAAGCCTTGAAATGTACTTTCAAAGGATTGGTTCTCGATGTATTTGAAACCTTGTTGCAATGTGCGTAGTAGCTCGCTGCTTTGGGTTCTGGCAAGGTGTGCAATGCTGTTCCATAAGTGAGATGGCTCAATTACATAGTGAACCTTTCTCCGCATCTGCTTTTCGAATACTGTTATATCAGCAGGATTTTGTTCATACCAAACGGATAACGGAGTGCTGTTTCCGTTGTCGGTTAAAACAGGATAATCTTTCCCTAATTCCTTTTTTGCTGCCGCTTCGTAGTTGTCGCTCAAATAACGCAGGAACAGAAACGAAAGCATATAATCGCGAAAATCGTCTGCATTCATTGCTCCACGCAATTCGTCCGCGATTTTCCACAGTGTGTTGCCTAATTGAGTTTGTGCGGTTTGTGTCATGTAAATTTCTTTATGCGAATATTTCAGGTAATTGAAATGTATGTTTATCCAAAAATGCTTTTAATATTCTCTTGAATAAGTCTTTGTTATCCGGATTCATTTCAACGGGCTGGTAAATGGAATATTGGCCATGACTCAGCAAGTTTAAGGCTCGTGAAAAAAGAACTTCGTCTTCAATGTCATAGATGCATTTGGAGAAGTCGTTGAAGCCGAAAAAAGTAGAAGTCTTTTCCAATACACTTCGGAGTATGTTGAAATGATACGTATGTATTTTTCCTGTTTCTGATGCCTTCTTTAGCTCTGCCAGCAAAGCAATATGATGAAAGAAGGGGGTGTCGTTAGTTGCTTGAAGTATGTAGCCTTCTGTGCCATTTTTATGAAGAAAATGACTCTTGAGATCGGTTTTTCTTAGCTCATTGTGCATCACATTAAAGAAAAGGGCGTGGTGTGAAGAAATAACTACCTTTACCTTGTTTTTTCCTCTTTTAAGTAATCGAGCCAGATCGCAGGCTACTGCAATTGCGTTGTTGTCGTCCAGTGAGGAAATAGGATCATCAATGTAAATGTACTTTATACGCTCATAGGATTCATCACCGTCAATGACTAACTCAATAAGCGTGAGAAAAATGCACCAGATAAAAATATTCTCTTCCCCTCTTGAAATCTTTATGTTCGACTGATCAATGCGTTCAGGCTCTTCAGACCCTAGTCTAAATTTGGGATTCTTCACCTGTTTCTTAAAAGAAATAGTTCCTTTTATAAAATCGAGGTCAAAATTAAAGTCGGCGTAGCGCTCTAAATGGCTGAAAATCTTTTCATCTAAAGCCAGCTCCTTGAACCCATCAAAAAAAGTAGAATTTTTATTGATAATTACATGTCTTTCTGTATCATTTTCAAGATCGTTGTTCCAGTGAAAAAGGTCTTCTGTATAAGCATTGTAATACAAGGTGTCAGATGTTGGATCTTTTTTTCGCTTCTTGCTAAGGTCTTTAAACTCCATGGAAAGGCGTGTTTTTCCCGTCCCATTATATGCATAGAGTAGCACGAAGTGATTCTCATTCAGGTCATCTCGCAACCTTGTTGCAACCTTTTTAAGTGTTGAGTATTTCTGTAGTTTTATCTTCCCACTCATAGTCACTCACTTGTTTGGGGGAATAAGCCCTGCAACAACCCCTTTTTGTGAAGTTTCAGGGCTTCCACTTTTTGGCTTTGGGCATTGATAAGTCCATCTATCGAAGAAAGTGTTTCGGCAATTTTATGTTGTTCTTCAATAGATTTGGGAATTGTCAATTCAACTTTTTCAAGATTTGTTACAGACAATCCAGGTTGAGCCTGTCCAGTGGCATATTGATTCAGATTTAAATAACCTAACATATAATATAGCCAAACTTTATCAGCATACTTTTCCGGTGTGACAACAACAGCATGCTCGGTTGCGTGAAATGTTCCGTCTGCTAAAGTCACATTTCCGCAAAGGGCTCCTTGTCTTCCAATAAGTGAATATCTTCCCACATGTGTAAACGATTTTGTATAGCCACGTAATCCATTGCCACCATAGCATGAAAATAGATGCTCTGAATAATTTTCCTTTATTTCGGAAGCACTTACAAATTTACCAGCTTGCATCTTGCATATTTCCCCTAATTCTTTCTTCAACCATTCACCACTACCCTCAAACTCCTTAAACCGCAACTTCGGCACCTTTTCTCCTGCCTGCGGGAAAAGATTTTGCAGCAGCCCTTTTTTGTGTTCTTTGAGCACTATCAGCTTTTGGCTCTCGGCTGTGATGACTTCGTCTAATGAAGAAAGGCAGGAGGCGATTTTTTGTTGTTCGGCTTTTTCTTTGGGGAATGTGACTAAATATCCTTTAATAGAATCTTTGTCACCTCTTGGCATTTTCACCCCTTCCGCACCTTTCATTATATAACTGATAAAGGCATCATTTTTTAATAAGGAAGAAAGAAATGAATTAGAAACAACTGAATTAGCACGAATCGCTATAACATCATTTGAACACGCCCCATCTTTATCTGCAAACCAAACCTTCTTCAAGTACGGACGAATGTTTGAAATTAGAACATCTCCCTTTTTGTATTTGGTGAAATTTCCAAAAGAAGGAAGTTTTGATGCAAAAGTAACACCAGCATAATCAGGTAATAAATTCTCAGTGCTTATGTAAGAATTTATTGAAAGGGTTTCTAATGGCGTTTTTTCATTTACAAAAATTGCGACTTGTTCCAATACGTTCCTTTCCCACTTGCCACTACCCTCAAACTCAGGAAACCTCAGCTTCGGCACCAATTTATTTTCGTTATTCTTACTCATACGCTTTCAGTCCTGATATTTCCCGTCCTTCAGTTTGACTATGTATTGTGCTGCCTGAGCGCAGTCGAAGGCAGCGTGTGGAATCATGCTCCGGTTGTTGAGCAGAGCCGAAAGAACCATTTCTGTAATTTTTATAATGTGTTTCATTCCTGCATTCAGCCAATTCGTGCAGTTTTTGGGGCATCCCGTTTATTAATGCCTCTTTCTTTTTCCGACTCCAGCCCTGCACTTGTTTTTCACGATAAAAAGCTTCATCAATTCTTTGAAATTCTTCAAAATACACCAACTTAACGGGCAAATGCTTTTTTGTATGATTGGCTCCTTTTCCGGACTGATGTTGTGCCAACCGCAATCTCAAATTATTGGTACTCCCGGTATAGTAACTGCCATCAGCACATTCCAATATGTACATCCATCCTTTACTCATACGCTTTCAGCCCTGATATTTCCCGCCCTTCGGCTTGTTTTTTTAATAATGGTGTCAAGTCCTCCATCAATGCCGTTTCCCGTTTGGCTCGTTCTTTCCAGCCCTGATCAAACGGTGCAAAAAGGTCACTTAATTTCTCCGCATCAAAAATCATTCGGCTGATGATGTCCTCTGTGAATTGTTGCAGTACTGAAACCTCCAAGCCGTTTCTCTCCGCAATATTGGCTAACTCTCCGGCTACTTTCACTGCTTTAAATTTCTGATAGCCATCCTTTATTTCCTGCTCATTCAAGCCCTTGCCGACTTCCAAGTTGTTGATATAGTCAATAATGTCTTCCTGTTCATCCATCAGGTTGGCAGTGCTGCTCAGCACACCAATCAATTGCTCCCGGGTCATTTTCTGCTTTTGGGATGTGCCTTGTGTGTATCTGGCAATCAGGTTCATGATGTAGTCATAATCCACCACAGCAGAAGCAAACAGCACAAACTCAAAGTCGAGTTGCTGAATGTCTTCAGGGGGTTGTTCGCCTTTTTTCTGTTGATCTTCCTTGAGTTTCCGGGCAGTTTCCAGATACGAGCTGCGGAATGAGCGCAACTGATCTTCGGGCATCAGCTCTTCAATTTTTGCTTTTTGCTCTTCGTCCAGATCGGTGTATTGATCGAGCTGTGTTTTCAGCCGTTGCACTTCTTTAAAGCGATTGATAAACTCTGCGCGGTCTGAATCACCTTTAATATTGTACACCTCCTGCGGTTCTGCCACTATGTTTTTGTCCTTCATCCATTTTTCCATCGCCTTTACCGCCTCCTGATAGCTCTCTATTACTTTCGTGGCAGGATCAACCAACCAGATTTCTTTGGCTCGTCCGGTATCTTCTCCGCTGAACAGGGCAATGGCTCTGTCCACTTCGTCTTGCTGTTGCCTGAACTCAAGAATATTTCCATAAGGTTTTGTGTCGTTCAGAATACGATTAGTGCGGCTGAATGCCTGAATCAATCCGTGGAATTTCAGATTCTTATCCACATACAACGTGTTCAGGTATTTGGAATCAAAACCAGTCAGCAACATATCTACCACAATCACAATATCTATTTTGTTTTTGTGCGGATAGTCGGCATTGCTGTATTTCTGATCTTTGATGCGTTGCTGCACATCCTGATAATACAGGTCAAACTCGTTGATGCTGTGATTCGTGTTGTATTGCTGGTTGTAATCGGCAATAATGGCTTGCAGGGCTTCCTTCTTTTTTTGAGGTTCAACTTTATTGTCTTCTTTCTCTTGCTGCACATCTTCCTGCAACTGCTGCACATCTTTATTCCCCTCGGCAGGTGGAGAAAACACACAAGCAATATTTAAAGGAATGTAGCTTTCATCTTCCTCGATTTTCTTTGCCTGAATTTTTTTGAACAGGTCGTAGTATTCAATGGCATCATTGATAGAAGCCGTTGCCAGCAGAGCGTTAAAGCGTTTGCTGTGTGTCGCTGCATCGTGCTTCTTGACAATTGAATTGACAACTGCCGTTTTGTGCTGTATGCTGCCAGTGGTGAAATTTTGCTCGGGTTTGAAATAGTCAATATGAAAACGTAATACATTTCTATCATCAATGGCATGAGTAATGGTGTAGGCGTGTAACCGCTGTTGAAAAATGTCTTTGGTGGTTACATACGAACCATCTCTTCCGTCAATTTGCCTATAAGTGGCGTTATCGTCAAAAATGGGTGTGCCAGTAAATCCAAATAGCTGGGCATTCGGGAAAAACTCCTTGATGGCTTTATGATTTTCGCCAAACTGAGAACGGTGGCACTCGTCAAAAATGAAAACGATGCGTTTGTTGCGAAGGGGTTCGAGACGTCCCTTGTAGTTGCTTTTGTTCGAGTCTAAAGCAAGTCCAAGCTTCTGAATAGTGGTAACAATTACTTTATTCGCATAATCGTCCGAGAGCATTCGCCTCACTAATGTTTCGGTATTGGTGTTTTCCTCAACGCACCCTTCCTGGAATTTATTGAACTCCTCACGGGTTTGGCGGTCAAGGTCTTTGCGATCAACTACAAACAAACATTTTTCAATGTCGGGATTGTCCTTGAGCAGGGTAGAGGCTTTAAAAGAAGTCAGCGTTTTTCCGCTTCCCGTAGTGTGCCAAACGTAGCCGTTGCCTCTGTTTTGGTGAATGCAGTCAACAATAGCTTTTACTGCATAAATCTGATAAGGTCGCATCACCATGAGTTTCTGCTCACTTGCCACCAAAACCATGTATTTACTTATCATTTGGCTAATGGTGCATTTGCTCAGAAACTTCTCAGAGAAGTCGTCTATATGAGTGATTTTTTTGTTGTCCTCACTTGCAAACTGGTAAACGGGTAAAAACTGTTCATCTGCATTAAAACTGAAATGCGAAGGGTTGTTGTTGGCGAAGTAGTATGTATTGCTGCGGTTTGTCACAATAAAAAGCTGCATGAAACAAAGCAGCGAATTAGTGTAACCATTGCCAAGATCGCTTTTATAGTCCACAATTTGCTGCATAGCTCTGCGTGGACTTACTTGAAGTGTTTTCAATTCAATCTGCACTACCGGAATACCGTTAATCAATAAAATGACATCGTAACGGTGGTTGCTGTTCTCCGTATCTATCCGAAGCTGGCTAATGACTTCAAAATCATTTTTACACCATTCCTTGATATTTACCAGCGTATAGTGTAAAGGCGTTCCATCCTCACGGGTAAAAGTGTTGATTTCCCGAAGGCGTTTTGAAGAGGCATAAACGTCAGAATTAATAATCTCGTCCCGCAGTCTTGCAAATTCGGAATCTATGAGGTTCACCCGATTGAGCACCTGAAACTTTTTCCGGAAATTTTTTTCGAGAGTATTTCTGTCGCGTATATCAGGCCTGAACGTATATTTCAGATCAGATAATTTTTTAATTAAGCTTTGTTCTATTTGAGCTTCATTAGTCATTGTAATCTGTATTGGTCAAAGTTACTTGTCATCATCTTAATTAGTCTTCGCGGTGGCAAAAGGGGATAAAAAGCAAAATGTCGACAATAAGTGTCGACTTGCTCATTGTCCGCTTAAAATATGGTCTGTATGTTGTCCAACTGCCAAAAGAGTTCGCCTTGTGTTGATGTTTAATTTTTAGTCGTCTGTTTTATGCTTGCACTATTCTCATCCACTTGCAGGCAACGGTTTTCAGCTACCCGTAGGTGGTAATTTAGAAGAAATTCACTGTCAATAAGGCACGGACGTTGGTAATAGGTCGAGGAACGCAATGAAAGTTTGCCTGCCCGTTACCTAAAAGTCGTTAAGGATGTCGTTCAATTGGCTGTAACAATTGATTCTGCACAATCTAAAAAAAATCCTCACATTGCAAAGCAAAAAGCAGCCTTGAGCTACTCTTGGGATTAAGACTATATAGTACACCAGTTTGGACAGTTTATTGAAAAAGGGAGCCGGGGTATAAGCAATACAAAGGAAGGAAGAACATCCGATCCCGATTTCCAGCAAGAAGAGCAGAGCTGTTATAGTTCTACCGGATGTCCAGATACGGCGTTCAACTCAATTTGTTAGACCTCAAGGTTAGTTGTACAACTTATAGGACGCAGTGGGATACACTTCTTCCCGGGACTCAAAATACGGCTTTTTTCGTTTGTTGTGCAGGCCGAGGTTACCTTTCTCCGCAGATGATAATTTTTGTAGGACTCACTGAGCCCATCAACAGCACATCGGGTATACAACTCAACCAATATCTCATGATGCTTGAATATCAGCACAAGTCTCGACTATTATAACTCCTGGGCGGCTATCTACCTCATAATTCTTTGGCAACCGCAGGCCAACAATCCACAACCTTTTGGAAATGTCTCCATCTTATCGAAAATGAGGGGGAAGAGTATCCACGGTATTGGCATATATGGGTAGCTGAACTGCATTGGCAGCGCCAGAGAGTTGACGTTCTGCTTCGGCTTTCACAGTACCCCGGCGGATTATATATATCAAACTTGGTCGCGTAATTTTCTATTCCAAAATTTGGAAATATTCTCAAAATGTATTTATCTTTGAAACTAAGATATTTGCAAATCAAGATATTGAGCAGGTGTGCCAAGTGGATCAAGAAATAGTTAATAAGATTAGGAAAATAGTGCAATCCTATTCATACACTTCTATTCAGATGCATGAGACCATTGGCCGAAAGGCTGGCCTTTCCGGCACTGACCATAAATACTTGGGTTTTTTAATTGAAAAGGGGCAAATGACAGCCGGTGAATTTTCTGCTTTAACTGGTCTAACTACAGGCGCTGTTACTGGCCTCATAGACAGGCTTGAGAAGAAGAAATTAGTGAAAAGAAAATTTGACAAGGAAGATAGGCGAAAGGTCATTATTGTGCCAAATACAGAAAAAATAATGTCGCTATTTGTGCCTCTGTACAAAGAGTTTCGAAGAAAATCGGAAGACCTGATTGCCTCTTTTTCAGTTGAGGAAATCAATGTAATTGAAGCTTATTTTTTAAAATCCATCCAGATAATGAATGAAACTATTAGTGAAGAGCAAAGTGTAGATCAAGTTAAACGCCAATAATATACACCGCGCATTGGCATATTTATCTAACCAAATAAAGGTTCAACACAACATATGAAAAGCACCAATATGAAGAATCCGTATATATATACTTTTCAAGAAATTGATAGAAATAGCATTCCAATGGTTGGAGGTAAATCTGCTAACTTAGGCGAGCTGTGCAGAATTGCAGAAATCCGCGTACCTGAAGGCTTTTGTATTTCTACTGAAGTATTTAAAACTGTTGTTAAAGAAATATCTCCGCTCAGTGAATTGCTGAATCAGTTGTCGTTGCTTGCGGTGGAAGACAGCAATCACATCACTACACTTGGCTCAGAAATTCGCAGTATCATTGAAGGTGTAGAAATTCCCCATGATATTGCCGGAGAAATTGAACGCCACTTATTCCTTCTTGGAGAAAATGATGCCTATGCCGTAAGATCCAGTGCGACCGCAGAAGATCTACTGCATGCTTCATTTGCTGGCCAGCAAGATTCTTATTTGAACATTATTGGAAAGGGTTCTGTTCTGAAGCATATCAGTAAGTGCTGGGCGTCGCTATTTACAGACAGGGCTATAGTGTACCGTATTCAAAACGGCTTTGATCATCGCAGAGTTTATCTGTCTGTCATTGTTCAAAAAATGATTTTCTCTGATATGGCAGGGATTATGTTTACGGCTGACCCCGTTACTTCGAATAGGAAGATCGTATCAATTGATGCCAGCTTTGGCCTTGGTGAAGCGTTGGTATCCGGTCTTGTGAATGCTGATAATTATAAAGTGAAGAACGCGAAGATTTTCGATAAGAAGATATCAACGAAAGCATTAGCCGTTTATGCCTTAAAGGGTGGAGGCACTGATAAGCATGAGATAAAGACTGGTGTTCAAAACCAGCAAGCGCTCACGGATGAACAAATTTTAAAGCTCGAACATATAGGCAGAAAGATTGAAAAACATTTTTGCTGTCCACAGGATATTGAATGGTGTTTGGCAGGTAATACGTTTTATATTGTCCAGAGCAGGCCTATCACGACCTTATACCCGATCCCTGAAGGGAACGATGCGGGGAATCACGTCTACATATCCGTCGGCCATCAGCAAATGATGACCGACCCCATGAAACCACTGGGATTGTCTTTATGGCAGTTAAGAGCAGGTAGGACTATGTTCAAGGCCGGTGGAAGATTGTTTGTTGATGTCGCGCATGACCTCGCTACTCCCGCTGGCAGTAAAAGTCTGATAGAGGCCATGGGGCAGCATGATCCGCTTATTAAAGATGCACTCATGACTATAGTAGAGCGCGAAGATTTTATAAAGTTGTTGCCAAACGATGAAAAAGTACCAGTACATATTAAAAGCAATAAAGGTATTTCGCCAGCAGATATTTTGGCGCAAGCAGGAAACGACCCCGCAATAGTTCACGAGTTGATTAAACATAGTGAGGCATCTGTAGAAGCGCTACAGCAGCACATCAAAATGAAATCAGGAACGGATCTTTTTGATTTTATTCTGGAAGATATAGAGCAATCAAAGCAGATGGTATTTACTTCACAACATATGCGTGTGATCCTGGCTGCAATGAACGCTTCGGCGTGGATCAATGAAAAGATGAACGAATGGTTAGGTGAAAAAAACGTAACCGACATTCTGTCGCAATCCGTATCAAACAATATCACTTCTGATATGGGCTTGGCGCTATTGGATGTCGCGGATGCAATCCGTCCTCATGCGGCGGTCATTGATTATTTACAAGAGGTAAAGGATGATGATTTCTTGGATGAACTGCCTAAGTTGGAGGGCGGAAAGGAAGCTATGAATGCCATTGCTGTTTTTCTCAATAAGTATGGCATGCGGTGCGCAGGGGAGATTGATATTACCAAAGCACGTTGGAGTGAAAAACCTGCCACGCTGATTCCGATTATTCTGGGTAATATTAAAAATTTTGAACCTGGTGCCAGCAAGCGCAAGTTTGAGGAGGGGCGACAGGAGGCATTGAATAAAAAAGAAGAACTGTTAGATCGCCTGAGGCAATTACCGGATGGCGAACAAAAAGCTAAAGAAACAGAGCAGATGATCAGCTTACTCCGTAATTTTGCAGGCTACCGCGAATATCCAAAATATGGAATAGTTAATCGATTTTTTGCTTACAAACAAGCCTTAATAAAAGAAATTGAACAGCTTGTGCAGGCCAACCTTGTTAACAAAAAAGAGGATATATACTACCTCACTTTTGAAGAGTTTCGGGAAGTTGTACGTACCCATAAATTGGATCAGAAGGTTATAGCCGAACGAAAAGAAGAGCACAAACGAAATGAAGAACTAACGCCACCACGTGTGATTACATCCGATGGTGAGATCGTTGCAGGCCAGTATAAACGAGAGAATCTCCCAGACGGAGCTATTGTTGGCCTCGCTGTTTCTTCCGGGATTATAGAAGGACGTGCACGTGTCATCTTAAGCATGGACGATGCTGATATAGAGGATGGAGACATACTGGTTACTTCCTTTACAGACCCCAGTTGGACGCCATTGTTTGTATCTATTAAAGGACTCGTTACTGAAGTAGGAGGACTCATGACTCACGGGGCGGTTATAGCACGTGAATATGGATTGCCTGCAGTTGTCGGAGTGGAAAATGCTACTAAATTGATTAAAGAAGGCCAGAGAATACAAGTAAACGCAGTAGATGGGTATGTGAAAATCCTCTAAAACTGAAGAATAATAATGAACTCGCACACGCTATCAAATGTCATTATAGTTGCATAAGTCAGATGGTGAAATTGAATTAAACAACTGATGGTACGCAAAAGCAGATTTGATACCGAATAGTTCTTTGAGATATCTCAATTCATCCAAAAAGCAGAGGTGCTTTAGAAAGTTGTAGATGAGTTTGGTAAAACTAAGCGCATAATGTACACTGCGGTTGACGTACTTGTTTTTCAACAATATCAGGAGTCTGCGTTATGCAGTACGAACATACGAGTGTGTGTGCAGCTAATCCGAACCTGATAGCATTTCCTCTGGAAAATCAGCGATTCTCTGATGGTGAAATCAGTAGTTGTCCGATGGTGAAATCAGAGAAGTACCTATAGCAATTCATCATTTGTTATTCTATGTTCAGACCAATTACTGCATGGGGAGTGCGTATTGTAATGTCTGATTCTATAGTCGTGCTTTACGTCGACCCAGCTATCCTATTTTGTATTTCACGGGGGCTGTTATGACAAGTTGGTTCAAGGCTGGCCGGATAGACAGTTTTCGTCGGGCACTATTTTTTGTCCTGATAATTGTGATGATTCCGATGCTGTACGGTTGCTCTGCTATAAATATCAATGTGGGAAAAGGCGATGAAGGGAGTTTCAGCCATCCTGCCTTGCAGCAATGCCCTGGAGTTACATTTGAGATTACTGTTACACAATTCAATAGCACCGACCAAACCACAAAAAAGGTGACAGTAGAGGGAACGACTGTTGCCGGAAGAGCGACATTTAAGAGCAGGGGGCTTCGGGATATTGATCTAACCAATATTGTCACCCTCGAACTGAGAGTAAAGCATGTTCCCGCCAACCCCGGTACGGTAGAATGCCCCTATAAAGAAGGCGAAGTGTACGTTACACCTCCAGTAATACTAAAGAAGGTGGGGGAGGATACCTATGGGCTTGATGCCGATAAATTTAAGAAGGCGCCATAGATAGAAGTGCGTTATAGACAGTTGTCTTCGCGACAATAGCTGGGATTACTGATTAGTCTCATCTCCTTCAATACAGTCATCGGTGGTTGCACATTCGCAGCGACTTCGGCTGAATAGCCACGCGGCGGGCAATGCAGCGCGGTGCGGAGACTGGACACGAGGGCGAAGACAGAAGCGCCATCCCCGAGCGATAGATCGAAGCAAAACTTTCAACTATGTCACCCGAATGGAAATGCCGCTGCTCCTATTCTTTCTACATAGCGAGCCGCTCCAATGGAACGGCTCGCGTGGATAAGAGAGCAGATAATGAAACCGCTGCTACCTCAGCACGATTCGCATGGGCAGATAAAGGGGTAGTCCTTGTCGTCGATGAGGGGCTTGATGCCGAAGAAATCGTTGAGTACGGATTCGGCAGTGCAGTAGGCACCCTCCACCCATGCTTGGTCGTTGGAATACGCTTCACCTACGATAAAGATGTTGGCGTCGGCTCCCTCGATGAGCTGGGAAGGCTTGCGGATTTTCTGCTGTACATCGCAGATGTCGTAATGTGCAGCATAAGCATGGTAGCCCGCGTTAAAGGGCGGCAGCGACCAATCCATATACCTTGTTTCCAAGGGTGCTGGTACTGCACTGAAATCGGCCATTGGGCCGAAGTGCAAAGCTGCCAACTGCTGGCGCAGCATCTTGATCATGGTGTCTGTAGCTTTGCGCGGGCCGATCAGCGGCTGGTAATTTTCTGAAAAGGGTATCTTTTCTAGGGAGTCGGTGCCGTACTCTAATTCTTCCCAGAAGCTGGTAAATTGTTCGTCGTCGTAGCTGGCGAGAATACCGTACACCTTCTCACCGCTTTGGTTGAGTGCGTTGTCGCCAAAATACACAACTTGGCGTATTGGCATATCTGTCACGCTTGGACCGATAGTATTGCGCTGGGCAGCAGCGAGGAGCTGCTCTTCTTGCACAACAGTAAGGCGCTCGCGAATGCACTGTTCCACAGCTTTGATAAACGCATCAGCAGGCGTATAAGGTGTTTCGATGATTGCAGGGCTCTTCCGCATGGCATCAATATACTTCTTGGGGAAGCCCTGTGCCGCCAATTGTTTCAAGACATCGGTTGTTACTTCATAGCTGATAATTTGTGCGGGGTATGGCGTATTTGCTGCATCAATCCACCACGGGGTGCTAAAAAACATACCTACTTTGTAGGACGGCTGTAGGACAGCGGATTCTAAGTACAATTGTACTTTGCGGTGGTTGAGCACGTCCACTCCCTCGTGATGTTCATAGCGTGTAGCCTGTGCTACGAGGTCGATTGCATAGCGCGGCATTGCCAGCCACGCTGCATTTGTTGTACGGCTCCCTGCCTTTTTATTCGGGTGCTCGCGGGTTGCAAACGAGTAGTAAATAGTACCATCGATCTGGAGGATAGAATGCAGGCGGGTGTTGGGATGGTATTCAAAACGCACACCTTTCTTCTTAGCGAGCTTTACTATGGCGTCGAACAATGCGTTGAACATACTGGAATAACCGGTTTTCAGAGTCTTGTATTCTGTACCCGGTGTAAATTCGTTGTTTGCTTGGAATGCAACGGCTGCGTTCCAGTTAATCACATTCGATGTATAGCCATTGCCGTCGGCGGTGTAGTTGAATCCTTCGGAGCCCAACTGATCGAACATCAGATTCCAGTAGCCAATATTTTTCAGGAGATCGCCCTTTTGGTACACCGATGATTCGGGCATGTCCACGCTGATACGACCCTCCTGATAGAACTTACACCACTCCGCTCGGGTTTGCGGGCCAGATGTGGCTGTTACCGCCAGATTTTCTACGACGGCAAATCCTGTATCCGGCGAGTCGGTAGCTTCATAGTTCTTTGTGTTGTAAGGTGCCGGATTGCTGGAAGTAATATCGTTTAGGTACATGTTGGTAGCGCGCAAGCAGTACAGGGGATTATTCGACTCGTTGAACGGTATCGATTCCTTATCTAATCCGAGCTGCTCTATTACCGTAGTCACCAACCGGTGTCCGCCGCCATTGGGTGTGCCGTCCCACTCTGAATAGCGCATACCGCCGAGCTCCAGATAGGATTTTGATTTGTCGTCCTGGTAGTGCCATGTGCACACGCGCGCACCAGCAGCCCTTGTACCGGGGTTCTCTTTCGAGAAGTCGTACATTCCCCAGTCGTAGAGCTCCAGTACATCGCCTTTTGCTATCTGCTTCGACTGGTCTTTTTTATTTTTTGCTTCGCCATTAAGCAGTCGCCATGCAGTATAAAGTCCTGCGGCACCGGCTCCGAAAATTGAATATGTTTTATTCTTCATGAGTAAGTAGTATATGTGAGAGTGTATGAGACAAAGTCATAGTTTTTGTACATGCTATTCTAGCCCGAGCCGACGCATCTGGCCGGGGAGGTCTTTTGTCGGTATTACCACTTCTACCAATGTGGGCTTGCCGGTAGTTCTCTTGATTTTTCTTAGAGCTTCTTCCAGTTCCTGAATTGTTTCTACTCGATATCCATCAGCACCAAATGCCTGCGCCAGAGCCATGTAGTCCCATGTAGGCAGAATATCAAAAGCATCGAATTTGTGCTGTGGGCCGGGCTCAAACGCTGTCATGTCTACGTACACTTGTTCGATGGCGTACACGCCATTGCTCATTACAAACATGACTGCATTCAGGTTGTTGCGGGCAAGAGTGGAGAGCGACTGGCACACCATCATAAACCCGCCATCGCCTGCAATAGTCCATGCCCGTTTTCCACTTCCGAGCTGTGCTCCGGAGGCAGCACCAGTCTCGAAGCCAATGCACTGCCATGCTGCCGACGAGATGAAGCTGTTCTTTGCTAATCCATAGGCATTTGTGGCTACGTATAGGGAGGAACTCACGCCAAAAGTCATCACAATGTCGCCGAGCATTTTGTTGGCTTTCAGGAACTTCATCGAGTGCTGGAAAAACCGGTTGTACGTGATCACCTCCGGCTTGTCGTTCCAGTGGGGATCGGAGTTGGAAGCCCAGGGCTCTGGATATACTGGTTGCGCTGGTGCCGCTGCGGGCAGTGGATAGCCTTTTGTTTTTTTGAAACGCTGTAGTAGAGCTTCCATGAAGTCCTTCATGGTCACATTCTCGTAGATAAAATATCCAGCCCGTATCTGCTCGGTGGTAGCCAGCACCATATCGGCGTATTTGTTTTCGATGAACCACAAGTAGTCGTCGGTAATAATTGCGCCGAGAGTGAGGAAACAATCAGCCTCCTGTACAAGCTCAATCACATTGCCGATAGAAGCTGCATCGGAATACGTGCCGATGAACTTGCTGCCTTTTTCGTCCAATACAGTTTTGCCGAGGCTGGTGGTTGTGTAGAGAAATCCACTCGCATCAATAATCTGCTGGAGCAGGTCCGACAGGCCATGCCGAAGCACTTCTACACCGGCCAGTATCATTGGGTTCTTAGCAGCGGTAATTTGCGCCCATGCCTGGCTTACTGCATTCTCTAATGCCAGCGGATCACTTTTTATTACCAATGGTTGGAGCGGTTTTTTAGAAGGGCGCGGGCACGGTTCGCCCCATACTTCTTTATAGCAAGCAATGTACACAGGGCGCTTATAGGTGATAGCTGCGATTAGCAGATTGTCTATTTTCTCAGGGGCTCCCACAGATGTGCTGAGCGTCTCCGCTGCTACAGTGACATGCTCAAATACTTCTTGATCGCATTGGAGGTTACCCGTCGAGTGGTGGAACAACACGTCGTACATTTTAGTGATCTGGCGGGCGTCTGCTCCCGGAGTTGCACTGATCACCACAACAGGGCTGCGCTCTACATAGGCGCCTGCAATAGCATTAAGTGCACTGAATGTGCTCACTCCGTACTGGAGTGAAACAGCTCCTAATCCGCGTGTACGCCCATAAGCATCAGCCGCGTAGGCAGCGTCGAGCTCGTTTACTGCTCCAATGGCTTGTACGCCGTCGAAATACTCTAGCGCCTGTGTAAAGTGCTTTACATAGTCGCCCGGAATTTGGAATACTTCCGTGACGTTAAGCTGCTTCAGCCGGGTTAAAAGATAGTCCGCAACTGTAAATGGTTTCATGAGCATTTCTTTTGTTTGTGATAGAATTTGGGATGTGAATAGCCTCGATAGTAGCGCAACCTCATAGATTGGGACGCCTATTCAGCCGCCCCGTCTGTTCCAGAATTTCCCTGCCTCGATTGTGGATAATACTGTTCTGTTTCTGTCCTGATATTGCGGGAGAGCTGTATCCGCACCTGCGGTTTGTCAGTAGCTGAAGTACCCCCGGTTTCTCCAATCGAACGCTGCAATTTCGATATTCCGAAGTTAGCATTCCTGCGGGCTGTTATCAATCGGTGTTTGTCTGATTTTTCTCTGCGTAGTATCCCTGATTGTAGGTATATCCTTCTATCCTCTATTCCGAAATTATCTCATGTTCTGTGGTGAGCTCCAAGCGTCTTTGCTCGATGTTCTGGTATCGTAGGAACGATGCGAAGACGAACGCACCGCCCTGCGCCGTTGCGTGTTGCCCATTCTTCTGCACCTTGCACAAGGCATTGGAGCAACCGATAAGCGGATAGTGCGACCGGTGACAGCGGCCAAGCGCGTGGCCGAAGGTGCCCGTGCCATGAGCCTTTTTCTACGCTCCCTCGCTACTTTGTGGGAATGACAGCAGCGGCAGTTGGACAGAATCTTTGCCCGCATCAGGGGTTTGAAAGAGTAGTTGATGTATATTACAACTGGTTTAGGTAGTAGTTTACACAATGAAGGATTTATATGGACAAGCTACAGGTCGGTGATGTCGTAGTTGCTTATAGCAAAGGCAATGAAGGAATGGCTGAATACACCATGGACACCGCATCGCCGAAAGGGGATCGGGTGCAGGATACAAGCGGGCATACGCCTGTGATTTTTCTCTCCCAGATTCATAGCGGAGGCCGGGTGAAGCGTCTGTTCGTGCCGAAAGAGGAAATGGCGTGGGAGTATTTTATAGAGAAAGAATCGTAGGCATAGCTATGCAGCTTCGGCAGAATAAAGCGAGCCTGTCCCCAAAAGAATTGTAGCATTGACAACTCAGGCGACAGGCTCTTATAGCTGTTGTTACTTTTTTTTGCTGATTTGCAGTGGGCGCCGCATACTCTGCTGCATACATTGCTCTATGCTGCTTGTTTATTCCCCGGCTGCTGCTTGTTTTAATAGTGCGATATCGAGTTTGCTCATGGTGAGCATGGCTTCCATTACTCTCTGCGCCACGCCGGGCTCGCTACTTTGCAACAGTTCGCCCAATACTGGTGGAACGATTTGCCACGATACTCCGAACTTGTCCTGAAGCCAGCCGCACGGCTGCTTTGTACCGCCCTCGGAGAGTTTCTCCCATTTCGCATCAATTTCTTCCTGATTGTCGCACTTCACAAAAAGTGATATGCCCGGTGCGAAACTGAAATGTGGTCCGCCGTTCAGCGCCATGAACTCTTGCCCGTCGAGCTGAAAAGAAATCCCCATGACTGTTCCATTCGGGCCGGGGATCGTATTCAGAATTGTTGAGTTTTCAAAAATTGAGATATAGTAATGTACTGCTTCTTCAGCCTGATTGTTGAACGTCAGAAATGTTGTGATTTTCTGCATAGACATTCTCTGGAATAAGATGATATGATGACGAGCGCCAGTAATTTTTTTACTCCGACGCATCGGGCAGTCACTTCTGTGCAGACAGCTCTTTTATTTTGTCGAGAGCTTTTGGCCATGTATCGGCAAAGAAATCTTTGAACTCCTCGTTGGTGTCCATTTCAATAGTGAGCTCGGTGTTGTCGCCCACAGACCGGAGCGTATAGTTCTCCAATGCGCCTGCCCATTGTTGTACTTCTTTGCTCTCCGTATCCTCAACACCGTCTTTCACTATACCGAGATGCTTAATCGACATGAATTCGTTCGGTATGTTTTCTGCAATAGTAGAGACCATACCCGAATTGTCAGTACCGAGGAACAGCGCTTTGCTGCCTTTTTTCCAGTCTGTTACTGCCCGTGAGCCTTCGCTGAAAGGTGCTGTCCACACCCGGTAGGTTTCGTCGTTCCAAAGTATATTCCACACCGTTTCGCGCGGTGCGTTGAGTGTAGTTTTGAATACCTGCTTTTCCATAATTCTACCCTTTGTAAAAAGTTAGTAATTGTGTTTTGATGCTGTTGTCGTTATTGGCTTTGTTGCTTCTTAGTACTTTTACTTGCTGCTGTCTCCCGCATTTGCACAGCTATGTTCTATGAGCAATAAGCGTTATATCCTAGTACAAAAATAGTACTACATTACCAGTAATAACGGGTGTAAATCCGACAATAAGAGGGAGCAATTGCGGCATATTTTTTCGTGCTTTTGTATTGCGCGGAATGCCCCGGCCAGCCGCATAAAAGCAGCCGTTCTACAGAGGATGTGTCGCTGATAAAACGCATCTATTTTCTCTGTGTTCCGGGAGAGTTTACGAATTTATAATATGGCCTCACGAGAGTGAACTTCGCGCCGGAGCGCTGCGGCAGCTTCTGCCATGTGTAATATCTGGTTGCCCATGCTGAACACTGGACAGAAATTTCCCTCACCAAAGGACTTCGGCTGAAGTTGTCCTGCGAGGAACGTATGCTCTGCAAGGAGTATTGCCGTAGTTGTGTGGTCAAGGCTGAGCCACAACCATTCATCCACGGGTATTATTGGCATGTTGTTCATCGCTGATTGCTGTTAGGGAGTGAATAGATCAGTGCCAAGCAGCCTGTAAGACAGGGGCAACGGCATGCTGCATATATAGCAAAGCTGCTCTATCAGGACTGGCTTGTATACACGCATCGGAGAGTACTGCACGCGGCAATTACCGCACGGGTTCATAAACAAGGACGACAATACCGCAATCGAATGCGCGCGAACCTGTGAATTTTAGCTTTGTATGTTCTGTGAAGATCGGCATACCGCTACCGAGGGCGGTGGGGTTCACAAACAGGTGTAGCTCGTCGATAAGGCCGTGGTGGATAAGACTGCCCGCAAAAGAACTGCCGCCATAGGTAATAATATCACCGCCCGGTGCATTCTTGAGGGCTGTTACTTCTTCCACCGTATCGCCTGTTGCCAGGCTTGCATTATTCCATTCGTGGGACTGAAGCGACTTAGAAAAAACTACTCTGTGTGTTTCGTGCATCTTGCGCGCAAAGACCTCGTCTGTAGCCGGATTTGCAACACGCTCTGCCCACGCAGGGATAAATCCCTGTGCAAGAACGCGCCCGAGCAGGATCGTATCTACTGGCTCGGTAATCGCTTTTACATAATCCTTCAGTTCCTCATCCCAATCCCATACTAACCAGCTCATCCCGCCGTTTACCTCTGCTACAAATCCGTCGATTGATACCTGCATTTGCAATTTGAGCTTTCTCATAATCTGTGTCTCCAATAAGGATTCTAAAAAACTAAAGTCTGTTGTAAATTTTGTGTCGTATGGCTGCTGCTGATCCTATTTATAACAACATTGTCTGGTGTTGCTGTAGGCAGTCGTATATCCATTGCGAAGAGGGGCGTACAGCCACGCAGCAGGCGTGCAGCGCGGTGCAGAGACGTAGCGCAAGAGCAGAGACGGCTGCACACTTATAGCAGGAGCGGTACGATAGCATCTTCAAAACTTGCTCAATCTGCTATGACGCCGGTTGATTTTTTTGGTAGTGCAGCAGCCACTGGTTGCCATATTTATCAGTGAGGTTTCCAAAGAGCGCACCCCAGAACGTATCTTCGAGCGGATGTGTAGCCTGACCGCCTTTGGAAAGGCTCGCATAGAGAGTGCGTATTTCATCTTCGCTGCCACAATTTATCATGAGCGATACCGAGTTGCCTTTTATCAGGCCCTGATCGCTTACCATGTCGGAAGCCATAATCACAACATTATCTTTTATCAATGTAGAATGAAGAATACTTTCCTTCATCTGCGGGGGCATGTTTGCCGCCATAGGCGATTCGCCAATTGTTTGCAGTGTGAGCTCGCCGCCGAGACATTCCTTGTAGAAGTTCATGGCTTCGCGGCAGTTGCCATTAAACGTGAGGTATGCGTTGAGTTGTGTCATTGCGTCTGATTGCCGATTGTGTACTATGTTGCTGGAACTACTATGCAAACTTACTGATAGGAAACGAAATGAATGCGGTGTGAAGCCGACATTTGGCGGGGTTGATTACGACATGTGCGTACCGTATCTTTGCGGCATGAAACATGTATCTATCGTCGTTCCCGAAATGGCTGTGATTGAAGCAATAGCCGATCCGCGCTATTGCTTCAGAGCTGTTAATCAATTTCTTGAGCTTGCGGGCAAGCCTGCGCTATTCGATGTTCATCTTGTTGGTGCATCGAAAGATGTGAGGTTGGAAAACAGCGCTTTCTCTGTGCATACCGATATGCTCTTGCAAGATGTGCAGCACACCGATTTAATAGTTATTCCAGCTTTGAGCGGCGATCTGCCCTATGCTCTGGAGTTGAATCGGAGCGTAGTACCTTGGGTGGTAGAGCACTACAGCAAAGGCGCCGAAGTAGCATCTCTGTGTCTTGGTGCGTTTTTGCTGGCTTCTACGGGATTGCTGAGCGGGAAAAAATGCTCGACGCACTGGAGCGCAGCCAACGAGTTCAGGACCATGTTTCCCGATGTAGAGCTCGTAGAGGGAAGTATAATTACCGAAGAGCATCGCATTTATTCCAGCGGTGGCGCCAACTCATACTGGAACTTACTGCTGTACCTTGTAGAAAAATATACTGATCGCGATACTGCTATTCTCGCATCTAAGTACTTTGCTATCGACATCGACCGCGAAAGCCAGTCAGCGTTTATGATGTTTCAAGGACAAAAGGAACACGACGACGTAGAAGTGCGAAAGGTGCAGGAATTTATCGAAGCAAATTTTCAGGAACGCCTCTCTGTCGATGATTTGGCTGATATGGTAGCCGTAGGGCGCCGCAGCTTTGAAAGGCGCTTTAAAAAAGCTACCAGCAATACGGTGGTGGAGTATATCCAGCGCGTAAAAATTGAAGCGGCAAAACGCCGATTAGAAAGCAGTAGGAAAAATATTCACGATGTAATGTTCGACGTGGGCTATACCGACACGAAGGCATTCCGCGATGTCTTCAAAAAAATTACAGGCCTCACTCCTGTTGAGTACCGCAATAAGTACAACAAGGCGGGAGCGGTTTCACAGCAGGCAAGTAGATAAAAAAATATTTCGCTATGGTCTCTGCCCAAGCGCATAGTCTCCGCACCGCGCAGCACACGTCCGTGCATCGTTCCTACGATAACTTCCCGCCGCGTGGTGTTCTGCCCCCAAACGCCTGTATTTGCCCCATTACCGCCAATCCCTCCTCGATTTCTTCTACAGTGTCGGCTGTGTTACACTTCCAGATTGTTGCAGACAGTTTCACCTGCTAACTGATCTTTTTTTTCGCTGGTATAATCCCTACCTTCTTTCCAGATAATGCTACTACAGTCTTATGGTAGCCTGTACTCATACCTGAAGCCTTATTGTGTGAGGCTTTGAATACTCTGTTGTCGCCAGAGCGGGATGCCCTTTATATCCAGATATAATACAGAGAGATATTTGACGCTGTCGATAAAAAGCCTGTGAAAACCAGTAGGTTCTATGACCAACGGCTCGTCCGCCATCTGTATCGAGACTCAATAGTTTGTCTACAGACATAACAGCTTCCTGATCTGTGATGGAAGCAGGGGAGCAAATAGAATAATATGTCCCGATCAGCAAAGCAAAACAGGAGTATAACTCCTACAATTATGTACTTACAGAAGGGGTCACAGTATGTGTCAAATACAAATTACTTCAATTACTGGCGTTTCCGGTGGAGCCGGAGGGACATCAGTTGTCACGGTTGAGGGGACTGCCACCAAGTGTACAGGGGCTAAGGTAGAAGTCCGATGTGGTCATAACTACGTATCGCAGAATATTGCAATACCATCATCAGGCCAGTGGTCGTGCAGCCTTCCCATATACTGCCTCTGCAATCAAGATATACAGGTGAATGCGTGTTGTATCGACGCCAACGGCAAAGTTATTCCGGGGTGCTGCAATCAGTTGTCAGGTATCCTTATATGTCCGCCAACGACTCCAAAGTGCTGCCCATCGGTGCAGTTCACAGGTGTGACTATTTCTCCCAACTGTGATAGCGAATGTAAAAGGGAAGTGGAGTTCTTCTTAGATCTTACATATCCTGCGTCCTGTACTCCTCATCCAAAATACCGGATAGATTGGGGCGATGGCGACGTCGATCCTAACTCAGGGTGGTATCCTGCTATGGGATGGACATTCTCGCACGAGTACCATACAGGGCCACAGACTATCACTGTACAGTTCGAGCCCTCCAGTGGTTGCCCCGATGTCATCTACAACCTGAATATTCCTGCCTGCGATGGAGTCCAGTGCCCTGTTGTCCACAGCTTTACTACTACCGACAAGGGGTGTATGGAGTTGGGCGGCGGGTGTTGCAGAAAAATACAATTTGCGCTCGATGCTACATTCGGTTGCGCGGCAACGCAGTTGACATTAGATTTTGGCGATGGTTCTTCTCCCGACGTTCATACGGGATTATCCGGCCATCAGTCGCATCTGTGGTTCGACCACGAATATTGCGAGCCAGGCAGTTATCCCGTTACGCTGAAGGTTCCCGGTTGCCCGGATCAGGTATTAACGACAGTAGTGATCGCTCCCTGCCCTCTGGCTGCTGCTGTGTGTCCGGCTATTACAATCGTCAACACAGTAGTTGGTGAGTGCGATGAAAATAACCATTGCCAGCGAGAAGTAGAGCTGCAATTGCTGGTTGTCAATACCACCGGATGTAAGCTTCCTCCGAAGTTTTACATAGACTGGGGCAATGGAGACCGGCATCCAAATGCTCCCGGAACAATTTCTGTGTATCCCACACCAAGCAGCGGTATCACAAATACGTATTCGCATAATTATGACGCGCCGGGATCATACACGATACAAGTGATAGTGGAAGAGCCCGGCGGCTGTCCTATAGCAACAACAACTGTCGATATCCCCGATTGTACTGGTTCGCCCGAATGCCCCACAGACATAGCGTTTACCTATGAAATCCAAGAGTGTTCTGAAGTTGGTACCAGTTGCTGTAGAACAGTTGACTTTACACTTGCTGCTGTTTTTGGTTGTGGCGCACCTACAAATATAACGGTGAGCTTTGGCGACAACTCCGATCCCAAACACTATTCTATAGCACCGGGTGGAGCCCAGCAGTTCCACTTTGACCATGAATACTGCGAGCCCGGCACATTTCCTGTTCTGATCACGATTCCCAACTGCCCGGATCAGGCTGTACTTGTTACTATACCACCTTGTACACTGGCCGATCCCGTGTGCCCGATTATTAGCATTGTTGATGCGGTGGTTAGTCCATGCGATCCGAAAAACGGTTGTAAAAGAGAAGTGGAGTTAGTTCTGAAGCTCGTTAATACGCATCCCTGTAATGCTCTTCCGGAGTTTTACATAGAATGGGGCGATGAGACCCGCGATCCAAATAGCAATGGATTTCCCGTGTACCCAACACAGAGCAGCGGAGCAACGGCTACGTATTCGCACAGCTATGCACCGGGATCATACACGATACAGGTGAAAGTGAACAAGCCCGATGGGTGCGCGGTTGTTTCAAAATCTATAACCATAGAGCCCTGCGATGGCGAATGTGCACCTCCCTGCGAAAACAAGGGATGTCACCGGTTTCTGTGTCCGATATTTGAGGCTATGGCAATCGCTGGTCTCGGGCTGGGCATTTTGTGGTTCATACTGTCAACCTGCCTAACTTTATCGCTCGCTGTTGGTGCTGGTTTTTTAGCTGCCGGTATCACAGGGCTCATACTGTTTGAGCACTACTGCTGTAAAGAGTGCGGCTATCGCTGGATTCTGTTGTGGAAGCTGTCGTTGGGAATCGGAATACTGCTTGTATGCTTTGGTGCTTGCTGCAACTTGTGGATATGGGGATTGGTGTTAATTCTCTTGTCCTTTGTTTTCTTTTATGCCTGGAAAAAGCATTGTTCGCCAGGGCGGTGCGACATTCTTAAGGCACTTGTTCTGATGTGGACTACGGTGGTTGTTCCGGCTGTGGGATTTATTCTTGGAGTGTCGGCAATAGCGAATTGCCAATTAACAGTCTTCTCTATAAGCGTGTATGCAATCATAACAGCTATCTTTGCTGTAATCACTGCCTACTATGTAAAGAATTGCATAAAAATATAGTAAAGCATTGTAAATAAGGCGTAGGAAGAGTTCATGGCGTAAAGCGCGGCAGAATGTTCATTCGAGCAGAGCCCGGTTTGCGCCATGAGCTTTTAATTACAGCGCTACGGTCTCTGCCCAAGCGCATAGTCTCCGCACCGCACACGTCCGCATCGTTTCTACGATAACTTCCCGTCGCGTGGTGTTCTGCCCCAGTCGCCTCTGCCTCTATGTTGTGAGCACTGCCCGTACTGATTGTTGCTAACGGCGCATTATACGAGCAGTGCATGGACGTGATATTGAGCGGTACGAGCGATATTTCTACGATCATGCTGCGTTCATTAGCATTCTTTTGAGATCGTCGATAAGATGGCTTTGCGGGCGCAAGCCATAGCTGTACTCGTCCCTGTCTTCTTCTACAATAGCTTTGTCGCAGGCTCCGCTGTGCACTTCCCCGATGATACATTCCAGAAACACTTCCAGCGAGGGAGCGAGGACAAATTTCTCGTCTTCATCTCTGCCAAAGTTAATAATCTGTCCTTTGCGGCCTTTGGCGTCGGGATCGCCATCTATGCCAATACAGTTGCCCGAGCTGTCGATAAAGAGAGGAATCCAGTGGGGGTTGGTGTATTGTATTTTGATATGACCTTCTGGGAAAGAACTTCCCCGGTAGCCCGACGACGGACGAACATCCATCCACAACGCGTATTCCTGAAGCAGCCTGTCGATAGACAAGAACTCAAATCCCATAAACGAACCAGAGTGTGAATCGGATGTCGACAGCGAATCCCCATTGTTCATTGTGTACAACATATTCAGCTCTTCGGATGGTTCGGTAGGCAGTTTGTCCCACAGAGCTTTGAGCTGTTTGGCAGTGGCTGGTGGATTGAGCAGTTCTGCATACATTGGCAGCTTGGATTGTAGCCAGCCCCTGTATTCTGTCCAATAGTTTTGTAAGGGAGTTGTATTATTCGATTGCGGTTCGACAGCGTTCATCAGTATCTGGATAATATTGAATAGATCTGCTTCCTGTAGAGAAGCGTTATATGCGGGGCATACAGCAAGATAGTCAATTATTATCGGGTGGGAGCAACCTTGCTTGCAACTCTTTTCTATTGTGGTGAGTGGTGGCGCCGGATGAATGCCTTTGTCTTGCCGTTGGAATGATGCAAATGAGCTTGCGATTATACTACCGGGTGGCTGCTTGTGCTGTGTCGCATAGTGATTGTACGAGCGAAGCGAACGGCGACCGGAGCAAAGAGGTCTGTGTCATATCCGTGTTTCTCATAGAATTTTTATGATGGGTCGGCTTCCAGCTATCCTTGTTGTTGCTGGTAGGTTGAAGTGCTGCTTTTCTTTTGGGCTGCGGCTGTACCTACAGCGATTTCGGTGCTTGAAAATTTATCCATTCTTCGATTGTCATTGCATACATTTCGTGATCCTCCCACACACCATTGATATAGATCATACGGGGAGAAAAACCGATACGCTGAAATCCCGTGCGCTCTAATACCTTGCGCGATGCAGTGTTTCGCGGCATGATATTCGCTTCCACGCGGTGAAGTCCTGCTGCATTATATGCAAATGCTATTGCCTCGCTCAGGCTGGCAGTCATAATTCCGCCGCCGGTGTATTGCTCGTCCATCGAGTAGCCAAAGCATCCATTGAGGTACACACCACGCACGATATTAACAAGGTTGACAAGGCCGATCAAGAGCGAGCTGTCGCCTTCGGGCCAGAAAATTCCGAAGCGATATTCGCGTTCAGCTTTGTTCCATTGCAGATATGCCTCAATACGTCGGCGCTGAAACTCATCAGTGTAAAATCCTTCTTCCACAAGTGGAGACCATTCGCAGTGAAAAGCGCGATTTCGCAGAAAATACTGCGTAAGCTGCGATACATCGCCGAGGTCGAGCAGACGGAGAAAGTGCATAAGGTTGTCCGAAAATACAACAACACGATCAGTAAAAACAGGGCAGTGCTGCCGTGTGCAGCATGTGAATGTACAGCAGAAGAAAATAAAATTAAAGTACTACAAATTCCGACGATAATTACCACTGCCGCAGATCGTTCTCATTCGGCAACCGGAACTACAGTGTGATAATGGAAGAAGCTACAGCGAGCCGCTTCATTGGAGTACAGGACAAAGGGAGTTGGTACTAATCGCATAGCAAGGGGTCATCGCTTCTCATTTATTAGATGGAATTCATAGCAAGGGGTCATTGCTTCTTATTTATTAGTATAGAATTCTTATAGCGTACATCATGTTCATCATAACAAGGGCTGTTATGAACATGCTACAATAGCATTTATCCTTGCCGTTCCCTATGCGTCTATAGCGCAGAACGTCTATGCTGAATTTGTGGACATTTATGCCAGTTATGCTCCGACACCCGCTTCTCCGTGGATTTTCTGGTGTGGTTAGGCGGCTGTTCCGGCGGCTATACGCCGATGCAACTTGCCAGCGCTAGTGGTTGCGCTTCTACCGACCATTTTGCGGCTCCTACCGTGGATGTCTACATTCTACATTACTGGCCGTTGGTCGGTGTAGGCAACGTCCTTGCTGTGCTACAATATTACTTACACAACCTCATTCACATGATACTCTTAAAACATTATGCTGAATAACCTCAACATTCGCACCAGACTACTTCTTGGTTTTGGGACTATCATCCTCTATCTGATTATCGTCGGTGGTTTTTTGCTGTACGGGATGAATTCCACCTATATGTCTTCGCAGGATGCGATTGTACAGCAATCGGAAGAACTCTTAATGGCCGAAGTTCAATTTTTTTCTACACAAGGGCATTTGTGGTTTGAAGAATTTATGGGAGGGGACACGACGGAATCCGTTGCTGAGTGCTACGAACTGTGGAAGATGTCGCATCATCGCTGCGGTTTGCTGATGGAAGGAGGGCGATATGAAGGCAAAACTTATTCTGCTGTGCAGAACCCTACTGTAAGGAAGGAAGTGGAAAGCGCTCGCACTCTGCTTCTGCAGCTTGTTGAAATTGCACGCGCGCGCGCTGCCAGCCTGAACAACGGCGCACTAAGCGAAGCAGCCGGAAGCAGTGCCGACCAGCAGTTCGACGATGTGTACACAAAGATTATGCAGGCAATGGAGCGGTCTCGCGAAATTCAGACGGAGCTTGTGCAGCGACAGCTCGAGTCGACAATTGCTGATTATAACGCGAAGCGAACTGTGACATTTGTTTTATTTGCTATAGCGATAGCGTTTGGTGTCGTAGTTGTGCGCCTTATCAGCAGGCGTATTATACGTCCCATCCGCGAGCTCGATGCTGCCGCCCACAGCATTGTGCAAGGCAACTGGAGCCACACTATTACTGTTGAAAGCAACGATGAGCTTGGCGCGCTTGCGTGGTCCTTTAATGCAATGGCGGAGCACTTGCGGCTGTCGGATGAACACGCAAAACAGTATCTCGCACAGAAAGTAGCGGAGCTTTTGCGCTTTGCCGAGCGCTTTGCCGAGGGCGATCTTACTGCGCGCACGGAGGAGGATGGCAACGATGAGATTGCACAGCTCGGTCGTGGCTTCAATTCTGCAATAGAGCAGATAGGAAGTGTGTTCAGCCATCTTGCAGAAGCATCAGAAACAACGGCGCACACTACCGGACAGATTCGCAGTGTTGTCAGGCAGGTGGCAGATATGGCCAGCGAATTGTCAATCCGTATTACCGATATGTCCGCGTCGGTGGAAGAAATTGCGTACACCATTGCCGAAAATGCCAGCAATGCCGGGCAAACAGCAACAACTGTCGAGACCAGTGGAGAACTCGCCAGGCGCGGAGGTGTACAGGTGCAGCAAACGCTGGATCAGATGCGCGTTATCACCGAAATAATGCAACAGTCCGTAGCTACTGTGGAGAAGCTTGGTGATTCCGGTGCTCAGATTGGCGAGATTATTCTGGTAATTAATGATATCGCCGACCAGACCAATCTACTCGCTCTGAATGCCGCTATTGAAGCAGCTCGTGCAGGCGAGCACGGTCGTGGATTTGCTGTCGTTGCCGACGAAGTTCGCAAGCTGGCAGATCGCACCTCCAAAGCAACAGGCGAAATAGGCAGGATGATAAAGCAAATACAGGAGGAGACGAGTGCGGCTGTTGTCGTAATGAAGAAAAGTGAGGCAGAAGTGCGGCAGGGCATGGATGTAGCAGGTCGAGCAGGTTCCGAATTGCAAGAAATTATCGAGGGTTCGCTTCAGGTGAAATCCATGGTGGGGCGAATCGCTATTGCAAGCCAGGAACAGTCGCAGGCCGCCCACACAATCGCTGCTGGTATCGAGGCTGTCACTGTAAAGACCAGCGAGACTTCTATTGCCATCCAGCACATTGTGCCAATGATTGATGAACTGAACGACGTGACATCCGTGCTTCAGCAATATGTAGAGCAGTTTACATTTGCAAACGACTGATAGAGAAGCTGTCTGAAGATTTACTGCAAGCGCAGGCGTCTTTGCCCAAGTGTGTGGTCTCTGCACCGCGCAGCACAGCCGCTGCGTGTTGTGCGCCCTTCTGCGCCTTGCACAAGGCGCTGGGGAAAGCCACAGAACGAGGTGGGCGAGAGCTATGTGGGAGAGATGCAAAGAGGCTTTACAAAAACGGCGGCTACTGTACATCCGTACAGATAGCCGCCGTTGTTTTATAGGGCTGCCGCGTTATTCCCACTCAATAGTAGCAGGTGGCTTGCTTGAAATATCGTACACGACGCGATTGATCCCGCGCACTTCGTTGATGATGCGGTTGGACATACGCGAAAGGATTTCATGAGGCATGGGATACCAGTCCGCAGTCATTCCATCGGTACTGGTGACAGCACGCAACGCGCATACGTATTCGTAGGTGCGCTCGTCGCCCATCACGCCCACAGTTTGCACAGGTAGCAGCACGGTAAACGCCTGCCATATTTCATTGTACAAACCAGCTTTGCGAATTTCATCCAGATAAATTTCATCAGCTTCGCGCAGAATATCTAATCGCTCCTGCGATACTTCGCCCGGTACGCGAATAGCCAAGCCTGGGCCGGGGAACGGATGGCGCTCAATAAAGTGCTCGGGAATGCCCAACGCGCGCCCTACTGCCCGGACTTCGTCTTTGAACAGTTCGCGGAATGGCTCTATCAGCTTCAGATTCATCTTTTCGGGGAGGCCACCTACATTGTGGTGTGTTTTTATTGTGGCCGATGGCCCTTTAAACGACACCGATTCGATAACGTCGGGATACAACGTGCCTTGGGCAAGCCACTGTGCATCGGCGAACTTCTTCGCCTCTACCTCAAAAATATCAATGAATGTATTGCCGATAATTTTGCGTTTGCGCTCCGGATCGCTTATGCCTGCGAGCCTGCCGAGGAACGTATCTGTAGCATCCACAAAGTCGATGGACATTTCGTAGGAGTCGCGGAACATGCTTAATACCGCTTGGCTTTCGCCTTTACGCATCACGCCGTTGTCGATGTGGATGCAGTGCAACTGGTCGCCGATAGCGCGGTGAAGCAGTACAGCCGCTACTGTGGAATCGACACCACCGGATAGGGCGCAGATCACACCGCCATTGCCTACTTGCGAGCGTATATCATTGATAGCCGACTCGATAAAGGATTCTGCATTCCAGCCGCCTTCGCATTTGCAGATATTGTACAGGAAGTTTTGTAGCAGCTTTCTACCCTCTGTGGAGTGGTGCACTTCCGGGTGGAATTGCACGCCATAGATGGGACGATTATCGTGGCGGACGGCGCAGATTGGCGCATTGTTGGTATGGGCTATGGGATGAAAATGCTCGGGCATGACGGTAAGCGAGTCGCCGTGGCTCATCCACACCTGTGAGTCGTTGTCCATGTTTTCGAACAAGCCATCATACTCGTCGATGTGCAACAATGCACGCCCGAACTCGCGTTTTGCCGCTTTGTCCACTGCACCGCCAAAAGTATGGGCGATGAGCTGCAATCCGTAGCAGACGCCGAGCACCGGTACGTTCTGTGCAAAGACATCGAAAGAGGGAATAGGGGCGTTGTCCGCGTACACACTGCTGGGGCTGCCGGAGAGGATGATTCCCTTCGGATTCAGCGCTTTGAGCTGGTCCTCGGAAATATTGAACGGATGGAGTTCGGCATATACGCCGCACTCGCGTACCTTGCGGGCAATGATCTGGGTATATTGGGAGCCGAAATCGAGAATGACAATGCGTTCGGATATCGTCATAAAAGTACCGGAATTGTGGACGTGGAGTTGTGTCCGTTGGGGAACAAATACAACCTGAATGTACAAAACTACAAAAATTGTTCTTACGGTGGGTATGCGAGCCGGGGAGCAGAGGATGGCGGCGCAGGCAGGGCGGAACTCCTTGATTGCGCGGTGTGGGGGCTACACACGGCGGCAGCGGGGCAGGAGCGCACTACATTTCCTTTGCTCATCCATGTCGTATGAGATTGGCGACGCAGGGAAAATAATCGTTGTTGGTTGTATTAGAAGGCATGTCCGATGCCGAACTGAAAGCGCATAGAGAAGGGGCGTTGCCATATCCATTGGTCGGTAGATACCATGGGATTGTAGACTGGTGTGGCAAAATCCAAGCGGATCGGGCCTACGGGTGTATCGTAGCGTACACCTGCCCCAAATCCGATAGCGAGCTTTTGCAGGGCGATATTGATCGGCATAATCTCGTAGTTGTCGGGGTTTTCCAGAAAACTGTTAAACGTATTGCCGAAGTCGACAAAGGACGTAATACCGAGGCTGGCTATCTGCTGTTCCCAGAAGCTACTAGAGAGCGGATATTCGCGGAATTTATAGCGAAATTCCACGCTTCCTTCAATCAGTGAGCCGCTGCCGATAAAGTCGGCGAGGTTGCGTACTTCGTCTGATGTGGTAGCGGCATCGATGGGTACTGCACGCAGATCGCGCGATCCGAAGGCGCGCACGCTGTTGCTACCTCCGGCAAAGAAGTGGCGTTCCAGCGGCACATAGGACTCGTTCCTATCAAACCAGAATGTGTGGCCGATTCGCAGCTTTGCAGCCAGCACATCTTTGCGAGTAAGAGGCCAGAAGCCAAGCGCAGTCGTTGCTATCCGTGCAAATCGAGCGCCGCCCAGCCCTCCCGGTCCACCCCATTCGGCAGAAAGGGAGCCAAAGTAGCCTTGGTTGGGTGTAAATGGGTGATTGCGCGAGTCGTGGACAATACTTGCGCCGATGATGAGACTCGACAAAAAATTGCCGCGAATATTGACAATAGTATCGAGCTGGGCGTATTGGTACAACTGTCTTTTTACTAACAGAGAGTCAACACCGGGCTGCGAGAGTGCACGCTCGTAGGCCTCTCCAAAATTAAAAGGTCTTTCGTTGGCTCCCGCGATGTCGAACACCCAGGAATTGATAATACTGCCAGGTCTGAGCGTGAAGGGAAATGAAGCTCTGGCGGTCCATGACTGGAGCTGAAGCGGGGCGTAGATCGTGCGCAACGAATACTGCCCCTGGGCGCTGAAGCCCATGCGCATATTGTACACATTATCGACAAATGGCTGGCTGAACCGACCACCACCCTGATATTCAAACTGCAATTCTTTCAGGCTTAGCCCCTTGTCTATCCACCCATTGATATCCTGTAGCAGAATACGCCCGTAGAGGTCGAGTGTCTGCGCTGCATAGAAAATATTCTTGTTTGTGTAGGTGACTTCCGGACCGGCGTTCCAGAAATCGTCGGATTTGTTCTTATTGGTCAGAATATTAACGCCGATTTCTTGCATTTTCCGCATACGGGTAAATACGCGAAAGTGCAGCGATGTATCGGTATGGGGCTGGCGTTCCGACGAAGTATCGATGGAGGCGGCTTCAAAGACACCGAGGCTGTACAAGTTGTTAATCGACTGGTTGATAGCGTCTTGGCTGTACCAATCGCCTTCCCGGAATTCGATTTGTTGCCGACGCATATTGTAGGAAACTGCGGGCTGCCCGTTCAGGCTATCGACAAAAAAGATTGTGCCTATGCGCTGGCGTAGGCCGGTAGAGAAGAATACCGTAACGCTGTCGGTATTTTGTTCGGCAAAGTACAGGACAAGCGGGTCCTTATACCTTGCGTAGAAATAGCCCTGATTGCGCAGTATCTGTAGTATCCGGTCATTTTGTGCTGCGATAATCGCCTGATTGAAGAGGTTGCCTGTCTGTACTGTTTTGGTTTGTTTTACAAGGAGAGCTACTTCCGAGGGCAGGCTATCGAGGCCGCGATACACGAGCTGCTGGAGGCGTGCTGGCGGGTTCTCGATAATCATAAATGTCAGCACATTTTCGCGTGTTTCCTGCTGGAAGGAAAACTTCGCACTTACCATTGCCTGATGGAATCCATGCTCGTTGTAGTAGGCTTTAATGCGGGTTGTATCTACGGCAACTTGTTCTCTGTTAAAATACTCACGTACATCGCCAAGGTCGTTTTCTATCAGGCGCATCTGGCTGATATACATGGAGAGCGCCGATCTTCCTACGGTATTGCGTGAGAACTGCCTGCGATAGTATTGCACGAGGCGGCGGGCTATACTTTTTTCGCTTGCCCGTGTGGTAATCACGCCTTCGAGGACCTCGTCGGTAAAATAGCTATTACCAACAAAGTCAATCCTGTGTATCTCATTCATTGCTCCCATTCGTTCTTCAGCCATTCGACTGCCGGGCGTAATACGCGTTTGTGCATGCAGAGGCATGGCCTCGCTGCACAGAGCAATCGCAACCAGCGGCAAGAATAGAAAAAAACGAATAATAGGAAATATCTGCATAGTTATTCCGTGATGGCACCGAGCTGGATACGCCTTTGGGCAGCAAAAAGTTCCTGCTTTGTGCACCGATATGTATGCGGCCAGAGTCGATCTGTGTTGCTTTTCGGCTTGGCGCAGTGCCGATGAATTCGCAATGCCGCTGTTTTCCGCACGAGCGCCGAAAAAAGAAAAGCCTGTACTTCTATGAAGAAGACAGGCTTGCAGAAATCAATTTCCGTTGTTAATAGTAATCTTCTTCGTCTTCGTCATAGAAGAAATCGTCGTCCTGATTGATATAATCGGGCCAGATATCTTCAATTCCTTCGTATGCGACGTCGTCGTCTTCAAGCTCGTGCAGATTGTCGAGTACCTGCATCGGAGCACCAGTGCGCTCGGCATAGTCGATCAGCTCTTCTTTCGTCGCTGGCCAAGGCGCATCCTCCAGAAATGATGCGAGCTCAGGTGTCCAGATCATGGGGTTCTACTCCTGATAAATGTAACATGAGGGATAGGGTTGTATAAATTTTCTGATATAATGCAGAAGAAGTTGTAAAAGTTCCAGGGGGAAAACGCCGCAAAAATAGAACTTGTCCCCCCTTCTGTCAAGGAGAATTTTAGCAGTGGCACAGGCGTGTGTGCTTTGCTACTACCTATAATACCACAGGCTAAACGCCTGGGTTGTCAGCCATTCCAGTATTGCCTGTCGAGACTTCGGTACTGAATTGCTTCGCCAATATGCTGGGGAAGGATAGCTTCACTTCCGGCAAGATCGGCAATTGTGCGCGCTACTTTACGGATTTTGTCGAATGCACGTGCAGAAAGTCCCAGTTTTGTCATTGCTGTTTTTACCATAATTTCGCTTCGATCATCCAGCGGACAGTAGCGTCGAATGTCCTGCGAGCTCATGTCGGCATTTTTATGTACGCCGCGAACCGCCGCAAATCGTTGTGTCTGGCGCTGGCGTGCTTGGACTACGCGCTGCCGTATCACTGCCGAGGGCTCGCTAGCTGTAGCCGATGTAAGCTCCTGATACTGAACTGATGCTACATCGACATGGATATCAATTCTGTCCAGCAGCGGGCCCGAAATTTTGGCCATATATCGCTGAATGTGCTGCGGCGCACAGGTGCATTCCTGTAGCGGGTTGCCGAAGTTGCCGCAGGGGCAGGGATTCATCGCGCACACGAGCATGAAGTTGGCTGGGTATTCCACCGTCATTTTCGTTCGCGAAATGGTTATGCACCGGTCTTCCATCGGTTGACGAAGCACTTCCAGAACATTGCGTGCAAACTCTGGCAGCTCGTCCAGGAACAGCACTCCGTGATGTGCCAGCGAGATCTCGCCAGCGCGAACCACGCCGATACCACCTCCTACGAGCGCTGCATCGGAAATTGTGTGGTGTGGTGCCCTGAATGGGCGCGCTACCACCAGCGCCTGCTGCTCCGGCAAAAGTCCGGCCACCGAATGGATGGTTGTCGTTTCCATTGCCTCGTCGAGTTCGAGCGGAGGCAGGATCGTGGGCAGGCGTTTTGCGAGCATAGTCTTTCCTGAGCCCGGAGGGCCAACCATAATAATATTGTGTCCACCTGCTGCTGCAACTTCCATTGCACGCTTTACATTGTTCTGGCCCTTGACATCGCTGATGTCGGCAGTATGTCCCTCTGTATTGCTGAACAGCGAGCGCACATCTACGCAGCGTGGTTCAATAGTTGTTTCTCCTGTAAGGAACTCCACCGCTTGGCGCAGCGATTCTATCGGTATAATCTCTATGCCCTCCACCATTGCGGCTTCCGAGGCATTAATTCCGGGCAGTATTACGCGTTTGTAGCCCCGCCTGCGCGCCAGCATTGCAATAGAAAGAGCACCGTGCACGGGGCGTAGCGAGCCATCCAGAGCGAGCTCGCCGAGAATCACTGTTGCTTCTGATGCTTCCGCTGGGACTATTCCCACTGCTGCAAGCACTCCTATTGCGATGGGCAGGTCGAAGGCGCTGCCTTCCTTGCGAACATCTGCCGGTGCCAGATTGACAGTGATTTTCTTGTTCGGAAACAGAAAAGAGGAATTCTTAATAGCCGCCGAAACGCGCTCGCGCGATTCCTTTACTGCTGAGTCCGGGAGGCCGACGACGAGAAAGGCAGGCAGAGCATTTTCCAGATGCGTCTCAATGTCGACAATGAAGGCATTAATGCCCAGTGTGGAGGCCGATTGGAGTTGTGACAGCATACGGGTGTACGTTGAGTGAATAATGGTGTTTGCGCTATATGCGCTGCAAATATAAAAATACGGGAGGTTTACTGCGAGAAAAAACATAATACAGGGAAAATAGGCAGGTCGGCAGGATTTTAAACTCATCGTAGTATATTGAGGTATTGGTTAGTTCGTAGAACATCAGGTAGCCTTATGAAACGAATTCCTTTGCATTGGCGGATTATTATTGGTTTGGTGCTCGGTGTGCTATTTGGCTGGCTGTTTCCAGTCAATAAGACATCTGTGGAAGTAGAAACCCGGCAGGGGATACTTGTTATCGACCAGTGGCGGTTTGCCACGCTTATACGGGACACTGCAACAACGATATTTACGCCGTTGAAGCGCGATGGGCTAGTAAAGGCGATTGATGCTGTAGAGCAGATGAAACGGCAGCAGCTCGTTCTGGAGTTTACCCGCAATGATGGTACTGTGCAGAGATTAGAGGAGATTATACGGGCGCAGAAACCGACGAGCATTGCAATGGCGTTGAAACCCATTGGCACGCTTTTTCTCAATTTGCTGAAAATGATCGCCGTGCCGCTGGTGCTCGCTTCGCTTGTTGTAGGAGCTTCGTCGCTGGGGGATGTGAGGCAGATGGCTCGCATCGGTGGGAAGACCATAGTCTTTTATCTTTGCACTACAGCTCTGGCTATTTCGCTGGGGCTTGTGGTTGCAAATATCGTGCAGCCCGGTACACGGCTGCCTGCGGGAACATCCGAACGTCTTATGGCCGAGTACGGTGGTGGTGTTGCCGATAAAATTTCGCAACAGCTCGACTTTAATGTGCTCGACTTTCTCGTTGGGTTAGTACCTACCAATCCGTTTGATGCGCTTGCTGGCGGCGATATGCTGCACATTGTATTCTTTGCTGTATTCCTCGGGCTTGTACTCAGTGTTATCCCTCGCGCAAAATCCGATCCGGTTATACGGTTTTTCGACGGCTTGAGCGAGGCAACCATCCGCATGGTGGAGGTTGTGATGCTGCTTGCGCCGTTCGGTGTGTTTGCGCTTATTGCTGCAACTGTAGCCGATTTTGGGTTTCATATTCTCTCTACTCTCGCTTGGTATTTTGCCACAGTAGTTGTCGGGCTACTGCTGCATGTGGTTGTGACATATCTCCCTGTGCTTCGCTTGCTTGGGAAGATGCCCATTTCTACATTCTTCCGTGGGTTTCGTCGTGCACACCTCTTGGCATTTAGTACGAGCTCTTCTGCTGCTACGCTGCCCGTATCTATGGAATGTGTGGAAGAATTAGGAGTACCGAATAAAATATCATCGTTTGTCTTGCCACTGGGCGCTACGATCAATATGGATGGGACGGCTTTGTATCAGGGTGTCGCGACGTTGTTTATTGCACAAGTCTACGGTATTCATCTCGACCTCGGTGCTCAGCTTACTGTTGTGCTCACTGCCACGCTTGCGTCCATTGGTACGGCTCCCGTGCCAGGTGTGGGGCTGATTATGCTTATTATTGTATTGCGGTCGGTGGGCGTGCCACCAGAGGGCATTGCGATTATTCTCGGTGTAGACAGATTGCTGGATATGCTGCGGACGGTTGTGAATATTACGGGCGACGCTGTTGCATCAGTGATCATATCTTCTACAGAGGGTGTGCTTGCCAAGCCACATATTACCGACGACGGTTTGCAGTATCCCTTGTCGAAGGAATGAAGCTGAGAATAGGAAGCAAGAGCGATAATCACAAAGGCGAGAGAGGTTGGTAAAGACGAAGCGGTATTGCGGCCGGTGACAGCGACAGAACAGCCGATGCGAAGACGCCGGTGCCATAAAAAGGGCAACGGGAAAACAAGGAAGAAGTAAGATGAATGAGAATAAGAGAGAGAAGAATAGGAAAAATAAAGCGGAAAAAGGTGAGGATATAACGAGTGCAGAAGGAGGGAGTCGAACCCTCACGGGTGTTGAGCCCACCGGATTTTGAGTCCGGCGCGTCTGCCAGTTCCGCCACTCCTGCAAAAGGAGATTGAGAGAAGAAAGAGTGGGCGATGAGAGATTTGAACTCCCGACATCCTGCTTGTAAGGCAGGCGCTCTGAACCAGCTGAGCTAATCGCCCTTATTTCATTGTAAAAGAGACTGCAAATATAAGAGTGTTTTGTCCTGCTGGCAAGACTTTTTTTCATTTTTTGAACATTTTTTATTCTATGCAGACGATGAGCGATTCTATTGCGGGCCTTATTCTCGACCCACTCAACAGGCGTACCTATTACGGAACAGTGTATTTCAGCGGCGGGAACATAGACAGGATCGAGCCATCCGAGGGGCCTGTGGGCGAGGGTGTAATCTTGCCGGGTTTCGTGGATGCTCATGTGCACGTGGAAAGCTCTATGCTGATTCCCTCCGAATTTGCACGACTTGCCGTAGTGCATGGTACGACGTCTACTGTGTCCGATCCACATGAAATTGGCAATGTGCTGGGTGTAGAAGGGGTGCGTTACATGATTCGCAATGGCGGCGAGGTACCGTTTAAATTTCACTTTGGCGCCCCCTCGTGTGTACCTGCTACGTCGTTTGAAACCGCTGGCGCAACTATTACCGCAGATGATATTCGCGAGCTGTTCGAGAAAGATGGCCTGCTGTATCTGAGCGAGATGATGAACTTCCCGGGTGTACTCTTCCGCGACCCGATGGTGATGGAAAAGCTGGAAATTGCCAAAGAGCTCGGCAGGCGAATCGACGGGCATGCGCCGGGATTGCGCGGTGATGCTGCTGCGCGTTACGCGGCTGAAGGGCCGTCTACCGACCACGAGTGTTTTACTATAGAAGAAGCGTTGGACAAGCTGGCGTGCGGTATGAGTATTCTGATACGCGAAGGTTCAGCGGCTAAAAACTATGAAGCGTTGAAGCCGCTCATAGCTTCGCACCCCGACAAAGTGATGTTTTGCAGCGACGACAAACATCCCAACGACTTGGCCGATGGCCATATCAACACCATTGTACGCCGGGCGCTGCGCGATGGCTTCGATCTGATGGATGTGCTCCGCTGTGCCTGTGTTAATCCCGTGAAGCACTATGGTCTACATGTCGGTCTTCTACAGCCCGGTGATCCCGCCGACTTTATTCTGATCGACAATCTCGAACGCTTTACCGTCCACAAGACATTTATCAACGGCAGTGTAGTGGCTGAAAATGGTATTTCGCTTATAGGGCGAGTAGAGGCACACGAGCCGAATAATTTCAATACATCGCTCAAAACGCCCGAACAATTTGCCGTGCAGGTACAGAGCCCGACACTGCGGGTAATCGAAGCTCTCGACGGGCAACTCGTGACAAACGAAGTGCACGTGACCGTCCAGACCGACAACGGCGAGGTGCTTTCCGACAGCGAGCATGATATTCTAAAACTTGTAGTTGTAAACCGCTACAGCGATGAGCCGCCCGCTGTGGCATTTATCAAAAACTTTGGATTGCATCGGGGGGCAATTGCCTCGTGTGTAGCGCATGATTCGCACAATATTATCGCTGTTGGTGTTACCGATGCCGATATCTGTTCGGCTGTCAACGGTGTGATTGCTGCGCGGGGTGGTATTTCTGTTGCTTTTGGTGACTCCGTAAAAACACTACCGCTTCCGGTAGCCGGTATTATGTCTACCGAAGATGGGTATCGCGTAGCCGAGCAGTACGCTCATCTTGATCGCCTGGCCAAAGAGCTTGGCTCTGGGCTTTCTGCACCGTTTATGACGCTGTCGTTTATGGGGCTCCTTGTCATTCCTGCGCTAAAGCTCAGCGACAAGGGGCTGTTCGATGGTTCCCGGTTCGAGTTTGTATCGCTTGCTGTCGAGTAGTCGGAGAATAGGGCAGGGATTGTATTCGCAGATGCAATGAGCTTGACAGATGCTCGCAGCTTTTGCGTGATTAAACATTACAGGCTCGCCTGCATATTGCCCATATGAGCACTATGCAGGCGGGATGATTGGTGCATTGTTCCTGGCCGCGTTGTTCGGCCTTACTATCGCTGGTTTGTATTGTTGTGCTCAATTTCGGCGGAAGATGCGCGTTGTAGCAAATCGCCGCACGATCAGATCATGCCGCCGCGCTTGCGCAAGAACCACTCTATGCCAAATACTGTAATCGCCGCACCGAGCAGCCACACGAGATTCCACAGCGTGAGCTCGTGCTTTTCTGTTACGGGGCGTGCTGCAAAGCCGCGCGTCTTGCGAATATCGTCGACAAGCGTGGAGAGCATTACAGGTGTGTAGAACTTTCCGCCTGTGCGGTCGGCAATCGTATGCAGCAGCGGCGCGTTCATTCGCAGATTAAAATGCTCGATATTAATTTCGCCGATGCTAAAGCGCCCATTGTCGGTGCCGTATGGCTGGTTGCTTATGCTCGCAGTACCGGCAAAGGCGTAGTCGCCGCTCGGCAATCCTTCTACTTGTGCTGTATAGCGCCCGCCGCCGAGAGCTGTGAGCACGACATCGCGGGGTTCTTTGCCACCAGTAATTTTCACACGCACATCTGCATTGTCCACGGGGCTGTAGCTCGCGTCGTACACTTGTCCAATAAATTCTACTTTTTCGCCATTTGCATAGAGCTGTTTGGATGTGCGGATTCGCACAAATTTCCCCTGTTCCTGTGTGGTAAGCCAGCGCAGACTATTGCCGAAAAATGTACTGAAGACATCTGGCGCTTCTGCCCGTCCTTTTGCTGCTTCGGCAGCGTAGCCGAGCAGTTTCCAGCGAAAGAGGCCATAGCCAAGAATAGCGAATGATCGGTTGTTTTGCAGCGAGCGCGAAAGGATGAGCGGCTCGTTCAGTGGGGCGTTGTTCACGCGGAGTGTTGCCAGCACTTCGGCCTCGGGCTTCGGCTTCACAAACGTTTCGGTGCGGAAAATCGGCGGAAGCTGGTTCCACAGCGTCGCATCGTTGTCCGTGCCGGTAATTTTCATCGAAGGATGCCCGAGCGCAGGTGGCTTTACATCGGCCATAACCATGAGTTCCTGCGGCCTCGATGCTGTGACAGTGAACGGCAGATATGGCTCTAATGGCTTTAGCCTGTTGTAGTCCACCTGCTGCGCAGCGATAAAGAACAGCGGTTTGCCTCCGTCGGCCACCTTCTTTATAAGCTCGATGACTGAGGTTGGTGTCGACGAAATGGGAAACCCTACAAGGACAATTGCCTCTGCATTTGCAAGCGACTGAGCTGTGGGCGGAGCACCGTAGAATTCCGCGTCTTTTTTCTGAATATAAGGTTCCACTGTGATATTCGGATCTTCGCCGAGTACAGTGCGAAGGAACGATACGTCTGGCGAGGGAGCTCCTGCCAGCAGCGCGATTGTCCGCTTGTTCTTGAGCACCTTAATAAAGTCGGCCACAGTGTTGTTCTTTGTCGTTAGCTCGCCCTCTATTGCACTCACTTCGGCAGTGAGCTTTCGCACGCCTTCCTGAGCTGGTTTATATTCAAATACTGTTGTATAAGTTTGTGTGCCGGTGCGCAGGTTTACCGTCTGGCGGCTGATCTCCGCCCCATTGTCCTTCAGCACAACTGTCACTTGGCCTTCGTCGAAGCCCGAGGATTTTACATTGATATTGACTGGCAGCGGTGTGCCTACATATGCCACTTCGTTGGTAATGAGCGACTGTACAGAGATATCTTTAGGCTCGGTGGAGTCGCCAATACCTACTGCAAATACTGGTCGACCGAGAAGCTCTGCATTGTACAGTGGGTTTTCACCTGCGTTGAATGCTCCATCGGTAATGAGCAGCACTGCACGAATATTTTCCCGCTCGGCGTCTGTGAACACTGCGCGGAATGCTTTGCCGATGTTGGTAGTCTGGCCGTCTACCCGCAGCGAGTCGGGTGTGAAGCGCTCTACGAACTGCACATTCTCATCGAACGAAAACACGTATTTATTATCGCCGAACGCATTGAGGTCGATGGAGCGAAGCGCCTGCATATACTGTGCACGGCGGTCTATCGAGGCGTCTTTCATTGCCATCGACTGCGAGTTGTCGAGCAGGACAGCTATGCGCGGCGGCTCTTCTTCTACGCTGATTATGCTGATAATCGGCTCGAACAAGATGAAAAGCAGCAGCGAAAGCGCCAGTGTCCGCAGAGCGACCAGTACGCTTTTGCGTCCTGTCGATATTGGCGGTATGGTAACGCGGTAGGCCCATAACGACAGACCTAATGCGAGCGCGATACAGATTGCGAGGAACCACCAGGGGGCGCTGAGGCCGAACGTGTAGTCAGTCATGAATCTTCAGTAAAAGTATGCAGTACCGCAGAGCCGTGTACGACCGGTGCAGCCGAAGCCGGAACTTCTGTCCGTCGATAGTCTATAAAACGCCAAATATACCCACGGATACGAACAAGTAAAACTCATAAGCGGTAAAAATATTGCCTGATAGTGCGAAGAGAATACGTGAAGGCCGCGAAAATGAGGGGAAGGTGTTATCGGCCAGTATGGAAGCAGGCAGGTTGCCTACCCCGCGCCACCCGCTTCTTCCGGAGGAAGCCGGTGGCGTAGTATGGGTGGGGTAGCGGCGCTTTACGCAGCGTTTGCACGTGCCTGGCTGCGCTCCGCAACAATATTATTGAAAAACTGCACAAATTTGTGATGCGGAACTGATACGCAAATGCGCGCTGTTTCTTGTGCAGTTTTGTCCTTGTCGTGTGTAAAGTATTTCATAGAGACGCTGCCGATCCTGTGCTGGAGCAGCTCTTCTTCCGATACTTTTATTACAGCAAAAATACCGACGGGCGTTGTGTGGTCGTACAGTTCGTCTACGAGGAGTTGCTGCTCCTGTAGATATTGGATGTTCTTGCGAATGTCTGCAACAGTTCGGTGTTTGAATTCGGCTGCTGCCTGCTGGCCTTCATGTGTGGTAAGCAGTGCGTGGACGAGTGCTTGGGCGAACGCATTGACACCATTAGCGCTGTACAGCAGGCGTATGCCGAGCTCTTCGATAAACGCGTTATTGGTACAGTGGATGAAGCCCAATCTCTGGCCGCTCAGTCCAAACGATTTGCTGAAGCTCTCGGTAATAATCACATTGTCTAATGCAAGAAGTTCGCGGAAAAACGTGTCTTCGCGTCCGCAGAACAAGCGGCGGTATGGGCTGTCGAAAATCACCACGAGGCCAAGCGCATGCAGACGGCGAATATTGCCGAGAAGCTCCGCATCGTCCATTTTGTTGCCTATCGGGTTGTTCGGGTCGCACACAAGCACTGCTATCTTTTCGCTGCATTCGCCGCCGTAATGTTCGGCAAGCTGCTCCAAGCTCTCGTAGCTTTCGCTCGGAATGCCGCGTATAGTAGCCAACTTTGCATAGCTGCCCCAGAAGTACCGGGCGTAGTACAACTTATCGAGTTGCAGTGTTTGCACCACTAGGTCGATAGCGGCCATGCCCCCTGCTGTAATCGCCACATAGTCTGCGTGCGATTCACCAGCGAAGTACTCATCGTTGATTGCTTGCCGCAGTTCCAGCATTCCCGCATTGGGTGGATATACTTGCACTCGTGGGGAGTTGACTTCCACGTGTTGCATCACACCAGATAGGTCGATACTACACACTGCGTTCACACCGCGATTCAGAAACAAGTACTCCTGTCCGGTGCTGTCGCTCAGATGTTTTACTTTGGCTCCAATGCCCACAATGCTTGAAAATGTTGCTCCGCTTTTGTTGATAATCATTGTACGTGCTCGTTCGCGTTATAAAAAACAATTGTTTCTTTATGTTGTGTCGTAATGTGTTTTCCTCTAAAAGCGACAGGGGCAGAACCACCTGCAGCGGACGTCTTTCCGCCGGTGCGAAGACCGGAGCGCTTATACAATTGCAAGAAAACGAGGAGGGGGAATTTGATACAAACGTAAAATTTGCGACGGTTGTATGCAAATAGTATATTGTTCGTCGAAATTTATTGCGAATAATATAAAAATCTGTTTATTTTTTGTGCAAATGTGCAAAACGGAGGTGTGATGAGCAGTCCAAATTCACAAATCGACAATGTGGATAAAGCGATTTTATCAATTCTGGCAGAGGATGCTTCAGTTCCATACACAGAAATTGCCAAGCGATTGGTTGTTTCGCCGGGAACCATCCATGTGCGGATGAAAAAAATGCAGGAGCTGGGGGTTGTACACGGCTCGCATATCGCAGTAAACCCGCAGAAAATTGGCTATGATATTTGTGCGTTTATCGGAATCTTTATCGACAATGCTGGAATACACGGCTACAGCGACGCCGTAAAGAAGATGCAGGAGGTGCCAGAGATTGTAGAGCTGCACTATACCACTGGTGTGTACAGCATGTTTGCCAAGGTGATGTGCCGAGACACCGAGAACCTACGCAAAGTGCTGAACGAAAGAATTCGCACGATACCGGGAGTACACCGCACCGAGACATTCCTTTCATTAGAAGAAAGCATCAGGCGGCCTGTCAAGATTGAGTAACAGAACAACAGCCAGAGCATAGGAGAGCATCTGCGAGCTCGCAGAAGACACGTGCGCCTACAGCAGTGTACCGCCTTAATTTTCCATTTTGCACAAAAAATACTTGTCTGCGTGTAGTTATCGTCGTAAATTTGTGTTCTCTGTACGAGCTACAAAGACAGGATCGGGGTGTAGCTCAGCCCGGTAGAGTACTACGTTCGGGACGTAGGGGCCGGAGGTTCGAATCCTCTCACCCCGACAAACAGGACAATTCGCATGAGCGGGTTGTCCTGTTTTCCTTTTAAGCCCGTCTTTGCCGCTTTGTTGTCCCTCGTTTGTCCGGGCACTATCATGGCATCACACACTGCTCTCACGCGCGCCTTTTTCTCTCTATCTGTTTTTCTTATGGCGAGTTTGCTGTCTGGTTGTTGGTCGACCAGGGAGTGGTACGGCCTGAGCGAAAAGCAAGAGACGATCATAGATTCCCTGTTTCATTTGAATGTCGTGCCCCATGACTTCGACATCAGCGTTCATGTCAGGCTCACCAATCCACTCATGGAAACATTGTGCTTTCCTCGTGTCTATCACGACAGTGTCGACGGTGCTACATGGAGTGCTGCACTGCAACAGTACCAGCGGAATGTTAAGTATTTTTACCAGAACCGCTGTGCGATTGATGTGCAGTGCTACGGAGATTCCACCTGGCTACGCCGACGCTTCTCCGAAATAAACGCGACACACAATGGAGATGCTTGGTACACTTTTACCTGCAACCAGCCTAAACAAAAGTTGGAGGAGGGCGATTCTATTCGCGTTGTTGTGCTCATAGACACCACGCTTTCGGCGGGAGATGATGCTCCGTACAGAAGGGAATACATTCTAAAGCCGTATTCCAAAACCCAGTGGGACACATCGCTCCGGCTCGCTCACTAATGCAGGAATGCAGGTAATAGCTCCAATCACCCAAAGCCATATCTGTTCTGTAAAGTTGTTGCGCTCCAGTCTTCGCCCTCGCGTTTGGTCTCCGCACCGCGCTGCATTACCGCCGCGTGGTTGGTCGGCCTTTACCGCGACGGCCTTTGCGACCGGTGACAGCGGCTAAACGTGCGCCCGAGCGACGCCCGTGCCACAATCGCGTCTTCTACCATGCTCTTCTGTGGCAGTGCGCTATCCCGTGTGAAATTTCGGAAATTTGGCCAGCCGCGACCAAAATCAGAGAAACTCTTATTGATTCCGGCGTCAGTATGCCGTAAGTTCATCGGCTGCGGGCGTATAGCTAAAAGGATTTTCTTCTACCATTCTTACACAACATGAAGTTTTCTCTTGTTAACAACAACACAGCATATGCTAATGCTGATGTGTACTGGGCTATTCTGGGGCTGAATAGCGACGGAGTGTTTGCCTATGTGAATAGCAACGGCGCTGTAACGCCGATAAGCACCTCCGACAATACGAACATGATCAATGGCGTAAGCTATGCAAACTACTTTTTCCCGATAGAGAGTGTCTCCTCGGTAGAGCTGAGCGAACTTATGACGAGCGGGCGAGTGTTCATCGCCTTTGGCGACTGGCTGCCAATTCGGGTGATCAGCCCTACGGGATATGCGCCGCCCGATCCTACCAACCCAAGCGTACCCGGCTACAGCACGATTTTCGACAAATTTGAATTTACGTACCAGCCCGGTGCAGCGCAGGAAATGAACTGCAATACAACGAGTGTGGACTTCCTCGGTTTTCCGATTACCGCTGAGCTTATTAGCACAGGCACATCCAACCAGACTGTAGGCTTTACGGCTACACGCGACAGCATTATTACCGCGTTCCAGAATTGTCCCAATACAAACTTTGCTGCGCTTGTTATTCCCGGTGCTTCTTCTACCGATCCGGACTTGCGTATTCTCTCGCCCGAACATGCAATGAACACCGTGCTTTCTCAGGCAGTGGTCAACTATTTTACCGCATTCTTTGACGAGTATCTTACCAAGAGCTGGGCGTACTATGAGCAGAATACACTTACACTCCAGATTAACTCTGCATCGTACACCGGGCCGGTAATCGGGCAGGTAGATAGCTCGGGTAATTTTGTGTTCTATACAGGTACGTCGGTGGGAAGCGGTACGCAGGTGCTGTCGCTGTCAAAGCCGACCACGATGGAAGCGCTGAACTGCAACGGCGTGCTGGCCTCTGGCAATGAAGTGCAGATGATTATCGAGAAGTTTATCGCAGCGGCGATTAACCGGACGATGTTCATGACGCAACCAGCGAACCTTTCCAACTGGTGTGGTTCCAATACTCTGTACTACGCGAGTGCGCCAGTGGAATACTACGCACAGATATTGCACGCCAATAGCCTGAACGATATGTGTTATGCTTTTGGCTACGATGATGTATGCGAACAGAGTGCAAGTATGCAGAGTGCAGGAACAGCAAAAGAAGTTATCCTAACCTTGCCTGCTTGGAACTGACCGACAGCGAGAAGCCATATAGCCATGCGTATTGCGGTGATTGTGCTGCGCATGGCTGTTTTTATTTGGGCGGCGTCTGTTTTCTGCTGCTGCGCTTTCCCGCTGCTGCCTCGTCCGGCGATGTAGGAGATTGTATCTCTTCACCTGTTGCACTTTTGTATATATCGGCAAAGGGAAGGAGGCGCTGTTGCTGCCACGAACCGGAAAATTTTACTTCGATATTGCGAAGCAACTGCACGCACAGTTGCATGTCGTCTTCTGTCATGTCGCGGAAAAAGACGCGGTTCAGTTCGTTGAGTCGTTCGTAGCACTTGAGGAGGATTTGTTCCCCTGTATCGGTCAGTTTGAGTAGCTTCGAGCGCCCGTCGTCGGGATTCTCGTGTTCGGTAATATATCCCATGGTTACGAGCCGGTCGATCATGAGCAAACCAGACGACAATTCGTTGATGGTATGCGAGATAACATCGGTTTTTCGCGGAGTCTGTAAGTGGGCGATGGCATTGAGAAAATGAAACTCTTCAAATCGTTTTGCCCCCGTACCTTCAAGCGCTGGTACTGCATACACCATATAGAGCCTCATAATTCTATCCATAACTTTTACCAACATTTGGTCGGCTTGCGGCGGCATCACACCACCCAGAAATTCCCCCTCTGTCTTCGCCTTTTCTCGCTGGCGGGTGAGATAGTGCCGGCAAAAATCCTCTAATTCAGCCTCCGGATGTTGTTCTTCGAACACAGCCCAAGCATTCACAAGTACAGCAGTTTTGTTCATTTTTACCTCAATTATGATGTAAAAAATACGAAATGTCGATCAGTTATTAGTATTTGCATCGTAAATGACCTATTTTGCAGTAAATAGTATTATTTATGATGTAGTTAGATGTTGAAATGAACGGACATATTGTTGTTGTTGGCGGCAGTGGTTTTGTAGGTCGCCATATTTGCAGGCAGGCTGGTAAAAGCGGCTTTTCTGTTGTAAGTGTATCGCGCTCGGGGAAACCGGCAGGCGAGGAAGAAGTAGCGACGACGTTGTGGGTAGCTGCCGACGTATTTGCTCCTGATAACTGGCGAGAATATTTGACTGGTTGTAAGGCGGTAGTTCATTGTGTGGGGATTATCGACGAGCAGCCCGGACGCGGCGTTACTTACAAAAGGGTGATTGTCGAGTCGGCGGGTATTGTTGGTGCAGAAGCCCAACGCGCCAATGTGCCGAAGTTTGTGTTTCTTTCGGCGGGATCAGGTGCGCCCGACACGCCTGTAGCATATATGAAATCTAAGCTCGCTGCGGAGGCTTTTCTCACTTCTCTTGGCCTAGAACTGGCTATTTTGCGTCCGGGGCTGATCTATGGGCAGGAGAAACCGGAAACGCTCGAAGAACATCAGGCACTTTTGGAACTGATGCAGGATACTTCTCTTGCAGAGGTGATCAGGCCGAATCGTCCGATGGCAGTGGAGCGCGTGGCCTATGCCGCTCTACAGGCGGCTATATGCAGTACAGTGAAGGGAATTCTTACGGTAGATGATATGGAAGCGATTGCTGGCTAATAGGTGTAGACAGATTCTTTCTGTACAGAACTACGCAAAGATAACCCTGCTTTTTTGCTCCGCAGCAATCCTATATTGGAGGTATATGTTTCCGTGTTTGGATATTCTGATGCTCCTATGTAGCTTCGCGGCGCAATTCAGGCTGCCCTGCATGTGTTATACTCATGGATTTTAGTTGGTATGGAACAGTACAGAAAAATATTTGAGAACAACCAGAAGTGGGTTGATGCAAAAATGGCCGAGGATCCGGATTTTTTTGCCAAACTCGCAAAAGAACAGAATCCGGAATTCCTCTATATTGGCTGTTCTGACAGTCGGGTGCCTGCCAATGAGATTATGGGATTAGAACCGGGCGAAGTGTTTGTACACCGGAATGTGGCTAACCTTGTTGTACCAACCGATAATAACATTAATGCTGTTGTGCAGTATGCAGTCGAGTATCTGAATGTACGCCATATTATCGTGTGCGGACACTATGGTTGTGGTGGCGTGCGGGCTGCATTAGATTCGCACGATATGGGACAGCTTAACGCATGGCTGCAAACGCTACGCGATGTGTACAGGCTGCACCGGGATGAACTCGATTCTATTCCCGACGAAGGGCAACGATACCGGCGATTAGTAGAACTTAATGTGATCGAGCAGTGTATCAATATTATGAAAATCGACCACGTGCAGAGGTGCTGGCAGAGAACGGGATATCCGAAAGTACACGGGTGGGTCTATGATCTTCACAATGGTCGCCTGGTTGATTTGCTGTCGAATGCAGAAGAAGACAATACCGTAAAGGATATTTTGGCGATTTACAATTTGAAACTGCTACAGCAGCATAATTCCTTTAATGCGGAATAACCGAAGCTGTTCTATGGGTGGGAACGTAGGCCAGGAATATGGTGAGACAGTTGGGGCTGCTATCTGTCCTATGTGCAAAGCCGAATTTACCTGCGGAGCATCTCTGGCAGAGCGATGCTGGTGTGCGAATTTACCACGAGTAATGACACCGGTTGATGGCCAGAGTTGTTGGTGTCGGGCTTGTCTTAAAAAGCAGATAGAGCAGAAACAGAGTACAGAGAATCACACTTATTAGAGCGGAGATATGATACACACATTAGTTCTTCTGATATCGATGCTGATAGCTCCCAATCCTGTAATGCAGAACACCGCATCTGTGTCTGTTACTGTTACTGATCTTGAGAGCGCACAGGGAAAAGTGTATTTCTACCTATACGATTCCGAAGAGGGATTTCCCACGAAGCCCGAGCTGGCGAAGCGTTCTGCAAGTGCTGTAATTAGCGGGAGTGAGGCAAAAACGATGTTTGATAATGTACCCGCTGGAACCTATGCCGTAGCGGTGTACCACGATGAAGACGGCGATGGCGAGCTCGACACAAACTTCCTCGGCATTCCCAGCGAAGGCGTGGGCGTGTCGCGCAATGCTAAAGGGTCGTTTGGTCCGCCGTCGTTTCGCGATGCAAAATTTACTGTGCAGTCGTCGCGTGTGGCCTTGTCGATTGCCATGCAATACTAACCTTGCGGTAGAGGTCGACATCTGCGCATTTGTTACCGTAGGAACGGTGCGCGGACGAGCCTACGATAACTTGCAACCGCGCTGCATTCGTCTGCGCATCCTGACTGTAGGAACACGAGCTTATAATAGCTACCGCGCGGTGCAGAGGTCTAAAACATTAGCAGCGACTCAAGCCCTATATTCCCTTCTATTCATTCCTCCATGTATAAAATACTTGCTGGTGAACGAACGTTCATTTATATTGCGCTTCTATGAGACAAAAAGACGAAACCAAAGAGATTGCTATCCGCGAAGCCGCGTTAGAAATGATTGTAAAAGAAGGCTTCAAAGGGACGAGCATGCAGAAGTTGGCAAAAAAAGCGAATGTTTCGCCTGCTACCATTTATCTGTATTTCAAGAACAGGGAAGACCTGTTAAACAGCGTGTACCTTGATGTACGCCAGCAGACCAACGAGGCCGCACTTGTTGGGTTCGACTCGTCAATGCCATTTCGCGAGGGGTTAAAGGTATTATGGCTGAACAGATACAGGTATTTTACAGAGCATCCGCTTCACTTCTTCTTCCTCGAACAGTTCCTCAATTCCCCGCTCGTGGAATCGGCTGCGCGCATGGAAGACAAAGCATTTAAGCGTCCGCTACAGCAGTTCGCAGCAAATGCTTTTAAGCGTGGTGAGATTGTAAAAATACCTTTTGAAGTGTATTGGCCTATAGCGTTTTCTCCGTTGTACCAGATGCTGCGCTTCCGATTACATCCCAATATTCACTTAGAAAAACAGCCAGTGATTACAGAGCAGAAAGTATTGCAGACATTAGAACTAGTTGTAAAAGCTCTACAGGCATAGGCAGATATAAGCGCGGGTGTGGTTGTTGCCCGGAAGTTGTCATTGGCTCGTCCGCGCACCGTTCCTATTGCAATAAGGCGAAGACAACTGGCGCCGGTCATCTTCGCAGTACATATGTGGTTTTCAGTATGAGAATAGTTCTCGTGAGTTGTAAACGAACATTCATTTAGTAAGAAGGGCAGGACGTATGAAACAGGTTGCAGGGGCAAAGGAAAAGCTTTTTACCCCATATCAGGTGCTTCTCATCCTTATACTGACAGTGCTACAGTTTACCCATGCACTCGACTTTATGATTATCTCCCCGTTGGGAGCAATGCTTATTCGGCTACTCGACATCACACCGGCACAGTTTGGTTTTGTTGTATCGGCTTACACGTTCAGCGCCGGGATCGCGGGTATTCTCATCGCTTCGATTGCCGACAGATTCGACCGCAAAAAACTCCTAATATTCTTCTACAGCGGATTTATCGTTGGTACATTTCTCTGTGGGCTTGCCCCTACGTATGAGCTTCTGCTCGCGGCTCGCGTGATTGCAGGTGCATTTGGCGGCGTGTTGTTTGCTGTTACGCTTACTATTATTGGCGATGTTTTTCCGCCGCAGGTGCGCGGTCGGGTGATGGGGCTTGTGCAGATGTCGTTTTCAGTGAGCCAGATCGCGGGCATTCCGATAGGGCTGTATATTGCCAACAACTGGGGATGGCATATGCCTTTTATGATCATTGGCGGGCTCGGTATTGTCATGCTGCTCGTGGTGGCAAAGTGGGTACGCCCTATTGATGGGCATTTACAAGCTGCAACGAAAAGAGGATATCATGCTCTGGCACATCTACAAAACGTAGTAAGTATGCGCCCACACCTCATAGCCTTTGGCGTTACGGCGCTGCTGTCTATTACCGGATTTATAGTTATTCCCTACATGAGCACGTTTATCGTCCACAATGTTGGTATTCAGGAAACGCAATTGCCGATTTTGTACCTCGTGGCGGGGATGACAGGGCTCATCATCAGTCCTCTTGCCGGGCGGCTCAGCGACAGTATTGGAGCTTACAAGGTGTACTTTGCCGCTTCTATTGTGCTGATTGGTGCTATACTCGTGTTCACTAATTTATCGCACACAACGCTTTTGGTAACAGCTTGTGTGAATGTAGGGTTAATGATAGGGATTATGGGGCGCATGGCACCAGCTATGGCTTTGCTTACGTCCGTGCCTTCGCAGCAGGATCGCGGTACATTTATGAGCATTAACTCGTCGGTGCAGCAGATTGCTGCTGGTCTTGCGGCTGTGCTGGGCGGGCTCATTGTGCAGCAGCAAGCAGATGGTTCACTGGCGGGATTTGGCACGCTTGGCTATATCTCAGCAATTGTTGTGGTGGCTGGCATGGCTGGATTGTATGTGGTGCAACGCTATGTAGCGCAAAAAAATACTGCTTTGGCGAATACCTGAAATAATCGACGTGTTGTACGTCCATTGCGCTTTCCGGTGCAGATCCGTTAAACCTTTTGTGGTATAGAATCTTCTAACAGCGCTCGCTGATCAACCGTTATTCCTCAAGGGAGTAGCATTGTCGGTAGGGCGCTGTGCCGCGTTTTGCTCATGTGTGGTTGTGTCCGTGCTTTGGCAGGTTTGGTCGGAGTTTATCCATTCAACAGTAAAGCTATGAGATATTCAGTTGTTCTTTCGGTATGTGTTTTTTTTTTGTGTGCCTTGCAGTTGCTCAGCCAGGACTCCCTCGCCGTGCGGGGCATAGTTGTAGATGGCGCAAGCGGCCAACCTCTGGCCGGAGCATCGGCTGTTCTTGTACATTTGCCTGATTCGTCCAAAAAAGGTGCTATAAGCAACCGCGACGGAGTTTTTTCTATTAGTAATGTGCGGGCTGGCCGCCATATGCTTACCGTGTCATTTCTCGGTTACAAGGCGCATAGTGCGATAGTACAGGTAGAGGACAAGCCGGTCGATCTGGGGAGGATCGTTATGAAAGAAGATGCCCTACTGACCGACGAAATTCTGGTAGAGGGAAAGGCCGTGCCCGCTACGCAGAAAGGTGATACCAGCGAGTTTAATGCACGCGCGTTCAAGACGAACCCCGATGCTAATGCACAGGACCTCGTAAGCAAGATGCCAGGTGTTGTTGTACAGGATGGCAAAGTGCAAGCTCAGGGAGAAGAAGTGCAGCAGGTGCTGGTCGATGGTAAGCCGTTTTTTGGCGATGACCCAAATGCGGCGCTTCGCAATCTGCCCGCTGAAGTGATCGACAAGATACAGGTATTCGACCAGCAGAGCGAACAAGCGCAGTTTACCGGGTTCAGCGATGGCAACACTCGTAAAACTCTTAATATTATTACCCGATCTGGAATGCAGCAGGGGCAGTTTGGAAAGCTGTACGGAGGCTATGGGAACGAAGAACGCTACAAGACCGGGGGCAGCTACAACATATTCGACAAAGACCAGCGTATCTCGCTGCTTTTTCAGTCGAATAATGTGAATGAACAGAATTTTTCGCCAGAAGACCTGCTTGGTGTGATGAGTGCTTCGCGCAGTGGTGGTGGCCGCAGAGGAGGAATGCCCGGTGGTCCTCCTGGTGGGTCGGGTGGCCAGAGACCCAGCGGCGCAGGGGGCGGTGGAGATAGTCGAGGTGGCAGTTCCGGTGGGCCATTTGGCGGAAATAATAATTTTCTCGTGGAGCAACGCGAAGGTATGACTACAACGCATGCCTTTGGAGTCAATTACGTAGATACGTGGGGCAGCTCCACAGAGGTAACGGCGAGCTACTTTTTTAATATGAGCGACAACGACGCAAGCGAGGATGCTTTCCGCACGTATATTCTTCCTTCGGATTCTGGACAGGTGTACACCGAAGAAAATGCAACCAACAGCAGCAACACGAATCACCGGCTGAACTTGAGGCTCGAACACAAAATCGATTCGTCGAGCTCGTTTACCTTTCGGCCAAAGCTGTCGATGCAGCAAAACGATGGCAGTAGCCTGACATCCGGCCAGACACAATTGCTCGGCACGCGTCTTAGCTCGGTGACTTCCGACTATGCTTCTGATCTACTCGGGCTGAACTTCAGCGGCGAAATGCTCTATCGCTATAAATTTCCCACACAGGGGCGCACGCTCTCGCTAAGCCTTACGCCGGGCTACACGCACAGCGATGGCGAAAGCACGCTGAAGTCGGAAAGCGCATTTTTTGGTGGTGTTTCAAGTGCTGATACGATACGGCAAAATGGTGATCTGCTGAAGAACGGTTGGTCGCTGGCGGCAGAAGTGGACTACACGGAACCGCTTAGCAAAACAAGTATGTTAGAATTTGAATATGAAAGCTCTTATGCCGTAAGTGAATCCGACAAGAAGACCTACAGCGTACTTGCTGCCACGGAAGGCGAACAGCAATTGGCTCCAGAGCTTTCGAGCACGTTTACAAGTACGTACCAGACACAATCCCTTGGTACGGGATACCGCTATCAGACGGGCCCGATTCAAGTGTCGGTACAGGCTGCTTACCAGATTGCAAAGCTCAATAATGAGCAGGATTTCCCAACAGCCGGAACACTGGAACGCACCTTTAATAGCGTACTGCCGTCGGCGATGATGCGCCTGTCCTTTTCGGAGGAAAGTAACCTGCGGTTGTTCTATCGCACCCGGACAAGCGCGCCGAGCATCGACCAGCTACAAAGCGTACTGAATAACGACAATCCGCTCCAGCTTACCTCGGGCAATCCAAATCTCGAACAGGAATATAACCACATGCTATTTATGCGCTATTCATCCGTAGATAAAAAAGGAAACGGCTCGTTCTTTGCAATGCTAGGTGGTACGGTAACGAACAACTATATCGGAAATAATACTACCGTTGCGCTGCGTGATACTTCTGTAGATGGAGTGCCGCTTGCTGCGGGTACGCAGCTTACCCGGCCAGCTAATCTCGATGGGCGTGTAAGCCTTCGCTCGTTTGTGATGTACGGTCTGCCTGTCGATTTTCTGAAATCTAATGTCAACCTCAATGCAACGGCTACCTACACGCGCACGCCAGGTCTTGTGAACAATAGTACGAACTACTCGTCGTCGCCCACGGCGGGCTTCGGTGTGGTGCTGAGCAGCAACATTAGCGAAGATGTCGACTTTACTGTGTCATCGCAGTCTACGTACACTGTCGTCGATAATTCTCTGCAAGAACAGCTCAATACTGAATACTTCAATCAGAATACCAGAGCACGGCTCAACTGGACGCTTTGGGATGTTGTTGTCGTGCAAACCGATCTTAGCCACCAGCATTATTCGGGGCTGAGCGAGGGATACAATCAAAATTATCTGCTCTGGAATATGGGGCTGGGAGTGAAGCTGTTTGGCGAGCGCCAGGGCGAGCTCAAATTTACTGTGTACGATGTGCTGAACCAGTCCAACAGTATTCAGCGCAATGTGACAGAAACCTATATCGAAGATGTGCAGACTGATATCCTTCGGCGTTATGCAATGCTGACATTCACGTATAATATCAGAAATTTTGGTGCCCGGCAGTAATAAAGCACTTCGGGCCTGCAAGCGTAGACAGCACACGAAAGGGTAGGCCGCATAGGCTGCCCTTTTTTGTTGTGTAGTTTGTACGCTTCTGCCTTCGGTACACCGTTTGGTCTGAGTTATCATAGGAATGATGCGAGGACGAGCGCACCGCGCTGCATGACCACCGCGTGGTTGTTTTGCCTTCATTCGCTGCTTGGCATCGTAAGAACGATGTGCGGACGAAGTACTCGGTGGCAGCGCTGAGCTACGCGCGTGCTACAACGTGTTGCTTGCTTTACTACCGTACAATACAGCTAATAATAGTAGTTCTTCGGACGTCTCCTGCTTGGAATATTGTGTTTGAACACGTATATTCGCCTTGATGAAACGAAGAAATTTTATACAAATGGCGGCAGCAGTGCCGGTAACAGCAATGATGAATCTGAACGAGCTGTCGGCGATGGCTGGTGCTTTTGGCCGCACCGATCCGATGCCTGTGTTTTTTATCGGGCATGGCAACCCAATGAATGCGGTGTGGGACAATCCCTTTACACGCAGTTTGGCTGCGATGGGCAGCGGTCTTGTGGAAAAGCCAAGAGCTATTCTCGTAGTGTCGGCCCATTGGCTCACTCGCGGAACCTATGTAAGCGCAGTAGCAAAGCCGGAAATTATTTACGATTTTGGCGGTTTTCCCGATGAACTGTACCGAGTGCAGTATCCCGCTGTAGGTGCTCCCGAATATGCTCACGAAGTACAGCGCCTCGCTCCTGATGTACAGGAAGACAGCACATGGGGGCTGGATCACGGTGCGTGGACTGTGCTGAAACACATGTTTCCCAACGCAGATATTCCCGTGTTTCAGATGAGCATCGACTTCTACAACTCCATGCAGTATCACTTTGATCTGGCCAAGCAACTCCGCGAATTACGCAACAAAGGTGTGTTGGTCGTGGGAAGTGGTAATATTGTTCACAACCTGCGTATGTGGGCTGCCAAACGCGATGAAACTGCCTACGACTGGGCAATTGAGTTCGATGAATGGATAAAAGGTCGTGTAGTAGATCGCGATTTTCAGAGCATAGTTGACTACGACAAGCACGGAAGTTCCGCACGTCTCGCTGTGCCAACTGTGGATCACTATGTGCCGTTGCTGTACAGTCTCGGCATTGCAGGCGATGGGGAACAGATTATTTTCCCCTATGAAGAAGTGACGAGCGCAATAAGCATGCGCTGCGTACAGATTGGATAGTTTTTCTACCGGTTGTCTATTTGTGTGATCATGTTGTCTGCAAAAATTCGACGATGGCGTGTATGGATTCTGCGGCTTTTTCCTCCTGTACAAAGTGCCCGCAGTCGAAAGTAATAGTATGAGCATTGGTAAGAGCCTCCTGCCACTTATGCAGATGATGGCTGCGCAGCACCACATCTTTGGTGCCCCACAGCAGCAGCGATGGTTTATTGGCAATACATCCGATAGCACGCCATTGCTGGCTTAACCACGCCGAAGCACCTGTTAATTCCTGCCCCATTCGCAGCAGCCCGTACCTATCCTCTTTGCTCGGAAATACTCCGGTGTAGTGCTGGTGAATATCTGGTGTAAGGTTGTGTTTGTCGTGGAATGCTTTCTTCAGTAGCCAGCGTGGTGAAATATTGAGCCCGAGGTACAACCAGCGCCCAAAAGCCGTGCTGAGCAGTGTGCCAACACGCCGAGCATTGGGATCGCTGGTCGTTTCCCACAGCCAAGTATTGAACAGCACTATTTTGCTAATTTTTTCTGGGTGCCGCAGAGCAAACGGCAAGCCGATAGGCCCGCCAAAGTCGTGAACTACGAGCGTAATATTATCGAGTCCGAGCGAATTTACGAGAAGGTCGATGTTGCGAGAATGACTTTCTACTGTGTAGGACCACTGTTGTGGTTTTTCGGAAAGGCCAAAGCCTATGTGATCGGGGGCAATGCAACGATAATGCTTCGAGAGCGCGGCGATATGTTTTCTGTACAAGAACGACCACGTAGGCGTGCCGTGTATAAAGAGAATGGGCTGCCCGGCGCCTTCATCTACATAGTGCATTGTTCCACCGGGAACGTTGAGAGCATGCGGGGCAAACGGATACAAATTCTGGTCGGGCTGAAATTTTGCGCTTGGTTTGTAGGATGGCTGCATAGCTGTATAAGAAATATGAACAATCGGTAGTTGTACAAAATTGCTACCGTTGTTCGGGATAATTCATGGTGTAGACCAAGATTACAGCCGGATGCGGTTCAGTAGCTTGCTGAAGTTCGTGGGGTCGATGCCGAGGTAGGAGGCGAGGTGCTTGTGGGGAATCATAGCAAACAGATGTGGACTGCGTTTGGCGAAGGTTGTAAAACGCTCTTCCATGGAAAGCGCGAGTAGTTCGTAGTAGCGTTGTGCAAACCCGGCGAGCACCATCTCGGTGGCTTTGCGACTCATGCGCTCAATAGATGGATAGATGTCCATTAGTGCTTCGTATTGCTCGAAGGAAAGGCGCAGTAGCTTGGTCGGCGTCATACACTCCAGAAAATAGCGCGAGGGTGTTTGAGTAAAAAATGATTCGGGGATGCCTGTAAACGACGGGGGATAGGTGAATGCAATGGTGAATTCTTTGCCATCCTTGATGTAGTAAGAACGCTGGATACCTTCTACAACAAAGTACAAGCAGCGCTGGGTTTCGCCCTCGCGCGTCAGTATTTCCTTCCTCGCACACTGCACTTCTGTCCAGCAGCTTGCAAATGCAGCTAGAATATCCCTGCCGACAGGGTGGATGGCATACAGGTACTCGACAAATGACTTTTCGGGCATACCTTTGTCCGGTTAGCGAAACAAGGCGCTATAAATTTTGCCTGGAAGTAACCATGTCGTTGTAGATTTCGTCCAGCGTCTTGTTCTTTGCTCCAAGGCAGTATGTTGAGTGCCGGTTTTCAACCCCCCGTAGCAGTTGGATGCACAGCCTTTTGTCCTCTTCGGGCATTTCACCGAACATGATTTGCCCTACTTTAGACAAGCGCTGGTAGCACTGGTTGAGAATTTCTTCGCCTTTGGGCGTAACATTTACCAAGCGAGATCGGCGATCACTTGGGTCGGTGCGCTCAGAAATAAGCTCGGCTTTAGTCATGCGGTTGAGTATATCTATTCCGGTGGAGAACTCAAAGAGGTTTGCGTTAATAAGATCGGTTTTACGCGACTCTCCGAGATATTTCAGGCTGTTGAGGAAGTAAAAACTTTCTAACTGTGGCAGGTTGAGATCGCGCAATGCTATTTGTGCGTATAGCGAAAAGATGCCTACGATCCAGCCCATGAGCTTCATCAAATAGGCATTGGGTTCGGGAGGGACAAAACCGCCAAAGAGCTCTTCCTGCGGTTGTAGCTCACGCTGGCTGATAAGATAATATCGACAAAAATCTTCGATTCGGGCATCGGGGTAGATGCGTTCAAACGCATCCCATTCGTTTACGAGCTGGACAACTTTGTTCATGGTACCTTTGATAAAAAACAAGTTCTAACACAAAGATAGTACTGTTCTACTCTGTTTTTGCTTTTGTAACGAATTCGTTTTATGTTTGTAAATATTAAATCGGTTCCGTTGTAAAGGCGATGTATGGATATTTTTATTTTCCGAACCTCAATTCACACGGCAGACGACCAGCTCAGAGTATCACAAGTATTTGATAATCTTCTGGGTGTGAGCAAGTGGACAGTGGACTTGGACGACTGCGACAGAGTGCTTCGGGTGGTGTGCACGGGTCTTGCACCATCGCACATAGAACATGGGATACGGGCGCTTGGCTATGAGTGCGAGGAATTACCAGACTAACTGGAAATTTGTAGGACGGGTCAGATGAACGCCGTTCGCATTTTTCTAAAGAGGTATGCGCCGTACAGGATGATAAGAGCGCCATACAATGCCACAGACCACACTGGAACTATAGGATCGACAAACCACTGGAACAGCCAGAATGTGGGACTTACGCCAAATATGTACCTGCCTTCCCACGGTATAAAGACACCGATCAAGGGAAGGAGCCAGAACATATTGGCAAATTTGAACATAGCCACAGCTTCTATCTTATTGCCCGCCCAGGAAACAATCAGCATCTGTGTAATGGGAGCCATACACGCAAAAGCACCAGCCGCAGCTATTGCTTGTATCAGAGGGAGCGAGCCGGTTGTCCATAACGTTGCAAGACAGCATATACAAGCTGCCGTCCACCCAAGCGCCAAGCGATACAGGATGAACACGTTTGTAGAAAATGGCATGATGCGAATGATAGGCAGAATGTGCTGGTCTTTTTCGTCGATCATCGCAAACGACAGAATATACGCCGGGAACAGAGTCATGATGAGGCATGTGCAGGCTACCAGCAGCGGTATATATGGAGCCGCAGCAGTGGTTGCTACATAGGAAAGTGCCGGGTGCAAAAGCGCCAGCAGAAACATTGGCGCAACTGCGATTGCTATGAACGATCGGTCGCGCAGGATCAGGCGCATATCTGTTTGAAAAAGCAAAGCTATGTGCTTGGTTGTCATGATGCCTCGGTAATATAGCGGGTAAATGTTCGGGCTGCTGCCTTATAGGCGAGCCACACATGGAGCGGTAGATAAACAAGGGCATACACCACTTCTGTGCCCTGAAGAGGGCGGCACAATGCCTGTAGCAGTATCAGTGTTGCCTGGGTTGGAATTGGAGAAAACCAGGGAGCCGTTGCCGGTAGAAAGAGCGTGAGCAAGGGAAGGCACAGAGGCAGCAGAAATAGAGGGATAACGATAATATATTGATTGAAGGTTCGTACACGTGCTACTCCCACAATTCCCCAGAATACCAGTAGAAAAGAAGAAAGCGCGGTTGAGTACAAGGCCGCACACCATTGCAGAACACCGGGGCTAAAGTACATGGCAATGATGGCTACGGCTACGGGCAATGCTATAAGCGTAAGGCTGATTGCCTTGGACCACAGGTACCACCGCCGTGGGAGTGGGCAGACAGCGAGCGCCTGAAGTGTGCCCGATTCCCTCTCAAAGAGGATCATCACGCCAGTAAAGATAAACCCCATCATAATCGGATCGGAGAATACTATGAGTAGGACGGTTTCCGGTGCAAGATGAGATTGCAGTAGATACAGCCCCACAGTGTACGCAGTGGCAAGGAACAGTGCCACACCAATAATTCGATGCCGCCACTGAAGAAGAACATCCCAGCCAACTGTTGATAAAAGTGTATTCATAGCAATGTCTGCCCGGTCAATTGGATGAAAATGTGTTCGAGTGTGCGCGTGTCGGTTTGTATAGAGGTAATTGTATGCGTGCGGAGCGCTGCCAGAAAGCTATCGTTGTGGCCGATATCGTGGAGAGGAAACGATACTTTCTGTACCACACCATTGCCGCTGTCAAACCCGATAACTACCTGCTGCTCTTCGCCCTGCCGCTTCAGGTGTTCCGGTGTGTCGAGTGCAAGAATCTGCCCGTTGAAGATAAACGCGACACGGTCGCATAGCTCATCGGCATCAGACATAGTATGTGTTGTAAGAAAAATAGTCTTTCCCTCCTGCTTGAGCCGCAGGATGATGTCCTTCAGAATACGCGCATTTGCTGGGTCGAGGCCGGAGGTTGGCTCGTCGAGAAAAACGATATTGGGATTGTGCATGATTGCCCGTATGAAATTCAGGCGCATTTTCATGCCTTTGGAGAACTGTTCCACACGCTTGTGAGCATCGTGTTGCAGCCCCACCATTGCCAACAACTGGAAAGGATCGGTGACAGGAACATCGTAGAAAGAGGCAAAGAAGCGCAGGTTTTCTACGGCACTCAGCTTTGGTAGTCTCAATTAATGCTGAAAAACTCTTTTGGGATTGAAGAAGCGATGCCAGATGGCAAGATAGAGAGAATCACGGAGCATCTGCGTG
>DLHF01000032.1 GCA_002483085.1 Ignavibacteria bacterium UBA7675
GATGTACTCTGCCTGACCCACCTTATATAATGCAAACTCAGAACAAAGGTGGAGCGAAGGACAAAGCACCCAATCCTGTATAGTACAACCGCCGGTAGTGGTCCAGCTTCTGATACCGCTGCACAGGGGAGAAAGGGCTATCAGAAATTGAGAGTTTGGTGTATATTAGCTGTGTCTGTGCCGTATCATATGGCTCGGTTTATAGCATCGCACGGCGCTTGGCAGGGCAGAGAGTAGGAACAATACAAGAGTAGAATTCCAGCCGAGTAATACGGGCAGATAACAGATGTGTGGCCGACCAACAGGTGCAGATACCACCGATAGAAGAAGAAAAGCCGTGGAGAACACTTCCGTCTCGTGGCTTTTGCTGTTGTGCTATCGGCTCTGTTCACGAACAACAACCAAACAAACACTACTATGGACAGCATTAGAATTCAGACAGCGCAAAATATTGATATTCAGTACGAAATTGCCGGTATAAGCGACCGTATTCTCGCAGGTCTGATAGACCTTGTTATCATTGCGGCTTATTGTATTGCGATAGGACTATTCATCAGTGCCCTAAACATAGAGATTGGGTTTGCGGCACAAATGATTCTGTTTTTTCTTATTCCTGTGTCGTACTACTTGCTGAGCGAAATGTACATGAACGGGCAAACAGTTGGTAAGCGGCAGATGAGCATTCGGGTGGCTCGCATCGACGGAGCACAGCCCACATTTTCCAACTATCTTTTGCGCTGGATGCTATTTTTTGTCGATGCGGGTTTTATGTGCATCGGCGTGTTGGTGATGCTGTTCACAGAAAAGGGGCAGCGCCTTGGCGATCTGGCAGCCGGTACTATTGTGATAAAGCTCAAAAACCGCGTAACGCTGAACGACACTATTTATGTCGAACTTCGGGAGGGCTATAAACCGACGTTTCCCGAGGTAGAAGTGCTTACCGACGCGGATATGGAAGTGGTAAAAGATGTGCTCCGAGCTATCAGCAAGCCGGAGATCAGCCCGGCTGTATTAGATACTGCTGCCCATGCCAAAACAGTGATAGAGCGAAAAATGGGCATTTCTTTCGTTGCGCTGCCACCCCGCCAGTTCCTCGGCACGGTGATAGAAGACTACAACTACTACAAGGGCATTTTGTGACCATCTTGTCTTTTCCGGAACGCCTCTTGGCTGTGCCGTGTTAAAGCCGGATTATAAACCCTGGTACAGGAGTTGTGTATGCCCCGCATTGAAGCCGTAGGAACTGCTCTGCCGCCCCATGTGCTGCGCCAGAGCGACGTAAGAGAATTCGCACGCAGTATGTTCGGGGAAGTGTTTGGCAGCGACATCGACCGATTGGTGCAGGTATTTGACAATACGGAGATCGACGAGCGCCGGTTTTGTGTGCCGCTTGAGTGGTTTGCTGCCAGCCGCTCTTTTGAGGAAAAAAATGCGTTGTATATCAGCAATGCTCTTGAGCTTGCAGAGCGGGCGATAGGGGATTGTCTGTTGCGTGCTGAAGTGCGCTACGAGGACATAGACTGCATCATGATGGTGTCGACCACAGGAGTGTCTACTCCTTCGCTCGATGCAAGACTGTGTACAATACTTCCTTTTCGCAACAATATCCGGCGTTTGCCTGTGTGGGGGCTGGGCTGTGCCGGTGGTGCTGCTTCGCTCTCCTGGGCCCGCACGATGTGCCTGGCCGAGCCGGGTATGCGTGTGCTCTGTGTTGTTGTGGAGCTATGCGGACTTACCTTTATTCGCAATGACCTCTCCAAAGCTGCTCTGATTGCCACATCATTGTTTGCCGACGGAGCTGCTGCTGTCCTTGTAGAAGGCGACAACGTAGCGTCGCGCAGCCACAGCGCGCGGCCATATCTGCTCGCGTCTTCCAGCTCTACGATGCCAGACTCGCTTGATATCATGGGCTGGGATGTGTGCAACGACGGGTTTCGCATCGTGATTTCTCGCGATATTCCATCTATTGTCAGTTCATTTGTCAAACCTGCGTCGGAGCAGTTTTTGCGCGACCACGAGCTGACCTTTGATGATATTCACAACTTTGTCCTGCATCCGGGCGGCGCACGTGTGCTTAGCGCTTACAAAAGCGCCTTTGGTATAAGCGATGAGCAGTTGCGCCATGCTTATGGTGTATTGCGTTGCTGCGGGAATATGTCGGCAGTAACAGTCTTGTTTGTGCTGAGCCGTTTTATGGAGGAAAACAGCGGGAATAATGATTATGGCCTGCTCACCGCGCTTGGCCCCGGATTCTCCACCGAGCAGATACTGCTGCGCTGGGAGTAGGCGTTATCGCTACAGTTTTTCCGCCTTTTATACTGCGGTCGGGTCGCCGCCGATGTGCGTATGAATGGAACAATGATTGTTGTTTGTGATCACGTATTCCTCTACGGGTTTACCGCCGATGAGATGTTGTTGTATAATTTTCTCAAGCACTTTGGGCGTACACGAATGGTACCATACGCCTTCGGGGTACACAACAGCGATTGGCCCGCGATAGCACAGGCGTAAGCAGTTTGCTTTTGTGCGAAATACGCCGCCGTCCTCCGAAAGATTGAGTTCCTTTAGCCGCTCCTTGAGGTAGTCCCACGATTCCATACCTTCTTCATGGGAGCAGCACTTTGCCTTTGATTGGTCGCTGCACAAGAAGATATGGCGTTGCACCTGCTCTACACCGAGCTTCTCTACCTTCTTTTGCATTTTCTCTTTATTGATCATAACCGCTCCATTTCATAAAGTATCGATAAACTCTGTAGGCAAATATGTGCCACTGCATGGGAGCATCTTGTGCCGGGCTCTCTTGTGGACTTTTTTACGCTGTTGCTCCAGTGCAGCTCGAACCGGAGCCTGCAGTGCAGCCATAGCAGTGCTGATCGGTAGCAATGGTGCGCGCCGCCAGCAGCTCAACGTCGAAGTCGCGAATATGCCGGGGAGCATGCGCCGCCACCGGTAAGTCGAGCATTTGGTTGAAATCACAGTCGTACAGATAGCCGTCCCAGCTCACAGAAATAGTATTGCGGCACATTACTCCTGCGGCAGCAGCGGGATTGAACGAGTTGACGAGCTTTTCCATGTAGTCGCTGTAGTTGCCGCTGTCGATCAGGTATTCCAGAAACCGCGAGATCGGCATATTGGTAATGACATAGAGCTTGTTGAATGCTATACCGTGATGCTTCTGCAACTCGCGCCGGAAATCCGACTCCAATGAAGCCTGTGGGCCGGGAAAAAATGCACCGGCGGGATTGTAGACTAAATCGAGCTCCAAACCACTTCCTTCCTGCCCGTAGCCAATAGCGTTGAGCATGTGCAGCGCCTGCACCGAGCGCTCGAACACACCATCTCCACGCTGCCTATCGGTGTTGCGCTGTTGGTAGAATGGCAAAGACGACACGATATGTACACCGTTGTCGGCAAAAAACTGTGGCAACGTACCGTACTGCTTGTTGGCAGTGATAATAGTAAGATTGCACCGCACTATCACGTGGCGCCCCATGCTGTGCACCTGTTCCACAAACCACCGGAAATGTGGGTTCATCTCCGGAGCACCGCCGGTAATATCTACCGTGGGAATAGAGCTGTGGCGCAAAGCCTCAAGGCAGAGCTCCATCGTGTCGCGCTGCATGACCTCGCGGCGGTCGGGGCCAGCATCTACATGACAATGGCGGCATGTCTGGTTGCAGAGTTTTCCTACGTTTACTTGGAAAATGTCTATACCAGTCGGAAGCAGCGGATACAGATTTGCCTCTGCAAGCTTTGCGCGGAACTTCGGTAGATAGTGCGTGCTTCCGGCTACAGGTGTGTTGAGCACCCGAAGCTGAAATGTCGGTTCTGCCAGGTCGTGTCCTGCCGATTTAAGAGTTTTTTGTATCATAAATTTTATTCAATGTGCACTGGCTACAGGCTCTGTGGATGCGGGATGCTGCCCGTTGATTACATCGTTAATGCTTTTGCTTTGTTCATCATTTGTACGCCATGTACAAGGCTTGCACCGCCGCGTATAGCTGCTGCTACATGTACAGCTTCCATCATTTGTTCTTCGGTGACACCCTTTTCGAGGGTATCTGTTGTGTAGGCGTCGATACAGTACGGGCATTGTACTGCGTGGGCCACTGCAAGAGCGATAAGCGATTTCTCGCGGGCTGTTAAGGCTCCTTCGGCAAAGACTTGGCCGTAGTAGTCGAAAAATTTCTTGGCTAACTCCGGCTGGAACTCCGCGATGTCACCGAATTTTTTCAGATCGGCTGGGTTGTAATATGTGTTCTGCATACATCCAATCGTGTGATTGATAAAAATAAAACCGATAAAATTGTAATTAATAATACAATGAGCACAGCACAAAAACAGACTGACTACCAACGTCAGTGCATATTGCGTGCTCCTGTGTGCCAGATGTCGGCGAGGTTGCCGCCGTCTGCCACATAGAGCCGTGCGGCAAGGTTGGCTACCGGGCACGCATGGTTGGGAAGAATGTGTACTCTGTCGCCTATGGCAAGCCGCACATCAGCGCGATGCAGAAATCCGTGTTCCTCCGAGAGCCTGACAAGAGGCATGGCATGCGCCGGGCTACCAGCGTGTTCCTGTGGATAGGCTGTGCCGTAGGAAGACACTGCCGCCGTTCCGTGTGCACCAAGGTCGGAGCTCAGGGTCTTAGAGCCCGCATCGACGATGTAATACTTGTCGTTCTTGCTTATCACTGTTGCCACAACCCACAGCGAGACATCGTGCAGCGTACAAACTCCGAGCCGTACTTGATTGCCGTCGAGAAATACATAGTTGCCTGGCCTGAGTTCCGTGAGCTCTGCAAAGGAATCGGATGCAAGTGCCGTAGGAGTACAGCCAACAGAAAGTTCTTCGCATTGTATGCCGTCTCGGTGTAGCCGGTCGCGCAAGCGGATAAGCAAGGCCCGCTCGCTGGCTGCGATGCTCTCTATTTCTTCTATACTGCTGGCGCCATAGGCGTGGCCAGCATGGGAAAGCAATCCTGCGAAGTGCAGTCCCGGCGTGTCTGCAATGCTGTGTGCCAAAGTCTCGATAGTCGTGTCGTGCTCCTGTAGTCCGCAGCGGTGGAGTCCTGTGTCGATTTTCAGAAAAATGCTCAGCTTGGCATCGCGCTTCGCTACTGCCCGGGCAAGTGTATCAATTCCCTCCGGGCTATCGGCGATACATCGCAGTTCAGCTCCGTGCTCCGCAGCGGTGTGCAGCAGCATGCCCATCCGCTGTAGCGATAGTAGAGGATAGGCGACTGTTACAGAAGGGCACCCCGACCGCAGAAAGAACAGCGCTTCATCAGCGCGCGAGGTGGTAATGCCGCAGGCGCCATGCGTAAGCTGAAGCTGTGCTATTTCTGCACATTTGTGTGTCTTGGCATGAGGGCGCAACGCGATACCATGCTTGTGCGCCTTTTGCTGCATTTGCACAATATTTCGCAGGAGCTTGTTGCGGTCGATGCAAATATAGGGCGTCTCTATGTGTTCCATATTTGTTGTTGTTGTTATCGGTATTTATGTTCTTTCGCCCGCGTCTTCGCTCCGGTGGTTGCTCTTCGCACCGCGCAGCAGTTATCGTAAGCTCGTCTTCGCACCGTTCCTACGGTAACAAATGCGGGGACGCTCGCCGCGTGGTCGTTCGGCCTCTTTCGCAGCGGTTACCACAGCGCTCTACATAGCTCCTCAATATACACATCACAATCCGAAGTGTTCGCGTGCCATAGCGCATACAGTATCGCCGATGGCGAGAGAAGCTGTGGCGGCAGGCGAAGGAGCGCTCAGCACATGGATAGCAGACTCACTCTTTTCTATGGCAAAATCGTCGATGAGTGTGCCGTTTGGTGCAAGAGCTACGGCGCGAACGCCAGCCCGTGCCGGTGTAATGTCGCGTGCTTCGATGGCGGGCACAAGCTGTTGGAGACTGTGCAAAAACTTTCGGCGCGAGAATGCCCGTGCGTATTCGTACAGACCGTATCGCCAGTGCCGGAGCAGCAGTTTCCTCAAGCCGGAATAGCTCATGGCTTCTGCGGTATCGCGCAGGTCAAAATCAGTCTTGCCGTATCCTTCTCGTTTGAAACTGAACACGGCATTGGGGCCGCACTCTACGCCACCGCCTATCATGCGTGTACAGTGAACGCCGAGGAATGGAAATTGTGGGTCGGGCACCGGATAAATGAGGTTGCGAACCTTGTGCAGCGCGTGCGGTGCTATGTCGTAGTAATCGCCTCGGAAGCCCACAATGCGCAGGCTTGGAGCCAGTCCGTTCATCCTCGCAATGCGGTCGGCGTGTAGCCCGGCACAGGCAATAATATATCTGCTGCGGAACACTTCCCGTTCTGTGTGTAGTTCAGTGATGGTATTGCGTGTTGTGATAGCTTCCACTCGTCGCCCTGTTTTGATGTGGGCGTTGCGCCCGGCAGTCAGAAGTTCGGCGAGTTTCTCTGCAACACGAGTATAGCTGATAATACCGGCGCCGGGTACATGGATGGCTCGACTGCCGCCGCAGTGCGGTTCAATACAGCGTATGTCGCGTTTTCCGATCAGCGAAAGCCCCTGTACGCCATTTGCTATGCCGCGTTCGTATAGGTGCAGCAAAGCAGCTTCTTCGCGTGTGTTGGTAGCGACAATGAGCTTGCCGCAAATGTCGTGTGTAATACCGTGCGTAGCGGCAAAAGCGAGAAGTTGCGCTCTGCCGCGCACGCAGTGCTCTGCTTTCAGCGAGCCGGTTTTGTAGTAGATACCCGAGTGGATAACACCGGAGTTGTGGCCCGTTTGGTGGGCAGCAATCCTGTGCTCTTTTTCCAGTACGAGAATGTGCATATTGGGAAAGCGAGAGGCAATTGATTGGGCTGTGGCAAGGCCCACGATTCCCCCGCCGACAACCGCGAGATCGAATACAGATGAACTCATAGAGCGAATAGAATATTGTGCCATATCGGTGCAAAGATAACAGGGGTACGGGCAGGCGGCAACCAATATATATGCCGATAGTTTTTTGGGGATGGAGAGATGGCAGATCACGCAGAATTTCACGACTGGGCTGTAACGCCACATGAAGCAGTTATGCTTCAGAATCGGCTACGCGAGCGCCTTATACTACAGTCGCTCGACTGCGATATTACAACAATAGCAGGAGCTGATATTTCTTTTAACAAGTATTTTCCCGAGCTTTTTGCGGGAATTGTTGTCTTGGCTCTACCTTCACTTGAGGTTGTCGAGGAGGTAGGAGTGGAAGTAAAGGCTGCGTTTCCATATGTACCGGGGCTGCTTTCCTTCCGTGAAACACCGCCTTTGCTGCGTGCTTGGCGGCTACTGCGCGCCAAGCCGGATGCAATGATGCTCGACGGACAGGGAATAGCACACCCGCGCCGATTCGGCATAGCGTGCCATGTGGGTTTGCTCACTGGTATCCCGTCATTTGGTTGTGCAAAATCGGTGCTCGTAGGAGCGTTCGACGAACCGCCTCATGAGCGTGGAGCTTGGACGCCAATGATACACCGCAATGAAATTGTAGGGGCGGCATTGCGAACAAAACTTCGAGTACAGCCCATGTATGTATCGCCCGGGCACTTGATAGACCTGCAGGACTCCATACGGCTTGCGCTTGCCTGCGACGGCGGGTATAGGCAGCCCGAACCCACTCGCCTTGCCCATCATTTTGTGAATGCTCTGCGGCGCGGCGAGCGAGTGCCCACGGCAACGGGGTAATTATTGCATAGCTGTTGCTATTGTTTCGCGTGTGATGCTCTCCGCGAGTTCGCTGAACCACGCGCTCGCATTCGTGTGTTTCTGCACCATATCGGCAATATCCGACACAAAGTACAGGTCTTCTACACGCGCCATGATGTCGCGTGGGAGGTCGTAGTACAGATAGCGCGAGCGGAAGTTGTAGTGAAATGGCGCATGCTGTATGCGCAGAAGTTCTACGAGTGGTGCCAGCGTAAAATTGTGGTAAAATGTGAGCGATTCCACCGCATTGCCTCGGTGTGCTTCTTTGAGCGTAAGGCACTGGAACAGAGGAAATGTCGTGCGCAGGGTTTCTACTCTGCTCCACAGCATTTCGGCAAACGTGCTGCGGTCGATAGGAGGCACCGATGCCACAATCCCAGCCTTGTCGAAATGCACAACTGCATTGCCGTGAATCTCCTGTTCAAGAAACTTATTTGGCGCGCTTTGTTGCACTATTGTCAGGTCGATAAGCAGGAATGGACTTGCATCGGCGAGCCTGTAAAATTTCTGGGCGTGCCCGTGCCAGGTTGGTTGCGGAATTGTGTACACTGTTTCAATTGCCGAAAGCTCTGCAAGTGTGTTCTCGACGATATTGAATACAGGCTCTACTACACCGTCGCGCACGATACAATTCAGGTCGATGTCCGACCATTCATCTGCGCGGCTGAATGCAGCAGCTCCGCCTTCGCACAGGGCGAGGACTGCATCGTTGTGCAGCAGCGCTTCGCGCAAGGGGCTGGTTACTTCTTCGCGTTGAAGCATAGTTGTTGTATAACACTGGTATATAATATGAGGTTGTCCCCAGCAGTTGCTTGATACTGATATAGCACAGGCGTTGTGTTGCTGTGGCCGGTCGCTTTGTCCGCGCATTGTTCGAGAACTAGCTCGCGGTGAAGCTCGGGCAGCCACGCGGCAGGTGTGCTGCGCGGTGCAGAGACGATCCGTGCTTGCGAAGACCGAAGCGCTCCATACTCTGCTCCATGCAGGCTCATTGCATCCTATTGCCGAAGACCACTTCTGTGAACAGCGGCACTACGCCGACGTCGGGGAGAAGTTGCACAGTTGGACGGGGCTGGAACTGCGAAGCAGGACATCCTTGCTACTCTTATCAGAACAGCCATTGATAGAAGCTAGCGCCGATGCTGATAGAATACTCGTTCATGCGGAGTTTATCGCTGGCGCTGTTCACAGGCGTTCCGATGGAAGTCAGCCGCCACTCGTGATCCATATTAAACATATAGCTTACTTTGCATTGGAGATTGAGAGCGGGCAGTGCGCGCCAGCTCAGCCCTACGGTAGGGCTTATGCCAACGCTTTGGGTGCTCATGCCAACAAGAGCATGCTCTGCCCATACTTTTTCATCGAGGTTCGAGGTAGCGTCTGGCGGGCTGATATTTCGCCACATAGTCGTCCACAGATCATCTTGGCCAGAATCAGTTGGGTCTTCGTTGGGAGTAAGACCAAGAGAAGGAGTGTAGTTGCTTTCAAAGCCCAATTCATACGATGTAAAGCTGACCTGAGCACCGGCGTCGAGCCTGATATTATCGGCAATTACCAAGCTGTATTCGCCATATGTCGACCATCGTTTGTGGGAAAATGTTGTTGTCACCGATGGTTGTGTCGTGTTGTTGTTCGACATCAGCACAGGCAAATGGTTCCCGACGACGCTTTCGGTATAAGGCGTCGTATAGGCTATTCCTACCGTCACATTTTTTATAGCTATACCTGCTTGAATCGTTGTTTGCTGGTATTGCTGCCGAAGCGTGGGGAAATTGAATTCTGCAAGTTGCTCATTGATCGAAGAAATATCCGAGGTTGCGGTACCATAGTGTGCGCCTACGGTAAGCGCAAGCGTGTGGACAGGCTCGTGTTTATCTTCTAATAGAACGACCGCAATATTACTCTGTTCGGGAGGGGCGATAAAATCCTGAGCTGTAGCTATGGGCTGTACCAATGTTGGAACGGGCAGAGGATCGGCATTGCTTACAGCGATAGCCTGCGCTCGCTCCGCCAGTTGTTCATCTGTAGTCTTGCTGCGTATATCCTCGCGCATAGCCGTTGCGTCTACAGTCGTGTTTTCGGCGGCAGTGCCGAAGCTCTGTTCGTGCATAGTTCCACCTTTGCGTGTGCTGGTAGCACGAATGCCCTCACTGCTGCTGGTATTACTGCTTGTCTCGGCCAGGATTGGTCTACTGCTTCCGGGCGAACGCACAGGTGCCTGTTGTGCAAGAGCCAATGGCTGTGCGGTTGCTTGTGGCGTCGTATTGCGCGGCTGCTGTCCTGCTTCATTGGCAGAGTGCGCGGTGCTACGAGCATCGGCTATGGAGCCTTCTGGGGCAGCGGAGCGCGTAGAAAATTCAATGCCAATAGCGCCAAGAAGTAGACACGAAAAAGCAGTAATAACTACAGCCCGCTTTTTGCGCCGCCGATCTGCTTTTGCTTTGTACTCCAACAGTAGATCAAGCGTTGGTTCTGTTTCCAGAACCTCGTCTTTACGGGCACGGGTAAAATATTCGTTGAGAGTAGGCCTAGTTCCGCTCATTGCGTTCTGCCAAGAGAAAAGGTCATAGATGTGTTGTTATCTTCCGATGAATCGTCGTTGTCAGCACTCATTATTCGGGCACGGGCCTGAAACCGATCTATATCATCGACGCCAAGTAAACGCGCAAGGGCTTGGCGTCCGCGCATCAGTCGTGTTTTTACTCCAGAAGGCGATCCGCCCTGGACAGCTCGTATCTCTTCTATGGAAAAACCGAGAATTTCAAAAAGGACAATACACTCACGTTGTTTCGCAGGCAGCTTGTCGAGAGCAGAGTACAGCAATTGTATATCAACGCGGTTATCGGCGGCGGTATTCCGTGCCCGCAGTTGGTCGGTATGCCAGTCTTCAAGTAGATCGAAAATTCTGGAGCGCCACTTCCGGCGTCGGAACAAACGGCTCGCCACCGTAAATACATAGCTGAGAAAAGCTTCTTTGCTTCTAATGCTCTCAAAATGTTCATAAACGAGCAGGACGGTATCTCCCACAAGATCGCGTGCCTCCTCGGCATCGGCGGTCATCATGCGGGCAAAGCGGTAGAGCCGGTCGCGGACAGGCTCAAACAGCGCGAGAAACTGTTCCTGCTTTTCTCGTTCAGTCATATCTAACGTACATTGACATGTGCACCGGAATATAAGAGACGGAGCTCGGCAAAAGGTTGCAGCACTCCGCTGTTTTTCTGGTACTGTGTGTGCCCGCCTGTACAATTTCTTTGCTGCCGGGCTTTTGTAGACCGTAATCCGCACAGAGCTGGGCGCTTCTGTCTTTGGTGCAGGCTTTTGGCCTCTGCACCGCGCTGCACGATCCGCCACTTGGCTGCCCGGCCTGTTGCCGCGTATCATCTTTATAACAACCGGGCGCCGCAGCGAACGCGCCATCTATGTCTTTCCCAAGTGCTTCGTACAACTCTAATATGCAGAATACGATAAATTCGTGTAAATTGGAATTTCGCTGATACTTCCGTGTCGTTTCATTCATGTGCGAGCTATGATCAAACGTTTCTTCTTGGCCATTGTAAGGGCAACTATAGCTTTTTTAGTAGTTACCATAGGCATAGTTGTGCTCTATAAGTTCATTCCGCCGCCCTTGACGCCGCTGATGGTGCAGCGCAAAGCCGAAGCTGTATTTTCTGGCGAAGAGCATACGGCTGTCCATTACGACTGGGTAGGCTACGATGATGTATCGCCGATGGTGTTTCAAGCTGTTATCGCTGCCGAAGATAAAAAATTTGTAAACCACTCGGGGTTCGACTGGGATTCTATCGAGCGCGCGATGGCGTACAACGAGCGCAAGCAGGGCAAAAAAGTGCGCGGTGCGAGCACCATTAGCCAGCAGGTAGCCAAAAATGTATTCCTCTGGCCGGGTCGCGACTGGATACGCAAGGGCCTGGAAGCCTATTTTACAGTCCTTATCGAGTTTATTTGGGGCAAGCAGCGCATCCTGGAAGTATATGTGAATATTGTAGAGCAAGGGCACGACGACGGCAATGCAATCTTTGGCGTTGGCGCTTCAGCTCAATATTTCTTTGGGAAAACTCCCGACAAGATAACGCGCGACCAAGCGGCGCTCATGGCGGCTGTGCTGCCCAGCCCGCGACGATTCTCCGTTGCCCATCCATCGAAATATGTATCTGGTAGGCGTTCGTTCATCGCAAAGCAAATGGGCGGTATTGGCAGGGGATATCTAAAAAAAGTGGAAGAGAAGTAGCCAACAGACAGATAGCTTTCCAGCCGAAGGACTTTCCAACACGGGGTCGGTTGTGGGCGAAGGCTGCGCGCAAGAACTATCAACCAGCACTTTTGCAGGCCAGAGCCTGCTCAATCATCAGGACAGATAGTATGAAACAACGATACGTCATTCTTTCGTGTATCGCCGCCGCCTGTGCCATGGCCGGTGCGTTCTTTTTCTATACCGTATGGCACACTGCTGATGCGTCCCGGGAAGGTTCTGGCGACCCGGAGCTCGCTTCGTCTGATCGCGTGGAGTGGGAGCTGATGAGGTTGCGCGATCCTGCTACTGGACGCATACCGGCGAATATTCGCTCGAAAGAACTCGCTTTTGCTGCATTGCTACCCGCGCGCGATATGCTTGGCTCCAAAGTTCCCGGCGTTCTTTCTACCGACTGGTCGTTTCGCGGGCCGTGGTCGGTAGGCGGTCGCACACGGGCGCTTGCAGTAGATGCTGCTAATCCTGCTTTCCTGCTCGCAGGCGGAGTGTCCAGCGGTATGTGGCGCTCTACCGACGGCGGCGCTACATGGGCCAAAACTACAGGCAATGAACAATTGCAGAGTGTGAGCTGTATTGCACAGGACACGCGCGAAGGAAAACGCCATATCTGGTACTACGGCACCGGCGAAATATGGGGCAATTCTGCCGATATTAATGGCGATGGCATGTTTAAGTCCAACGACAGTGGGAAAACTTGGCAGCCACTTGCATCGACATCGACTGGCACACCGCACTCGTGGGACAATAAATTTGACTATATGTGGCAGATTGCTACAGACCCATCCAACGCAACACAGGACGAGCTGTACGCAGTGTCGGCCTTAGGCGGAGTGTCGCGCAGTGTAGACGGCGGTGCTACGTGGACCTCGGTGCTTGGTGGCTTTGGCAATTCTTCTGCGCTCTTTGCGGATGTAGCTGTTACCTCTACTGGCGTGGTGTACGCAGCGCTGAGCGAATACACGGTAGGCTCCAACAGCGCCGCAGTACGCGGTATCTACCGCTCGGTAGACGGCGTGAACTGGACGAATATTACTCCCGCTGGATGGCCTGCAAAATACAAGCGCGTTGTGATCGGTATTTCGCCCTCCGATGAAAATCAAGTGTACTTTCTTGCCGAAACACCCGACAGCGGTTTTGAAGGGAAATTTGTTCTGACCGATGAAACGCGAACCGAATGGCATAGCTTATGGAAATACACGTACATGTCGGGTAATGGTACTGGCGCTGGTAGTACATGGGAAGACCGCACCGCTAATCTGCCCGCATTTGGTGGCCGTACTGGCGATTTTATTTCGCAGGGTTCTTACGACTTAGTGATAGCGGTAAAACCGGATAATCCTAATGTGGTGTTTATCGGCGGGACAAATGTCTATCGCTCTACCGATGGCTTTACAACGAAAGACAATACGGCGTGGATAGGTGGTTATGCTCCTGCAACTCCCAAGCAGAATTTCCCCGCTTATGCAAATCATCATTCCGACCAGCACGCTATCAAGTTTGTACCGGGTAGCCCCACTGTGCTGCTTTCGGGCAATGACGGCGGCATACAGCGCACCGATGACATGCTGGCTGATTCGGTGCAGTGGACACCGCTGAACAATGGATATATTACGACGCAGTTCTATACCGTAGCCGTCGATAAATCCGCCGACAAAAGCAATGTTGTAATGGCTGGAGCGCAGGATAATGGCACATGGCTGGCTACGCACACCGACAGCCGAGGCGCGTGGAAAAAGCCGTGGGGAGCCGATGGTGCCTATTGCGCTGTGGCAAATGGTAGAACGTCGTATTACGCTTCTGCACAACTCGGCAAAGTGTACCGCTTTCTGATCGACGACAATGGAGATACTCTTACGCGCACACGCGTAGACCCCAAAGGCGCTACAGGACACTTGTTTATCAATCCGTTTGTGCTCGACCCCAACAACAACGATAGAATGTACCTGCCAGCCGGGAGCCTGCTGTGGCGCAACAGCGATCTCACACAGATTCCGATGGCGCAATACGACGACGCTACGACGATTGGTTGGGACAGCCTCGGTGCTGCGCGTGTACCCGATACGATCAGCGCTGTTGCAGTGTCGACTGTGCCCGCGAACCGCGTGTACATCGGCACATCGCGCGGTAGTGTGTACAGAATCGACAATGCGCATACTGGCAATCCCGCGTCGGTGAACGTCACAGGTGCTGCTTTTCCGAAAAGCTCCTATGTAAGCTGTGTAGCAATTGACCCACGCGACGCCAACAAAGCTCTTGTCGTGTTCTCGAATTACAGTGTGCAAAGTCTGTTCTACACAGAGGATGGCGGCACAAGCTGGGCACCGATAGGCGGCAACTTAGAGCAGAATGCAAGTGGTGCGGGCAATGGACCTTCGTGCCGGTGGGCTGCTATTGTTCCGGTGGGCGGTGCGTCGTCGGTGTTTCTTGTAGGCACCAGCGTAGGTCTGTTCGCTACGTCGTATATCGACGGTATGGCAACGGTATGGCTTCAGGAAGGGAAAGAGAGCATTGGCAATGCTATTGTAGATATGATCGACGTTCGCTTGGCCGATGGCCTGACAGCTCTGGCTACTCATGGCGCAGGTATTTTTAGCGGTTATGTGAATGCACCGGTGACCACTGCTCCCGGAGCACCTTCGCTTGTAGCTCCGGCAGATGGGGCAACCGGCGTACCGGTGTCGAAATTACTGGAGTGGAGCGTGCCGGGAAGTGCTCTGTCGTCGGTGCTGGAAGTATCCAAACAGTCCGACTTCTCTACGCTGCACCTTCTGCAAAAGGGCATTACTGGTATGTCGATGACTGTTGGCGATTTAGAAGCTGGGCTGGTTACTTACTACTGGCGTGTGCGGGTTGTAAATAGCGGTGGCACAAGTGCGTATTCGCCTGTGTGGAGCTTTACCACAAGTGTCGCTGTTCCTGTACAACTCGCTCCGGAGCAGGGGGCCACAGATGTCCTGCGTACTCCTGTGCTCACATGGGAAAGCGTACCGGGCGCGGCCTCGTATCGCGTGCAAATCGCTACGTCGATTGCCTTTAGTAATCTTGTCGTAGACGAAAGCAATGTGGTGGGCGCGTCGTTTGCAGCGCCGCTGTTGGACGCAAATAAACGCTACTACTGGCGCGTGTTGGCCAAAGGGAACGATGGAGCCGAAGGACCATTTTCGGGACGATGGAATTTTACAACTGGGACGGCGACAGGTGTTCATGAAGCGTCTCCACAGCCCGCGTTTAGCCTGATGCCGAATTATCCCAACCCGTTTTCTAACCAAACGACTCTGCGGTTCTCGCTTCAGCGCCGTGGCCGCGTGCATCTGGCACTGTATGATGCTGCCGGACGGTCGCTTGTTGTGCTCGCAGACAAAGACATGGACGCGGGCGAACACACAACGCCGCTGAGCGGGCAGCCGCTTGCAAACGGCGTGTACTATTGCAGGCTTACGGTAGATGGGCGCTCGCAAGTGCGACAGGTGACAGTCAAGAAATAATCTGGGTATGATGCAGCAGTCTACGGAAGTAGACTGCTGTTGGGCAGGAAATATTCAACTATTACAGAGGTCGATAAGCTGTTGCTTGTCGGCCTCTTGTTGTAGAGACACGGCATATCTGCGCCTTGCAGCACGGTACACCACTGGCGATAGGCTTTGGGGCAACTAATAAGCGGGGTTGCGACCGGTGACAGCGACCGAGCGGGCGTCCAGAAACGCCCGTGCCATAAGCATTGGTCTATACAGGTTTGGAGGGAGACAGAGGCTGGGAATCCTGCTTACCCGCTCTGGAAAATATCTCGCGTATGACGTACTCTATTGGTACTTCTTCGATAGTAAGGTCTATGATGCTGAACGAGTTGAGAATTGCGGCAGCCGCTTCGGCGATATTATTCCGCGAAATGCGAAGGGAAGCCCGCTCTGGCGTCCACTCTGTGACAAGACCATAGCGCTCGATATCCGGGCGCTGGACAGGTGAGCGAAACACGACTGTGAGAATTTTGTCTTCGATGTATTGTTCAATCAGGCGAGCCAGCGAACCATCAAACACTAATTTCCCATCGTCGATAAGGATGACGCGTTTGCAGAGCTCCTCAATATCGTCCATGTAGTGGCTGGTCAGGATAATTGTCGTCGACGTGCCGGAATTGTACTCTCTTACGAACTCCCGCACCGCTTGCTGCGCCACGACATCGAGGCCGATGGTTGGCTCGTCGAGAAACAGCACTCTTGGCGCGTGCAGCAGCGAGCCAATAAGCTCGCATTTCATGCGTTCGCCGAGCGACAGGCGCCGCACCTGAACATGCAATTTGTCGGCCACGTCGAGCCGTTCTGCCAGGTCGTCGCGTCTCTTGCGAAATTCCGCTTCGGGTATTTGATATATTTCTTTATTGAGCAGGAACGAGTCGGCAGCGGGGAGATCCCACCACAATTGATTGCGCTGTCCCATAATAATAGAGAACTGGCGTTTGAATTCGTTCTTGCGTTCCCAGGGCGCAAATCCCAGCACCGAAGCAGTTCCGGAGGTAGGATGGAGCAGGCCGCTCAGCATCTTCAGCGTCGTTGTTTTGCCCGCGCCATTAGAGCCCAGCATCCCCACCAATTCACCTTCGTCAATAGAGAAACTGACGTCGTTGACAGCGATATGCTCCTTGAACTGCCGGTTGAACAGTGATTTGACAGAACCGAACAAGCCTTCCTGCTTTACATGGCTGCGGTAAATTTTTGTCAGCCCCCGTACATCAATGGCCTTCATAGTACTTCCGACGTGTCGTGTAGAGAGAAACAACAAAGATAACATTTTCGACAATTGCTTCTACAAATATGGGGAATAATCGCAAACAAAAGCGATAGGCGACCGAAGGCGAGTGTTGCTCTGCGACAACAATTTCCGGTGTTGTGCGTATGTGGTTCGTGTATTGCTATTGGGGGTGTTCCGGATTTCTTTCCTGGCCTCTTTGTACCTGTGGGCAGGATGGAGGCTGGCAACCGTGATGGGGACAAAAATTTTCGCTGCTGCAACTTTTGGCGGCAATGTGTCACATCTCACCGGAGCAGCGCCAAGAGCCTATACGTCGCGGTGGCATAGGCATATAGAGCACATAATCCCGCTGTGTGTGCCACTATTGCTTTCAACGCGGCATAAACAGCCATAGTCCTATTCTGCGACAACAGGTACAAGTGGTAGCGCGGTGGCATTGCAGAACAGCAGCAGGCTTCCCTCGTGCAGAGCAATGCCTATCTCTTTTCCGGCAGCCCTGTTGCGCGCGCCCTCGCGATAGCCGAGCCTGAGTTCTTCGCGGGTCAGGGGCCAGTGTAGTCCTTGGGTTGTAATCACAGCATACGGCTGTGGAATAAGTGAAATAGTTTCTCCCGGCTCGGTGGGCAAAGACATCGAAGAGGAGATTGGCAGCCCGTAGCGCTGAGCGTCGTACAGGCAAAGGTGCAAGCTGGCCGCATAGCGCATTGCAATGCTCCAGTTGTTCAGGGAGTGTTCCATCTCGCCGCCGTGCATCCCGCATATCAGCACGGTGCCAATGCCGGTATCGATGCAATAGTGCAGGCATTTTTCGAAATCGGTAGAATCCTGGTCGGCAATGCGGAGCTGGGGTGTACCTTCAAACAAATGCTGTAGACCGGAGGCCTCAAGAGTGTCGAAGTCGCCAATAATGATCGATGGCTGTACAGATCGCTCTGCCAGCCTTATTGCAGCGCCATCGGCTGCGATAACGGGCAGGGATTGCAGTTTTGCAAAAAACTCCGCAGGCGGCAGGGTGCCATCTAGGCACACGACGGCATCGGGTAAGCGGTATTCAACAGGACGTAGAGAGCTCACAGGCGTGTCGATTGTTTTTTAAAATATTTTCGTAGTTTTGGGTCGGTAAAAAAACACAGCACTTATGCGGGAAATAGAATGCTGAAGTTGTTTTCACGGTAGGAGGCCCAGTATTACTAACTTTTCGTTACAGAGTTATGGGTAAATTTGTTTCCAATCGCAATGAAACTGTCCGGATGTTTGAGAATCCCGTTCTTGAGTATTTTTCGCACATTCATCCGATAACTCCGGTTGTCGTGTTCGTCCCGGTTGTTGTTGTCTGTTGCTGGTTCGGTTTTTCTCTCAATTCCCCGATAGCGGGAATAATAGCTTTTATAGGCGGCGTTCTTTTGTGGACCTTAATGGAATATGCTATCCATCGTTGGGCATTCCACTACGAACCAAAGACCGAGCTTGGCAAATATATTCATTTTCTCGTGCACGGAGTACATCACGACTATCCGCGCGATAGCACGCGCCTTGTGATGCCCCTGCTTGTAAGCGTTCCGCTGGCAGCAGTGTTTTTTCTGTTGTTTGGGTTGGTGTTTGGCGATTATCAGCTCACTGTGTTTGCAGGTTTCATTGCAGGCTATGTAGCCTACGATTCCATGCACTACGCAGTACATCATTTTCCCATGAAAAGCCGCGTGGCTAAGTTTATGAAGCATTACCATTTGCGCCATCATTACAACGATGAGCACACGGCATATGGTATTTCCTCGCCCTTGTGGGATTATATTTTCCGCACTACGCCGGAATATCTCCGCAATGGGGAGAGTAGCGAGTTTCAGGCCGACAGCGTTCATCAGAACGACCAGATGCTCCGGGATGGCAAAGATACGACCAAAGGCAAAAAGCCGGTTGTAGAAAATTCTCTCTGACTTTTGCGAACTTTACTGTAGATGTATGGCAATTTCAAAAGAAACGATACTGAATGTCGTATCGCCCGTTGCTGGACGAGTAGACACTATTGAGCACCGTGGCGATCTTACGCTTCTTATCGACAAGGGCGTGCTTGTGGATACAATGCGCGAGCTTCGCGATAATGTGCACACATTGTTCAACCAGCTCCGCGATGTAACAGCGATTGACTGGTACGACCGCCGGAAGCCGCGCTTCGACGTGGTGTACAACTTGTACTCCATGCCGCTGGCCGCACGACTATTTGTCAAGGTTGGGGTAGAAGAAGAATTCCCAAGCTGCCCTACGGTGACAGATATCTGGGAAAGCGCGAACTGGTACGAACGCGAAGCCTATGATATGTATGGCGTTATTTTTAGTGGACATCCTGATCTGCGCCGATTCTACATGCCCGAGGACTTTGTCGACCCGGAAACCGGCGAGCCATTGTATCCGCTGCGCAAGGATTTTCCAGTGATGGGCATTCCCGGTTCTCTGCCGCTGCCGGAAAAATTCCCAACAACGAACTAAAAACTATTCTGCTTATAATACAAGAAGGGCTGTCCAACGGACAGCCCTTCTTGCTATAGTAGTTTTTTATAAGAGATGGGCGACAGAGAATACGGGGTAATAAAGGGAAACGGCTGTGCGAATCCCATGTATTGCATCCCCAACTTTCCACTGCTGCTGGTGCTTATTCTTCTTGAAGATCGGCCAGAGCGTCCTCCACCGAATCGAACATCGGATACACGCGGTCGTGTTGTATAATTTTCATCAGGTTCAGCACTGCGGGCTGCACACCAGCGAGCACGACCGGCGCCCCGGATTCCCCCATGACACGCTGGGCGAGCAAGAGGGCGCTCAGGCCAGCGCTATCGCAGGCCTGTACTGCTGTAAGATCGATAATCAGTGCCTCGACATCTGGCTGGCACAGAATAAGAAACTCCGCCTTGACATCGCCGGCAATCGTGGCGTCCAGGCGCGGCTCCCGGATTGTAAAGATGACGACATTGTCGTCCTGTTCCACTGCAAAGTGCATATTATTTTCACAAAATGATGTTGTTGACGGAGACTGGGACGCCCTTTCGGGGGCGTTTAAGCGGCGTTTTGGCCGGGCGCCAATATCCGAAGATTTTCTTTCCCGGTCAATATATTTCAAATTTTTATCACTAATTTGGGCGAGATAGCTGGAAAATTGATGTGGTAATAATCGCGGAGTGCGGTCGGTACAATAGTAGCATATGGGTTCTTCGCATTCTTTCCTCGTGATACGCCTGAGCTCTATGGGCGATGTTTTGCTTACAACGCCATTGCTACGGCAGTTGCGGGCTGCCTATCCCCATGCTCGCATTGATATGGCCGTAGACATACGCTTTGCTGATATTGTGCGCCACAATCCTCATGTGGACACTGTTCTGGCCTATTCCCGGTCGCTTTCCGCCGGCGACCTCTCCGCCCTGAAGGCTTCTCTCTGCTTTTCACTTCCGCGCAAGCGCTACAGCTTTATTGTCGACCTACAGCGCAATCGCCATTCGCGCCGCATACGCCGCAGGATGGGTGGTGCGCTGTACCGTATGCACAAAGCGAGACTGAAAAAGCTGGCGCTGGTGCACCTGAAAAAAAATTTGTATGGCCATGCAGCACCCATTGCCGAGCGCTATCGCGCTACTGTGAGCGAACTACGAGTAGACGATGATGGACAAGGGCTCGAACTCTGGCTGCCCGATGAAGAGTCGTCTGGTGTTTATCCGCCTTCCGCTCGTGCAAATGACGGCAGCCGCAGGCGTATTGCCGTGGCTCCAGGTGCACACCACGCTACTAAACGTTGGCTGCCAGAGCGTTTTGCTGAAGCTGCTTCAGCTTTGGCTCTCGAACAGCAGGCCGATGTCGTCTTGCTCGGGGGAGAAGCCGACCGTGGCGTTTGTGCCGAGGTGCTGGGCGCTATGGCTCCCGGTCTTCATGTTGTTGATGCTTCGGGTAGTACATCGGTGTTCGATACTGCCCGCCTGCTAGACACATGCGATGTACTGCTTACCAACGATACAGGCGTGATGCACATCGCAGCGGCGCGGCGCGTGCCCGTTGTGGCTGTGTTTGGCTCTACTGTGACAGAATTTGGCTTTGCTCCCTACCGTGTGCCACATCGTATTGCCGAGGTAGCTCTGCCGTGCCGACCATGTACCCACATAGGTCGTTCTCGCTGCCCACGAGGGCATTTTAACTGCATGAAATTGGTGGGCGCGCAGGCCGTAGTGCAGGCAGCGCGAGAGCTCGCCAGAGAGTAAACTACTTCTGCTCGAATCTGCTTTTACACTCAAAATCCGCTTCTGCTCGAATCGGTAGTCTCAATTAATGCTGAA
>DLHF01000045.1 GCA_002483085.1 Ignavibacteria bacterium UBA7675
TTTTCAGCATTAATTGAGACTACCGTTTAAGAAGTTTCTTGCCTTTGGTTGAATACGTTGGTTGGCCTTCAGTCTCCGGCCTCGCGTGTCCTCTGCACCGCGCGGCACACCCGCCGCGTGTAGGCCGAGTTTTCACCGCATGGAAAGGAGTTCGGCAGGGGCAAAAACAGCGTTGCTGGGCAGTTATGTGCTGCTAATGCGGAGTGGCGCGGAGACCACGCGGCGGGTGTGCCGCGCGGTGCAGAGACCGAACCCACGAGCGAAGACGATAGCGCACAACTGCATCTATGGCTCGTAGTCGGCACTCACTGCCAGTGGCTTCACAGAAAATTTCGGAATTTTCGCGTTCTGTAGTTATCTTATCTGCTATTCTTTATAATCATGTGCAATGAACAGCGAGGGCTTTTGCAGCAAGTTTACCTCTTTGTAACACAATCCGATAGTACACCGTCTTAGGCAATCGCGGCATGCTCCAATACAAACAGGCGGTACAGGAGTATCGCAGTAACATTTACAACTACGCGTACTACTATCTCCGCAATCGCGAGGAGGCAGAGGACGTTGCCCAGGAAGTGCTGATCAAACTGTGGAATAACTGGAACAGTATTGATCAGTCGCTACTTCAACCATGGATCATTCGCGTAACGCGCAATGCCAGTATCGACGCGCTTCGCAAGCGCAAGAGCTACCGGTCGCGCGTGGTGAAAGACGCCGACGACTACACGATGATGAGCGCTACTGCTCCGGAGCCTACTCCCGACAGAGCGGTGGAGGGGGAAGATATCCGAACCCGTATCCTTCAGGCACTCGACGAGGTAAAAGAGCCATATAAGAGCGTTGTGATCCTGCGCGAGATCGAAGATATGAAGTACGAGGAGATCAGCCAGGCTCTGGAGATTCCGCTGAACACGGTTAAAGTATATTTACACCGTGGCCGTCACATGATAAGAAATATTTTACGAAGGACGACCAATAATGAAATCAACAGATAAAACCTTGTCCTGCGAGGATGTTCTCGAACGCGTGGAGGCATTTGTCGACTGCGACTTGCCGCCCGACGAGACTCCATTAGTAGAAGTACACCTAAGTGCGTGTAAGCTCTGTGCTGATGAAGTAGCATTTGCGCGCGAGATGCAGGTATCGCTTCGCTCTTTCCATAAAATGGAATGTCCCGACCGGGTGGTAGAAGCAGTGTACCGCCATATCGGCGTAGAATCGGTTCAGGCTCCTGTGCCTGTTGTCAGCCGCCCCTCGCTGTGGGAAACTATTCGCCTGTGGTTCTCTGGACCTCGGCTGGCTCCTGCGCTTGGCTTTGCAGTTGTTGTTGTTATTGCCGGTGCTTGGCTGCTGAAACCCGGTGCTTCGCATGAACCAAGCGAAGCCGAAGTTGCAAGCGCCAAACGCCAGGTAGAGTGGACACTGGCCTATTTAGGCTCGGTGAATGAAAAAGTAGCGGCGGTAGCAACTGGAACAGCAGTGCAACCCTATATCGTAGAGCCGGTGCAACGCGCCGTTGAGACAGCACTACAGTCAAATTCAACACTTGAATAATCTCTTCTCTTATTTACGCGGAGTTCCTGCATGATACGTTCTATACACTCTGTATTGTTTGTCCTTTTTGCCTTTTGTACCGTTGCGCTCTGTGCGCAGGAATGGCGCTCAAGCCCGGGGTATATCGACTTCGGCACTCTGGGGCTATTCCAAGGGGAAAAGGAAAACGTGGAAATTTTTCTCGATGACAACTTGCTCGAAATGGTAGCTGAGGCTACCAAAGACAAAGACCCCGAGCTGGCCGCAGAACTGCGCGGCCTGAATCTGATACAGGTAAAAGGCTTTGGCATGCGAGCCGACCTCATCGACCAAGTCAGCAATAAGATCGCGTCGATTGTGTCTACGCTCGAACGCGATGGTTGGAAGCCCGCTGCTAAAATGCGGATGAAAAAAGACGACCAGGCTCATGTGTATATGAAAACAAGTGGCGGTAAGTGCGTTGGTATTATCGCAATGGTGATGGATAAAGAAAAGATGATGTTTGTCAATATCGTCGGTGCAGATATCAACACAGCGCGACTTGGCAAGCTCGGTAAAAAATTCAATATCGACTCGCTGAAGGATGTCTCGCCCCGCTGATCGCATATTGATCCTTTTATAAGAAAAAGCCGTGGAGAATTTCCCCACGGCTTTTTTGCTTACTGCGATGCTGCACTCTGTTAGAAGAGCAAGGTTACGCCAATACGCCCAACGATCATATCAGTACGCGAGCGCGTAATATCGTAGCGCACGACGGGCTTGTTATCGACTTCTTCAATTGTCACCGAACCCGGTTTCAGATATTCTGCTTCGGAGCCCGACAGATAGCGCACGTCAAGGCTGATAAATGCCTCGTGAATGCCTTCATCTGTCCGGCGTTTTTTCGATGTTTCAGTATTTTCGTCGAGGTCGTTGTACACGCGCACCATGAGGCCACCACCACCGCCGATACTAAATGTAAAATCGTCGAGATTCACAGAACTTGCAATTTCTTCGTCGGCTTTGCCCTTGTTCTGTATAGCTGTATTGGTATACAAGTAGTTGAAGCCAATCAGCCCGTCTAAATACGGACGGATCACGCCTTCGTTGGGGCCTAATCTCAGCAGAAAGTGTCCCTGTACGATGTTGTAGTCGCGCTCTACTTCTACGGTTACATCGGGAATCGTAGAGCTAAACGGCTCTTGGCGACGTTCGCCACCATACGTCATTATACCAAAATCAAGGCCGAACATGACAGGAGCCAGGCTACCAAAATTATAGCCGATGTGTGCTCCGAGGCCATAGCTATTTCTGTCGATAGCATCCTTGAACTCCCCGCTCGGAAATCCCATTTGGAATCCTGCTGCTGCATCGACGTATCCTTCGTCCTGAGCATAAAGCATACCGGTGCCTAAGCTCATCATAGCAAGCGCGCACAAACTGCGCGCAATGTTGTTGGTAAACATACCTCTCAAAACTCTCAAAAAATAAATGATAGAAGGGCGGCGGCGGCATGATACGACGCCCTGGCGCAAATGTTGCACGCTCTATCGAACTTCAGTCCCCGGAGCTATACCGTCTGTATCAGGCTGGATAAGCGACAAGCCACCATCGGGCGTATTGGCCGCCAGCAACATCCCCTGCGACTCCACACCCATCAGGCGCGCGGGCTGAAGGTTGGCTACAACCACGACCGTCTTGCCGAGAAGCGATTCCGGTTCGTAGTGTTTGCCAATGCCAGCTACAATCTGCCGCTGCTCCGAACCGAGGTCTACTTGGAGTTTCAGCAGTTTATCCGATTTGGGCACTCGTTCAGCGCCGACGACTTTCCCCGTGCGCAGATGAATATTCTTAAAGTCGTTAATGGTCACCAGCGAAGAGGGCTCCTCTACAGGCGCTACCTGCACACTGGTTTCAGTCTGCTTACCGGCACCGAGCTTTGCTACTTGCTCCGCGATTTTTTCATCGGGTATCGGATCGAAGAGTTTTCCCGGTGGAACAGCTATCACCGTACCTTCGGGCACAAGTGGCTGGCCGATGGCAGACCATTTGCGTTCGGAACTCGCTCCTACTATCGCCAGCATTGTTTCGGAGGCAAAGGGCAGCACAGGAGCAAAAGCAATACCCAGCGAGCGAACGGCTTGCGCGCAGATATACAGAGTGCGCGCGCATTCATCGGGCTGATTTTTAATAGCTTTCCAAGGTTCTGTATCATTGAAATACTTATTAGCCGCTTGAGCGAGATTCATTGTCTCGCTTACGGCATCGCGCAGACGGAAACTTTCGTATTTACCTGCGATAATTCGTGCTCCCTGCACAAGAGCTATAATAAGCCGCACATCTGCCTGCGAGAAATAATGCAGGTATTTAGGCACAAGGTCTTCGAGCAGTTGCTCGGCGTCGCAGTCGCCAGCGCGGGCAATATCATCGGCGAGCAGTTTCCACGCCTCTGGCAGTTTGCGGAATTTCTCCGGCAGCACGGGTACTTTACCATCGAACTTTGTAAGCAGGAACTGCATCGAGCGATTATTGAAATTGCCGAGTTTATTCGCCAGATCATTCACACGCACCTGAAATTCCTTCCACGTAAAATCGGTGTCGCGTGCTTCCGGCAGCGCCATTGCCAGCGCGTAGCGAAGAGCATCTACATGCTGATCTTCGGGGAAATCGGCGAGATATTCCTTCAGATCAATACCCCAGTTGCGCGATTTCGAGAACTTTTCGCCTTCGAGATTGAGAAATTCATTGCCGGGCACATTGTCGGGCAGAATATAGCCACCTCTTGCCATCAGCATCGCGGGAAAAATAAGCGTATGGAACACGATATTGTCTTTGCCGATAAATGCGATATAACGTGTACCTTCGTCCTGCCACCATTTTTGCCAAGCGTCTGGCGTGCCTTGCTGTTCGGCCCACACTTTCGTAGCGGAGATATAGCCTATAGGTGCTTCAAACCAGACATAGATTACCTTGCCTTGGGCGTTTTCTATGGGCACGGGAATGCCCCAGTCGAGGTCGCGCGTAATAGCGCGGTCGCCAAGCCCTTGCCGCAGCCAGGAATGCGACTGCTGGAGTACATTATCCTTCCAGTCCCCTTCATGCGACTGTATATAACCCTCTAGCAGCTTCTGGAACTCGCCCAGCCGGAAGTACCAATGGGTAGTCCTTTTCACAACGGGTGTATTGCCACTTACGAGGCTACGTGGGCTTTTAAGATCGAGCTGATTGTAGTAGGCGCCACAGCGGTCACACTGGTCGCCCCGGGCTTTGTCGTAGCTGCAATTTGGGCAGATACCTTCTACAAAGCGGTCGGGAAGAAACATCTGGGCGGTGGCATCATAGAACTGCTCTTCTTCCTTTTCGGAAAAAGCTCCTTTATTGTACAGATCGAGGAAAAACTCCTGCGCTGTATTATAGTGGACAGGCAGCGATGTGCGTGAGTACACATCGAAGCTCATACCCAGCCTGCGAAAAGCCTGTTCATTTGCTGTGTGGTATTTATCGATAATAGCCTGTGGCGTAGTCTTTTCTTTTTCCGCAGAAATAGAAATGGCAGCACCATGTTCATCGGATCCACACACGAAAAGAATGTCTTGCCCGTTCATTCGCTGGAATCGCACATACAGATCGGCTGGCAAATACGCACCGGCGCAGTGCCCCAGATGAATGTATCCATTGGCATAAGGCAGAGCGGCTGTAACAAGGATGCGCTGACTACTCATAGGTTTGACCGTAGAAACCGGAACAGAAAAATGCTAAAATACAAAAAATCGGGATTCTACGGCTGTAGCACTTCCTTTCTGTGCGACCCCTTTTCTCGTTGTTTTCAACACAATCACCTGGCATACGCCTGTTGTTAGGGATTGAAGTACCTTAAAGCAAAGCTTGAAGCAACAGTGCCAAGCAGTTGCGAGACTGGTCGATGCCAGAAGTTCGGCATTTTCTATTAAAAATCATTCATGATGTTGAAAACTTTTGCATTAGTGAGAATCATACTTTATATTCAACCTCGTTTTTCCTCTCATCTCAATAACACAGGAGGTACAATGGCAGGGACTCCTCGCTATTACGTATCGGTAGCGGTATTGCTGTTCGCCATGGCAGTTTTTGCCGTAGGATGTTCTTCGGTACGGTACACGAGTAGTAACAACGGTTCAGGGGAAAAGGAAGGCGCTACTCTACCTGCATATCAGGATGAATACGCGGATCTCGACGACGCATCTTCCTCTTCTTCTATTAACGACCGATTAGTTACCGGAAAGCTCGAATCTGCCCGCCAGAAGTATCTGCGCGCGCTCACTTTTATCGACCGTGGCGATACAACAAATGCCGCCCACGCATTCGAAGAAGCTATCGAGGTTCTGAATGCAATCGTCAACTACCCGAACATCGAGGACAATCCCGAGTTCGCGGATTTGATGCAGTCTATTATCGAAGATTACGAGAGCTATATCCAGAGCATCGACAATCTGAGCGAGAACTCCTCGATTGCCGTGCTTCGCGATAAGTTTTTCCAGGAAGTAGACTCCTATGCTACTTCGGCTTCCGGTGCTGCCGATGCAAAAAACTCTGTAGGAGTGATCAAGGTCCCAAGCACAGGTGTCGCACCTGCTTTTACAGCGGTACAAGGCGAATTGCAGATCGACATGCCCGATAACGAGTATGTTCGCAATTGTATCACGTTCTTTACCAGTGCTAAAGGTCAGAAGTTCTTCAATAAGTGGCTGCCGCGTGCAGGCCGCTGGTTCCCTATGATGCGCAAAGTGGCTAAAGAAGAAGGCGTACCCGAGGAAATTATCTACCTGTCTATTGTAGAGAGCGGACTGGATCCCAACGCAGTTTCCTCAGCTAAAGCTGTGGGGCTGTGGCAGTTTATTAAGTCCACAGGCGAGATGTACGGTTTGGATGCCAATTACTGGATCGACGAGCGGCGCGATCCTGAAAAGGCTACACGTGCTGCTATGCGTCACCTGAAAGACCTTTACAATGAGTTTGGCAATTGGCACCTTGCTCTGGCCGCATACAACTGCGGTATGGGTGGTGTACGCCGCACTATTGCACGCTCCGGCAAGACGAGTCCCGACTACTGGGAAATCCGCGATTTCCTGCCGCGCGAAACACGTGGCTATGTGCCTCTGTTTATTGCGGCTGCCAAAATTTCGATCAACCCCGAGCAATATGGTTTTACCGATGTTTCGTTTGAAGATGCTTACGACTACGAAACTGCTTCCGTCTCCGAATCTGTAGACCTCCGCGCACTTGCAAAATGCGCCAATACGACGATTGAAGAGCTCAAAGCGCTGAACCCGGAGTTAGTGCAGGGGTGTACCCCTCCGAATACACAGAACTATGCGCTGAAGCTGCCTCGCGGCACAAAAGAAACGTTTGCCTATAACTTTGAGCAACTACCCGATACCGAAAAACGCTCTTGGGTGTACCACAAAGTTCGCAAGAAAGAAACGCTTGTGGAAATTGCAGAGCAATACGGTAGTTCTGTCGATCTTATAGCCGACGCAAACAATCTTTCAGGTAAAAGGAAACGCCTGCGCGCTGGTACGATGATACGCGTTCCGGTAGGTGCTGCTGCTGAATCTGGCGAAACGGCAATCGCTGAATCCCGCTCAAATAGCGAGTCGAAAACTCCAGAAGCCGCTACTGCCCCGCAGAAAAAATCCGAGCCTGCTGTAGCTGCCATCAAGGCAGAGCAACGCACTGAGCCATCTACTGGCAACAAGAAAATTTACCATCAGGTACGCCGCAGCGAAACGCTGCACAGTATTGCCAACCGCTATGGGGTGCGTATTGCCGACCTGCGGAATTGGAATAATATCCCGTATGACTCTGATAATATCCAGGTAAATACGAACCTCGTTGTATATCTCGGCAAGGAAGCCACACAGGTGGCCAGCGCGACTCCAACTGCCGAACGCACAGCCCCGGTTGCCGAACACCAGACAGCTTCCATTGTAAAACACAAGGTTCGCCGTGGCGAAACAGTGGCGACAATTGCCGATGATTATGGTGTATCGATAAGCGAGATTCGCAAAAATAACAATCTGAACAGCCGCAGTAAAATTCGTGTAGGCCAAACCCTGAAAGTGCCTTCAAGCGGTAGCCGCCAAGAAACGGCGATTGCATCTGCAAGGCAGCAGACACGTGGTAAAAATTTGGTAACGCACCGAGTGCGCCGTGGCGAAACGCTGAACGGCATTGCTTCGATGTACGGTGTGGACGAGCGCGAAATTGTGCGCTGGAATCCCGGAGATATCAAAGGCAGCACAGTATATCACGGTACGCGCCTGAAAATCTACAGCGACAATGTTGCCAAAGGAAGTTCTACTTCTTCTGGTCGCGAAGGCCGTGCTCCGAAGACCTATAAAATTCGCAAAGGCGACACTCTTGGTACTATCGCCGGAAAATTCGGTGTTAGTGTTGCGCGGCTGAAGAAGCTGAACAAAAGTTTAGACGAGCGCAGCCTGCAAGTAGGAACGTCGATCCGCCTTCAGTAAAAAAATGTAGACCGTCAGTTTTACAACGGCACTACTCTTGCAAGAGTGGTGCCGTTGTTGTTTAGCGCGGGGTGGGCAGCTATGAGAGCTTGTTGGGGAACTTTGCAAGAGTCTGGTAAGTTTTTAAACGTATCTTTTCCGCTGGAGGAAGATAGTTCTGGATGTGCAGACTTGGGATGCTCCGTTCTTCCCGCTGTGACTACAGAGAGGCTTCGTCATGTGTGCTGTCTGCTTTCCGGCGGTGTCGGACGATGTTATCAAGAGGCAGCTATTGCGACCGGCGGCAGCGACATCATCCGCTCATCATTCTTATGACGTGCGCCGCAGCGATGCCCGTATCTCTTATTATCTACTCATACAACATTTGGAGCTTTCGCAGCAACTTCACCGTAGGTATAGGGATGTGAGAGCTAACAAGAGTTATAGCCGCACGGGGTATGGTGTAGAGCAGAGCCAATGTTTTCCGCAGCGATAAGCGATATCAGTTGTCGTTTCTATCATATCTTAAACTGAAGTACTATACAGGAGATACTATGCTAAGAGTGATACTAGCTGGGTGTGCGATATTATTATGTACACTATTCGCATGCAGCAAGCAGAATCTCACAGCGCAGGAACTGACCACGCGGGTTGTTGTGGAAGGGCGGGATATACCGTGGGAAATTATCTGGGGATCGGATGGCTGGATTTGGATGACTGAAATTGGAGGTAAAGTAAGCAGACTCAACCCGGTGACAGGCCAGATTATAGAAGTGGCGACGATAAACGACATCAAACGGATCGGTGAAGGTGGTTTGCTCGGTATGGCGTTACACCCTGATTTTCCCGCCGTGCCTCATGTCTTTCTTGCCTACAACTACGACGACAATGGGGCAACCCGCGAGCGTATAGTGCGGTATGAATACAATGGTACAACCCTTGTCAACCCGTTTATACTCATCGGCGGTATTCGGGGTTCATCCATCCACAACGGTTGTCGTTTGCTATTTGCTCCGGATAAAACGCTGCTGATAACAACAGGAGATGCCTCCGACCAAACTTTGCCACAGAATCACACGAGCTTGAACGGCAAGATACTGCGTATCAACCCAGACGGTACCTTTCCGGCTGACAATCCCTGGCTCGGCAGCGCTCTGTACTCTACAGGCCACCGCAATCCACAGGGAATTACCTTTGGGGCACAGGGCAAGCTCTACAGTTCCGAGCATGGTCCTTCGACCGACGACGAAGTAAATATTATTGAAAAAGGCCGGAACTATGGCTGGCCCAACGTACATGGCTATTGCGATCTTGCACAAGAAAAGACATTCTGCGAAGATTCCTCGGTAGTAGAGCCTATAGCAGCTTGGACGCCTACACTGGCCGTGTGTGGCCTTGGTTATTACAACCACTCAGCTATCCCGGAGTGGAACAATTCGCTGCTTTTGCTCACGCTCAAAGCTTCAAAACTTATCCAACTCAAGCTCAGCGACGACGGCAGCCAGATTGTAGATCGCAAAGAATACTTTGCCGGTGAATTCGGACGCCTCCGCGACCTCTGCATTGCCCCCGATGGGCGTGTGTTTATCTCTACCAGCAACAGTAGCAACAACAAAATTATTGAAATCAGAGGGCCTGATACACAGCTACAGCTCTCGACGCATGACATTGACTTTGGCACCTTGCGGCTGTCGCAGACATCAGCAGAGCAGATGCTGGTGCTGACTAACACAGGAAGCCAGGAACTCACTGTGACAAATGCAGCTCTTTCTGGCCTCAACGCAGATGATTTTTCTATTGGCCAGCTATCGCTGCCGCTTGTACTGGCACCCCAGCAGGAGCATACACTTACCGTCAGATTTCAGCCAGCAGACATGGGCGTCAGGAATGCTACCCTTCGTTTGAGCTATCCCGGGGCTGGATCGGCTACGGAATCAACTGTGGAACTCAGGGGACGCAAAAGCCGAAAGGATGTAGTACTACCCGCGTTTATTGATCTCGGTATCATTTCTGCCGGATCGACACTCGACACGACGTTGTTCGGCTTTTTTGCAAACACGGGCGAGGGTGAGGTTAGCCTGCAGCAGATCAGCGTTGAACAGCCTTTTGACATTATCCTACCCAATGTACCGGCATTGATCGCGCAAGGTCTTGCAGAAAAATTGCGGCTACGAGTGGCACCGGAGGCTGGTATCTACCAGCGCCTTCTCACTGCTATTTTCGACGACGGCATACAGCTTTCAACCGTGTTTATGCTCTCGGCAACAACTGCGACGAGTGTGCAGGAGGTAGCACCAGCGGCAGATGTTCTTCGCATTCTTCCTGTTCCTGCAACAGCAGGCGTAGAAATGCAGATTACCACACCATATCGCGGCATGGCTGTATGGTGGATTGTCGACCTTACAGGACGTATCGTATTCCGGGGGGAGCTTGAGATACGGGATAATCAGACGTCGGTGTTCTGGAATGGCAGCACAGGCAGTGGCCTTGGTTGTCCTACGGGGTTCTATACTGCAATCCTTGAGATAGATGGACACCGGCACACAGTGCCAGTTGTTATAGTGCGATAGTCTTGCTGTGATTGTAGGGGAACTGAGGTACAGCAGAAGCAGAGGGCACGAACTGCGCGCAGGTGCTAAACGCAGGAAAAAAGCAAAAAGCCGGATGTTTCATTCCGGCTTTTACATGTATTCTATATTATACCCATTCTGGACCAAACAATGCTTCACGGGATTTACGCTCCCATGCAGTTAGCCCTTTGCCGGCTGTGACCAATGTGCAATCCGATATCTTTAAAACGGTGGGCTCCGTGTCTGTGCCGGTGACACAGATACGCCCAATCGTCGCATTTACTCCGAGAACGAACCATTCTTCACCGCTCGGTCGATGGTATACAGTACTGCCAGCCTGAATTATCATGGCTTACTCCTCTGTAATTGTTGATACTGCTCCACAAGATTGAAAAAAAATTACTGCCGGGCAATGACAAAAAAGGCATTACGGAAACTTTATCGACGTTGTTGCTATAGAAAGCCCTGCAATGCGTTGGAGCAGTGGACAACTGTAATCTGTATCCATGCCATTACCTGACAAATAGCCTGTGAAGTACCGATATTTTCCGGCGATTTACTTTTTATATATTTCTATATTTGCAGCTTCATTTACAGCCTTTCCGCATAAGCGGCTCATATTTCGCGCTATATAGAGTAACCGATAGGCGCTGCTACCGGTTTAGTGTTTACCGCGAATAATTGATTTTGTTCCAATATATTTTTGAGTATTCTCATGAGAACTCTCTCCGCATTTCTCGCGGCTGGCCTCCTTGCGTTGCCCGTATTTGCCCAACAGAATTACATGACTATTCCCCCTGTATCTGCTATGAAATCAGGGGCAACAATGCCGTGGTCGGAACAAGGCTACCAAGCTGTTCCAGCAATGATTCGCACTTCTGCCCATCCTACGCCCGGAGCTGTGGCCGCACCGCAGGACGAAACGACACTCGATACTCTTTCGCAGTATCTGGACCGCGCAACCGACGGACAGATAACAGTTTATGGCTATAACGACGGCACATCTAACTGGCCTGTGACTGGTACAAATACTATTTATGTGTTCCTTGGAGCAAAGTATGAAGTGTCGTCGCCGATATCGGTGAAAGGAATACTGGTGGCTTATGCACTGAAGCAGATCAGTGGCGAGGCCGACACCTTAGTTGCTACTCTGTTTTCCGTAGATGCGGGAACAGGGTTGCCCAACCAGCAGATCAGAGGAACGGTATTTACGACAGATATGATTGATACAAGTTCGACAGGCTCGGCTCTGACCTATATTGAGTTTCCAGAACCTGTGAGTGTCGAGTCTGATTTTGTCGCTCTGATACAAACAGTAGGTTCCAGCCAGACCGATCCATCTGATTTCACGGCGGTGTTCAGCAATCAGCAGGGTGATGGCCAGGGCGAAGACAATGCTGTATTCCTCGCCATACAAAATCAACAACTCGTTGCGGCGCATCTCTCGCAAATTCCTCTTGAGATCGATGGTTCGGCAATAAACGTCGATCCGATTATCATGCCGGTTGTTGAAATAACAACGACAGATGTACGCGAAACTGCAACTCTCAATGGCCTTTCGCTCAGAGGGGCATATCCCAGCCCGGCTTCGGATAAAAGCACCATTCGCTTTGCCATTGATAAGCCGTCGTTTGTGGAAATCAGTCTTCTTGATATGACAGGCAAGGCTGTGATGAGTGTGCGTCGCGATAATATGAGTGCTGGCGAGCAGGCTGTAGACCTCAATATTTCCGAACTTCCCGCAGGTTCGTATCTGTACACCGTGCGTACTGCATCCTCCGCTTTGGCAGGAAAAATGAGTGTCGTAAAATAACCAGATCGTTGATCGCTTTTTCAGAAGTCCGGTTGATGCCGGGCTTCTGTCGTTTTAAACCGATGAAACCACAGCTTTTTGCAATAGGAATTTTTGCCGATATACATACCCAAATGTATCTTATGCCTATAGTTGTCGTAGCTGCAATAGGCATTGTTGTTATGCTTCCTTCTTTCGTCTACCGTCGGGCACTGTAGTAGCCCGTGCAGAAGTATCTATCAATATCAGGAGTAGTTGTATGAATAGTGTCCGTACATTATGCTGTTGCCTTGCAGGATTTTTATCTGCTGTCTCACTGTGGGCGCAGGCACCGGATGTAAGCGGTACGTGGCAAGGCAAGCTCAACGTAGGAGCTACCAGCCTACGCATAGTGCTCAATATTGCACAGGCCAATGGTTCGCTGATAGCAACCATGGATAGCCCCGACCAGGGAGCAAAGGGCATTCCCGTTACCTCTGCTATTTCGCGCAACGACAGTCTACTTTTATCCATAGAAAAGGTGCATGGTGCCTATGCAGGCCGCATTGCACCAGATGGATCAAGCATTGCAGGTGAGTGGGCACAAGGCTCGGTAAAATTGCCGTTGGAATTCCATCGTTCCAGCAGCAGCGACGAGATTCGGCGACCTCAGGATCCAATAAAGCCCTATCCATACACAGAGCAGGAAGTAATATTTAGCAACAAGGCTGCTGGCCTCACGCTTGCTGGTACACTGACAACACCGCAGTCGGATGGTCCTTTTCCCGCAGTAGTGCTGATAAGTGGCTCCGGTCCCCAAAACCGCGATTGTATGATATTAGGCCATAGACCATTTCTTGTAATCGCCGACTACCTTACGCGCCGTGGCATTGCTGTGCTGCGATTCGACGAACGGGGTGTGGGGCAATCAACCGGTGTTTTTGCCAGTGCTACTTCGCAGGACTTTGCCTCGGACGTTCGTGCAGCAGTCGAATGGCTGGCAGGGCGCAGCGATATTGACAAACAGCACATTGGCTTGATTGGCCACAGTGAGGGCGGCATAGTAGCGCCTATGGTAGCCGCTGGTTCGCCTGATATCGCATTTATTGTGCTTTTGGCAGCTCCGGGTTTGCCGGGTAAAGACATCATTGCCAAACAAAGCGAAATTCTCAATCGCGCTGGAGGGATGAGCGGCGAAGAACTGGCTGCAAGCAGTGCACTACAGAGAAACTTGCAAGACGCCGTGCTTCAGGCGAACGATAGTGCAGACTTGCACAACAGGGTGGTAGCTCTTTTGGCAAATGCCAAAGGAAAAGAAAAAGAACTCGTCGACGCACAAAAGATGACAGTCGAGAACCAGATGCCCATTCTCTCATCGCCGTGGTTTCGCTTCTTTCTCGGCTACGATCCCCAACCGGCGTTGCGGAAAGTAACAGTGCCAGTGCTTGCGCTCAACGGAGAAAAGGATGTACAGGTGGCACCGGAAAACCTGAAGGCGGTTGAGCAAGCGCTAAAAGCAGGTGGAAACAAGGCTGTTACCACTCGTATTGTGCCCAGCCTGAACCACCTGTTTCAAACAACGCAGACGGGATTGCCCTCGGAGTATGGCTCTATCGAAGAAACTTTCTCGCCCAAAGCTCTTGATATTATTGGCGAGTGGGTGGCCGCGCACGCCCGCAAGAACAAGAAATAGCATGGGCATTTGTAATAGCTTGAATGCAGGTCGCGATACAGGGCATTGTGCGAAGAGTTGTAGTGGCTAATAACCAACAAAACATTGGTAAAGGCGACCCTCCTCGTAAAAAATTACTCTGTAACTTCCTCGCTTTTTTGCGTAGAGAATGCGATATTGCCAGATGCACTAATTGTTCCGATAGAACGACTGTGTACTACCGGCAACACTCAATAAGCAATCGTAACGGTGAGACATAGTATGAAACAAGTCCTTTCGAGATTAGCACTTACCGCGCTTTTGGTAGTCTCCACAGGCGATAGTTTACCTGCTCAGCAATTTACCAAAGATGAAGTTGTAGGCCAGATTCTGCTCAATAGCCTTGAGCGCGGCCACTACAGCCCTCTTGCGGTAGATGATGAGCTTTCGCGCCGGACATTCAGGCTTCTGCTGGAGCGTATGGACTACAACAAGAATTTCCTGATGAAATCGGATGTAGACCGCCTGCGCGCTTATGAGAATCAGATAGACGATCAGCTACGCAATGGCACAAACGAGTTGTACACTCTTGCTAATACGCTGCTACAGCAGCGGACAAAAGAAGCCGAAGCCTACACAAAAGAGATTCTCGCACAGCCGTTTGACTTCAGCAAGGACGAGACCTTCGAACTCGACCCAGAAAAGCGAGATTTTGCTGCCGATGAAGTATCTCTGAAAGAGCTGTGGCGCAAACTGCTGAAGTACCAGACACTGATGAAATACATCGAGCTTACCGACCAACGCGATAAAAACAAAGACGACCAGAAAGGCGAGGGCGCCGTCGCAAAGTCGGATAGCGAACTGGAAGCCGAAGCACGCGACAAAGTGCTCAAGAACCAGTTGCAGCGATTTGATCGCTTGCTCCAAGAAAATGAAATGAACAGGATTGGCCGGTTCCTCGGCGCGGTATCTACCAGCTTCGAGCCTCATACTGAATATTTTCCGCCCGACGATAAAGAGAACTTCGACATTGCTATGAGCGGTTCATTAGAAGGTATCGGCGCGCAACTTCGCGAAGCCGATGGTTATATCAAGGTGGAAAGCATCGTGCCGGGCAGCGCGTCTTGGAAGCAGAAAGAACTCAAGCCCGAAGATATTATTCTGAAAGTGGCGCAGTCAGATGCCGAACCCGTCGACGTTGTGGATATGCGGCTCGACGATGCCGTAAAGCTGATTCGAGGCAAAAAAGGTACGGAAGTCCGGCTTACTGTGAAAAAACCCGATGGACGTATTACGGTTATTCCAATCGTGCGCGATGTTGTGCTGCTGGAAGAAACGTATGCAAAATCGGCGGTGATTACCGATGAAACTACCAATCAGAAATTCGGCTATGTGTATCTGCCAAAATTCTATGCGGATTTTAATAAAACCGGTGGGCGCAGTTCGGCAGAAGACATACGCAAAGAATTGGAAAAGCTGAAATCAGATAATGTAAATGGCATTGTGCTCGATCTTCGCAACAACGGTGGTGGTTCGCTTCAGGATGCTGTCCGCATGACTGGCCACTTCATTCCTACCGGCCCAGTTGTACAGGTTAAGTACAACACAGGCGAAGCGGAAGTGCTCAGCGATACCGATCCTACAGTCACCTACGATGGCCCAGTTGTTGTGTTGGTGAATGAATATAGTGCATCAGCATCTGAAATTCTCGCAGCCGCGCTTCAGGATTATGGCAGAGCTGTTGTCGTAGGTAGCCCGACGACTTTTGGCAAGGGAACAGTGCAGACATTTGTCGATTTGGACAATTACCTCAACGCACAATTTGCTTCGCTGAAGCCACTTGGTTCGCTGAAAATAACATTCCAAAAGTTCTATCGTATTAACGGCGGTTCTACGCAGTTCAAGGGTGTTGTGCCCGATATCGTTCTGCCGGATGCTTATAGCAAGCTGAAAATTGGCGAAAAGGAACTCGACTACGCGCTTCCGTGGGATACTATTCCGGCGCAGCGGTACTCGATGTGGAATCAGAAATACGATATGGGTATGCTGCGGTCTAAAAGTGCAGAGCGTGTAAGTGCCAACGAAACGTTTAAGCTCATCGAAGAAAGTGCGCAGCATATGAAGGAGCGCCGCGACGACACAATGCAGCCGCTCAGCCTGAACCGTGTGCGCGATGAGCAGGAAGAACTGAAGAAGGAATCCAAACGCTTTGAAGAAGTGCAGAAAGAGCAACCGCATATCAAAATTGTGAGCACCGAAGCAGATAAAGCAAAGGAATCGGAAGCGGTGATCAAAGAACGCGCCGATGAATGGCATAAGCAAATCAAGAAAGATGTGACCATCGCCGAAGCAATGTCGATACTTCGGGATATGATACACAAGTAAATATCAGCGCACAAGCAGAGCGGAGATTGAACAAACAGTCTCCGCTTTTTTTTTTAGGCTGTAGGACTACATGCCCGGGCAAAGAGAGATGGACGGCAACGATAGAGAAAGTTTTTGGACAAAAATATAGGGCACGGGCGTCTTTGCAACGTCCGGCTCGTCGCTGTCGCCGGTCGCATTACTGCTGCGTCTTCGGTCGAACAACCACGCGGCGGGTGTGCTGCGCGGTGCAACGACAGAAAGCATGGGCAGCGACAGAAGCGCAACATCCAACTTTCCGACGACCGAGCCAATGCCAATGCCTATAGGAAAGCGAACTGCCCGAAGGCTCGTGTATATAAGAATGTGGATATGGATTCTGATATAAACAAGCGCACTGCTATTGCTGCCCTCCTGATGCGCGCTACCCTTTTTCTGTGATGATATACCCTGTACCTAGCCATAAGAGAAATTTTAGCCAGTTTTGGCATGTGATTGCCTGCAAATTTTGTACATTATCACATCAACAAGACTTTCCATTCAACGGGATATGCGTGTGAAAAAAGAGACTACTGTAGGGGTAGGCAGTTCTTCGCAGAGCGGTGCAAACACAGGCATGCAGCCTGACCAGTCCGGTACGATGCCCCCCGGCATACCATACATTATTGGCAATGAAGCAGCCGAGCGATTCAGCTACTACGGCATGAAGGGCATCCTTGTGGTGTTCATGACTCAATACTTGATGAATAATGCTGGGCAGTTAGCTCCGATGGACGAGAATAACGCCGTGTACTGGTATCATATGTTCGCTACTGCTAATTATCTGTTCCCAATTATAGGGGCGCTGGTTGCCGATATTTTTTGGGGCAAGTATAAAACTATTATGTCGCTTTCGGTAGTGTACTGCTTAGGTCATCTCGCGCTTGCTTTATTTGAAACACGCTTTGGCTTAGCTATTGGCCTTACGCTCATTGCTATTGGATCGGGCGGGATAAAGCCATGTGTATCAGCGCACGTAGGAGATCAGTTCAGCAGCCGTAATAAGCATCTTATCGAGAAGGTTTTTTCGTGGTTCTACATTTCTATTAATGTGGGTGCTGCAATTTCTTCACTGCTTACCCCAGAATTGCTGAAGCACTACGGGCCTAGTTGGGCATTTGGTGTACCGGGTGCGCTCATGTTGATTGCAACATTTTTGTTCTGGCTGGGTCGGAATAAATTTACTGCTATTGAGTCTGCTGGGTGGGCAACGTATAAGCGTGATGCTTTTAGTCCCTCTGGGCTGCGAATCCTCGGTAGACTATCTTTGTTATATGTTTTTATTGCCGTATTCTGGTCATTATTCGATCAGATTGGGTCGTCGTGGGTGCTACAGGCGGAGAAAATGGACAGAACTATCAACCTTGGATTTGTAAAGTTTGAAATCCTCGCTTCGCAGGTGCAATCATTTAATCCTGTACTGATTCTGATACTTGTTCCCTTTTTTACATTTGTTCTTTATCCCTTTTTGGGTCGGTTTGTCCGTCTAACATCGCTGCGGAAGATTGGTGCGGGATTAGTCATTGCAGCGATGTCCTTTGCTGTAATAGCTCTTGCCGAAGGAAGGCTACAGGCAGGTGAGTCGGTGCATATCCTCTGGCAACTCGGGGCGTATTTGGTGCTTACTTCCGCAGAGGTTATGGTGTCGGTTACGGGGCTTGAATATTCGTACACCCAAGCGCCCAATACCATGAAGTCAATTATCATGGGGCTTTGGTGGCTCGCTGTATCAATAGGCAACTTAATTGCAGCGCAGGTAAATAGTTTTATTCGTCAGGCCGATGGTACATTGCTGCTCACTGGGGCTGATTACTTCTGGTTCTTCTCTGGGCTGATGGCTGTGAGCGCGCTGATCTTTATAGCGATTGCCATGCGCCAGAAGGAGCAGACGTTTATCCAGTCTGGGCACGATCTACAGCAGTCAGTAGCAGTGGAGAATTAATACAACCTGCCCAGCGCATCTACGGCAAACGACAGTGGAAAGGATGATGCGCTGGGCAGAAGATTATGTACTAGTATTTAACGTCGAACGAGCCTTCGGTAATGCTGTTTCCGCCAGTAGTCTGGAAGTTGAATGTTCCTTTAGCGCCGGATGAGCTCAATTGGTCAACTTTGAGTGTACCGCTCATGGCTGTAAACGTCTGCACAGAAGTCCCGCTGCCCTTTGCATAGGTTGCGATAACACCGCTAAAACCGGTGAGTTGGTATGTGCCTGTTGCGGGTATCATACCGCTGATGTTTATCTGTTGGTTCTCGCCGCCGATGATCTGGGCACCGCCGATTCCGAGCACATTGCTTGTCCATGTAGCTTGCACAGTAGTAGCGCCCCAAGATGTGCCGTTAACTTTTGCCGTGACAGAGCCATTGCTGTTGTTGTTATTGTTTGTGCCGCTGTCGTCGTCGCTGCTGCAACCTGTAAATACGACTGAGCACAGGACGGAAAGGCATAAGAGGAAAATAGTTTTCATGTTGTTCCTGTTTGTAATGTTGTACATGGTTGTTGCACAGTTTCCCGGTGCGCAACGCAGCGAATGCCGTAAGCTGTAGCACAAATTTCTCTTGTTTTACACGTGAAAAAAAACCGGAAAACCGGAAATCCTTACCATGAATTACCTCGTAAAGTATTTACAACTGCTTCAGCCGGAAGAGCGCGACAAACTCGGTCTGCTTGTGCTGAGCGAACGGGAACGCCAGGTTCTCATCGCTCTGCTACAGATTAGCGCCGACGATTCTATCTCCAAATCTGATCTGCTGGCAAATCTCGGAATTAGTAGTTCGCATTTCGACAAAATTAGCTCGGTGCTACTCGACAAGGTGTATGCGGCAATTGTGCCCGAAGGCGGTACGGTTTTGTTGTACGACCTGAACCGTCGCAATCTATTTGGGCATTTCTGCCACCAGATGAAAAAGCAGGAAAAAGTGCTTATGGCTGATGCGGTATTACCTGAACGACTGGCCGAGTTCTACTCTACGTGCTTCTCGATGTTGCAGCGCATTACGCGCAAAGACTACGATGCCGAGCTACTGCGGGAAATAGGCGAGAAATATTTGGCGTCGAAGCCCGGCGCGACCCCGGGCGACAGGTTGTTTACCGAAGCAGGGATACTTTGCTCCTCTATTCAGGATACCGCAGCGCGTGGTGCACAGAATCGGTTGGGCGATGAGATTGAGCAGCAACTACGTGCTTTAGAGCCAACAGCCGCAAGCATAGAAGAACAGAACAATGTGTCGGCTCTTTACTTGTATTACCGAGCTTGGGTATCGTTTTATACGCTGATCGACAGCCGTCCCGATATCCGATTAGAATATCTTCGGCGAGCGGCTGGTTTGTGTGAGCGCTATCCAGACATTTTGCCTGAAGAGGAACAAGCGCTTACATTTGGCAGAATTGCCGAGGCACATTACAACAATAGCGACTTTGCAATGGCGGCTGAGCTCTACGAGTCGGTATTTACGTCGTATCCCAATACCGCTGCGCGCGAGTATTACCACACAACGAAGTATATACAGGTGCTTATCATTTTGAAGCGGTACGCAGAGGCAAAAAACCTGCTTGATGAGCGCTTTAGTGTATTTGTAGAGAACCGCGAACCAGCTATGTGCACCATGGCCTCGCTGTCGTATGCTAAGCTACATCTGTGTTCGGGGCATCTCGATCTGGCCAAATATTTTATTGATCTTGGGTTCGAACTCATCGCAAAGAATGTGTATATTCAGTACGAGATTGAGTTTCGCCTGCTTGAAACGGCATATTTTTATCTGGTAGGCGACGAAGAGTTTGCCGATACGCTTGCAGGGAAGCATATCAAGTATTTGCAGTCCAAGGGCTTTGTACTGAAAAACTCCCGCTTCTACCCGTGGTTTCCTTTGCTCGTGCAGGCGTTTATCGCAGAGAAGGCCGGAGTGAAAAAACTGTCGAAAAAATTAGAGGCAAAATTACGCGAGTTTCATACGGGACCGGCTTGTATCTATGGTATCTTGCTGGAAATGATTCGCTCGCGTGGTTCCCGTAGCGATCTATCCGTGCGTACCCACAGCTCGCAACTGTTCTGAATTATCCCCACGCATTCTGAAATTTCATGAGTAATACTCTTGAGGAACTCGAAGCGGCTGTAGAATCAGCCAATGGATTTTCCGGGCAAATTGATGCTCTGATAGACCTCGCAATGGCATATGTAAATCGGGAGCCCGCACAGGCATTGGTCTATGCTGAAAAGATATGCCAGCAATCTGCTATTCATCACTACCGATATGGTGTAGCTGCGGGAATGAAGGTGATGGGGGCTGGGCATTTCCGGTTGTCGGATTTCGGTCGTTCGCATGACGCAATTAATCAGGCTTTTGCTCTGTTCTCTGAGTTCGGCGATGCCAAAGGAGTGGGGGAATGCCGAACTATTCTTGGCCTGCTGAACTGGTGCACGGGTAATTACCCTGCGGCAATAGACCAGCACAGCAGAGCCCTCGAAATTTTTCAGTCTATTAGCGATAGAAAGAACGAGGCCATCGCTTGTAATAATATCGGGATTGCATTCCATCATCTCGGCAATCTCGATACAGCATTAGAGTACCACCTGCGAAGTCTTGCTATCCGCGAAGAGATCGACGATACGCAAAAAATTGCTTCTTCGCTGGGGAATATCGGCAGTGTGTACTACCAGCGCGGTGATGCTGTTAATGCCCTCGAATACTTTTTCCGCACCCTTGCGATTAATCAGGAAATGGACGATCCGTGGGCGGGCTCGGATGTGTATAATAATATCGGTTTGACCTATCATATGATGGGCGAGTATGACAAGGCTTTGGGATATCATCTTCAGGGATTAGATATTTCCAGAAAGGCAAATAATCGCGAAGGCGAAGCGCATGCTCTGAATGGCTTAGGCGATAGCCACACCGGGCTCAAGCAGTACAATGCTGCACACACGTATTATATTCAGTCGCTGGGGATCAGTGCTGCATTCGGTATGAAGGAGATACAGGCTAATACGCTGCTGGCACTGGGCAATCTTGCACACACTTGTGGCGCGGCAGCGCAGGCGTTTGAGTACAGTGGCAGGGCTCTGGCCATTGGGCAGGAAATACAATCAAAGAAAGTTGTGTTTGAAGCTCACCTTATCCAAGCGCATTGCTGCAAAATGGCAGGCGATTACGAAATGGCTTTCCACCATTTAGAGCAGTTCCAGATGGCAAAGGAAGCGATGTATAATGAGGAGTCCGACCGTAAGTTTAACAACCTGCGCCTACAGTACGAAGTGCAGCATATGAAAAACGAAGCGGAAATCTATCGTCTGAAAAATGTAGAGCTTGCTGCTGCCAACGAGCAACTGCGCGTGCTGAACGAAGAGAAAAACGAATTTTTGGGGATAGCTGCACACGACCTTAAAAATCCTCTTTCTGCCATCCTGATGATTTCTAATATGCTGGAAGCTGAGGCCGGTCATCTGCTTGAAAAAGATGTAAAGGAACTGGCTCGGGATGTCCGCGTGTCTTCCAACCGTATGTTCGAGCTTATTACTAATCTGCTAGATGTGTATGCTATTGAGCATCATGGCGCACGTATTTATGCAGAAGTTGTGAATATGGCCGATGCTGTGCACAGTATTATAAGCTCATTTCGCGCTAGAGCCGAGCAAAAGCATATTGCTTTGCTCGACGAGTTGCAAGACCCTACGATGGAAGTAATGGCGGACTACGGCGCGCTTGTCCAGGTGTTGGAAAACCTGCTTTCTAATGCTCTAAAGTTCTCTCCGCCCGGAACATCTGTATCGGTTGTAGTGCGGAAATATACACGCAGTTTGCAGGAAGGCGCCAGAGGTGTCGTGCGCGTAGAAGTGCGCGACCAAGGGCCGGGGTTGGACGAAGAAGACAAGGCCAAGCTCTTCAAAAAATTTGCCCGGTTGTCTGCACAGCCTACTGCTGGCGAACATTCTACAGGGCTGGGGCTCTCAATTGTAAAAAAATTAGTAGAAGCAATGGATGGCCGCATATGGTGCGAGAGCGAGCCGGGGCGGGGGGCAAACTTTATAGTAGAATTTCCGGCGGCGTGTACAGAAGCCGATGGTAGCTGCCGATAATGAACGGGCTGGGGATATGTATGTCGTAAATCTGTTGTCGATATGCCGGAATAATTTTTCTGGAAATCTCCATAAGTATAGCGAAGCAGTGCGCCTGCGGCTTTCCGATACGCTTTATGTTTCGCTTGTTTATCAAGAGAGAAATGGCGATGTTGGTTGTCGGCTTGCTCTGCCAACTCATTTGTTTGTAAGCTCATCGGCTGTTCTTCCACAGATAAGGTTGCAGCATTACCTCTCATCTATTTCATGAGTGATACGACCATTGCTTTGCATCGCGACCGGGTTCCGATAACGAATGCGATGCTTTCTGTCCTGCGACGACACTACCCTGCATTGCAACATCGATGGAGCGATGATGGGCGGTGCGTGTGGCTCGATATGGCCGAACTCGACCCCAAAAAATACCAGATGCTGTGCCTCGATCTTGAGTTCTATGGCCAAAATCCGCAACTTCCGCTGGAAAATCTCTGTGCACATCTGGAAAACTACCAGCCGAAAAACAGCTCGCAGGAGGAACTACTGCATTTTGCTCAGCGGTTGATTGATTTCAACGACGATAGCATGGGCGCAGGGCTGTATATGTATGGCGAAGCGGGAATTGGCAAAAGCCATATTGCCATCGCTGTCAGTAAGCAGTTCATGCAGCGCGGGCTGGATCCCAACTTTATGGTGGCCGACCGCTATACGCTCGGCAGCGAGCTCAATCTCCAGCCGGGACAAGTATGGGTAATCGATGATATGAACAGTGGGTTTCATTTGTCGTCGCGTATGTTCAAGCAGGTGGTGCTCAATGCCCACGATCGCGGTGGCCGGGTATTTGTCACTAGTAATAAAAATTACGAAGAGCTTATGTCCGAAATGTTCGTGGGCGACAGCAAGGCAAACCGCATTCGCTACGAAGACCGAACGAAGGGCATGTTCAAGATTCTGCATGTCACCGGAGAGAGCTATCGCCAGGCAAATGCTTGGTATCGGTAGCGGAAAGATTTGTCCCACTCTACTATGTGCCTCTGCATAAAAAGCCGTCTCGATAGACGGCTTTTTTGTTGGTGTGTCCCGTCCTGCAAAAAGTTGACTGATAGGGAGTTAAGTAATGATGTCCCGTTCTGATTTCCTCTTCCGCGATAATTTCTCTTCCGGGATAATTTTCTGCAACCTTTTCCAAAGGGCGAAGTACACCGCGATTTCCGTTGCAGCACTATTGCTTTCAAGGGAGAGAAGAGATACGTGGCACGGGCGTCGTTGTGGCGGAGCCGCCCTAGCGGGACGGCTCTACCGTTTGGTCGCTGTCACCGGTCGCACAACCCGCTTCGCCGCTGCCCGAAGGCCAGCCGCCAGAGGCCGCCGCGCGCCTTTTCGTGCGAATGGGGGCGAACAGCCACGCAGCGACGCGTAGCGCATCATTCCTATGATAACTGCTGCGCGGTGCAGAGACCAAAGCGCAGGCGAAGACCGAAGCGCCATGCCATGCTGATGAGCAAGATTGCTGTACCAAACCATAGATAACTTCTTCTATCAGATACCTAAAGGATTGAATATGAAACTACTCATTATAGGCGGGACAATTTTTCTCGGGCGCTACATTGCGGATGAAGCCATCAAGCGTGGGCATACCGTAACACTGTTCAATCGCGGAAAGCACAACCCCGATCTTTTTCCCGAAGCCGAAAAGCTTCACGGTGATCGCAGAGAGGATGTATCGGCATTGGCCGGGCGGACATGGGATGCTGCAATCGACACTTGCGGGTACTTACCGCGCGATATTCGCGCAACTGGCTCGGTACTGAACGATGCCGTGGTGCACTACACGTTTGTTTCCTCTATTTCCGTGTACAATCGCTTTGACCAGACGGGTTTGGCCGAAGATGCTTCGGTGGGCATATTAGAAGATGAAGAAATTGGCGAGATCACAGGCGAAACTTACGGGCCGCTGAAGTTGGCTTGCGAGCGAACGGCGCAGGGGATATACGGCGACCGCACTTTGGCAGTAAGGCCGGGATTGATTGTAGGCCCGCACGACCCAACCGACCGTTTTTCCTACTGGCCGCGCCGCACTGTACGCGGTGGGGACATGCTGGTACCTGGCAATCCCATGCAGCCTGTGCAGTTTATTGATGTGCGCGACCTTGCTTCGTGGATGGTTAGCATGGCCGAGAGGCAGCAGAGCGGTGTATTCAATGCCACAGGCCCAGAGCAAGCACTGTCGATGCAGCAATTTATAGAAGAGTGTCGCCATACGCTGAATCCCGAAGCCACGCCTGTGTGGATAGATGAAGCATTCCTGCTCGAACGGGAAGTACAGCCCTTTACCGAACTGCCCTTGTGGGTTCCTTCGAACATGGCAGGCATGCACACAGTAGATTGCTCTAAAGCCATAGTACACGGACTTACTTTTCGCTCTACTGGAAAAACCATTCGCGACACCTACGAATGGGAAAAAACAAAGAACGGTATGCCCCGGCCTGTGCACAGCATGCGAGCCGAGCGCGAGAGCGCGCTGCTACAGGAGTGGCAAGGGAGATAAGGAGGAGATAGGTACACAATTGCGGCAGGTACGCGCACAGCCCGTATCTGCCGTTTTTCTATTGCCTACTACGAGCGTTGCACCACCATCCTGCCGAATATTTTGCCAGTTCTTGCAACAACCGGAAGGACCAATGAAAAAGGAACAATTCAGTTACTCTTGCGAAGGGGAAATACGGTTTTCTTCGCTCCAAAGGGTTCCCCGATGGTTAGCAGTTAATTTCCTGCATCTTTACGAGCCCAGCAAGCACAAAAGGAACTTTGAAAGACGCTTTACCTCAGGCAAAAGCTACGCGGGTACACAACAGAACTGACAGTTGTCGAGCACGGACAATTCGTGATCAAAGATGCCCAAATGCTCTACAACGAAGAGATACTGCGGCGAATACCAAAATAGGGTGTATTTTTGCAACCCCTCGCACAGCAATCCGCGAGCTGGCAAAGCCGGGAACCGCTGAGCTCGGTGTGGATTGCTGTGCTTCGGTCGCTGGCTCTGCGCTCGGAAGAGCTTATGATAACCATGTAGGCAGCGACGCCCGTGCCACAAATTTTTCTTATGCTATAGAATATGATGAACCCGATATACATAGACACAATTGCCCGCGAACTGAATATCCGCCCGCAGCAGGTGCGCGCAACTGCCGAACTTCTGGCCGAAGATGCCACTGTTCCGTTTATTGCCCGCTATCGCAAGGAAGTAACAGGCAGTCTTGATGAAGTGGAGATTACCAGTGTGCGCGATAGGCTGGCTCAGCTTACCGAACTCGATAAGCGGCGCGCTGCTATTCTCGAATCGCTGCGCGAGCGCAATCTGCTCACCGATGAATTGCAACGGAGTATCGACGCAGCTCTTACGCTGGCAGAGCTCGAAGATATCTACCTGCCCTACAGGCCGAAACGCCGCACGCGAGCGACGATTGCCCGCGAAAAAGGATTAGAGCCTTTGGCTACGTCGTTGTGGGCACAGGATTTCTCTCTGAATCCACAAAAAGAGGCAGAGATGTTCATAGATGTGGAAAAGGGTGTGGATAACATCGAGCAGGCGCTTGCTGGTGCACGTGATATTCTTGCCGAATGGGTGAGTGAGAACCAAACAGCACGTGGTCGTATGCGCGAGCTGTACATGGGCTATGGCACTGTTCGCACGCGTGTGATTCCCGGAAAAGAGGCCGAAGGAGCGAAATTTCGCGATTATTTCGAGTGGCAGGAACCTGTCGCGTCGTCGCCTTCGCACCGCGTGCTCGCTATGCGGCGCGGCGAAAAAGAAGAAGTGCTTTCGCTCGATATTGTGCCGCCTACCGACGACGCGCTGGCAACGCTCGAACGGCTTTTTGTGAAAAATACTAGCGCCGCCGCCGAGCAGGTGCGGCTTGCTGTGCACGATAGCTTTAAGCGTCTGCTTTCGCTTTCGATGGAGACAGATATCCGCTTGCAGATGAAGGAAAGCGCAGACAAGGAAGCAATTCGCGTCTTTGCCGAAAATTTGCGCCAGCTTCTTCTGGCGGCACCGCTCGGCGAAAAAAGTATCTTGGCAGTAGACCCCGGTTTCCGCACAGGCTGCAAAATGGTGTGCCTCGATAGGCAGGGACAGCTTTTGCATACCGAGACAATGTACCCGCACGAGCCGCAGAAGCGCACCGAAGAGGCGGCAAAGATGATTGCTCGTATTGTTGAGAAATTTGGTGTGGAAGTCATTGCTGTGGGCAATGGCACTGCCGGGCGCGAAACCGAGAGCTTTTTGCGCGGGCTTGCGCTGCCGCGCCAGGTGCCTATTATCATGGTGAACGAAAGCGGCGCCTCGATTTATTCTGCTTCCGATGTAGCTCGCGAAGAATTTCCCGACTACGACATTACTGTGCGCGGTGCAGTCTCTATCGGGCGCAGGCTGATGGACCCGCTGGCAGAGCTTGTGAAGCTCGATCCGAAGTCTATTGGCGTGGGACAGTACCAACACGATGTAGACCAAGGCTATCTGCGCGACGCGCTAAACGACATCGTGGTTTCCTGTGTAAATGCTGTGGGTGTGGAAGTAAATACAGCGAGCAAGCAACTGCTTACGTATGTGTCGGGGCTCGGCCCGCGATTAGCGCAAAACATTGTAGAGCATCGCGCAGCCCACGGCCCATTCCGCTCGCGCAAAGAGCTGATGAAGGTGGCTCGCCTCGGGGAGAAAGCATTTGAGCAAGCTGCGGGCTTTCTCCGCATACGCGACGGTGCACACCCATTAGACGCAAGCGCCGTGCACCCCGAGCGATACGGCGTTGTGGATGCTATGGCGCGCGATCTCGGCTGTACAGTCACCACGCTGATGCAGGACGCAGATGTACGAAAAAGCATCGACCTGCGGCGCTATGCCAATGAGTCTGTAGGGATGCCCACGCTGAACGATATTATGCAGGAGCTTGCGCGACCGGGACGCGACCCGCGCGAGCAGTTCGAGCTTTTTCAGTTCACCGAAGGCGTGAACTCTATCGAAGATGTAAAAGCTGGTATGAAACTGCCGGGCATTGTCACGAATGTAACGGCTTTTGGCGCGTTTGTCGATATCGGTGTTCACCAGGATGGGCTGGTGCATATCAGCCAGTTGTCTAACCGCTTTGTGCGCGACCCCGCCGATGTGGTAAAAGTACACCAGAAAGTGATGGTGCGCGTAGTGGAAGTCGATCTTCAGCGAAAGAGAATACAACTGAGCATGAAGGATGGGTAGGAGAGGGGGCCCTGTTGCTATATCTTACCCAGCATCTGTAGTTCAATGATGGTACGCCGCCAAATTTTCTACGGCGACCACGCCGCAAATTGGAACTAGCTGTACGCTATGCCTTTGGTGTGGAAAGCTCTGTGGCACGGGCGTCTTCGGATGGGGCGGCGTAGAGGCGCCTCAAGCGACGCCCCTACGCCGCGTCGCTGTCACCGGTCGCAACGCCGCCTTTGGGCTGTGCGAAGGATATTCGCTTGTGCAGGGCAATGGCGGGCGGTGAAGGCTGATATTCTTCGCATCGTTTCCACGATAACATTCACAAAGCGGTCGCTCGTTCGCACAGCATTCGTATGATATCTTGGCGAAGTACATAGGCAAAGGCCGAAGCGCCACAGTCTTCTGAAAACTACACTGGTCGCCATATTTTCTACGGCCACTACACCACAAGCGATTTTCCGGCACGGTAATTGAGCAAGCAGGGTATCATAGAGAGAAACTGCGATGCCCCTTATGCTGCTGCGATATATCCGTTCCCATGCCGTACTGAAGCTGATTGCCGTTCTCGGTGTTGTCTTCCTTCTTGGTGCAGCCAGCGTGTACGCGCAGGACGGAAACGGTATTACCCTTCCCAAGCTTTCGCTGGGAGTAGAGAACGCGGACAACTCCAAGGACTTCGTTGTCACGCTGCAAATACTCATGGTGCTTACGGTGCTCACGCTTGCGCCGTCGATTCTCATCATGATGACCTGCTTTACGCGGATTATCGTTGTTTTCCACTTTCTCAAACAAGCACTTGGTACGCAGTCGCAGCCACCGGCTCAGCTTATGGTGGGGCTGGCACTGTTCCTCACGCTTTTTGTGATGTCGCCAGTGCTGGACGAAGCGAACACCAAAGGGCTACAGCCATACCTTCGCGACGAGATTTCGCAGTCGGCAGCGGTCGACAGTATGATAGCGCCATTTCGGGCTTTTATGCTCAAGCAAACGCGCGAAGAAGACCTCGGGCTGTTTATTAAGCTCAAAGGCGACCAGCGGCCTAAGAACCTCAATGACGTGAGTATTATGGCTATTATTCCCGCTTATACAATCAGCGAACTGCGCATGGGCTTTCAGATCGGGTTTATCATCTTTATTCCCTTTCTCGTAATTGATATGATCATTTCCAGTATCCTGATGTCGCTGGGTATGATGCTCTTGCCTCCGCAGCTTATTTCTCTGCCAGTAAAAGTCCTACTTTTTATTCTTGTCGATGGTTGGGCCCTGATCGTGAGTACGCTCATGGAAAGTATTATGCGCTGATGTCTCATTCTGTGCCCTCCCTGTCGTTATTCTGACATTTTTATGCTGTTATTCCTGTCTCGGAGTTCTTATTATGACGGAAGAAATGGTGATAGCGATTGTTCGCGACGCCTTCTATTATGTGCTCCTAGTTTCGGGGCCGCTTCTGTTGCTGTCGCTGATAGTGGGCCTGACAGTGTCCATCTTCCAAGCGGCAACTTCTATCAGCGAGCAGACGCTGACATTTGCGCCAAAGATTCTGGTCGTGTTTGTCGTCAGCGTGCTGGTTATGCCTTTTATGCTGTCGAATCTGAAGACCTTTACTATTGAGCTGTTTCGCCTGATTCCCACTCTGAAATAACAGGGGCGGAGAATTATCGGCACTTTTTCAATATTGGCTAATATTCTGCACTGATGACTGAATCGCTGACCATCGAAATACTGATGCAGAAGTTTGTAATAGGGCTCCTGTTCTTTGCGCGGGTCACTGCGCTGATGGCCACCGGACCGTTTTTCAGTAATACAGCCATACAGCCGCATGTAAAGGCCGCGCTTTCAGCGTTTATAGCATTGCTGATGACAACTGCTTTTGCCGACCAGCAGCCGCCGATTACGATGGAGGCTTTTGCCCTTGTGCCATTGGTGTTTAAGGAAGTATTGGTTGGAGCATTGCTCGGCTTTTGCAGCAATATGCTCTTCCACGCTGTGCGCTTAGCCGGTGGGCTTGCCGACTTCGACATGGGATTTCAGACATCGCTGTTATTTAACATCGACGCAGGTGCTCCCACGCTCGTAGGCGAAATTCAGTCGCTGGCAACCATAATGATCTTTCTGATTCTCAACGGCCACCACTTTCTCATTGAGTCGATTTTTGCCAGCGTAAAAGCTGTGCCTCTTACGACGTTTGTGCTAACAGAAGCCTCGGTGGAAGGGTTGGTCCGGTTGGTTACGATGGCGTTTATTATCGGTGTAAAGATCGCTGCTCCAGTGCTGATCTCGCTGTTTATCGCCAATCTGTCGCTGGCTTTGCTGGCGCGTGCGGCACCGCAGATTAATGTGTTTGCACTCAGCTTTCAGGTGAAAATTATCGTAGGCCTGCTCGTGCTGTTTCTCTCTGTGCCGCTCTTTATCATTTTAGTAAAAAGCTCGCTCGGTGTGGTCGAACGCCAGACAATGGAAGTGTTGATGAGCCTCCAGCCAGCGGACAAGAAGTAGCGCAAATACAGCTTCAATGGTTGTGCGCTTCGGCCTCTGTACCGCGCTTTGGTCTCTGCACCGCGCTGCAAGGCCGCCTCGTGGTTTTCTATCCGCAATCGCAGATATTCGGTGCAATCTGGCCGATATTCACAGGTATTCCAGCTTCTCCTCTTTACCTGAACAGTGGAAAGAGACAGCTCAATAAACTTTCCTTTCCAGACTTCCATATGCACAGAAGGGCGGTATAATGGCAGAAAATAAAGACGGACAGGAGAAAACCGAAGCCGCGTCTGGCAAGCGGCTATCCGAGGCGCGCGACAAGGGGCAAGTCGCAAAAAGCATTGATACTACATCCGCAGTGCTGCTGCTCTTTGGTGGTATCATCGTGTACACTTTTGGCGATGCGATGATGGAGAGCCTATCGTCGTTTATTCGCCTGATGTTTCGCCAGGCAGCGGTCACTCCGCTTACCGAAACAAGTATATCGCATTACTATGGCGACCTCATTGTATTTATTGGCACATTGCTGTTTCCCATACTCGGTGCCATTGTTCTTATCTCCCTCATCGCCGAAATAGCCCAGGTGGGCTTCCACTTTTCTACGAAAAAATTTACCGATCCCTCCAATGCTCTGCGGATGTTTAAGATTCTGCCCAATCTGAAGAACATGATATTTTCGTCGCGAGCTGTGGTAGAACTCCTCAAAGGCTTTGTGAAACTCCTTGTTATCGGATCGGTTGTCTATACTGTATTGGACGACCGGGTGACACAGCTTGTAGAGCTTATCTCTATGCCTCTCCACCATATCGCTATGTTCATGGCAGAGCTCGGTTTCGAGCTCGTGTACAAAGTGGCCCTTGCCTATTTCATGATTGCTGCTGCCGACTTTTTCTGGCAGAAGTTTAAGTACAAACGCGATATGATGATGACCAAGCAGGAGGTAAAAGAAGAGTCGAAACAGAGCGAAGGCGATATGCAGTCGAAGCTCCGTATGCGTGCCATCGGGCGCGACAGGCTGCGGCGGCTGATGCTACAGCGAGTAAAGGAAGCCGATGTGGTGATTACCAACCCTACGCACTACGCTATAGCACTACAGTACAAGCCCGGTATGGAAGCGCCTCTTGTGATCGCAAAAGGTGTGGATCATCTCGCCCTGAAAATCAGAGAAATTGCTACGAATGCTAATATCCCAATTGTGGAAGACAAGCCTTTGGCACAGGCTTTGTATAAAATGGTAGATATAGATCAGTTTATTCCCGAAACGCTGTTCCGCGCTGTGGCGCAAGTGCTTGCTTATGTGTACAAGCTCAAAAGCAAGAGCACAGCCGCATAACGCCGGACCGCAACTGTATTCAGGAAGACAGAGGAACTAAGAGAGTATGGCGGATAACAGACAACTCGCATTGCCCGGCCCGGGTGGGATAACCCGTTCGGCAGCCGGAGGCGTTCTGGACAGGCTTGGGTTCCTGAAAGGCAATACGGATATCATCTTTGCCATGGCGGTGATTGGCATTCTCGGTATACTCATTATACCAGTGCCACCGTTTCTGCTCGACTTCTTTCTGGCGCTCAATATTGCCTTCTCCATACTTATTCTGATGGTGTCTATTTACATCAGAAGCCCGCTCGATATATCGGTGTTCCCAACTATCCTGCTCGTAACAACGCTTTTCCGATTAGGCTTGAACATTGCATCTACGCGCCTTATCCTGAGCGAAGCGCACGCAGGCGATATTATTACCGCCTTTGGCTCTTTTGTAATAGGTGGCAATTACGTCGTCGGTATTATTCTCTTTATCATCCTTATCGTTATCAACTTCGTTGTTATTATCAAGGGTTCCGGTCGTATTGCCGAGGTAGCCGCGCGCTTTACACTCGACGCTTTGCCCGGTAAACAAATGAGTATCGACGCCGACCTGAACGCGGGCTTTATCGAAGAAAAGGAAGCGCGGTCGCGGCGCGAAAAGCTGAGTCGCGAGGCGGAATTTTACGGGTCGATGGACGGTGCTGCCAAGTTCGTAAAGGGAGATGCCATCGCGGGCCTTATTATTACAGCTATCAATATTCTCGGCGGTTTTGCCATCGGTGCGCTACAGATGGGTATGAACCTTACTGACGCGCTCGCTACGTACACAACGCTTACTATTGGCGATGGTCTTGTCTCGCAAATACCGTCATTGCTTATCTCGGTTGCCGCTGGTCTTGTTGTGACGCGTTCGGCCTCGGGCGACAGTTTGCAAAACGAAGTTGGCACGCAGTTCACGCGGTCGCCGCGCGTGCTGTTTGTTTCCTCTGGTGCTCTTCTGCTATTTGCTGTGCTCCCTGGGTTCCCGGTGATTCCGTTTGTCCTGCTGTCGGCAGGAGCGGCAGCTACGGGCTATTTCCGCATGAAAGCCGATGAGAAAGAATCCGAAGAAACCATGCGGCGCGATATTGCCGAAGCAAAAGCACCAGAAAAAGAAGAAGAGAAACCAGTAGAAGAATTGCTCGCTGTTGATCCTGTGGAAATTGAACTCGGCTACGGACTTATCCCGCTTGTAGACGAAGGGCAGGGCGGTGATTTGTTCAGGCGCATTAGCAATATCCGCAGGCAGCTCGCTATTGAATTGGGTATTATTATTCCGCCTGTGCGTGTCCGCGACAATCTCCAGCTCGATTCCGAAGAGTATATTGTAAAATTTCGGGGCAATGAAGTGGCGCGCAACAAAGTATATCCCGGTATGTTGCTGGCCATGAACCCCGGTACTGCCGACGGCGATGTGCAGGGCATGCGTGTCACCGAACCCGTGTTTGGTTTGCCTGCGGTGTGGGTGCCGTTTATGGAGCGCGAGAATACGGAAATTATGGGCTTTACCGTTGTAGAGCCGGAAGCCGTGTTGTCTACCCATCTCACTGAGTTGCTCCGGCACAATGCACACAAGCTGTTGGACAGGCAGAGCGTAAAACAGCTCCTCGACAATGTGAAAAAGGAATACCCGGCGCTCGTGGAAGAAGCAACATCCGACGCCATGCCCGTAGGCATTCTGCAAAAGATACTGCAAAACCTGCTTCGTGAAGCTGTGCCGATTCGCGACTTGCCGCTGATTCTGGAAGCGCTTCTGGACTATGTGCCGATTACCAAAAATGTGGAAGTACTTACCGAGTATGTACGGCACAGTTTGTCGGATACCATACGCCGGTTGTACCAGGATCACAATGGCGTTATTCACGGCATTTCCGTGGACCCGCAAATCGAGAATATGTTCATAGCTGCCCTGCAAAACAACGCGCAGTCGGCCAGCCCAACGCTTGGTTTTTCGCCCGAAGTTCTTCAGCGTTTGCAGCTCAATATCTCGCGAGCTGTGGACGAAATAACGCTGTCGGGTTATGCTCCTGTGATTATTACCGCAGCGACGATACGGCCTTACTTATACCGAATGATCCACACGACGTTCCCGACAGTAAGCGTGATTAGCTTTACCGAGCTTCCCTCGGAAACAGAACTCGAATTTGTGAGTGCGATTGGAGTGGAGTAATACTAATTTCAAATTAAGCTAACGTGTTCGCTTCGTCATGTAAGTAGGGAAATCGCGTCAAAGAAATAACCACAGAAGGGTGGTCCCAAAACCGCTGTAAACTCTTGGTGATCTTCTGCTCGACGGCCTCGATGTCCTCAAAGACAGTATTGGATAAATCTCGACGCAGTTCCTTGAAAAATCGCTCCACCGGATTGAGTTCCGGCGAAGCCGCAGGCAAGTGCTGCAACTGCAAGCACTCTTGTATGGGCAGACCGTCGGCACGATGGCTGCCTGCACCGTCGAGGATAAGCAGGCTCGGCTGCTT
>DLHF01000088.1 GCA_002483085.1 Ignavibacteria bacterium UBA7675
CTTGACTTTATCATAGAATCGCACCACCCGCCTGCACATCGCCCAAAAGCTCTGCGCCAGTTGTCGGGAATCTTTCGCCAATCGCGGCGCCGTATCACCGACTGGCAAAAACTATATGCCTGCAAATACAAGAAGCCGCATGGCAGGCCACGCGGCTTCATAGATATTGGCCAGGTATAGCTTACAGAATGAACTTGCTCAGGTCCTGATCCTGCACAATTTTCTCTAATCGCTCGCTTACTCTCGCTGCGGTAATTGTCAGCTTCGCCTCTTGCGTGTGGTCGGGCGTATTGTAGAGAATATCCTCTAGCAGCGTTGTCATAATCGTGTGCAGCCTTCGCGCACCGATATTCACCACTTCGTCGTTTACACGCGCAGCAATTGCTGCTATCTCGCGTATAGCACCGTCGTCGAACTCAAGCTCGATTCCTTCGGTGGCCAGCAGCGCTGTGTATTGCTTGATAAGAGCGTTTTGTGGCACCGTGAGAATCTTGTAAAAATCCTCTTCGGTAAGGCTGTCGAGCTCTACGCGAATCGGGAAGCGCCCCTGTAGCTCAGGAATGAGATCCGACGGCTTGGACACATGGAACGCACCAGAAGCGATAAACAGCACGTGGTCGGTTTTTACAACACCGTATTTCGTCGATACTGTAGAGCCTTCTACAATCGGCAAAAGGTCGCGCTGTACACCAGAGCGCGAAACATCCGGGCCACTGCCACCGGAACCCGTTGTAGCAATTTTGTCGATCTCGTCGATAAACACAATGCCCGTATTTTCCACCCGTGCGATAGCTTCGCGCGTCACAGCGTCCATATCCACGAGCTTTTCGGCCTCTTCCTGTTCGAGAATTGTGCGCGCTTCGGCAATAGTCACCTTGCGTTTTTTGTTCTTTTTGGGCAGCATATTGCCGAATAAGTCCTGTAAATTCACGCCCATTTCTTCCATACCTATCGGGCCGAGCACCTGCATAGAGGGCAGTGGATCGACCGATACTTCGAGCTCCACAGTGCGGCTGTCGAGCTCTCCGGTGCGAAGCTGGGCGAGCATTTTATCGCGCGTACCTGCATTTTCTTCTACTTCGTCCTCGCCATCAGCAAAGCCGAGCCCGGCACGGCGTTTTACAGGAGGCACCAAAATATCGAGCAAGCGGTGCTCTGCAGCAGCCTTGGCTATCATGCGCACTTCAGCCGTCTTTTCGGTGCGTACCATTGTCACGGATAGATCAGTTAGATCGCGGACAATCGACTCTACATCGCGCCCTACATATCCGACTTCTGTAAATTTTGTGGCTTCCACCTTGATAAAAGGTGCATGAGCGAGCTTGGCCAAGCGGCGTGCTATTTCTGTTTTCCCAACGCCAGTGGGTCCTATCATAATAATGTTATTCGGCACAATTTCATCGCGTATGCTATCTGCCACCTGCTGGCGGCGCCAGCGGTTGCGCAGCGCAATAGCAACAGATTTTTTCGCAGCATCCTGTCCGATGACATACTTATCTAATTCTTCCACGATCTGCCTTGGCGTCAGTGTCGCGTTTGTTATTGCCTCGTTATTGGTAGCCATAAATTTCGATTGAATGGATGAACAACTCAGTCAGTTGGGGTATACGGTTACAGTTCTTCCACTGTAATATTCGTATTGGTATAGATACAGATATCACCGGCGATCTTCAGCGATTTTTCTACCACATCACGAGCGGCGAGGTCGGTGTTGTCCAGAAGGGCACGTGCAGCCGAGAGGGCATAACTTCCACCGGAGCCAATGGCCACAATATGATCGTCGGGTTCCAGGACATCCCCTGTTCCGCTGATAATAAGTGCCGTACTGGAATCCATCGTTACCAGCATCGCTTCTAATCGGCGCAGGTAGCGGTCTGTGCGCCAGTCTTTAGCCAGCTCGATAGCCGAGCGCATCAGATTACCTCTGTGCGATTCCAGTTTTTCTTCAAATCGCTGGAGCAGCGTAAAGGCATCGGCAGTGGCACCTGCAAATCCCACCATCACCGAATTGTTGTACACCTTGCGTACTTTTCGCGCCGAGTGCTTCATCACTGTATTACCAAAGGACACCTGCCCATCAGCCCCCAGAGCGGCTTTGCCGTCGCGAAGCACACCAACCACTGTTGTAGAGCGCACTTCTGGATAGAATGTACTGCGTTGTTGAGACTTCGAATTCATACTTTGCCTGTGTAATTGAACGTTCTGGATTCCCTTCGCTCTTACTGTTGACTGTTGTCGAAGAGATTGTAAAATCGCCGCTGGAGCTTCCATGTCTTGACTAATGCTGGAGTCAGCACTGCCGAGAACAAGCAAACAAGCGAAAAAAGTACGGCTGGCAGAAACACACCGGCTTCACCCACGCCCACAGCCAGCCATCCGCGTATGCCAAACCACAAGCCCGCTACTCCCCCAAAACCTGTAATGGCAGGAGCTGCAGAGAATGCGGCCATTGTATCTTTATTCATAGAGAAACTACACACTATCGCTCCTACTCCTATACCGGCGAGCACCAAGTATTGAGCAGGTACGCTTTGTTCTTCCGACAAAATGCCGAGCACACCTACCAGCAGTGTAAACAATCCGTAGAGCGAAAGAAGCCGCGAAGATCTGGATTTCATGTTCTGTAAGTACTTATGTTCACTTGTCCGCAGTGCTGCGCGGACGAACTGGAGAGCAGACGCACAGCAGGCCGCCAGATTGAGCGATCTGCACTAACTTTTATATACACTCGTATAATAGCCGAAGCTTTTGTAGTTTTGTGCATTAGGAAAAAGCTGTTTAGGATGCGATCTAAAACCCCCTTGAAATACGCAAATTTCAGGGGTTTTCTATTTTTACGGCTATTTTTTCTTCCTGTCCGCATTGCAAAACCTCACAAAATCCCACAGAATCTCACAGTTTCTCAATAATATTGGTACCATTGTGGTACCGCGTTTGATAGATAGTATATTGCTACAAATGAGTCTTATTTACCCATAATCAGACGAGTTTTTCTCATTTCTCATCGCCATACAGTTCCTACCTATCGCATAACTATTGCGAAAGTGTCACATAACCCCGTGAGGTTTTCCATGAACTTTGCAGCAATTCTTCAAGAGCTTGAACTACTACTGGCCGACTGCTCGGTGACTATAGAACAGCTACGAGGTCGACGCGGAGGCGAATATACGGAACTTACGCGTATCGCCTTCATCAATGCCTGTTTTGCCCGGCTCCTCCCCGTCCCGGTGATAGCGGCTCATCTCAACCATACCCGCGCTACGATCTACAGAAGCAGGCAGAGGCATGAGGATTATTTGCAGACTTCGAGGCTGTATAGGCAGATTTATGCAATATTTGTGAAGCATACTTCCTAATAGTATCCATTCTAATGACAAATAGGTTAGGCCATCCCGCAAGCGATTGGTATAAAACGACTTAGCGGCGATTAAAAACAGGCATTCCGCAAAACGTTCCGCAAATTGACTGGCTTGTTTCTTCCTTCCTGCCAGACACCTCTACGTAGTACTACGTAGGGGAAAATCAGACAAACACCGATTGACTGTTACTCTACTCTCATCGTATTTTTGCCACAAGCGGTTTGCCGAAAAGGAGAACAATATATCTGACCAAAAGATGTATCAGGGCGCAGATGCCAACATTAGCATATACCCTACCGCCAATCATTATAGGCATGGGGTGTTAATCTATAGAAAGATTCCAACTAATGAAGAAGGTTTTGCAAATATGAATGCATACGAGCGCGCGTCAGTGATAATTTCTGGAATATCATTATTGATAAGTTTAGGAGCAGCATATTTAGCTGGTATATCTTATACTACAATATTACGAGAACTCTTGCTCTATAATACTCCCGGAAATTA
>DLHF01000010.1:0-13344 GCA_002483085.1 Ignavibacteria bacterium UBA7675
CTCCATATGCTGTACCATCGTGTTATCGAAATGGACAAGGCTGTTGCGCTCGAAGGGTGTCCGTGTGGTAGCTATCCGTTAGATGGCTACTCGCAGGAGATAAAAGACGAGATGCAGTGTATTCTCAAGGGAGAAATGCCCTTGGTGATACGCAGTGCAGACATCTGTCTGGGGGAGATACATTCCCATATGGCAGCCGTCTTTGCCTCTTCTGAAGGGGTCATTCGTCTTTTGACTACGGATACTATGCAAGTGTCCAAGGAGATTGCACAGCAAATGGCAGATGGATTAAGGATTGCAGTGGCAAGAACGCAAACCGCGCTGGATAACTTGATAAAAATACTTCAGATAAATCGCCAAATCAAGCAGGCGGAGAGCCAACGATTAGGCGGTAAGCAGTTGGGTACTAAACGCTTAGGCGGCCAGCAACCTCCGCCATTTAGCATTAACTGACCGCGAATGGCATGGACAAAGGGGGCGAACAGAAGTACACGAAACAGATAGTGGTATGGCAGGCATAGAGGATGGTGACAAAAAACCGGCCCGGCACTTGTTGCCGGGCTTTCTGCGTTACAAATCCGGCGGCTCCTGCATCGAAAATAGTTCGGCAACCATCTTCACGCCTTCCGCATAGCCTTCCGGTGGTATTGCTTCAACGACAGTTTTTGCTAATTCCCAGAACCCTATCTTCTTTTCCGGGATCAGGACAGGAATATAGACAACCTGCGGCTCGGCGAGATAAGGCAGATATTTAAGGAGTACAGGGATATCCCTGTACTCCTCCTGCATTGCCTGAAACTGTGCCGTTGCATCCGGCAACGGATTGCGGTCGGGATGCAGAAGAATCACAAGTTCCCGGTAGCGGGCCTGCGCTTCCTCCATCGTCCGGATTCCTCGAAAGAACCTCACGTCTTGTTACCTCCTTATTTGAACAGAACCCATAGTACGATGCCACCACCGAGCAGGTACGGCCACACAGGTGCAGATTGTTCGCCGGGTATCTGTTTATTCTCGTATTCCCGGATGACTTCCGCAGCCTTCTGGCGCTCAACTTCGGCTTTCAGGCCGGGAATCTGGGCATAAACAGCCTCCTTCAATACATCGGGCATTGGCGAGCTTCGCATCCATGCTGCGGCACGCTCCAATCCCATGTTTTTTAACAGTGCGATTGTGTCCGGCTCCCCATCAGCGAGAGCCAGACGACGAGCCATGTTGTCCAGATCGGTGAAGCTCGCCTGTTCGAGCAAATGCGCTTGCCGGTTTATCGGCTCGGCGGGTGAAGCGGCGGTATAGTAATTCACGTCGTTTGTTAGGAAAAATGGGAAAATCCTTGAGGTCGGCGAAGCGGTTCTTCGTGACCGATGCAATGCCTTTATATACTCTCACCACAATATCAACCTTGTGCGCAATATCGGCTGTACCTCTGTAGGTTCTCATATCTTTGGAAGCCTGGGCGATGATGATAAACACTACTGTTGGGTATGCGTCCATCAGTTCCAGTAATTCTGCCGAAGTACAGTCAAGCACGTTCAGAGAGTCGATGGCAACAAATGCGTATCTGCCGGTGGCAAGCTGGCGGTGAATGTCAGAAAGCCGGGTTGTTGTGAGAATATGAATACGCCGTGTACTGATCCGCAGGCGCTTTGCCCGTTCAGATATCCTCGAAAGATGCTCTTCTGCCGAAGCGTAGAGTACTTCACCGAAACGGCTCAGAGCTTCACACAACTGCAACAGCAGTGTGCTCTTGCCGGAGCCGGGAGGCCCCCAAATGAATGCGCTGAAGTGCTTTGCAACGGCACCGATCACTTCCCGCCATTTTCTTGCGAGTGGCAACGGCTTAAAAGGCAACTTTCGTGCTTCGTACAGGTTCACGGTTGAAGGCGGCTCTGCTCCATCGTCTGAAGCAGAAGTACTTGCAGAGGATGCCTGTTCAAATCGCGACGCAGTGCGTTTATAGTGTGCGGGCATACCGTCGTCGAGCGGCTCTTCCCCGGTAGCGGAGCCGTACTTCTGGCTGCGAAGTCTGGCATACTCTTCTCTGGCCTCGGCCTCGGCAACCTTCCGTATATTGGCAACCAATTGCTCTTTGGAGGTAGCAAAATACCGCTGCGGGGGTAGAAAGCCTTTTTCCGCCCGTTCAAGATCAATAATAATCTGCGGTTTGGATAAGTCCTCGTAGGTATATCCATTGAAGAAAAACGCCACAAATTCTTCTTCGCTCATATCCGCCGGTTCAACCGGAGCACTCATGAGATATGAAGAGGAAAGTCGTCGGGATGTTGCCCCGGTTTGCCAGCGGACATCATACAGATACACGCTCGTGGTAGATGATGTTGCCCGCTCACGGACTTTTATCACAGAACCGCGTTGCTGTTCACGGATAAAGTTGCCGTTCTCGTCATCGAATCCACCGTAACCGGACGGATCGACGGCCATAACAGCATCCTGTTCTCGAAAAGCAGGTGTTGTTTCCTCTGCATAGAATGGTGTCTGCTGCTCGAACATGCTGATAACCCACAACCAGCGATCATCGGCGTACTCGGCTTCCCAGCGGTCTATTCTGCTGGTAAAGTCCGAGATTTTCTTAAACCCATTGTTCTTAAAGGCTGCAATGGTTTCCGGTGTAATTTCAGCGGCCATCGTGCCGGAGAGGATGATGTATTTCCGACGGGTTTCCAAACCACTGTAATGACGTTCAATCTTGGTGTAGACTTCGGCATTAAAAGGCTTATCAAAGTCCTTCCCTCGAATCTTCTCCTTTTTGAACAGCCGGTGCTCACCGAATCGCTCGGTGGTGCGGTGTGTTTTCATCCACTGCTCCCATTCCTCATACTCGGCAGTCATTTCCTTGAAGGCGTTTCCCTCGGGATCGTCCTTGTTCGGATTGGTGTCCGGGTGCAGATCAATAGAGAGTTTGCGGAAGCGTTTCTTACCGTCCACCAGCGTTTTTACGCCATCGAACCACGTCCATACCTTTTCCTCGGTGAGGTCTTCCTCTTCCGTATCGGTATCTTCCAGATCAAGATTCTCGATGCTTCCGGAGACAGCCGCAGCAAGAAGCCTCATTTTCATTTCCAGAATTTCGCGCAAGCGTACATCCACCGCAGCATTAGAGAAGATGTAAAACACCCTCGGTCGTGTTTTCGTCGTTGCGCGAGCCACACGCCCGATAATCTGCACATTCGTTCGCGCTGATATGGGAGGCGTCATAATTATTTCAGTGCGCGGTGCTGTACCATGTGTATCGTCCATGTTGATACCTGTTCCGCCTTTGGTCGTAGAGGTCAACATAATTCGTTTCACATTCGCTTGGAACAGTTGCAAACCACGTGCAATCTGCTCGTCGGTCTCGTTGCCGGTAATGGTGACAGTACTTCCCCGTCCGTACCGTTGCTCCAATGCTTCGCGGAGAATAGTTACTGTCGAACGGCGTGTACGGTTCAGGTCTTTCGATGGTTCCTTCTGGTCGTTGACCTGCTCACAAAAAACAATCACACTCCGCCCTTCTGCCATTTCCGCATGGACAAGGTCGAGCGCATGGCGTACCTTGTACGGCTCAAGTTCGGTCTTCTGGCGCTGCATAATCACACCGGCGTATGCCGATAACCCTACATTTTTAGAGAAAGCAACCTCTGTCCAGTATTCTTCAATCTGATCCATCACAATATGCGCCTGATACGGGAGCGTACCGCGCACCACATCTATATCTACCTCACCCAACGACAACTCGCGCTTTATCATGCCGCCGTCCTCGGTCAAGTCCTCGAACAGATTCTCAAGACCAACAGCCGTCAGAGCCAGCGGATATTCCTTGATACGGCCATAGTAGGGCTTGTCGTAGTACTCCCCCTCAGCGATTTTAGTTTTGCGGAAGCGCATCTCAAAGCCGAGCGTTCGCATCATCCGTTCAAACTGTGCGTGGCTCTTGTAAATGCCAGTTCTTCGCAGATAATGGATATGTTCGACTTTATCCAGCGGTGTAGCCGAATAGAAAGCAACGTGAGGCGTTTCATGCACAAGAAACAATCCCTGCTCCGTCCAGTTGGTTGTCTTGTTGATAAGCATGTGGGATTCGTCGAAAATAACAATCGACGTATCCCTTCCATGCACCCGAAACCGTATACCACTGGTCTGTTTTTCCTCGGTGACAACACGCGGGAGCTTGTTGTTCTCTTGTAGCACCCGTTCGATAGGGATGGTAAATTCCATCGGCTTATGGAATCGTTTGGCGACAAGGTCATTATAGGTACAGATGTTCACGCCATCTCGGAGAACACCGTTGTAGACGTTGAAAGGAATACCCAGGAACTCACGTGCTTTGGAGAAACTATCGCTAATGATGTCGCGGGATTTAGTAATGATAAGCGCCGGTTTGCCGGTGAGTTTGGCTTCCAGATAGGCCAGCGCCAATTGTTGAGCGGTTTTGCCTGTGCCGGTGGAATCAGCATTGAGGAACCCACCATGAAGGCGTAAGCCGCGCAATGCGGCTATAACACCTTCGATCTGATACCAGAAGAGCTTGCGGAGATTGACTTCTATATGTTCGTTAAGAAACGCTTCAATGTCTGCTTCTGTTGGTCGCCAAGTGAAGGCGGATCGGACAATGATGACGTCGGATTTGAAGCTGCTTCGGGGTACAACAGTTCGATCATCGCCGCTTCCTCGATTTGTTGAATTGTCGGGCTGTCTTCCGTCTCCTCGATCTCGATGTACATTCCGGCTCCCTCTGCTATCGTCACTTTGTGCAGATTGCCGTCGCTGTCGCGGATTGTCGTTTCCATTGGTGTTCCGTAGTTGTTCGTGAGTAAGTAATCGGTATCTGCCTTCGGGCAGTTCCGCAATATAATGTATCTGATGGGCGGTTTCAAGCTCCTGCAGCACGATCTTTTCACCGGAAATAGAGACAACCTGATATTGCTGTCCGGTCATTTCGTCTTCGACATACTCCCCTTCAGAGACAGAAAGGGATTCAAACCTGTACTCCTGTTCAATCTCTTCTTCCAGCGGCTTGTTAAGCACAACAAAGTGCGTCCGAACGTCTGTGTCACTCTCATTAAACGAGCCTTCGGGCAACTCTTCGTGGTAGCCGATTTCCTTGACCCATTCTACAAATTTCCGGAAAAGCGGCTGGGAGGAGCCAAAGGTTCCGGCGCTCATAATCGCGATAATCCTGCCGCCCGGTACGAGCAGTTTGTAGGCGTGTTTAACGTGGAGAACGTCCGCCCGTTTCTCGAACGGTGGATTCATCAGAATAACGTCGTAGTAGTGTTCTTTGTGGGCAAGGAAGTTCTCGGCAACAACCGTGTGCCCCTTCAGTAGCAGGAGTTCGCGCAGCGTGAAACTAAACTCGCAAACGTCGATGAGGCACGTTTTCCCATATTGCTTCATCAATTCGTCGGCAATCGCCCCGCCACCGGCTGAAGGCTCAAGAATACGCATACCCGGTTCTATATCTGCTTCCTGAATCATCCTGCGAACAACCGGCGATTCTGTAGGGAAAAACCCCGGAAAATCCCGCTTGCGAACTTCTTTCTTCATGTCGCGCAGATATTCCTGCCGTGTGGCGATTGCTTCGTGGTTTTCTTTAGATTTCTGTACAAACCGCTCGTATCGCTCCTTTGCCTGTTCGATAATCCGTTCCGTGTGGTCGTCTGTGGTGTCCTCCTCTGTTTCAATTTCTTCTGGTCTATGCTTTTCTTCTCCCCTCTCGGCGCTCTGGTGCATGAGCACACTCCACAGGTCGAGCTTTTCAGCCGGTGTCGCATTATGGTTGAAAGCGATCACTTCTATGAGGCGTCTGTACTGAACAGGAGTGATAGCAAGAAGCGCAGCAATTTGCGCCAACTGTGCATCGAAGAGCGCCAGCACATCAGCATCTAAAAGTTCGTTGTGTACTGCCAGCGAATACAGTTCCATGAGTTCCAGAAACGCCCGTTGGTCGTCGGGGTTTACTCCACTCGTATCACCAAGCGTCGAAGAGGAGGAATATTTCTGGTGCATAAGCGCAAGAGTCTCTACAGGTGTTCTCGGCTCGTTGAAGCCGAAACCACCGCCCTGTGCTTCTTCCTCGGCCAGATCGACATAATCACGCATGGCAGCGGCGAATTTTCGTGGTCCCAGGTCGAGTATATCCCAAACGCGCTCGGTATGCGGGTCTATTTCCGGACGGTCGAAGGTGGCCTGTGCTGTAAAGTCAACCTTTCGTAGACCGGAAGCCCGGCGTTCATGTTCCAACAGCATTGCCTTACGGATCACTGGTAAGAGGTTCCAGCCATCTGGCAGTGTTTTCATCCGCACGAACAGAGGAATACTTTTGATAATGTGAGCAGTGTATTCTCTGGCTGCCTCAATGACCTGTTTATCTTCGAGCACAGACGACAGCAGAATGCCCTCAACAGTGAGTTTTCCAAGACTGGTAAAAGTGTTTGTGCTTTGGTTAATAAATTCGTTCTGGTTCTGATCGGTGATAATCTCCGCCTGTCGCAGAAGCCTCACAAGGCGCGTCGTTGCGGCAGCATTCGCATAGAACTGTGCAAGAGTTTCCGAGCCACTCTCCTCAAAGAGTTCAGCAATGAGTTCCTGCGTCTGGCGATTGAGCTGCCGGGAAAGCGAGACGGTCTGAGTCGTGAAATCCGTTTTTTGTGTCATCCCGGTATTCAGGATGTTGGAATACAGAGCACAATCGCGCAGGTGGACATCCACGAGCCGGACAAGCACAGGAAAACGCATCGAGCGCAACTTGTCGATGGGCAGGCCGAAATCATCGACCTTGCGCCATAGTTGCCAGTTATACTGCTCCCGTATTTCTTTTGATGTACGTTTGAGCATCATCGTCCTGCCATTGCCACCGAGGACAAATCCATGCCGTGTAACAACAGGTGCACCATCAACGGCGCTTGGCGTCATTGCCAGTAGAAACGCATGGTTAAACTGTTGCGCTCCCTTTATAATTTTCAGTTTTTCGGATTCATCGTTCGAGTAATCCCGTTGCTGGCAGCCGTATGGATAGCGTGCGTCGGGTGAAAAGGTCACGGGATGGTGTGAGGGAATAAGCGCGTCCAGTTCAACAGCCGCATAGTGGCCAGTGATTGTTCGTGTCGGTGTGATGATTTCGGTTGCACTCCCTTCGAGGAACTGGGGAGGATGCCGCAGCACCGTATATTCTGCGACCATACCAAGTTGGTCGGCAACGCTGGAAAGCGTTTCTTCTAACACCGGAGTTGCCGATAGTACTTCAGTTTCGAGAGCCAAAAGATACAGGTCTACCAACTCCCGAAATTCTTCCCGGTGGGTCTGTTTGGTTGTGTAGTCAGCAATCATCATGCACCGCCCTGTTTTTTATTGAGAGCAGCCATGAGAGCTTCACGGAGGGCACTAATCTGTGCGCCTACATCAGTCTTTGGCGCTTCAGGCTGTGCCGGTTCCACTTCCGGGGAGGGTTCAGGCGTGTGTACAGGCTCCGGCTTCTGTCTGGGTTCTGTTTCCGGTTGTGGCTTGTGTCTGCGCTGTTCTTCAGGAGAAGGAGGCGGAAAGAAGTCTTCTTCGGCAGGAGGTTCTGTCGGTACAAGAAATGGGGAATCTTCCGAGTAGGTATCAACAATAAAAGGTTCTGCCATAAGGTCTTCCTGTGAAGAATGGTGGATGTAATCAGGGGAGGTCTTATCGGTACTTGTGGTACCCTCTACGTGGAAATAGATAAAGTTGATAATGTCGTAGCGGCGTTTCTCGCCTTTTTCAAGAAAAGGTGTGCCGGGATAAAACAATTCTTCATCCTCGCTGCCCTCTGTAGTCAGGTGACCAAAATGCCCGATGATGTGCCGAATACGTATTGCATCCGTCGTACTAATATCCTTTGCGGTGATGCGAACATACTCATCGGAAGCACTCACATGGAAGTGGACACGAGGGAATATCTCTTCCAGTTTAGCTCGAATCTGTTTGACGGCCAGTGATAGGTCGAAGAACTGATAAATATACATGCCGTTCTCGAACAGTATCTGTTCATCAGGGGTGGAGTGAATGACTTTAGGTTCGCCTGTTTCTTTGTGCGATCTTTCGCCGGTTTCCTTGTGCGATCTATAGTCGCGCTCCGGCTCTATAGGTCTCTCCATGACAAGAGCCGATGATGTGTCGGTATAGACTTCGGCGAAATGATGAATATATTCCGGGGACGTTTTATCTGTGTCGCTATAGTCGTCTACCTGAACACCTAATGAGCTTGAGACAGTGTACTGGTGCAGTTCGCCTTTTTCGACAAAGGGTGCGCCTTTCAAATACGTTGATATAGAATCCCCCCCCCAACCGTCTGATTGCCATGTTTTGCCACCGAACCGGCTCACTACATCTTCGATTCTCTTTTGGTCTGTTTCACTAATATTTGATGTCCGGATATTGATACTACTTCCACCGGCATACCCATCAAAGGTTACAGAGAACTTAATGCCCGGAAAAATCTCACGGAGTTTGGATTTAATCTTTTTGCTGGCTTCACCACCGTAGAGTTTATGAGTAAATACATGGAGAGTTTTGGGCGGAGCTACTATTGTCCGAGCTGTATCACTATGAGCAACAGGAATGCTTTGGTCTGGGCAAAGCTGCTTTGCAAATTCCATACGCTTCTCTGTCTTTTTTGCATACCATACTTTTCGTTTGCCATTCCACCTGAATCCCTGTGTTTTGATTGCATGTATCGTTTCGGGGGCCGGTTTGCGAGGAAACTTCACTTCGATACCGCCAAGCTGCTTATTCTCAAGAACAATGCAATCCTCCGTTGCCTTTACAGTTGTAGTGGAGGCTTTCTCGTGAAGCTCATTGACAAGCTCGTGGAGGTGCTTTTGCTGTTTCTCTGCTTCCTTTGCGTGGCCGGTATCGAAAGAATTTTTGATCTCGCTTACTGTCTCGATAATTTCCTGTGTTACCGTCTCCACCTGTGTTTCCGGAAGTTCCTCCACAATGTCCTCGGGCAGTTCCTTATACTCTTCTCTAAAGAAGGTGTTTTCCTCCTGGCACCGTTCCACTTCGGCGCGGCAGGATTGAAGTTCTTCGCGCAGAAGCATATTTTCCCGGCGTGTCTCTTCGCAATCGTCTGAAGGCGCTACAGGGTTCTCGGTTTGTACCGGATCGTTGTCCGGGACAACAGAAGAAGCACCCGACCGAACCAATGATGTAGGGGTCAGCTTTTTGGGGTCTACTTCAATAAAGAAGTCACTGAAGGAGAGCAGTACGGCGACACTTCCGCGAAGTTGACGGAAACCCTGCACCTCCGAGCGGAACTGGTGAAAAAGAACGATTTCGCCTTTTCGGAGAACGCTACCATCAGGCCGTTTAAGCTCTGTATAATTGTTTTTATAGGCTACCAGATTATCCGCAAGAGAATGCAGAGCCACAATGCCGACCTTGCGCAATGCTAATGCAACTGTCTCTCTGGATATTGGCAAACCTTTCTTTCTGAACAGAAGGCGACCGCCAGCGGAAACCACAACGCTATATTGTCCGGGAACGTTAAGCGCCTTCAGAAGTGCGTTCAGGCGCTCAGCCTGTAGGGTGCTATCAGCTTTCATAGGTGAAGAGAAGAACAGGTGAAGAAATAGCGGCAGAGAGTGTTTCTGCCGCCGTGTAGTGGTTCATTAGGAGAGAGTGCCGGAACGAGTTTTTCGCTTCCCTTTTCTCCGTCCCTTTTTCCGTCCTGAAGAACAGTTCGGAGCGGATCGTTTGACGAGACGCTTTTGAGCAGAGGCAAGCAATCCCATTGCTCTTGTCTCATCGTTTTTAGCTTTGGTGATTCGTTTGCGTGCGCCCTCCAGCATTTTTTTTGCTGTTTTAACGCCCACAGTTCTGCGTTTCTTTGCCATGAGACTATCCTAATAGTAAAACAAAAAAGAAGTGAATGGTGTAGGGTCAGAAGAGTGACCTTGACGATGTTTTTTGTGCGCTCATGTACAGAACGGTACCTATACCAAGCAGGGCGAGAACGAGGCCGGAGGAATGAGCGCCGGAGGGTACACGCGGTGCTCCTATCGCCCGAATGTTCGGCAGGTCGCCCGGCCAGTCACGGTTTGTCGGTGCTCGTTCGATGTGCATAAACCGAAACTGTTTCTTTGCAATATCAGTGCGAGGTATAGTGAAAAAACCGACGCCCTCCACGCCGGGCTGTACCTGTGCATTTCCTTCGATTGTATAGAAGTTCGCATTGTCCACTCCGACAACAACGCCGATGTGTCCAGATGCCCCCGCTGCTGCTGAAAGCCGATAGAACACACTACCAACAGTCGGGTTTGTATCGGTCGGAAATCGCCCGTCTTTCTTTGCACGATTCAGCATACCGACCGCAAGCGCGTCCGGAGGCAGCCAGTTCTCTGCACCTGCCCTCCGAGCCGCTTCACTGGTGACAACGTAGGCAAATTTGGCACAGTACGCTTCGCGTCGGAACTCGTCATATTGCGGCGAGTAGTGGGTGTACTGGCGGTGAATATCATCAATGCAGATACCGGCATTTTTTGAGGTTTCCCGGCAGTCACGATCATACCACGCAAGGGCAGCCTGAACAATGTATGGCGCGAGAACTCGCATACGGTGACTTGATAGTGGAACAGGTGGTGAACTTCAGGTAGTGAACTTCTGCGTGAGCTTCAAACAATAGAGTTCGGGTGTTTAACAGTCTTCGGCTAATTGCCACGTCTCTAATGTCTTTATCGTGCTGTAGGCCGCAGCAAGTACGCCAGTGACAGGCGAAAACGGAAATTTACAATCGAAGATATTCTGATTCTGTCCGATGTTGTAGGCAACCTTGTCCTGATACCATTCAAACGTGACTTGGGCGATGGCCTGCGCTCCGGCCTTGTAGGATTCCTCGTCGGTAAAACCCGCAATCTGTACGCTTGCCGTTCTGCTAAACCAATTGATATTCGTCTGAATGATCCGCCAATATCTGGCCTTGACCGAAGGGCCAAAGGGCGTGTTTCTTTCGATGCTGAGTGCCATTGTTGCCTTCCTTGTAGTAAATGATGGAAAAAAATTAGAAACCAGAATTAGGAAACGTCTGTGTCCACAACGAGCGACTGCACGGGAAACGAAATGTTCGTATGAGCGGGCTTGTTGGTAACCGAGTGATAAACCTTTACGGGCTGTGCGGAAGATGCGCCAATACTGTAGGTAGGTGCAGTTATGGCAGTATTAACAATTGTGCAGCCACAGAGGATCATTGTCCCCCCGGACTTGTTAATGATGCCTCCTGTTCCTGTCGGAGAAGTGTGCGATGCTTTGAGCAGCGCGTCAGAGATTCGCAGTGTACCCGCAGCCTGATATAAAAGAGTTGCCGTCGTGTCGAACTGTTCGATGTGACGCGCTACTATTTCGAGAGTACCGTCAATGTGGTCGATGACTGTTCCGGTATTGGCGCTAAAGATTTCATCTGCATAGATAATAGCTGTTCCGGTACCGCGCTTGTCGATTGCGTGTCCGCCCTCAAGATTATATACTTGTTTGCAGCGGACGGTAAGGTTGGAGGTTCCGAAGACACCGAGAACCGACAAGTTGGTTCCTGCATCATGCTCGAAAATACCGTACCCGTCAACAAGACAATGAACGTCGGTTGCTTCTATTGTGTGATAGGTGTTACCATCATAGCGGATAATGACGCCGCTGTGTGTATAGAGATTCACACCGTCTTTGAGTGTAATATGCTCGTTGTATGTTCCGGCATGAATTTCGACAAGATCACCGCTTTCAGCCGCATCTATCGCATCCTGAATACTGGTATAATAGGGTGCAGAGAGACCGAGAAAGCCACTTGAAACGAATCGCGTTTTATTGGGCGTAGGGAAGGTTTTCCATGCGGTATTCGTTCCGTCAGTATGCAGGTATTTTCCGGCTTGTGAAGATTGCGACGGCAAAAGATTGTTGAGAGCTGTATTTGCCGTCGATGCTCCTGTGCCGCCACGTCCAATTGCCAACTGCCCCAACCATGTAAAAGCGTGAGCAGAACCACTGGATAGGATGCCGATGTTTGTTTCGTTCGTAAACGTCTGTGCTGCACCCGCCAGACCGTTCAGCGATGTGATACCGGACGCGGGAATAGCCGCCCACGACGCCGACGTGCCATCGGTTGAGAGGAATTTACCTGCGCTGGATGCCTGCGCCGGGAGCAGGTTTGTAAGTGCCGCTGTTGCCGTCGATGCTCCTGTACCGCCACGTCCGATTGCCAACTGCCCCAACCATGTAAAAGCATGAGCCGAACCACTGGAGGAGATGCCGATGTTTGTTTCATTCGTAAACGTCTGTGCCGAACCTGTCAGACCGTTCAGCGATGTAATACCGGACGGCGGAATAGCCACCCACGACGCCGACGTGCCATCGGTTGAGAGGAATTTACCTGCGTTTGTGGCCTGTGCCGGGAGCAGGTTTGTAAGTGCCGCTGTTGCCGTCGATGCTCCTGTACCACCACGCCCGATTGCCAGTTGACCCGACCACGTGAAAGCATGAGCCGAACCACTGGAGGAGATGCCGATGTTTGTTTCATTCGTAAACGTCTGTGCCGACCCTGTCAGACCGTTCAGTGATGTGATACCGGATGGCGGAATAGCCACCCACGACGCCGACGTGCCATCGGTTGAGAGGAATTTACCTGCGTTCGACGCCTGTGCCGGAAGCAGGTTTGTAAGTGCTGCCGTCGCCGTCGAAGCACCTGTGCCGCCGCGCCCGATTGCTAACAGTCCCGACCATGTAAAAGCATGGGCAGAGCCGCTGGACGAGATGCCGATATTTGTTTCGTTCGTAAACGTTTGGGCTGCACCTGCCAGGCCGTTCAGTGATGTAACACCGGAGGCCGGAACAGCCGCCCACGACGCCAGCGTACCATCGGTTGTTAAGAATTTACCTGCGTTCGATGCCTGTGCCGGAAGCAGGTTTGTAAGTGCTGCCGTCGCCGTCGAAGCACCTGTGCCGCCGCGCCCGATTGCCAATTGACCTGCCCACGTGAGCGCGTGTGTGGTGCCGAAGGAAAACATCGTCACATTCGTATCATTGGTAAAAGACTGTGAAGCGCCCGTTAAGCCGCCAAGCGATGTAATTCCTGTAGGTACAGTAGCCCACGAAGCGACACTACCATTTGTCGTTAAATATTTCCCGTTATTCCCCCCCTGTGCCGGGAGCAGGTTTGTAAGTGCTACCGTCGCCGTCGATGCTCCCGTGCCGCCGCGTTCGATTGCCAGTTGTCCCAACCATGTAAAAGCATGAGCCGAACCGCTGGACAGAATGCCGATGTTTGTCTCGTTCGTAAACGTCTGTGCTGCACCCGCCAGACCGTTCAGCGATGTGACACCAGAGGGCGGAACAGCCGCCCACGAT
>DLHF01000010.1:13375-13615 GCA_002483085.1 Ignavibacteria bacterium UBA7675
TCGGTTGTTAGAAATTTGCCTGCGTTTGTGGCCTGCGCCGGGAGCAGGTTTGTAAGTGCTGCCGTCGCCGTCGATGCTCCCGTGCCGCCACGTCCGATTGCCAGTTGTCCCAACCATGTAAAAGCATGAGCCGAACCGCTGGAGGAGATGCCGATATTTGTTTCATTCGTAAACGTCTGAGCGGTACCCGTCAGACCGTTCAGCGATGTGATACCGGAGGGCGGAACAGCCGCCCACGAT
>DLHF01000010.1:13637-57977 GCA_002483085.1 Ignavibacteria bacterium UBA7675
TCGGTTGTTAGAAATTTGCCTGCGCTCGATGCCTGTGCCGGGAGTAGGTTTGTAAGTGCCGCCGTCGCCGTTGACGCCCCTGTGCCGCCGCGACTAATGGGCAGTAGTCCGCTCCATCCGAGGGTGTGAACCGATCCCGCCGAAGTAATGATAACATTCGTATCATTGGCAAAGGTTTGGGTTGAAGACGAGAGTGTATTCAGCGAGGTAATGCCTGTCGTGGGAAGAGCCTGTACCCCAAGCACACCTGTTGCATCAGCGATAAGCATTCGTGAGCCTGTACCGGCGAACGGAGCAAACCGGACTGCACCCGTATGAACATACAGCGCCGTCCCTGCGGCGCTTTCAAACCATCCTCCATGCGTATTGCCGGAACCTTTGACCCCTCCTGCGGTCGCTGATAATCCATACAGGCCGAAACTTCCTGCGGCAGAAGCGATCCCCTGCATACCATAAGCGCCGTTCACGCTATTGCCGCGTATAGCTGCCGCCGAGAACGATTCGGCGTCTATGGCAACCTGATTGTTACCACTGGCCGAAGAGCCGAAATACGAGCTTGACACCATATCGCCGGAGCGCCACGCAACATGAAGACGATTAACGGGAGAAGCCGCACCGATACCAACAAGACCATTGTGTTTCACAATGAACAGGTTATTATACTGTCCGCTACATTGGATGAGGTCACTTGCAATGCCATCGGTGGTAATGGTGAGCGCCTGCGCTCCGCCGCCTGCGGTGATTTCCAGCGCGGCATGACCGAAATTCTTGTTCAGGAGCATCCCGCCCCAATTGGCAGGCGACGAATCATCAATAAGCAATCGGTAGTCAAGTGTACTCATGGAACCGGCGAAGTTGATGCCAATATTTCCTGCATTGTTTTCCCGTACAGAGGAGAATACAAGGCCGGTTTCCCCCGATGATACTTTCGTGAATTTGTGCGCGTGTCCCCCGTAGGATGCCGGTGTATCATTCAGTGAAAGAAATGTGGTTTTCAGGGCATTGTACAGTGACACCAGAGCGTCTGTGACGCTCGTTCGGTTGAGAGTGACAGGAAGCGCCGACAGGCTTCCGATCTTCACGTCGGTAGCAAGGGCAACATCTCCAATCGGCTCTATTTGTTTGGTTCTGATAGGCATAGTAACTTCTTGTTGAATTACTCACATATTCCCATAGCGCACGGTGAGCGGTGATCGCCAGCGATAGCTCCCTTGTCAGGTGCGAACTTTCTTCCTCTGCGGAGTTTACCTGTCTTACTCCACCGAACAACATCATCTATTGTGCAAACCGGCACAGTTCTACCGTCTCGTGTCTGTACCATTTTACTGCGAAAACGGATGGGTACTTTATTGGGAGGAAAGAACGTACTGCCAAGTTTCTCTTCCTGTTCCCGCAAAAAATCAATACGATCCGGACTTGTCGAAGTGATGGTAGCTATTTCAGCTTTTGAACTCATAATACACGGGTAGCAGCCAACCCGTGTACACCCCATACTATAGAGGGGATTCAGCGGAAACCCATATTCCGCGTGAATAGCTTTTACATCATCCAACGTCCAGTGTAGGAGCGGACGAAACGTAGGTACGCCAAAGTAACTGAGGTGGGCAGGTTCCATAGCAGGTAGCTGGGCACGCGCGTGTGATTCTTCGGCTCTCACTCCACTATGGTTCAACACCGAATGTCCCTGGGCAAGCAGGCCGTCAATAAATCGTTTCGTTGGTTTCATTTTCAGTTCCTGCGTACAGAACCGTGCAAGCGTTGAGGGAAATCGCCCTTTCTTTTGGGCAAGTTCATAGAATCCCCGGTCGGGTTCTATTGTTACGACAGGATGCAGTTCCCTGTCGATCTTTTCAATATGCCGGTACGTTTCCTCTGCTTCATTGTGGGTATTGCAAAAGGTTACGACGATAGAATCTTTCGGGTACCCGGACTTGTGGATAGCCCAAAGAAGAAGCGCAGTAGAATCTTTTCCACCGCTGATACCGATATGATAAAGCATCTGGTGTGTGGTGAATTGTTGGTGAAAAGTTTGTTATTCAAACGTCGTGTAATGGGCAATCACTCTATCGGTGGTTTCAATATCAAAGGTGGCATTTGTCGAACTCCATGAGATAGTCTTGCCGGTGACGGTAAATGGGGCACTGCCGCCTGCTGGCGAATACGCAACCCCATTGACAAGCAAGACGACGGCAGTAGAAGCGACCGGCGTTTTGGTGAGCGCGTTCAGGGTATTGAGCGCCGTCACGGTTATCTGTTCCTGAAAAATATCACCACCGCCGCCGTCGGAGTCATCATCCACATTGCGTTGTTTGACCCCGATTGCACTATCAGCCGGAATCCTGTGGAAATCAAACCTGTAGGCAAACTCAATATCGACAGTGGTTGCCGACGCAAATGTGTACGCTGTTTCTGTTCCCGATTGTATTGTGTAATACGTCAGTGTGTACACGCCGCCGCTTTGGGTTAATCTCCCGAAAATCTCGTTTCCGGAAGCGTCGCTCATTTTCTGTTTTGTCGTTCCATTCCAGAGTTCGACGCGGTTGTAACTACCTGTAGTTATCACACCAACCGCATTTTCTGTAGCGGAGACTTGTAGCGGCACAGAAACGCCGAGGCGTCCGGCTGTGCTCAGCGCCGTAGTAATAGCAGTTGTCACGGTATTACTTCCGCCCGATGCACTCAACCCGGCAACGCGGACGTAGGCACTCTGTACGTGCTCAACCTGTTTGGACTGTATTTTACTCATACCATCTTCAGGATTTGGTTCTCATGTAATCAATGGTGAAACTGTCAGTTGTTTCCAGAGTTATTCCGCTTATCCATTCCAGTTGTGTTCCGTCGATGGTGTACTGGAGGCCGAATCGTGCCCGTACACCATTGACACATAGTTCCGACAGGTGCGGCAGAATCGGCGCGTGCAGAAGCGTGAACACGGTTTGTCCGTCAGTCTCTATCGAAAGAAACTCGTGGACTTCCTCATACGCCAGATTCTCAAGCTGGACAGCGTCCCAAAGGTTGCGACCTGTGGCCTCATCGTATTGGTGAACGGTGCGCATGGATCGTCACGTTTTAATGATAAAATTCAGGACAACATACGGCATCATATTGTTATGTCTGGCAGTCACACCGTTATTTTCGGGCGTGTTATTTTCGAGTGCAGTTGAATGCAGTGTTGCATTCTCTGTCGGTGTTGTCGCGTAGGGCGTTGTTATCGGTAGCCCGTTGGTGCGATTCAGAGGGCTTGCGCCAAAGAAGTTCCCGGCAGGAGTGCTGGTTCTTGTTGTACTGGCGGAGTCTCCGTCACAGAAGAGTAGATGCGTATGCACAGGAAGTTGTCCGGGCGAGAGTGATTCTGTTTCAGAGCCGCCGGAGAAATACAATGTGCGTGGGCTGAGGCTCGAACCTGTTGCGTTTCCTACGATAACCTTTGACTGTATATCGGGCAGCAGGTGATACCCCGGCATTGTCCTGTCTGCTTCGGGCAACAGGACGCAGAGAGCCGGATAGACCGCCGCCGCAATCGGTGAGCCGGTACAGAGCAGCCAGCCCGCAGGAGCCACCTCACCCACATAGGGCATAATGAAGCCGGTTATAACCAGTGCGTCAAGGTCGATTCTCACAGTGCTTTCATAATGTAGTGTAGAACAGTGTATGGTTGCATATTGAAATGCGGTTCGCCGCCGCCACTCGGCGCGACGGCGTCCGCATTCATCGTTGCATTGGAAGCAGTGTTGTATGTTTGATCGACAGGCTGCCCGGAAGAAGAATGGACTGCATTTGCAGCCGGATAATTTCCTGCGGGAGTACCGGCGTTACCCACAGCCGTGTTGCATTTGATCGTGTGCGCGTGTGCCGGTATCTCCTCTACGATAAGAGTGTGAAACTCTTCACCACCGACCTCTCCGATGGTACGCAGGGACAACCCCGACCCCTGCCCACTACCAACCACCGTGCGCCCCCGTAAGTCGGGTAAGCGAAAATATCCTGCCTCTGCTGTTCCGAACCGTGTTCCTACAAGCGCAAACAGTTTCGGGTATTGTGCCACAGCAAGAGCGGCACCATTACAGGAGAGCCAGCCTGCCGGTGCTTCGTCATGGGGATAGGCAATAATAACGCCGACAGGCAGAACAGGGACAGAACCCGGTGGTGGTAGTAGTTCACGTGGCATCGTTCTTCCTTTTATCGCTTCTCGGTGAGTAGGTAGTGATCTATAAGGATTCCGACGACGACACAACCAACCGGCACAAGGATCTCTTCGAGTACGCCTTTGTCTTCCTTGCTCTGTGGAATGAGCGTTGCATACTCGGTGATCTGGATTTTCTGCGGTGCTTCTCGCACAACAACGGAACGGGGACGTGCTCCAATATCATCGAAAACAATCTGCACGGTGTCGAGTGTAACCGGCAGGATCGTATCGAGCACGATTTCCCGCTCATAGCCCAGGTGTGCGAGTTCTGTTCGCACAGAATCCAGTTCCCTGACAAGCGTTCGGATGCGCCTTGTTTTCCGTTCGTCCGTCGTGTCCCGAAGACGTTCGCGTACTGTCGCCGTTGTCACCTCATGCAGTTCGATGCGCCGTGCCGGAACCTCAACGATTCTCGGCACGGCAACGGTGATTGTTTGCACTGAGAAATAACGTGCATGAATCCAGAGCGCACCGAACAGGATCGTCGAGACAAGGAACAACGCCGTAAAGAACATCCATTTGGAGGCGGTATTGCCGCCGTTTGCATTACTCATAGGTTACTGGTGTTATGTAGCGGATGCGGTGGTAATCGTAGCGTTTTATCTGTCGAACCTGTTCATACACGCCGTCGCCTTCACGTGAGCCGCGCTTGTTGGTGTTTCCGCCGACGGATTTTCCTTTTGCCGTTACCTCATGAGGGCCGTCACGCACACGCGGCCAGTCTTCCGTCGCTGTTTCGATATGGCCGTTTATGGTATTGCCATTAAACCATACAAGCAGGTCTCCTCGTCGCACGTAGTAACGCCCCGATAACACATCTTCAGCCCGAATACTCTCTTTGGTGACAAAGCGCCGGGCGAGTCCTGATCGTACTTTCGGCAGGGTTGCTTTGGCTGCATCAAGGCAATAACTGATGAACGCCGCACACCATGCAGTTCCTTTCCGTAACCCGACCGCACGAAGGAACATCTCGACAATTCTTCCGTCGTTCTGCCCCGTCTTTTCCCGAACACCGACGTAGTGCAGAGCCGTATCGACGTGCGCCGCTTTGCCTGCCGCCTTAACTGCGTGTGATTGCGGCGGCAATGATGATGCAAACGCCCAGGACAGCAAGGCCAACAGCAGTGTTGCGCTCAACAAACAACGAACGAAGAATGTCATAGGGCTTAATCCAGAGTTTGTCTGTGAGTGAAATGAGGACGATGCCCACAGTGGCATAGACAAGCATCGCACCGAAAGACGAAAAATCGGGAAGGAAAAACACACCGACGAGGTGAACACCTACAACCGTCACAAGAAAGCCGAGGATTGTACGCCAGTATTCCGAAGGCATGAGTTTCGCAATGATCTTTTTAAGAAGTGTCACTGGTATTCCTTTGGTGTTTTAGAGTGGTAATGTCTGTTGCCTGTTGTGTTAGTTGTGCGTCGTGTCTCTGAAGGATTGCCTGCATTAGCTGTACTTCCTGCCGAACAAGCTGGACAGTGATTGCCAGACCTTGCTGATCTTCTACCAATTTGCGGACAGTATCAGCAAATTGCTTGAGAAAGTACGTCGTGAGAAGGAACAGGATTGCAAGAAAGATTTTCACTAAATCAGAGACACTGGTAATATCGAACTCAGTCGCTAATTGAGCCGCTTGCAGTGCATAGAATTTTCCTGCGGTCAGGATAAACAGTATTGTCACTTGTCCTCCTTTCTCTACTCCGATAAGAATTATTCTTCTTCGGAGAGAATTTTAATAGTCCCGCCAGTAACACCGCCCGGCGCATACACGAGCCGGTAAAACCCCGACGCAGTTTCCAGTTCCAGTAAGAGCCTATCGGCAGCGTTCGTGGCGGTTGTAATCGTAACTGTGTGTGCAATGGTGACTTCCGAGCGATCCAGCGACAGGTGAAGCTCAATCGTTGCATTGAGTGTGCCGGTGAGTGCCGTCCAGCAGAGTTGCAAAGCGATCTTTCGCTTGGGCTTGATGCTCTGCCATTCTGCCGAATGGGGTGATGCCGCTGATCCGGTGAGTAGGGTTTTCATGTGGTGATGGTTCTGTTAGCTGATGTACCTATCTAATAGATTGTGCTCCTGTGTTGCAAGAAACTGTGCTTCGGTAATGGTGCATTCTACCGGCACATTGGTGGAATTGAGCATTCGTACTACAAGAGAAAGTCGGTCGCCTGCACGGAGGTACAGATAACTGTCTCCGTCAAATGCGTAGTCGGTTTCCAGCCCGTCGGTCTGTCGTGCCCGTTCACGGGCAAAGAAAACATCTCTGGTGTCGCCGAGGCTGGTAAGCCGAACTGCAATTGCGGAGCCGGGAAGCGACCCGCTTGTTGTTGTGCTTGCTCGTACACTTGCTGCGATACGTACATATTGATTGCGCGGTGATTCCCACACAAACGGTTCAAACAGATGTGTGCCGGGGTGCTCTTTCACCGCAACAGGTAACGCGATAGGTACATCCGGATAGATGCCCGGCGGCAGTGTATAGGCTTGTGGCACCTCGTTTCTGTAGTGAAAGACGACCTCGGCGGTGCCCGTGCCTGAATCCCGCTTGTACGGCGGTGGGATGAATGTTTTTTTTGTGAAGATTGCCATAGCGCCTCGCTCACTTTCGGGGGATTCCGAGAAGTTTCAGGTAAAAATCTGCGTCCGATGCCATTTTCTCTGTCGTGTCCACCGGAAGCGTCTGCCAGTCGAAGATGTTCAATACGTCGATTGCCGCCTGCGGGCAATCCGGTGAGACATGCAGCGTCGGTAACTCGCCGCGCCAGAACCAATCCGTTCGTTTGACAGCGATGTTTTTTCCCAAAAGAAAATTCCGAAGCTGATCGGCGAGTTTTTGTATGCGTTCCTGCGTTACTTTCGGCCAATTGTATTTGGCAAGGGCATTGAAAAATGCCTGTGGGACATCTGGGGAAATCAGTTGTTCGGCCATAGTGGTAGTTGAATGGTGGAGAAGAAAACTGGTAGTGTCGTTCTGAAGTACAAAAATACGGCGTTAATCTTGCATCTTGTGCAATCTCTATGCAATGTCAGTGCAATCTCTATGCAATCATTTTGCAAAGGTAGTCTGGTGAGGTGCCCTCCGTCTGCTGTATAGATTGATACAGATTCCGTTACGAACATTGCTGAAGAAGCAATCGCTCTTCAATCAATGTGCAATACTCCGCACTTATCTCGGTGCCGATATAGTTCCGTCCGAGTAGTTTTGCCATCTTCAGCGTTGTTCCGCTTCCTGCAAATACGTCCAGCACCGTGTCACCGGGATTTGACCAGCTTTCAATATGGTCGGCGGCAAGCTGATCGGGAAATATTGCCGGGTGCTGAAAGGCAATTTTGTCTTTGGTACTGTTGCCATACCCTGTATAATATTCCCAGATGTTTGACCGCTTTACCATCTCTTTCGCTACATAGTTCTTGTTGATACGGTGAATGCCGTTTGCATTTCGTGAGAACTTCTTGGTACGGTTCTTCCGTTTGTCGGCTGTCGTGCTTCGCGGACACATAGCAATATTGGTGGTACGAGGCATTCCTTTTGAGAACACAAACATAAACTCGAATACCTGATGATACCGTCTCCCGGCACGGGGCAGGCTATTGCGTTTCTTATATATCATCGTGTCATACAGTTTCCAGCCTGCGTCCATGAAGGTAAGAGCCTGCCGAAACGATGTTCCGGTTTCGCTGCCGTCTATTACCTGATCGGCAACAATCCACACACACACGCCACCGGGTTTTGTCACCCTGTAGAGTTCTTGTGCTATCACAGGAACATCAAAGGAAAAGCCGTTGTATTTCCTTAAATGGTCATACGGCGGCGACGTAACAGTAAGGTGAACACTTTCGCTCGGCGCAGCCCGCAGAAATTCTTCTGCGGGCACGTTATAACACTGATTAAGAGTCATAGGTGGTTTATGAACGTATAAAAAGTAGAATGCCAGCAGCGGCTAACAGTGCAAGCGGTATGTAGGGGGTGACTTCGCTCGCTACGGCGGTTGTACAAACGCGACGGGTTGTTGCTACGGCAACATCCGTAATTGGCGTGAGGTCTCCTGCCGCGATTTTGGCAAGATTGGCAGCGGTGACGGCTTTGCGGGCTTCTTCCTCGGCGATCCTGCGAATATCGTCCGCCGAGAAGTCGGCCAGATAATAGCCTTGAGCTTGCTGATAACCGGAATATCCGAAATCATCCGACAGTGACGACGCCGTACCCGGCTTTGACTTGTCGCCACACTTTCCGCATCCACAACGACACATAAAGGTTGTTCCTTTCGATACTGTGGGTAAAATGATGGTGGTGTTTGTTGATTGTTACATACTCTGGACGTTGGCGTACTGCGGTGGAAGTGTTCCTGTCTGGGGCAACTGCGCTCCTGTCTGAAGTGGTAGGGAGCTATTTGCTGGCCGTCCGGTACTGCCTGCGGCCATACCGGGATGTTGGACGGTTGCCCCCGGCATTCCTGCTTGTGGCATTCCGCCGTGCGGGACAGCGCCTTGTGGCATCCCGCCTTGCGTCGTTGCGCCCTGTGGCATTGCGTTTGACTGGTAGCGCATTGCCTGTTGGTACATCTGCTGCAATTGCTCCTGTGAATAGCCTGCCGGTTGTGCCGGGGTATTGCCGGTAAACATTTCCTTCAATAATCCGATTCCTCTTATTACCTCGTCGATGGGACGATCAAGCAACTTATCCAGAATACCCGTAGAGCCGCCGTCTGATAAACCTTTCTCCATTACCTTTGTCGCCTCGTCAAAGTCTTTCTGCAATTTCTCTTCTATTTTCCGCGCTTCTTTGGTCTGCCATTCGAGTTTTTCGCAATTGGATTTTAGGACGGCATTTTCGCTGGTTAATCTGGTATTCTCTTGGGCGAGTTCTGTTGCCCGCGCTTCAAGTTGTGCAATCCGTGCCGTGTAGATAGCTACGGCGGCGGCGATCTTCTCTTTCTCGTTCTTCTGAAGGATCTCTATGTATTTATCCTTGTCGCTGATGATTGACCGTAACAAACTGATTTGCTCGGTCGCAAAATCATTCTGGGAAGCGAGTGTTTGCTGAATCAACTCGTTGATTTCCGGTAGATTAAACTGCTGTGTCGCTGGTGTCGAATAGGCGGCCAGCGGCGTCAGTTCCTCCTGCGGGGAATCCTGTGGGGCATCCGAAAGTGTCTCTTGGGTTATGGAGCGTTTTCTATAGGTTCCGGGCGGTGTGAACATCCCTTCGGTGAGGTACTGTAACGTGCGTTTGTTTTTCGATTGTATCAGTTCGTACACCGTATGGGTTTGCGTCCGTTTCTCATTGCGCGGGTTCTCAAGCCAGAACTGCTCCCACGTCTCTATTCCTGAATCTACGAGTACGTCACCCGGTAGAACTGATTCCTTGTAACGGAATTGCGGATTCATAACATCCGAGTCCTTCAGAAGAACGCCGTAGGCATAGGTCTTGCCGCGTTTAATTGGTGTTGACATGTGTGTGGTTTGGTTAAATATAAAATAATGGTGCTTTATCTAATGCTGTTTTATCTGAACTCATAATGCCGCGTTCTCGATGCCTCGGCATACACATCCTGAAAGCTGCGCTCGTGAGCGGCGAAGTCAATCCCGCTCTTACGCGACAGAACAGTGGAAGCATACGCACTTCCGGCACTTGAACCATTGAAACTGCCCTGATTGTAGGCGTGTGCCGCCTTGCGTTCGTCCTGTCCATACCGCTTTAGCTGGTAGGCTGCGTACATCATACCAATACGCATATTATAGCCCGGTTCATACATACGGTCTTTGTCGGGCGATACCTGCGGCGGATTCTTCTTTGCATACTGTTTGCAGGAAGAACCAAGCGCGACTGATTGAGGGGCAAATGGGAGTGATAACTTCTCTTCCATCCATCGTTGCGTACACGATAAGACCTGCATAAGTCCTCGGGCTGAACTCGTCTTGTTTTTGAGCGACGGGTTGTAGGTTCTGCCCGTTTCGACATTTACAACTGCGGTGGTAAACCGTGCCAGCTTTACCACGTCCAGCCCGTAGCGTGGCGCAATATCCTGTGCAAGCTGCAAGGCCAGTTTATAGACATCCTGCTCTGTCATAGTCTCTTGGGGTGGTGAATCAATCAGCGGTGAATCAATTAGTGGTGCATGAGCGTCGGGGTGCATTAACTCATTGCTCTATCAATCGAACGTAATAAACTCCATATAACAATACACCGAGTACGATATGAAGCGGATTGTACCGTCGTCTAATTTCACCTGTTGATAGCATCCGGCTCGTACAGTGATATTGTTGACATGGCTGTGTCGCGTCCACGGCTCCCACTCGAACGGTATCGGGAAACCTGTGCCGTCCAGACTCTTCATTCCGGCAAACACATTCACACCGCCGATAAGGATTTGCGGACGAAAATAGTTCGGCTGAAAATCGCTGATCGGTGAGCCGACAAATCGGCTCTGGGCGTAGGCATCATTGTCCAGCGTCAAACTGTCGTAGATTTTCTGGATTGCCGGATCGGGCGAAGTTTGATCTAAGAACGTTTGATCGTAGACATTGAACTCTACACGTGAGAGCACAACGTCCCGTGCCTTATATACTCGCGACAGATCATAGTGCGCCACGAGTTCGGGCGGCACATCCGGTACTCCTGCCAGTGAAACGCTGGCAGGAGTAGAGCGAAACAGGCCGAATGTTGTGCGGGCCTTACCGCACATCAACGCCTCAACAACAGAATTACTTTTCATTACTGTACAGACTGATAACGTGCATAAAAACCGATGAAGGTCACACGCACCAAGTACGGCGGAACCTGTGTGTTATTCGTGCAGAAAACATCGTGCGATGCAGTGAGTTCGATTTCCTGATTGCCGGAAAACTGCATCATATTGAAATGCCGTGATTGCGACAGATTTCTGAGCGCATTGGCACTGAACGGCATATTCTGGAAGTCTGAATTTTGAGTGGTGTTGCGGAGTGCGACGGTAAACGGGGCGTGTGCCGTATCATTCAACCTTCCCGACTGATCGTAAATATCGACATCGACATGCGTGACGATAAATTCTGCATCCTCGCGGATGCGAAGTTTGAACGGATCGGAAGCACCGTTTTCCTCAATAACCATCGTTGCTTCCAGAACTGCAAACGGTTGAATGACGACGAGATTAAACTGTTGAGACATGAGTAATTCCTGTTAGGATAGTGGAGTGAAAAACAGTAGTGAAAAGTGTATTGAACTACGAGATACAACGGGAGGGCCGAAGCCCTCCCTGCACGTGGGCGTGATCTTATCCCAAAGCCGGACGGTCGAAAAACGCGCCGAAGTCGAACCGCATATAGAAACCCGTGTTTGTACTGGTGAGGCCGGTAAGTGTGGCGTGTTTGTTGGCTGTTGCTGCCGGAAGAACAAGCTCATCCAGTACCAGATAAATTTGTGTGTCCGTCACAAGTTCAATATCGTTGAGCAACATGATCGTATCCTTGTTTTTGGGATACAGGTCTGTTGTGGCACCGTTACTCCACAGCGAATACGGCAACAAGCTCGACAGCGGAATTTCGGGATATTCGGTATTAAACCTTTTCATCACCAGATAACTGTTGTCGAAAAAACGCTTCAATTCCGGTACAGGTTTATCGGCGTCCGCACTCACAAAGTTTGTGCGCAGAATGGAAGACTGCAACACGTATTTCACATCTTTAGTGAGCGACGCAATTTGCAGGTTGCGATATTTACCGGGTTTGTCTACGCTTGAAAAAAGCGATACCTGTGTGCCCGCGATTATCGTTGATGCAGGGTTAAAGGCTATGGTATCGTAGACAAATTTGCTGAGGCTCTGGCGAATGTTCATGGTGTTCATAGAGGTGTTCGTAATAGTAAATGAAAGTGATATGAGTAATAGTGTGCTGGTGAATGTGCTTCGCGTTTTCGGTCTGGTGACTACAACCAATGCTCCTACATCCGGTCTTCGTAGGATGCTCGTGCTACGCTTGTTGTAGCCTGATTGCCCTGATAATAGTCGGCCATACCTTCCGGTATTGTTGTAGCTTCCGTCAACTGCTTATAGCTTTGCACCTGATAACCGTCCGGTCCTGTCGATACGGTTGCACCAGCTTGCAGGGGCATCGACGGAGTATTGTTGTCACTCAACCCCCACAGGCCGCTCAGACCGCCCTCCAGACGCCAGAGAGGATGCGGCATAATGTTTTCGATTGCTCCGGCAAAAACGGTATAACACAAGTGCGCACCACCGATGGCTGCCGCGCCTTGTCGCCACTGCGGTATATCGAACAGGGTACCTAAAAGCCATGTGCTGCCTACCGCAACAGCAAAAGCCGCCCAGCCATTGAGACCGCATACGGTCGGGATAATAACATACGGAACGGCTGCGGTCACTGCGCCGAAGTCATTCATTAAAACTTCTTTCCGTGTGTTCTTTCGCCAGTTGGCGACTACTTTGAATGAAGGCATTATACTTCCTTGCGAACGGTGAATAAATACGATGAAATGTGTTGGTGGATAGTTTGGTACGTGTGTGGTGCTGCGTGTTTATTTACTGATAAATGAAGCAACAGCGACGCCGCCCAGAAATGCGAGTAGATAGTACAGGATGTTGCCTGATTCGTCGGAAGTCTCCGAAGGAAGAACAGGTGTCTTTCCTTCATAGTACGGTGGTGTACCTCCTGTGTCTGTCCCTGCATTCGAGAGTCCCGGTTCTCGCGCCGTTGCCATGTAGTAGGTGCTCATTGGCTCTCCGTTTGTGATACTGCTGTTATCTAAATCCTGTGAGTGTTAGTTCAATCTCTTCTTCGCAATCTTCTTCCTGTTGCGCTCTGGTAGGTTGCCCTCTGGTAGGTTGCCCTCGTGTGCGTTTTTCCGGTGTCCTCGTCGGTGGTGAACTATGATAATAGCCGCCCTGTCCTTCGGTAGTGCGGGGAACCCCTTGTGTACCGGCATAATATCCGCTTGCCTGTGGTGCAACCTGCGCCTGTCCTACGTAAGTATGTGGTGTGTGAAAGCTCCTCGTACTGTGTGCTGCATTCTGTCGTGTCTGGTGTGCGGCATTCTGCTCGGAGCGTTGCGCGTTGTGTTGTCCGGATCGTTGTTCGGCGCTCTGCGTCGTGGTCTGTGGATTTGATTGATAGTTGCGCTGCACCAGTGTCGGACTTACCGTATTATAGTAGGTGTTGTTCTGTGGTGGCATGGTGTTTTGTACGTTTACATTCGTGGTAGGTGCCTGCATGGAAATTCGTGTCGGTGCGTTCACCGTCACCTGGCGTTCGGGAACGTTCACAGGTGCGCTTACGGTAACGGCACGTTCCGGAACCTGAACATTAATTGTCTGCTCTCTTTCCGGAATGCTAATCGGTACAGTAAGATTCATCGGGCGTTCTGCTACGGTGACAGGTGTATGGACGGTAACAGGCTGCTGGCGTTCTGGTACGGTCACAGGCGTATGTACGGTAATATTCTGCTGGCGCTCTGGTACCGTCACAGGCGAATGAATGGTAATATTCTGTTCCTGTTGTGGCACAGTGATCGGTATGGAAACATGCTGCTGGCGCTCCGGGACGGTGAGATGTACCGGAACGTTCACGGTGGTTTCACGTTCCGGAACCTGTATGATAGGATTGAATGAGAAGGATTGTGCGGGAAGAACCGGCGCTTTTACTTCCGGCAGGTGGACATTCACGGTCGGAGCTTTTACGACAGGCTGCGGAGCTTGTGGCGTATGTACATGAACAACGGGCGCAGGTTGTGTAACCTCGACAACGGGCGGTGCCTGATGGACATTCACGGTCGGAGCTTCAGACTTTGGAACAGTGACATTGACCACAGGCGCAGGAAGAACGGGTGCGGCAATCTTCGGCGCTTCAATATTGATAACAGGCGCTGGAAGAACAGGCGCAGGCGCTTTCGGTGTGTACACATTCACCACCGGCGCAGGCTGGCCGACGTGGACGACAGGGCGCGGAGCTTCCGGTACGGCAATATTCACCACCGGGGCAGGTGTCTTTTGCTCCGGTACATGTACAGTAAACTGCGGCTTTACCTCTACCTGTGGCGTCACATTGACACGAGGCGCAGATTGTCGGGGAATATTGATAACCGGATGCACCTCAACATGGGGCGCAGGTGTCTGTGGTGTATTCACCTCTACCTGTACCACAGGTGCCGGTTGTTCGGGTACCTGTAGTTGTATATGAGGACGCACTTCAACTCGTGGCTGGACGTGTACATTCTGTTCGGGTTGCTGGACAACAACAACGGGGGCAGGTTGTTTCGGCACATTGACTACAGGTGCCGCTGTATGAACATTCACTACAGGTTCGGGCATTTGCACGTTCAGGATCGGCGTAGGCGGCAGCGGCATATTGATAACCGGCGCAGGCTGCTCGATGTGAACAACCGGCGCAGGTTGTTGTAGCTGAAGGATCGGTGCTTTTTGCTCCGGTACGTTGACTATGGGTGCTGCTGTGTGAACCTCAACACTCGGCGGTTTTTGTTCCGGTATGTTGATAATGGGTGCCGCTGTGTGGACGTTCACCACTGGTTCGGGAACCTGTACCTGTACGACCGGGGCAGGGATAACAGGCGCTTTCTGTTCTGGTACGTGAACATCGACCTGGATGCGGTCGGCTGCTGCTGCGGTTGGTGCTGTTGATTGCTGCTGTGCTGGTATGGTAATATTCGGTAGCGTTATGCTCGGAAGCGTTATGTTCGGAAGAGTTATGTTGATGGGCGGCAGTTGCACTGGTGGCGCAATGAGCTTACTTATATCCGGCAGTTCCAGTTTGATCGTGCTTGGAAACTGCGGTGCCGCACTTGATACGCCTGTCGGTACAACAACAATCTGCGGACTATTATTCGGTGTTGTACAACTCGCGCAAAACTGCTCGTAGCCGGATCGTTGTAGTGCCGTATAAGGAATCGGCACACAGAACTGTCCGCTTCTGTAGGTGCCCACTGGACAGGCTGTACCAATGGTTGCTGCTGCCTCCTCTGCACGTACCTTTTGTATCTTGTTATCCTGCTCGGTGCCTTTCTTTTCGTCTTTCGGTGATACAATGTAATTGTTGACAGTTACCGTTTGTGTTGTCGGGCAACAGTCTCTCCTTGACGATGGTTCACCTGTTGATACAGGTGTATCGCCGCCGCTCTGAGTGGGAGAGCTAACAGGATCAGAGCCGGAATTAGGGAACTCTTTCGGGTACTGTTTACCCGGTTCGGTTGTACTGCTACTGGAAGAAACGCAACGACACGTTGCCAGATCAAACACCTGTCCGTCCGAGCAATGCACACGCACGTCGCCCTGCATCGCTTGCGCGATTTCCTGTGCGAACGTCGCCCTGTATTTCTCCGGAATTGCAAGAGGCAATGGGAAGTCTTTCAGGCGATTGTACGCATACTGGTTTGCCTGTTCGGTGAGCGAACGTAATGTTAGATCAGCAAGGATGTTCTCGCCCATTTTGTAGCCAAAAGCGCCCCCCAGCCAATTCTTTAGTTTATGGGAAAATGCCGTACTTGCAACATCCCCCAGAGCATTTGTACGTGCCGACGCATCGGTGAGAATGGAGGCGACAATATCACTGAAGCCCGGAACCGACGGCAAAAGCGTTCCCGCCATGCCTGTAGAAAATAATTCCTGCAAAATTGGAACCTGTTCGACACGGCCACCATAGACACCGAGCAATTGTTGTTTCAACCATGAGATATTGGAATCACTGCCGCCGATGCTCCGCAGTTGCGTCCGAAGTGAATCAACCATCACACTCGTGTTCAGCGTCTGAATAAGGGGGGCATAGTCGCCGTATTTCCCCGATATTCTATTCACAAAATCGGGCGTGTAAAATTGCGTGGGATTGATCGTGCGGAATCGTTGGCGAAGGGCATGTAACTCCGCTGCATCAATACCGAGGCTTTTAGCGACCTGCTGTATTTGCATCGTATTCTCGATACCTGCCAGTACCGACCCTGCTGCGCGTATGGTCGGAGAAATCAGTTGCTCATAACTCGCTTCTATATTCCAGCCGACCGTTTTTATTTCCTGCTCGACACGCTTTATTACTGCTTTTGCATCCTCGGTCAACTTCTCGACGTTCCGCAGTGTCTCCGGTGAGATAGCACCGACCACCGCCGAGATACCCTGAATCGAATCCATGATATTACCGGACTTGATTCCTTTGATTCCCTGTGCTGCACCTGCCCACACTTCCTTTGCAATTCCAAGACCGGGTGCGAAGGCTGTGAGAGTAGAAAGCACCGTCGAAAGTACATCCAGCCAGTTCGATGCAGGTGGCTCCGCTGCATAGTGCAGCCAGATAACTTTATCAAGTTTTTTGCTTCGGTTCAGGCATAGTGTCTCAATGGCGCGTAAGAGGCCGGTGGCGTCTTTCTTCATCAGCGGTAGCACGCGAAGTTTCTTGTTATCATTTGTCCAGCGTTCTTCCGCATACTGCCAGAGGCCGTCGTAAATACTTGCGCCGCCGATGGTGAGCAAACGAAGATCGTTTGAATCCTGATTGTTGACTGCACCGCGCTCGTAGTTGTCTTGTGACCACAACACTTCGCGTTCACCCATCAGCGACTGTGCATACTTCACGAGCTTCGGAGCACTGCCCGGAATGAAGTTGATTTGAATACGCGAACAGATGGATTTATCCAGCAGCTTCTCTATTACACGTGCTGAGTTCTGATTGGTGCCGTCGTCAACTGTGATAAGTATGGTATTACCGGCCTTGTCGGTGCAAACGCCAAATCCTGTAAAGCGGGAGCTATCATTGGCAAACTCTATATCCCGGAATCCGAGCGCCGCACCATTGCGTTTCGCCCAATTTCCACCTGCCACGAGTTCCGTATTATTCGCTCCGAATACATCACTTGCAACCAGCGGATTGCGTAGGTTCTCATAATGCAGTGCTGCGTCTCCGAGACCGTCTAACTGTACCTCTGTCATGCGGGGCGGGCACTCTGTTGTGCCGCCTGTGCGTTGCGGTTTTCTGCTCGTGGTGTTTGAAGGATCATCCGACTTTCTTACCATATCGGCACCGCCTCCCTGTGTGGCTCCACCCGTCTGGGTAGAACCGGAAACGGGGCAATCCGCAAGTGCTGTGGCGGGAATAAATGCAAAGCCTTGTGCATCGTTCTGTAGTTCGGTGAATGAATAATTCTGTTCGTGAACGGCATCCTGTCCGCCTCGTGCGCTATACAGCCCATTTGCCTCTGTGGTGAGAATCGAACCTGCCAGTACACGGGTGATAATCGCGCAGTGGCCGCGACCGTCGCGCCGCCACGTTGTACCGTCCGGTGTTCGTGTACCGTTCTGCCAACGGTTACGCAGAAGAATATCGCCCGGCTCTGGTGTGTAGTCCTTACCCTTCAGAACATTGTTTGCTTCCGCCCACACACCAAGTCCCTGTACACTTGCGGTCACGATCATGTTTACTCGTGAGCAACCCGCAAGGCGGGCGGCCTGTTCAACTGCATACGATACGAACGAAGCACAATACGGCGCACCTATACGCGGATCATATTCCGCTTTCGTTGCTTCCCACAGAGGCCAGACAAAGCCGTTGAATTTGTTCGCGCAGGGATTGTTGTTTTGCTCTCGCTCGACGCTGCTTTGCGCTTCCTTGCAACCCGCCGCCCGTTCCTCTTGGGCAATGCGTACAAGTGCTTCCCGGAACGTTAGACCGTCGGAAAGTTCTGCACGAAATGCACGGGTAACAGGTGAGTTCCTTTCGTGGGACGAACCTATCGGGTAAGCGTGGCTCTGCGTATAATACATGCGTATGGTGGTGGTGGTGTAAATCTCGTTCTGTACTGGCGCTGCTGTGGAAACCCTTTGTATGGCAATTCCACTTATGGCAATTCCACTTATGGCAATTCTGCTTATGGCAATTCTGCTTATGGAAACTCTTTTCGCGGACGACGTTCTACAGCGCGTAATTCCTTGTCGGTCTGTGGTGCCTGCGCTGCCGGTGGCGGCATACTCTTACTTGCATCTATTGGCCTTGTCTCTACCTGTGGAGCCTGTGGTAATGCTGCCGGCGCTTCATACGTTCGCGGCGCTGGTGGTGGCGGCACCCGTGCCGGTCTCCTTCGCGGTTCCTCCGGGCGACGTTCCCGCTGCACTTCCTGATTATTGTTATTGCTGTACTCGCTTTGCTTACTGTTGTCGGTGTAGTAGCCTGTGCGTCGTTCCTCATTCGTTGAGTAGGAATCCGGCGAGTTTGTCCGTACCTGCGAATTTCCGTTCGCATTGCCATTGTTATTCCCGGCCACAATATTGTTGGTGATATGCAGTTGTACGGGGATGCGCTTCTTGCGGCATCCTGCCGTACCTGGGGACTGTTCGGCGAGATTATCTTCTAATGTGACGAGCTTCATGAGGTACCTCTTTCTTCTTATGATAGGGGCTTTTTCTCGTGCGAAACCCTCGCGTCCCATAACGGGATCAAGAGGAATCCAGCCAATTTCACGGATATAAACAAGCAGATATACATGGGTAAATGGGCAGCCGTAACTTGTACATCGTTTTTTGTCCCATGCTATTACGACAAACGCCACCTCAAAACCCGCCGCCATGAGCACGGCGGCAAGCGCCGTTGTCATACAATCGCAATCTCCTTCGCCGAGTAGCAGGCTATGCACAGGGGCAACCAGATACTCGTAGCCCTGTGGATCGCCTTTGTACGTAAACAGATCGGCTATAAAATAGAAGACAGTGCGGGCGGTCGTATAGTCGTCGGCGCTCCTGAGTTTCCGCGCCAGTTCCGGTATGTAGTGCGTTTGGGAATCGCGGCGCGCAAGACGTGCCATGTGTGCCACTATAGCGTCGATGGCTGCATCGCCCGTTCCCACTTCTCGTTCGATTCTAACTCGTGGTGGTGGAAACGCCATGTGATCCTTTATTGGTCTTGGGTTACTATCCTTTGTTGGTCTTGGGTATTATCCTTTGTTGGTCTTGGGAAGGAAGCTATACAGCCATACGCCACCGATGACCACGCCGACGGTTGCAGCGATAACGCCGAGTGTGCCTACGAAGTCGGTCACTTGTTCCAGTAGTGATTTATCGCGTTCCGTGTTATACTTTTTCAGTTCTTCCTGTACAATCTGGGGGGTGCTGTACATACGCTTGTTATCGTTGGCCGTCCGGGGGAGTTTCATTGCCAATATCTTTACTGTGCCGTCGCTTACCGCGTAGTCCACCGCGTTCATCACATACTGCATATCCTTCGCGCTGTACGGCAGAATCCTGGACATTTCCCGGAACAGCGTCTTTTGTATTTCAGGCGAATAGGCGGAGTATTCCGGCAACTGCGGGTTGTCCAGAACGAGATTCATATAGGTGTTGACAACGTTCTGCACAAAATTGGCATCGTATCGTCGCGGCCATGCGACATAGATGGGTGCCTCATACCATGCGACCTCTTTTTTCCAAAAGTTGAAATTCGCATAGCCTGCCACGTCCTCTAATGCGTCGTTGTACTCGTAATCGAAGTTCACGAAGTACCAACTGATGATCCCCGCAGCCACGACGCCAAGACCGACGAGTATCGGCCATGCGCCAAGCTGATCCTGTAGCGGCTCTACGGGAAACGACCCTCGGACAACATATCCGGCAGGGTAGCCCCCGATATAGTGTCCACCAGTCAGAGGACGGCCTACAAACCCCTGCGGCTGTTCCACAGGGGAAGAAACAGGCTGCCAGTAGCCTGTGGGCATGACAGAATTTCCTACAGGATTGCTTATAGGGTTCCCTACAGGACTTCCTACAGGATTCCCTCCGGGGGATAGGATATAGTAGGAATGCGTTCCGGTGGGAAGCCCTCCTCCGGGGTTGCGATGTTCGCTTGATTGGTGCATGGTGCGTTGCATGGTGCCTCGTGCGAATAAAAGGCACCGGGACTGTCAACCCGGTGCCCTGTGGTGGTTTGATGCTGTGGTGACGCTGTGGTGGCTTGTCCTCTCTTATTCAAAACATCTCGTTCGCCTGCACCGGGTTTCGATAAAATTTCATATATTGATCGGTACTGGCGATTCGTTGATATATAATCTTCGTGGCGCTGCCGCTGCCGAAACACAGTCGAGTAATCGCGTTCTAATCGGTCTGCGACCAGCTTCAGCGGAATATCGTTATTTGCACAAGCGGCGATGAAGGCTATCCGCACAAGTTGGATATGCTGGCCTCCACGTTGCATAATGAGTTGGTCGATACTGGCTGAACAGGCAGACAGGCGCGATTCGATTGTCTCAAGAACTTCTGCAAAATTCATAAAAAAAACCGTTAGGTTATGCAATGTGAATGCAATATGAATGCAAAGTGAGCGCAATGCAGCCAGAGAAAAATGAACAGTCTTGAGTACCGCAAATAGGGTAGTACAACTCGAAGATAAGCAGGAAGTCAAGCGGTACCACAATGGTACCAGTAAAAAAAGTGCCCTGTGGCAATTGTACGGTAATATGTGGCAGTTTTAACAGGCGATGAAATTCCCTTCAAATAGGGCAATCGGTGAGGAAACGAGAAAACCCCAAAAATCCAATGATTTTCGGGGTTCTTCGTTTTTGGTATTTGTTTACTTTATTACCTCCGGAAAATTTAGCAATTTTGCCGAATGCTGAATAACTTTTTCTTCCATTTTTCTCTTTGCAGGAGCAGAACATGGCAGAGCCGTTACATTTAACTGACGATAATTTTCAGAAAGAAGTAATAGAGGCAACCAAGCCAGTACTCGTCGATTTCTGGGCTACATGGTGTGGACCATGTCGTATGATCGCCCCTTTTATCGCCGAAATCGCCGAAGAATACGCAGGTAGCGCACGTGTAGGGAAGCTCGATGTAGACAACAACCAGCGTGTAGCTATGCAATTTGGTGTGCGATCTTTGCCTACACTTCTTATTTTTAAGGATGGCAAAGTAGTAGACACGATTATTGGTGCGGTTTCTAAAGCCAAAATTGTAGAACGCCTGAAAGCCCATATCAGCGTGGCGGCATAACACTGGATAGGCTGCCAGAGCTTGGCATTATCAGATACAACAAAAGAATTTCATCTTTATTATATATCAAGGGATAGGTCATGGCAGAGCCATTGCATTTAACAGACGACAATTTCCAGAAAGAAGTACTTCAAGCAAGTGAGCCCGTACTCGTTGATTTCTGGGCTACATGGTGCGGTCCTTGCCGCCTTATTGCTCCTACCATCGACGAATTGGCCGATGAGTACGCAGGCGTAATCCGCGTAGGTAAGGTAGATGTGGACAACAACCAAGCTATTGCGATGCAGTATGGTATCCGCTCTATTCCCGCCCTCCTGATCTTCAAGGAAGGCAGAGTCGTAGATACTATCGTAGGCGCAATGCCGAAAAACCAAATTGTAGAACGCCTGAAAACACATGCTGGCGTTTCGGCCTAATACCGCACTCAATCGCATACTGAAGCTATTCTGCGATCGCATGATTTCATGCGGTCGCACTTCTTTTTGAGGAAAAATGTATGTCGCGTCTACCCCGGCTCTCGCAGCAGGATATCGATGAGCGAATGCGCGGACTCAACGGCTGGCAGCAAAAGGATAACACTATCGAGCGGGAGTACACGCTTCCCAACTTTGCTGCTGCTGTGGGCTTTATTAATGCGGTGGCGATTCTCGCCGAAAAAGCTGATCACCATCCCAATATTGAGCTGTATGGCTGGAATCACGTTCGCCTTACGCTGTCCACGCACGACAGACAAGGGCTCACGGATTACGACTTTCAGCTCGCTGCACACATCGGCGAACTACAGTAGCGTCTGCCCCCACTCCTGCTTCCCCCCGGATGCCGGTGTGAGAGCAGACGTTCTTTATTTTTTCATTATCAGTTCTGAATATCTATGGCAGTTATCGAAGACATTATGGCCCGCGAAATCCTCGACTCGCGTGGTAATCCTACTATCGAGGTTGATGTTCTCCTTGAAGACGGATCGTTCGGACGCGCTTCGGCTCCCTCCGGTGCAAGCACGGGCGAACATGAAGCTCACGAGCTTCGCGATGGCGATACAGCACGGTATTTCGGCCAGGGCGTTACCAAAGCCGTATCCAATGTCAACGAGGCCATTGCCGATGCTTTGTCGGGTCTGGATGCCGATGATCAGTCCCATATCGACCGTGTGCTCATCGATTTAGACGGTACGGAAAACAAGTCCAGCCTTGGCGCTAATGCAATACTCGCTACATCGGTAGCTGTAGCGCGCGCAGCAGCCGATTACTATGGTATGGATTTGTATCGCTACCTCGGCGGTGTCAATGCACGCCTGCTCCCTACACCGATGATGAATATTATCAACGGCGGACGCCATGCCGACAACAATGTAGACATCCAAGAGTTTATGATTATTCCCGCCGCAGCGCCGTCGTTCGCAGAAGCGCTGCGCATGGGTGCGGAAGTATTCCACTCGCTGAAAAAAGTGCTCGCTTCCAAAGGCTACAGTACAGCCGTTGGCGATGAAGGCGGCTTTGCCCCCTCGCTCTCGTCCAACGAAGAAGCACTCGATGTCATTATGGAAGCTATTGTTAAAGCTGGTTATGATCCGGGCGAAGAAATTTTGCTCGCATTAGATGTCGCTGCCAGCGAAATGTACCGCGATGGCTCCTACCTGATGTACAAATCCACACAGCAAAACCGTGGCGTCGACGAAATGATCCAGTGGTACATCGATATGTGCGAAAAATACCCGATTATTTCCATCGAAGATGGTATGGCCGAGAACGACTGGGACGGATGGGCAACACTCACAGCAGCACTGGGCGATGAAATCCAGCTTGTAGGCGATGATCTGTTTGTCACCAACCCGAAATTCCTCGCCGAAGGCATTGAGAAAAGCGTAGCAAATTCTATCTTGATTAAGCTGAACCAGATCGGTACGCTTAGCGAAACACTCAGCACGATCACAATGGCACAGCAATATGGCTATAACCCCGTGATCTCGCACCGCTCTGGCGAAACCGAAGACACGATTATTGCCGACCTCGCTGTAGCAACCAATGCAGCACAGATCAAAACAGGTTCGCTGTCGCGCTCTGAACGCATGGCTAAATACAATCAGCTTCTCCGCATTGAAGAAGTGCTCGGCGAAGATGCGCGCTATGCTGGCTTCGACGCGTTCTGATATACAGGCCCATACTGTAAAAAGATGACAACAGAAACGCCGGAGCGGATATCAGTATTCGCTCCGGTGCTGTGATGAGCATGGAGCAAGAGAGTTTACAATTAACAGTGTATTTCCCCTTTCTTCCCAATTGAAACGAGGTTCCCTATGATCGTTTTTGGTACCGATGGCTGGCGCGGTATTATCGCCCGGGATTTTACGTTCGACAACCTGCAATTAGTGGCTCTGGCCACCGCTCAGTACGCAAAAAAACTCACCAAAGAAAAGCCAACCGTCGTTATCGGGTACGATGCGCGATTCCTCTCGCGTGAATTTGCCGAGGAAGCGTCCTGCGTTATGGCCTCCAAAGGCGTTCTGGTGCACATGACTGAAGGCATTACTTCTACACCCCAAGTCTCCTTTGCCGCAAAGCAGAAAAAAGCAACCCTCGGTGTGGTGATTACTGCTAGCCATAATCCGGCTATCTACAATGGCTATAAGCTCAAGGGCAATTTTGGCGGACCAGCGTTCCCAGAACAAGTGAAAGAGCTCGAAGCCGAACTCAACGCTATCGTCGAAAAACGCCCGGCTATAAAATTCAAAACCTTCGACGAGTATGTAAAAGATCGTACCATACGCCTTTTTGATGCTAAAGAGTCGTACCTGCGATACGTGAAGCGTAAAATTGATGTCGATGCTATTACCGCCAGCGGTATCCGGGTGCTCTATGATCCGATGTACGGAGCAGGTATTAATACGGTGAAGTCGCTTCTGCCTAACGCCGATGAAATTCACGCCGATTACAATCCCTCGTTTGGCGATGTTCACCATCCTGAGCCAATGGCAGAAAATCTCTATTTGCTGATGGAAAAGGTGAAAGCCGATAAATACGATATCGGTATCGCTACCGATGGTGATGCCGACCGCCTCGGCGCAGTGGACGAAGAAGGCAATTTCGTGGATTCACATCGCATTTTTATGCTGCTGCTGAAATACCTATACGAAGACAAGAAAAAGCGCGGAGCAGTTGCAAAGACAGTATCGCTTACCTCGATGGTGAACGCCTACTGCGAAAAACACCGGCTGAAGCTGTACGAAACACCTGTGGGTTTCAAATATATCAGTAAGCTCATGGTCGAGGAGAATATCCTGATCGGCGGCGAGGAATCCGGTGGGCTCGGCACAACACTGCACATTCCCGAACGCGACGGCCTGTTCAATGGCCTGCTGCTTATGGAAATGATGATCACACGCAAGAAGACTCTCCGGCAGCTCTGCGATGAGCTTGATGAGGAATTTGGCATTCACCGCTATCACCGACGCGATGTGGTGGTGACCGAAAAGATCAAACAGCAAATACTTAAAGCCTGCGCTAAAGGTCCGTCGCAGCTCGGACGCTACCCAGTTATTGGCACAGACCTTACCGATGGCTATAAGTTCTTTGTAGAAAATGGCTGGCTGCTCATTCGCGCTTCGGGTACAGAACCCCTGCTGCGCTACTACGCCGAAGCTGATTCTTATACAAAAGTAAATGAACTGCTCGACGAAGGTATGAAGCTGCATTGATGTAACTCAATACATGAAACGGCGGGTCTCAGCGAGATTCGCCGTTTTTTTTGGAACGACTGCACGCCCCAGTAATGCCATGCCCTATAACGGCTGCTATAGTGTACTCCCCGACGGCACGGTAAAACAAGTCAATCCCTTTACCGGCACACGGGTGTGGGCAGTGCCAGAGCGCGGAAAAAAGCCGGACACACACCTCCCTCCTGCTTCGCCCCGCCAACACCTCCATTCTCCCGAAGATTACTGCGTGTTCTGCGAAACACGCTACTTCGAGACATCCCCTGAAAAAGCGCGTATCACAGCGGTGGATGATACTTATACAACACTGTACAACCTGCCCGCCAGCCGCTACTTCGAGACAATAGCAGAGGTTCGCCGCCTGCCCAATCTGTTCGAAATTATCACGATGGACTACTGGAAAAAAAACTACGGCCATGCTCTGTCCGATGAGCTGCTGCACAGAAAAGAGGAATATCTGGCAGAGCCGGAAGGACGAGCGCACATAGAAGGGATTCTCCGCTACAAGTTGGCGGCGCTCCGGGACAGCACACCCGAAGCAGTAGAGCTCACCGAGCCGATGATCCACTCCATGTCGGACGCATTTTTTGGTGGCAGCCACGAACTGATCGTTCCGCGACGCCATCTCGCAACAAACACGGATGGCGCTGTTGTACACAATTCCTCTGGGCAGCTTACGCCCGAGCTCCATTTCCACTATACGCAGTTTGCCGTCGATGCAATAGTAGATATTTTCTCCCACAATCCGTATGCGCGTTACGTGAGTGTCTTCCAGAATTGGCTGGCTCCGGCAGGTGCTTCGTTCGACCATTTGCACAAACAACTCGTAGCAATCGACGAATGGGGCAAAACAACGATACAGCAGATTGAGATGGAAAAAAAAGAACCCAACGCGTTTACCATCTATGGCCCGAATCTCGCCGCCCGGCACGACCTTCTTCTCGCAGAAAACGAGCACGCCATTGCTTTTGTAGGAATAGGCCACCGCTTCCCCACTGTGGAAGTGTACTCCAGATCGAACGTCCTGCGCCCGTGGGAGCACAGCCGCGATGAGATACACGCCATGAGCGATATGGTGCACGCCATACACAGAGCCATAGGAAGCGACGTCGCGTGCAATGAAGAATGGCACTACACCCCGCCTGGTGCCACACATCCGATGCCCTGGCAGATTCTCATCAGACTTCGCCTGAACACGCTGGCTGGGTTTGAAGGAGGAACAGGAATTTTCATCCACACGATTACTCCGGCTGAACTGCGCGATATGATCGTACCCCGCTTATTCGCTCTGCGCTCTGCCAGAGCCATTGCACCATGCGCCATTGCCGAGGAATGCAATCCCGGGAAGAATCCCCTGCGGTACACAGATGCTCGTGGTCGGCAGGCGTAATCCCTTCATTCTCGTGCTCATCATTGCTTTACTTTACCCAACACTCTGCTATTCTTGAGGCCATACGTGCGCTTCAGTCTCCGATCCACCGCATGGTCTCCGCACCGCGTTGCACCGCCGTCGCGTAGCTTTTCAACCTTCACCGCAGCACAGCCACCGGCTCCCCAAGCAATGCCTGTGCTGCAACCTCTTTCCCCGGCAGGAGAATTTGCACTTCGCTTCAGCAGAGTTGCAGCACTGTTTCGGCCTTCAGCCACAGCAAGGGCAAAAAATCGACGTACTCGGGGTACTGCTCGCTGAATTCCCGCTGCATATCCTGCAATCGCTGGCCTGCCCTTGTGCGCTGGGCACTGTGTGGCATTTGCACAGCAGTAAAAAAACGGCGAAACAGCGCTACCAGATCGAGCTCGTTGGGCAGTCCAATTTTCCCCTTGCTGCGGTGAAAATACTTAGCAAAGTTGATAGTCTCGCGCAGGGCATCATCCGTGTCGCCACGCAGGTATGGAATCACAAGCAGAGCAAACCGGAAATAATGGTATTCGGATTCGGGCCGCTGGGTAATAGACGGTGGGATGGACTCAAAAGCGGCATCGGGTTCGCGCAGAAAGATATGAGAAAACGAACGAAAGCATTCAAATCGAAAGCGCACGCGCGGCGCAGATTCAATTGCCGTGCGGTGGCGCTCAATAATATCGAGCACCATGCGATATTCGCCTAATTTTACTAAGGTACACACGTAGTTGAATACCACTGCGATATCGGCTGGCCTGCCCGCCTTCGCTGTAGTTTCGAGTGCTTTTTCGTACCACGGTCGCGCTTCTTCAAAACGCTGCGCCAAGTAGTACGACAAACCGAGGTTGCCCAGCGCTACGACTAATTCGGCATAGAAGCGCGTGCTGTCCAGTTCCATCAGGCTTTCGACTGCTTCGTGTGCATGTACAATACTCTGCTCACCTGCCGACCTGAATGCACGAGCCTGGGCTTCGAAAAACCGAACAAGCGGCGTTGTGGCCTGCCCGAACTCCGTATCGGAGCCTACAGTAGTTACCGGCACATCGGCTTCTGAGTTCGACGACCGCATCAGGTGTTCGCATACCACACGGCGGTTTTGATTGTGCGCGGCTTCCTCGCGATACACTTTCTTGAGGTTGACAAGATGCTCTTCGAGAAGTTCGCGCGCTTCTGCGTACAGCGCAAACTCTCCCTCTTGCTGCATCAGACAAGAAAAATACAGCTCGTTCATTCGCGCTGCGCTGTAGTGGTCGCTGTCGCGGAGTGCGCGCTCCATTGCTTTTTTGTAAGTACTGCGGAATTCCGTCCACAACCGCTTTTCCAGCAGGCTGCGAAGCAGAGCTATGTCGTACAGCGCTGTTTTTTCCCGAAGGTCGTGCATATGCCTCTGCTCGGCCAGCACTTCCTGCGCTTTGAGCACCAGCAAGCGCGATTCATTGCGAAGCAGATAGTCTTCGGCATCGGTATAGGGGCGGCCAAACACTGCTCTGAACACATCTTCCTTTTCGAGCTCACGGCCAGCGCCGAGAGCCTTGCGAACAAGAGAGAACAGAACCTTCAGGCTGGCGCGTTTTCCTTCTGCAATCCGTTTTGCAACAAGCCGCATTTCTATCGGAGACAGCGCGGCGAGCAGTTTTTCGCTGCGAAGCTGAGCCATAACTTATCTATTTTTTTGGAATGGGTAAATCATCACAATTGCCAAAAGCGGGTTTGCCAGCGCAGCCGCAATACTGTTAATTGGCATTGTAAATATACCGGAAATCCTGCTCTTATCGCCAGAAAACACGGCGACGGCGCAGCTACAGGGCTCCGAAGCAGGCACCGGCTACATCGAAATAATCTTTTATTATATGTCTCTCGACGGAGGAACTCTGTATGAAATTCGTGCGCTTCTCGCTTCTGTGGATGCTGTGTGTTGCACTATTTGCTTGCAGCAAAGACGAAAATCCGACTGATAACGGCAATGGCAACAACGACACACCGGCAGCAGGCTCATCAGCCATGAGCTTTACTGTCAATGGGCCGGGGATCGACAACCTCACTATCAAACAGCCATACACATTTTATACCAACAACTACACCTACTGGGAAGATGAAGACAACTCCGTAGGAACGTTGATCGGCACCAATACAAACATGACAATAGTTTTCAAGGGTCATGAAAAAGGAACCTATACTATCGGCGACGACAACTTTATAGCGATGTCTGTAATTTTCGAAGACAATATTACTAGGCTGTCTCTTGCCAGCGAAAGCGGCACAATAACTATTTCCGAGGCCAACCCGCAAACCGGGCAACTAAAAGGAACGTTTTCCGGCGTATTTCTCTCAACAGAAGACCGCAGCTACAATGTCAGCAATGGCTCGTTTTACATTCGGCCTAAATAATACCCGACCAATTCTCAGCTCATGCGTCTATAACCTGTAGCAGACGCGCACCGCAGGCGGACCGATGTGTTCGCCTGCGTTTTTTTTTAGTTTCTGGGGCATGGGCGGCGCTCGGTGATCATGAGAATGATGCGTGGACGACCTGGCTATTGCTGGTGGTACTCGTCCGCACATGTACTACCGCAAACAGGTTCCAGCCACATTGCGGCTGGGGCCGAACGGCTACGAAGCGGCAAGTGCGCGCGGTGCAGCGGCAGAACGGCAGGCCAGCGACTGAAGCGAAATAACCGTATTTCCACCATTTCACCGCCAACTTCTACTGCAATGGATAATACTTGCACACTGTGCTATTAATTTACTATTTTCCGACACACAGCCGGTAAGCCTCCGATGTACTAAAGCACTTGTAGCAGTAGCACAGCAAAAAGCCGCTGAACGGTATTCTGGCCTGCATACAGCACAGCAGCTTGTACTTCTTTGACATACACACACGACTACCGGCAAGGGATTCAGCCTCCGACAACAATACGGCCTCAATAGACTTTCACGGGTTTTTCCACATTTCATGGAGCGCGTATGAATACCTTCGATTCGGAGCATATCAGGAATGTTGCCCTGCTCGGACACTCAGGTTCCGGTAAGACTACTCTTGCCGAGACAATGATGTTCGAAGCAGGCGTTATCACTCGCAGGGGGGCGGTAGAGGAACGCAACACAGTATCCGACTACCATGAGATCGAACACGAACGAGGTACATCAATTTTCGGTACGCTTTTGCACACCGAATGGAAGCACTACAAAATCAATGTCATCGACACGCCCGGCTACGACGACTTCGTAGGCGAAGTCATTTCCGCTTTGCGTGTAGCTGATACGGGAATTCTGCTGCTGAGCTCGCCCGATGGTGTAGAGGTGGGCACAGAGCTCATCTGGCAATACACAGAACGCTTCAAAACGCCCATGATTCTCGTGGTCAACAAAATAGACCACGACAAATCGAACTTCGACCGCACAGTAGAGCAAGCCCGCACGCAGTTTGGCCGCGCTGTCATCCCGGTGCAGTATCCGCTGAACGAAGGCGCTGGCTTCGACACGATTGTAGACGTGCTGAAAATGACTGCTTACCGCTTTCCCGCCGAAGGAGGCAAACCCGAAAAACTTCCTATTCCCGACAGCGAAAAAGAAAAAGCCAGCCATTTGCACAACGAGCTGATAGAAGCTATTGCTGAAAACGACGAGGGCCTGATGGAGCTGTACTTTGAAAAAGGCGAGCTCGACGAGGACGAAATGCGGAACGGTCTGAAAAAGGCGATGATTAATCACCAGCTTTTTCCCCTGTTCTGCCTGTCGGCAAAGCGCAACATGGGCAGCGGGCGCCTGATGGGATTCGTCGATAATGTCGTGCCATCGCCGCGCGATATGCCGCCGCAAACAGCTACCAACGGCCAGAACATCCTGTGCGATCCCAAAGGCCCTACTGTACTGTTTATCTACAAAACTCTTTCGGAGCCACACGTAGGCGACATGTCGTACTTCCGCGTGTACTCCGGTACAGTGCGCTCGGGCATGGACCTTGTCAACTCCGAAACCGGCGTTACCGAACGCGTAGGGCACCTGTTTCTTATCGACGGCAAAAAGCGAACCGAGGTACACAACATACCAGCCGGAGACATTGGCGCTACGGTAAAGCTGAAGAACACTCATGCGAACAACACCTTGCACGACAAAGGTTTTGATGTAAGCCTGCCGGCCATTGTGTTCCCCACCCCAAAGGTTCGCACAGCCGTGCGCCCTGCTAATACACGGGATGACGAAAAGTTGGGCACTGCACTGCATCAGCTCCACGAGGAAGACCCTACGCTGATTGTAGAACACTCGCAGGAGCTGCGGCAAACGCTTCTCTATGGCCAGGGCGAACTGCACTTTGTGGTCTGCCGATGGCGACTACAGCACCGCTTTGGCGTGGACGTAGAATTTGTAGAGCCCCGCATTCCCTATCGCGAAACAATCCAGCAATCAGTAAAAGGGCACTACAGACACAAAAAACAGACAGGCGGCGCAGGCCAGTATGGCGAAGTGCACATGATTGTAGAGCCCTATTTCGATAATATGGCGCCCACGCCAAATGTACATGTGCGCTCTACTGAAGAAGTAGAACTGCCGTGGGGCGGAAGGCTTATCTTCCAGAACTGCATTGTAGGCGGAGTAATCGACACGCGATTTATGCCTGCAATTATGAAAGGCGTTATGGAAAAAATGCACAACGGACCGCTTACGGGCTCATATGTACGCGACGTGCGCGTAAGCATCTCCGACGGCAGCATGCACGCCGTAGACTCCAACGACGCGGCCTTTAAGACCGCAGGTATGATGGCATTCAAAGCGAGCTTTATGGAAGCCGATCCCAGAATACTGGAACCGATATACGAGGTGGATATTGTCGTGCCCAACGAGTACATTGGCGATGTAATGAGCGACCTCCCATCGCGCCGGGGCGTGATACTCGGCATCGACTCCGATGGCCACTATCAGCGTGTAAAAGCCAGGGTGCCGCTTGCAGAGTTGGATCGCTACTCTACAGCTCTGCGCTCTATGACACAGGGGCGCGCAACCTACACGAGTTCGTTCCTCGATTACACTCCTGTTCCGGCTGATGTCCAGCAAAAGCTCATAGCAGCACATCAGTCCGAGCAGCTCGCCGAAGTATAAACACCGTACAGGGGCGGCTACGCGCCGCCCTTCCTTCTCTCCTTTCTGTAACCCGCCGACCGCTCTTCGCGTCAAAGGAAAACTGCCCCTTTGCTGCATTTGTACCTTGCCGAGCAGGAAGCCCGGAAAGGTACACGAATGTACAAGCCGAATAGAGCTTGCTAATGTTCGGGATTATGCATTAATTTCCGACTACACTTTCCGGTAGGAATACATGGTACACGCTGCAACAGTCCTCAAACAATTCCGCTATTTTCTCTGCTCGGCTCTGCTGGCAATGGCCTGCTGTATGGCAGCGCCCACCGCGTATGCACAATGGGTGCGCATGGACAACATTCCTGCTGGCTATGATTCCAACCACTGGCTCGATGTTTTTTTTCTGCCTTCCAATCCGCGCTTTGGCTGGATATGCGGCTATCAGAGCTTTGTACTCCGCACAGTAGATGGCGGCAAAACTTGGCAGGGAATTACAGCAGATGCAAACAGCCTGCAATTAGAAAGCATCCACTTTGCCTCGCCTACAATAGGCTACACATCGGGCGGTGGTCGCATTCTGAAAACCGTCGACGGCGGTGTATCGTGGTTTGATGTTTCGCCCAACGACCCGTTTGGCGGAGGGGCGCTCTGGGGTTGCTATTTTGTAAGCCCGGATACTGGAGTGGTAGTAGGCGGAGGTTGTTTCGACTCGCGGCAGAATTTCTACCGCACCACCGACGGCGGACAGTCGTGGTCGGTCTTCCGCGCCTCGCTCCCAAACTCCGGCATGACCGATGCCATGCTGTACTCCGGCAATGGGCTCGGCTATGCGTCCAGCAGCGGCACAATATGGCGCACAAGCAACGGCGGCAATACATGGTCGCTCTTCCTGCGCACAGGCACTACCGACTGGCAGGAAGAAATTACCAATATCAAGTCCACTTTCCTCGTACCCGTGTCCGGTTCGCCATGCGGCGGCGAAGACAGTCGCGGCGGGATTCGCATGACAATAGACAATGGCGCAAACTGGCGACAGTATATCACTGGCTTTAATATGTATGGTACATTCCTGATCGATACTCTGCGCGGCTGGGCCTGTGGCGGCAGTGGTTCTGTGTACTACACTCCCGATGGCGGCCTGACTTGGAAAAAGCGCGATTGCGGTATTCATCCCACCGACGACCTCGACGATATTTGGTTTATCACCGATACGCTGGGCTGGGTAGTGGGCAATGGCGTGTACAAGCTCGAAACCCGTGCAGCACTGCCTACCAATCTCACGGTTGAAGGAAAGTCGGCAGTGTGCGAAGGCGATAGTGTTGTCATCAGCGCTCCGCCGGGCTATGCGTCCTACCTGTGGTCTACCGGCGAAACAACGCGCTCAATTGCCGTAGGCACACCGGGCACCTACTACGCCATTGCTACCGATTCGCTCGGCTGCCCCTATGATTTCGACACGGTACAGGTCAGCATCCTACCGCGCCGGGCTCCATCCATTACAGCGATTGGCTCCCTGGACTTCTGCAAGGGCGACAGCGTGGTATTGGAAGCACAACCGGGCTTTGGGTCGTATTTGTGGTCTACCGGCGAGACAACGCGCTCAATTACAGTCCACCTATCCGGCAGCTACAGCGTAAGTGCGGTATCGGCTAATGGCTGCGATGGCTTATCGGATACGATTGTTGTTAATGTGCGCCCTGCGAGCAATCAACTACTTGTACGCACCGACCCCGATGGCGCGATTACCTTCGACACTGTAGGCATTGTGGGCAGATTCTGCCGCGATATCATTGTGGTGAACCTCGACGATACTCTTGCATTTCATTTGGACGCTCCGGGGGTATTTTTTGCCGACAACATGTATTTCTCCCTGCCGCCGGGCCAGTTCCCCATTGTGATTGCCCCGCTCGATTCTGTGCGGCTGCTCGCCTGCTATACACCTTCGCAACCCGAGCGCGAAAGCGATACGCTGATAGTCGCCGACAATTGTTCGATAAAGCGGGCAGTAGTATTTGGCAGCGGTGGTAAAAGCACATATACCGTAGAGAGCCAATGCGATATTTCGCTTACTCTGCGCACTATCGCCTACAACTCTTTTCTCCTGCGTATGCACCCACCCGCCCCAAATCCAGCCTCGGACATCGTGCGTATTCCGGTGACATTCCAAGCCGAAGAGCCGGATCAGGCTTTACTGCGCTGCACACTACACGATGAATTTGGCACCGTAGTAGCTGCTGGCACTATTGATGGTTTGTCCACATCCGGCAGCATGACCTACGGCGAATTTATCCTCGATGTATCACACTTGGCACAAGGCATGTACTTCATCAGCGTGCTCACTCCCTATGGTTCATCAGTGCTCCCACTTGTAGTAAACAAATAGGTACGATTTCGTGCCTTGTTTCTCACGCTCATAAAGTATTCTTTGCACCTCGCTGTACCGGTGCAGAATTGCTCGCTACTGGGTGGCCCATACTTCCGTCGTAACAAGCCACATCCTACCGGATAATCGCCGTACCCTGCGATTAGCTGCTGCGATGTAGGCCGAAAAGCCACGCGGCGGATGTGCAGCGCGGTGCGCAGACTACAAGCCTACACAGAGACCGAAGCGCCATAGTCTGGTTCGCGCCAAATCTATAACAGCTATTCATATATTCCGTCCGCTAACCGGCACCAGCACTTTTTTACCCATTACTGTGCGGTAGCAAACCATTGGAAAGGCTTCTATGAACTCTTGTTTCTCTGTATGCCTGCTATTGTGTGGCGTGCTCTGTTTCTATCCGGCTGCTGCCCAAACTCTGTATATTTTTCCTCCTGCTACCGACCAAGCACCCGCTATTACAACTCGGCTGTATATCTACGACAAGGACTGGCGCACGCAGACAGGATTTTCGGCAGCGGACTTTAGAGTGGTCGAAGACGGCATTCCCCGCTCCGTGGTACAATTCTCCTGCGAGCCCTCGCCGCTACCGCCGCAGATGTCGGCTATTCTTACAATTGATGTGTCGGGCTCGATGGACTGGCCTATTGAAAAAGATTGGTCGTCCAATGCCGACCCGAATATCCAGAGAATTGAGATGGCGCGCCAAGCTGGTGCCTTGTGGATAGACGCATGGCCCGATGGCTGGGAGTGCGCTCTTACATCATTTCAAAAAAGCGCGGCTATAGTGCGGGATTTCACCACTGATAAATCGCAACTGCGCCAGGGAGTGATATCGCTGCGACCAGACGGCGGCACAAGCTACGCAAACGCTTTTTTAGACCCCAAGGCCGGTGCTCTTACCCTTGCGGCCAGAGCCAAAAACAAGCCGGTCATCGTCCTGCTTACCGATGGTGAGAGCCAAGATCGGTATTCTGCAAACGATATTATCGCCAAAGCAAAGAAGGCTGGAGCGGCTATTTACTGCATCTGCCTTGGTATGCCAGCCCCACCCGACCTCAACAAGATTGCATCGCAGACTGGCGGTATCTGCTACGACAGAATATACACGCAGGCGGAGCTCATGGAAGTGTACCGACGGGTAGTTGATGTAGTGCTCAATGTAAAGCCGTGCACTCTTACATGGAACACAGAGCTCAACTGCACCGCGCAACGCCACGTGGAGATTTCCCTGCCTGCTCTGGCAGTATCGAACCAGACTTCGTACACATTGGGGCGCCTGCAGATTCCCCACACGATAATCGACCCAATTGGCATTGAACTCGGCTTTATTGCCCCCGGTGCTACCAAAGACACCTCTGTCACGATAAAAGCAGGGCCGTTTCCCATCACTATTACCAATATTGTAAGCTCCACTACAGCGATCCGCACAGAGGCGGTCACTTTGCCATTTACTCTTCAAGCTAGCCAGCAGCGCACTCTCCGCGTGACATTTGCTCCGAATGATTCTGCCCAAATGTATGCCGACCTCACATTGGAGGGCACGATGTGCCACGGCAACACTGTACAGTTCACTGGCGGCTTTCCCGGTATTGTGGCAGCCGCGCCCACGCTCCATTTGCTCTCGCCCAATGGAGGCGAAATCCTACCTGTAGGCAAGAAGGCGACAATTACCTGGAAGGGCACTCTGCCCGACGATACTCTGTCTCTTGAATACAGCATCGACGGAGGAAAGAACTGGACGCAGATTACCGACCGGGCAACGAATTTTTCATACGACTGGGATGTGCCCAACACACCGTCGACAACTTGCCTGATGCAAGCTGTTTTTAACCCTACGCCCCGCACGAATGCCAAGAGCGACACTACCTTGCTTTACCACGACAGATCGGTGACTGCTGTGGATTTCAAAGCTGATACGCTCGTGGCAAGCTCCGACGACTCGGGAATTATCATCTGTATGGATAGCCCTGAAACGAACCTGAACACGACGGCCAGAACCTATGATGTACGATTCAGCCCCAACGCAAAACTTCTCGCTGTAGCCTCGGGAAACCAAGCGGAAATATGGGAGAAAGCAACTGGTGCGCTCCTGCAAACACTCCAGCATAAGCTCATTGTGTACACTGCGGAGTTCGACCCCACAGGCAGACGTGTCCTTACAGCCAGCGGCGACGAAACTGCAAAAATCTGGAATGTAGACACAGGCACAGAGCTTTTTACAATAGAGCCCGACGCAGGCGCTGGCATCGTGTTTTGTGCGTGTTTTGATGGATCGGGCAACCGCGTCTACACCGGACATGAGAACGGGACATTTGGCGTGTGGAATGCAGTAACCGGAGTACAGGACAAAATCGTGCCCGCACACAGTGAAATGATCTACTCGATAGACAACAACCCAGCGGACAATACCCTTGCCACGGGCAGCCGCGATGGCAGTGTAAAAATCTGGAACAGCATCACCGGCGATTTGGTGACAACGTTTCTGGCTGAAGGCACTGAAGTGCGTGCCATCGCCTACGATCCTACGGGCAGGCTCCTCGCAGCAGGATGCGAGGATGGCACTGTGAAAATCTGGGATATAGCGAGCAAAGAGCTGGCTCTCACGCTCATAGCTCATGGCGATATTATTACTGATATATCGTTTGCACCGGACGGACTCCACCTCGCTACATCGAGCTTCGACTCTACGGTAAAGATATGGGACGTCCGGTACAGAGGCGTGATGCGCGATACGTCTGATGCGTTCTGGACAATAGCCGCGCCAATAGTAAAAGCGAAGGACATCGACTTTGGCGATGTGTATGTGACAACATCGAAGGATTCAGTCGTGCACGAGTTTCTCGTCAACGAAGGAATTATTCCCGCCCGAATCGACAGCGTGCGGATAAGCGGTACAGGCAAAGCTGCTTTTGCCAACGATATGAACATAGAAGGAGTTGAGCTGCCAGCCGGTGCACGGCGAAATGCTACACTGCGCTTTACGCCTCCGGCTGTAGGTCTGTACGAAGCAAAGTTCACCGTGTACTATCACGGATTGTACGGCCAATACACGCTGCGCGGTCGCGGCATCCGCCCCCCTGTGGAGCTCATCAGAAAGGAAATAGACTTTGGGCGCGTCCAGGTAGGCACGGGCAAGGACACAACGGATGTCGTTCTCCGCAATATAGGGACAGCGCCTGTCACTGTGGCATCAGTAGAAGTAATGGATCCAAACGCAGACCTATTCAGTGTGCTGTCGGCGGTGACACCGTTTGTCCTACAGCCAGACGAAGAATACCATGTATCGCTGCGTTTCTCGCCAGTGGTAATTGGCTCGGCGAGCAGCCAGCTAGTAATCAGATGCAACGCCGTGTCCTTCCCATTGGACATCAGCCTGTTTGGCACTGGTGTCGGCCAAGCAGTGGTTGATATGGGACCACCAGCAGAATTTCCTATCGCATGCTACCAGCAGTCGACATCGCAATCGCTCCAAGTGGTAAACCCTTTTACAAATGCTTCGGTGACAATTACCAATGTGCATATTGAGGGAGCGCATGCCGGGGAGTTCAGCGCAACAGCCGGTGCAGTGGTTCCCTTTATTGTGGCACCGGGTGGCACGCACGACATCACCATACGTTGCACACCGGCGCAGGCGGGAATACGACAAGCCGACTTGATCCTTGACGCCAAAAGCTCGATGGGAGAGAGCGTGTTTTTCAGGCAATTACGTGCAGAAAAAGATACTCTTGCTTTCGGGCTTTCGACTTCGCTTGTGGAAATGAACGGCCTGCGCGAGTTCGAGGCAAAAAGCGATTCGGTAGGAGTGATGAATACTGGAACCGCGCCGCTTGCATTTGCTGTACCCCAGACAATCGGCGGCTTTGCTGTCGACAGCGTTGCACCTAATCCGATTCTACCCGGCGGCTCGGGATTCATCTACATCCACTACAGCGGCGGCGCACAGGGTACAATCGACAATCAGCAGTTCATAAGCGCACAGGCCTGCAGCGCAATATCTGTGCAGCTTTTGGCCTCCGTGCAGAAATGGCCGTCGGTGCTCGCTCAGTCCATGCCTATTAATACGCTCGCTTTCCCTGCCCTGCTTTGCATCGGCGAACAACGCGATACGACGATTGAGCTGTCGAATACTGGCCCAGCACCTGTCACTATAGCGTCAATTAGCACAAGCGGGACCCACTCTGGCGATTTTATTGTGACGTTTTCTGGCAATCGGACACTTGCTCCACAGGAATCCACAACTCTGCATGTACGGTTTACCCCAGCGGCGCCGGGTGTCAGAACTGCAACGATGCTTATTACTACCAGCGTCAACGACAGCACATTCGCACTTCCACTTTCGGGCACATGCTCTCGTCCGGACCTCGACATTACCAGCGATCTTGATATGGGCTCGGTACAAAAGGCAACGGCGACAACGGCGGTGGTGGCACTGCACAATACCGGCGATGTACCACTTACATGGAGCATCCCTGCCGTCGATGGATATTTTTCGGTTGTATCTATCGACCCACCAACGGCACAGCCCGGGGAAGTTTCCAAGGTAACTATCCTGTTCAGCGGTGCATCGGTGGAAGGCAGCTACAAAGGCACGCTGGTATTTGAGCACCCATGCGGCACCGATAAAAGCGTCGGGGTTCGCATACAAGTCAGTGATATTCCACTCATTGCCGCACGAGTAGGCACAGCACAAGGAGCACCGGGCGACATCATTACTGTGCCGGTCTATCTCGATGCACCCTCTGCTCTCGCAGACCGGGGTATTGAGTATTGCACGACTACTCTGCGCTACAATGCTTCGCTGCTCGTACCGGTGGGCAACACACCTCTGGGCACTGTCGGCGGCGGTGAGCGCAGCATACCTCTTGTCATCCCTGTGGATGGCACACAGAGCGCTCCGGCTTTAGAATTGCGCTTCAGCGTAGCTCTGGGCAACGACACATCTACAGTTCTGCGGTTAGACAGCGTGATAGCTGTAGGCGGTACAGCACGGACAACAGTGGTAAACGGTGCTTTTACTCTTACTGGTATCTGCCGCGAGGGAGGTATCCGCCTGTTCGACGGCGCAGCGACAGCGGGTCTTTCCCTACCGGCTCCAAGTCCTGCACAGGAACGAGCGAACATCGTGTACAGCATTATCGAAGCAGGCCCGACAAGCATGACAATTGTCGATATGCTCGGCCACACAACCGCCGTATTGTTTAGCGGTGTGGTTGTTCCGGGAGTGTACGAACTATCCATTCCCACGAACACTCTTTCGTCAGGCCGGTATTTTGTTCTGCTGCACACACCTACTCAAACATTTACGCAGCAGTTGCACATTGCGCGATAAGAGTTGTAGCAATGGGAATCCATAAAATTCAGAACAACGCCCCTTCATAGAGATGCGGCAAACGGCAAGCGACCCAGAATAAAATTGCCCACATCCGCTCGGTGGCTGTCCCAACGCCTTGCAGAAGGGCGCAGAAAGGCGGACAGCACGCGGCGGGGGTGCTGCGCGGTGCAGAGACCGATACATGGGCAAAGATGCGTGCCTTCACAACAGCGCTGTAGACAACTTCAACGCGCAATCTTCTCAAAATTAGGCCCGCTACGCAGGAAGTAATTGGAACAACGATGTATGCAAGGCAGCACCTTGCGATGATCGTACAAGGCAGAACGATCTTTCTCGCCCGAAAAAGCCAGGAAATTGCGGCTTCAGAAAAACAACGGCGGCACGTGCTCGTCTTATCGGCAACACATTGCGAGAACTTTTTTTTCTATCACCACGCCGATTTCCTATTTTCGCTGTTCGATTTTCTATAAAATTTCAGCCGATGCGGAATTATACCCATGAATAGAGCTTCGTCTTTCCAGCCTGTTGCCCTGCTACTGGCTGTTCTTGTATGCATATCTTCTTGCTCGCAGGACGAGCGCAAGGATGAGCCTTTGGAGCAGCAACCGGCAGCAGACAGCATCAGCAGCAAACAGAATCCTGTGGATTCCAGCACGGTATTCCCGCCAATCCAATACAAAAGAATAGCAATCGCAAGCAAAGAGCAGCTCGATTCTCTCCGCCAGCAGTTTGGCAAACACGACTCGACATACTTGGCTTACCGGGCGCTGACCACGCTCAACCGAAAAGACATCTACTATTTCCGCATGGGCGATACGGTGGTAATGCCGGACACCATTGTGGAAGACCTGCGGGCGTACTCTGTATTTCCGACCTATTACGCACAGGCCGCCGAGCTACCTAAAATTATTATCGTCTCGAACAAAATGCAGTGTTATGCCTGCTACGAGCACGGCAATCTCGTGCGGTTTTCAGCAGCGAACACGGGCACAGAACGCAAACCAACACTTCCGGGGCGGTACGCACTGAACTGGAAAGCGCGTCTGCGAAAATCCTCGCTCAACGACGAATGGGAGCTGCCGTTCACGTGGAATTTCCACAAGTACGCAGGCAATGCTTTTCACCAGTTCGACATGCCCGGACGCCCTGTTTCGCACTCCTGCGTAAGGCAATTCCGCGATGACGCTCAGTGGTTATTCTCTTGGGGCAAAGGCTGGCAGCACGATTCTTCCGGCACAATCGTACCGTTCTCCGGCACACCGGTAATTATTATTGATATTTTCGACTACTCGCGCAAAAAAGGCGGCCCGTGGTTAGAGCTGGCATCAAATCGCGACAGCCTTCTCTCCTTGCCCGACCAGCCATTAGAAATAGAAGAAGCTCTTATTCCTATCTCGCAGGTTCCCAACGAAGTACGCGGCGGCCTACCCAACAGGCGGCGCTACGCAACAGCCGAAGACACTTTGCGCGCACGGGGAATTATCAGGCCGGGAGTAACGCTTTCGGCCTCTATCGACTACAACAAGCGCAGGCAAGAACGAGCAATCCGCAAAGCAAAGGCCGAAGAAGAGCGCAAGCAGCGCGAATCATCGGCAATTACCCCGGAAGGCAGTGTAGAATAGCGGCAAAAATACTGCTTACTACCGGGCGATTATCACAGGACAGGTAACGATACCTTCATCGGTACGCAGAAAGAGTGTGTACAGTCCAGCGGGTATCAGTGCGGTATCAATGCGCCAGAGGCCGCTGTTGTAGGTATCTCCCGGCGTGCGCTCGTATGTACCCTCAGCAACGGAGATTCCCAGCATTGTCACCAACCGGCAGTGCTGTCCGCTGGGATAGGCCACATTCCCGACGCCTTGCAGTTCTACCGGCACAAAGAGTTCTTCTGATGCAGGGTTGGGATATGGCTTGCCAACGACCAGCATGCCATCGGCAGTTGGCAGCGATTTCAACACCAATCCGACATTGCACTTCCCTGTTACGACAGCGTCTATTTCGGCTCTTTTTCCGCGCGATGCAAGTGGTATCCTTACGCTACTGCATTGATCTCCTACAACAAGCGTATCGTAGCGCACATCGACATCTTCCGGCACATAGCACACTGTGAGCGTTGTAGTAGAGCGCGGAGCTATGAGCAGCGGGAACTGGCCTTGCGGAACTGAAAACTTTGTATTGACAACACAGAAGGCCGAGCTGATGAGCAGAGGATTACCCGCTGTATTGCGCAGCACAATATCACTACAACCAAGCTGATAATACAGAGGCGATTCCAGCACAAACGAGCCATCGGTAAGAGCCGAGGCAACCTCAACAGCCGATCCCGATCCAGCCGGAAAAAAGTCGATCCGTACAGTTGCCGACGTGCCCGTGCATCCACCTGCATCGACCTCAACGCTGTACACCCCGGCTGTATGCACGGAAATTGAACGCGTTGTAGCGCCATTCGACCAGCGATAGGAAGTAAATCCCTCTGGGGCTGTGAGCACAACTGTTTCGCCTTCGCACGGTGTCGGCGACCCGAGCACAGTAATATCTGGATGTGGGCGCGGTACAACAGTAACATCCACAGAAGCTGATCCGCCAGTACAGCCCCATTCGTCGGAAACTACTACACGGAAACTTCCGGCGGCACTTACGGTAATACTGCTGGCTGTGGCACCATTCGACCAGCGATACGACGCGAAACCTGCTGGCGCAAAGAGCACAAGAGATTCGCCCTCGCACAAAGTAAGGGCTCCCGACACAGTAATCACAGGACGGGGCAGAGGCCGAACAACAACAGTAATGGGCTTCGACACTCCCCAGCATCCAGAGTTGTCCTGCACTCTCACCGTATAGGTGCCCGGCCTGCTAACAACAATAGAAGAAGAATTCTCGCCTGTAGACCAGCTATAGGCTGCATAGCCTGCCTCTGCCTGGAGCACAACCTCTCCACCCTCGCAAAACGATGTCGGGCCCTCTGCAACAACGGCGGGATCGAAAAGCTCACATGTTCCAAACCTCAGAATAAAGCCATCGTTTTCGCCACCACCATGTTGATTCTGAAAAGCATTTTTTACCGGAAAGTTCGTGCTGCTCGTGTAGCCAGCAACAGCAATACCACTGTTGTCGCCCGCAGCAACGGACAGTGCATTATCATTGCCATCCCCCCCATAATACGTTGCCCATAGAAGTGCTCCATCGGCGTTCATATTGAGAATAAAGCATTCGAGCCTGCCGCCATACGTTTTCTGTAGAGCATTATCAGTTATGGGAATATCTCTACTTTCTGTAAACCCAACAACCCAGATATTATTATCGCCGTCCACGGCCACCTTGTTGCTCACATCTGCTACAGCACCGCCGTAGTAGGTTCCCCATAGCCGCTTACCATCGGGCGCAAACTTCAAAATGACAACATCGTAATAGTCCTCGTAGTCGCTCGGCTGATTGCGGAGCTGCTTTTGCCAAGCATTATTACTCACCGGAAAATCTGCACTGCGCGAAATGCCAGTGATAATGATATTATTATTGCTGTCGATAGCCACGCCATTGGATTCGTCGGTGTACCGCCCACCGTAGAACGTGGACCAGAGCAGCCCACCTGTGGGACTAAACTTCGTAATAAATATATCGAAATCGCCTCCAGCGTACTGACCCTGGAAAGCACCCGGCGACACAGGAAAATCGCTGGAGCCGGTAGAGCCCGTCAGAACAATATTATCTTCTTTATCCACAGCGACATCAAAACCGAGCTCCCAGTAGCGCTCGCCCCCGCCGCAATACGTAGCCCAGAGCGGGCTGCCATCGCCGCTGAGCTTTACCACAAAAGCGTCTGAATTAGCACCCCCATATTGCTCCTGAAAAGCACCCGGCGACACAGGGAAATCCAAGCTGGAGGTTTCACCACTGATCACAATATTGCTCTGGCTGTCGAACTTCACAACATAACCGTAGTCGTTGCTATTGCCTCCGTAGTAGGTAGCCCACTGCCGATGCCCCGCACCATCCATCTTGATAATGGCCATGTCGAACTGCCCTGCTATTTCTCTTTGAAAAGCATCGGGTGTAACGGGAAAATCCTGGCTTTCGGTAGCCCCCACGACAGCAATATCGCCGTTACCAGCAACAGCTATTCCACCAATAGACCTCCCACCTTCAGTTTCACTGCCGCCATAATAGGTAGCCCATAGCTGCTCGCCACCATAGCTATATCGCGCGATAAACAGATCGCGGCGGCCTGCACGAGTTTCCTGCACCGCCCCCGGTGTTACAGGAAACTCGACACTCACGGTTTCGCCAGTAGCAACAAGATCGCCGCTATTACCAGCATTGGCTATCATAGTAGTAATATCGGACTGTTCGCCGCCTATGTATGTCGACCACATCACTTCCGGATCAATCACTAAGTCCTGATCGCGGTCATAATGCTCTACATCAAACCGTACTTCCCCACCCTCTACGACAAAACGCCCCTTCACTGCCCGGCGAGCCGAGGTAGACGGCTGATACAGCACAGGCTTCTGTTCGCTGATAACACCGAGCAGCGTAGCAACCTCCACACCGCCTTCCTGCGTGAGCGATACAGCCTGCACACCGTCGTATTTTAATCTGATATCAGATACATTTCCACCCGGATGCACGACAAAATCGTACTTCAGTCCACCGCCTTGCCTGTAGGCAACCATGTCGATATGATCATACACATTGCGATAGACAAGCCGCTCATACGTACCGACATTTTCAATGCCGTTTGGGCAATGAGCATAATAAAAATTGCAGTATTCAGATGTCTTTCCTTCCGGCAGAATACGAACATCGCGATTTGCTCCCACCATATTCATATCAACCCGCAGCACTTCAGCAACCGGCGGTTCCTGTACGCGATCATCTGCACTACGCACAGAAGTTATAGTATTGGTAGGATTGGCGGGCTGTACATTGCGAAGCAGCGTATAGTGAATACTGTGTGCAGAAAAAAACATCTGCATGCCCGGCGATTGTGCGGTAAATGCTATTTCCGGGCGCAGCTTCCCATCACGATCTCTTATCTGCCCTTTGTTTTCTATAAACAATCCGGGTTTGCTGGCATGGGATTGCGCCGACACAGTGGAAACCGGAGCAATGCAGAGCAGTGTGGCACAAAGAAAAAGTAAAAGAGTGTTCATAGAAAACTCGGAAATAAGTGGACATGATTGCAATAGACAACGCTCTATGTAGTACACCAGTTTGGACAGTTCATTGAAAAAAGGGGCCGACTTTAAGCAATAAAAAAGAAGAAAGAACATCCGATAGGTCAACTCCC
>DLHF01000075.1 GCA_002483085.1 Ignavibacteria bacterium UBA7675
ATTACCACGCGAGTGCTGCCCAACATGTCCTGCACTTTGTATTCCTTACGGGCAGATACTGGTGATATGGGTCTAACTGTTATGTTGTGCACACTGCCCTGACCGTAAAATAGGTACTCCGAAGCCGAAAGATATACTCGTGGCTCCGTCGTACTGCCGCAACTCGTCTGCTGCGTCTCGACGCCCGCGTACACCGCAAGCTGGCGCTTTACGCCATCCAACAAATAGTAGCTCCACTCCTTCGCCGGTTGCTGCGTGGTCGTGTACAGACGTTTCTGCTCCCGCTCGCCCGATGCCGTGTAGCGGTAACGCCAGTCGTCTACCGACGTACCCTGTGTCCGCACATACTGCTTCACCACGCCCTGTATGTTGTCATAACCAAACGTTTCACTCGATACCGTCTGGACGCCAAATACATCTGTCCTCACAGTCATGGCTCCGTTGGCGTTGTAAACGTAGTCCGTGTAACCCGTCTGAGTCCAATTACCATTTTGCAGTACGTAATCTCGACGCTTCGTCAATTGGTTCGGATGCACCACACTGTTGTACTCATACGTACCCAGCGCGCTCAATGTACCGCTACTCTCTCGGTTGCCTATATCATCGTATTCATAGCTCACTGACGACTGACCAGACGGAAGCCAGTCCGTTAGAAAGCCCAATACTTCGTTGTACACATAATCCTGTACCTGTTGAGGCTGGCCACTCTGCTGAGATGTTTGGCGAGTGATATTGCCCAATATGTCGTACTCTAACAACTGACGAAATGCCAAAGAACCGCTCTTCTGGGCAAGAAGATCATCCAAGAACGCACGGGCGTTATAATGATACGTGATTTCCGTTGATACCGGTGGATACGACATGCTCGACACCGCGCCGCGCTTGGAATAACTGTACACTATATCTGCCTCTGCCGGGCGGCTTTCTGCGGCTACATACGCAGGACTGCTCACTCCAAGACCAACTCCCGATGCCGACACCTTCGTCCACACCGAATCCACTCGACCATTCCAGTCGTAGCTGTACCACGCTGACGACTGACGCAATGGATCTACCGCACGAATGTTCGTGATTGCATTCATCGCATTATACGTGTAGTACACCGCATCAAATCCAAGATTCTCCGTGTAGCGCAACAGAGCTTCTACACGACCGCGTTCGTCGTAGCTCATCACCACAAAGTGGTAGGGTTCACCTGCATGACCACGATACGCTACGGCAACTTCATGACCCTTCATATTCCGTACTTTCCCCGTTGGTGCAAGAGCATCCCACTGGGCCATCGAAGGAAACGACAACCACACCGATCCTTGCGCTACGGGCAGATGATCGTACTGCACGACCATCCGCGCATTCTGCGGATACAATGCAATATTCTCAAAATCAGTCGCCAGTGCAACTGGTAATCCCGGATCACTGTAGTTTTGTACGGGATGGGACAGAAAAGGAGCAACTACTTGCGATAGAATTGGCTGAGGCAAACACGATGTTTCTGCAAGCTGATTCAGCGTCCAGAATTGCGGCAGAGACGTTGACGATGAAAGCCAGATCGTCTGGTTGGCTGTCACCGCGACACTGATCCCGCCATCGCGCAGCGTTTTTGCTTCCAATACATCCGTAAGACGCGACGAAGGAGCAGCAACGCTCAACACCTGTTCTTTTTTCCCGCCGCCATGAGCTTGACCTATGGCATGGCCACCACCACCCGGCGTAATTTCACCCGAGAGACGTGCCTCGCCCACCACCGTTACGCGACCCAAGTCGTCGTATTCCATGAACGTCAGTTGACTGTTGTCCGACTGCTGCTGGCTTTGTGTAAAACGCACCTGACCCAGCGCATCGTAAGCATAAGAAGTATAGCCCATATCCGGCTGGTATTTATACTTCACGCGACCATAGGTATCGTACCAGTACTGCGTTTCCTCACCCTTCGGATTTGTCGCAATTGTCAACCGGTTTTGCAGGTCATAATCATACAGAGTTTGGATGAAGCTCGTAGGAGATGTCTCGACTTCTTCTACTCGTAGGCGACCAAGGGCATCATAATACTGCGACGTCGTTCGCTCTACTCCACCATTCTGATCCCGTACTTTTGTGGTTGTGCGATTATAATACCCATAAAAGTCCTGAGTCAGCCACGTCAGGTCCGACGCACGGCCTCCGGTATAGCTGATCGTCGTGTACGTGTTGTCGGCATTCGTCACCTTAACCGGACGACCCCATGTATCGTACTCAGTACTCACCACATACCCTTCCTGATCGGTTGTTGTACTGGTCAGGCCAAAGCCTGTATGGCTGGACACCACACTATCGGTCCGAATCGGATTTGTCGGATCGCCTATCAGCAGTTTTGCTTTCTCCACCAGATGATCCGCGCCGAACTCATTCCGTATTTCCGTGAAGTGCATCGGGCGGCACGACGAACTCGGATAATTCACCGATGTGTACTTGTCCTCTGTTTTGATACGCTGAATCACATCACTATCGGTGATCGAGCTGTACTCATACGCCACGGTAAATTGCTGCTGATCTTTTGGCAAATTAAACACGCCATCCAACAGCCAACGCGGGCGTTTATCCTCCGCATCGGCCACCAAAACGATACCTGCGCCCGGCGTCGTCACCGATACTTCTACCTCCAAGCCCGGAAGACCACATTGGATAAACGACTGCAGCTCGTTTGTATTAAATTTTACATCGAACTGATACGCGTTATTACTCGGGTTGCTCATCACCTCATCTTTTTTGCCACTTACACTACTGGTAATACCGCCCACTGAACAATTTAGCACATAGTCCCGCTTGGCCAACACTGTCCGGTCGGATGCGCGAATGACATCCACGTGCATATCGAAACAACGGCCCGTCATCGACGAAATAAAGAACCGGAAAGAGCCACCGCGAAGACTTTGGGCCGCCGAAAACAGGTTCGGATTAGCCAACTGATCCGTCGTATCGAATTTGCACACCGCCACTTCCTTCAGCACACCGTTATACACCGTTGTCGTGCCGCCAAAATCAGTATTGGTGATCGTCGTGAGCACTTCTTCGCGTCCGCGTTTTGTACTCTGCGATGCTGCATCGGCCACCTCCTCACCGGTGGTGGGAGCAACTAAACCGGTCGTTACTTCCCGCAGACCACACGGACTGCCATTATAAAACAACCCTGCCGACAACGCCATGTAGATGCTATCCTTGTAGGAACGGTAGGTCCGATTATCCCCCGGGCAACGCACCGTCACTTCTTCGATTTCCCGACGTGTCCAGTACAATGGTACCACATAGTCCTTCTTTCCGTCGAAGCGCTCGGTACACGTCGTCTGCGTCCCCAGAAAATCTTTCGGCAATTGTGCTTGTACTAACCGACCATTGTAGTCATACTCAAAGCGCGAATAATAACCATTGTAATCGCTCTGGCCGCTCAACAATCCATAGAAACCCCATTCATTACGACCCTGCAACACATCCAAGGCGCCCGTGCGCGCATTCCGCACAAGACTCCGGCTTATCAGTGGTTTCTCCAAACCAAGGCTGTGCAACCTGTCCCGTAGCTCTTCCTGGCGGCTCGTACCATCGTCATGCAGGCGCAATCCCGAGGGAATACTCCGTTTCGGAAAACGATATTCCTGCTCTTTGATCGATCCATTGCCATTGCGAACACGTACCGGATACCGTTCATCAGTGTACAACCATCCGTAGTTTCCGTTGTTGAACACCGATGTACCATAGCTCGTTTCGCTGATTAACGTCGAGCTCGAACGGTTTTCCGCGATCAGGCTATCGCGAAGCGCAAGGCCGCGACGGTTCTGGCCTGGAGCACGGCTGGTTTCTTCATACACAGTCTTGGTACCACCGAGGTACAGACCTTGAGCATCCAAGCGATAGCTCTCCTTCACCAAACCGTAAAACGGAGGAGCGGTAAAATCGCGCACGCCAAGCGTGTCATACACCTGCAAGCTGTCTGGCATGTCTTCCCAGTAGCAACTCAACTGCTTGGACGCCACTAAATCATAATACTTCTTCTGGCTCGCGATTTTGTCCCACACCACCTGTGTCACCTGCTGGGGCGTTGACAGGTACGGCAAATGGAGATACTCTGTCACGTTCTTCAGAAGCGTGACGCCTTGATTCTCCGGGTTGCGAATGTCTTCGGTCTTCTTTTGCACTTTTAGCAGGTGTTTATCCGCGACTGCTGTCGGACCGCCATAGCTATAATCTGGCTGTACTACATAACTTACAAGAGATTTCGACGTCAGCGTGAAGCCCGATGAACCGACATCACGAATGCTCGTCTCTGAGCGTATTGGCAGGAACAAAGCACCGCTCGATTGTTGACCATATTCGGTAAAGCTGCTCACTGTTTTCCCATCTGCTTCTTCCGTCACTCCGATTGGAGCAGTGTACACCAAGGGAATCGCCAGTGGATGCGGAGCGCTCACATTTCGGTACCGAGCAATTTCATACGGCTGAAACGTGTACGTCACCGTCTTTTCCTGCTGCGTCCGCCGATCCTTCAATGTATAGATTGTTTGAGGGGTTGTACCATACACTTGCTGTGAGCACGGACTTAACGACAGATCCATACCATCAAAGCAGTACGTTTCCGTCGACAGCCACTGGTGTTGGGTGTTGTACTTTGTCACCACATGGGCAGCATTATTCAATCGCCAGTTTGCCAAAGCACCCGTGGGCGTCTGGTTCTGATTATAATCAATTTCCCGGCTCCCATCGCTGGAGCCTTCGTAATACGATATCGAATACTGGGCTGATGGTTCTTTTATCGAGGTCAGACGGGAGGACGTCACCGCAAGGCGCGTCGCCACTGTATACGGATGCTTGTAATTGACAAAAAAGCGATTGTAGCTCCCATAGCCAAACTCTGTCAGACGGTTCTCTGGATCACGCAACTTTTTCACCATACCGATATAGCTCTTGGTCTCAGGTGTATTGCCACCGACACTTTCAAACAACTCCAACGGTATCGACTTTTCCAACTGCAACGACGTTGTTCGGCCATGCGCTTCCACCACGACTGCTTGATTCCCGTAGTTCACATGCACGTAATCGCCAATATCTTTCACCAGTGCCCGACCCGGGCTGCCTTCGCCCTGCTGCATATGCCGACTGTAGCCCACATTCATGACCACGCCCGAAGCGTCATTAATTTCACGCAAGTAGAAGATCGTCGGGCCGGCAGTTTTACCCCCACTCAACCCTGGATTATCCTGACTATAGCGCTGCCAGCCATACGACGCCTGCTGCTCAAAAAATACATATTCCAAACCGTCACCTGGATAATACTTTACGCGACGAGGCAAATACTGATACAACTGGTTCTTCCAGTAGTTCGGAACGCCGTTCTGGTTGCCAAAATTGATATACTGGCGAACCGTGTCCAACATTCCCGTCATAATATAGGTTGTATCGTACTCCACGACCGCAAAGCCCGTCGAGTTCATGTCATCTTCAAAATAACGACCCGTCACATACTCGTAGTTCTGTCTGCCGCCGCCATCCCAGCCCCACACATAAGGATTTCGTAGTTGCAGCAGGCTGCCGTCCGCACGAAGAAGACTGATCACATCGTACTGCCCAGAATTATCCATGCGGTTCATACGATTGCAAAAGTCATAACCCTCTACTAGCCAAGGCATCTGAGCCCCATCCCATAACGTCTCAGTTGTCCGCTTTGGCGGCATGTAGTCCGATACTAACGACAATGTCTGTACCGCAAAGCCGTTCACACCAATCACCCACAACGGATGATTCCGCGTGAACTTGTCCCAGTAGTCCGGACCTTCCACATTTCCAGTGGGATACTCCTGACTCGGGATAAGAATAATCGTGTTTGTACCGTGATTGTAATGCTTGAAAGAAGAAAAAGGCACCGAATTACAGTAGTTCAAGCTCACCTGAAAGCCATAGCCTTTTTGTGTGAATTTATCTAGCGTATAGCTATAGTTCACACCGCCATTGGCATTGGAAACTGCAAGCTTCCCATCCACATTAATCACCTGACCTTTCTGAAAACCACGCTCGTCGTACTGCTCTGATGATTTCTTTAAATTGAAGGTTTCTGCGCTGTACTGGCTATACAATGGAGCCAGTGCCAAACAAAGCAAGACAACACTCAAGGCAGCTTGGCTCGCTGACGGAAAAAAAAGCCGCTGGCATACGGCAGCTTGTTGCATTATTCTATTCATAAAATATTTGACAAAAAGTGAGAAGGAATCCGCCCGGTGTAGAGCGGCGGGACGATAGAAGAACCAGTGCTTACAACCAGGGCTAGCGTTTGATAATAAACGGATACACACCCACTGGGGAGCCCTCGCGCATCAACTCTACAACATAATAACCGCTTACAAGCCTGCTGACATCGATACTGTGCCACAGCATACCCTTGCTCCCAAGGCTAATTCGCTGCTCTTCAAAAACCTGACCGCTTACACCTACCACTTTCGCCGTATAACTCCCGGCTGGTAACGTCGCTTCAACTGTTGCGGTATAGACCGACGGATTAGGGTAAATCCGTACCTCTATGCTATCCTCTACCTGCGTGATAATCGGTGGAGGGGCTTGCACGTTCACTGGGAACGTGCCCAATAGGTAACTCTCCACATCCGACAAATCACGAACTTCTGGTTCCGTCAAATGCGTCCCAAGCTGAACATCCTGGGCAAAAAATGGAGTCGCTTGGAACACTGGCTGAATCTGGCTGAGCTGGATCACGCCCGTCGTCGACAGAGCTGTCTGGCCAAAGATCACCACAGCGCGACCTGTATCCGGTTCGCTGGCTGTAGAATCATTGTACCCCCACAAGAAAAACATCATATCCGTGAGCGTATCTCCCGGATTCAACTTCAAAAACGATACGGAGCCCGCCATCTTCGGATAGCTCGGATACACAAAATTCGTCATCGGCGGCCCCGCTGGAGGCTGCGGATTAATATGATCCTTACCCCATACAATCTTTTCCGGGAGTTTCGTGAACGAGCCTCCAAACGACCTGCCAATAACGGTGTCCTGGTACTGATCCTGGTTCAAGTGGCCAATAAAGAGAACCACTGGTTGAGCTTGCACCGCACACAAGCTCAAAAAATACAAGAGCACGACTACTGCGTATACTCCCGGTGAACAGTGGGGAAACTGTCGGGCTGGTAATGACATACAACTCCTGTGAAAGAAAATGAGTAATGGTTACATGGCCATTGCTGGCAGCGCAGAGCTGTGTGAGCTCTGCGCTGCAAAGATAAACCCGGTGATTCCCAAAACTGGGGGACAAAACCCCCTGTTTTGTAACATCTGTGCGTTTTTTTACAGAAAGTTTTCCACATTCTGACAGTACGAACCAACCTGACAACCTATTTCTTGGTGAATAGGCACAAACGACAACGTCCGGCTTGTGACCGGACGTTGTAGATCAATTACTATGACATGTAGCTTCTCGTCTTTCTCGCACCTATTGATAGATAGTTGCAAGCTGTACAGGAGCACCGTATTCCCCTTCCGGCGGCTGGCAGGCGGCCAGCAACGAGCCGGATATGCGACCGGTGACAGCGACGCGGCGGACGCTGCAAAGACGCCCGTGCCACACATTTCTCACCACAAACAGAGTGTACGGCTTTCTATGCAGGTACTTCTATGCTATCAGTTTTTGGAAACTCCACAACAAAGCACGCGCCTTTGCCGTGTTCACTTTCGCAGCGCACGCTGCCGCCCATCTCTGCCACCAGCGCATGCACAATAGAAAGCCCAAGCCCAGTGGAAACTTCACCCGCTGTTGGCTGTGCGCTCAGCTTTCTGAACTTCCCAAATAAAGCTCTTTTATCCTCATCGGTCAGCCCTGGCCCTTCATCCTGCACTTCCAGCCGAACGACATCGGGCAGAGCCAGTAGCCGCACAACAACCTGAGTATCTGTGGGCGAGAACTTCAGCGCATTCGACACAAGATTTTCTACGATTTGGCCGAGCGAACGGCGGTCCACCCACACACTGGGAAGCTGGTCGCCAAACGCAACAACAAGCGCAATTTTCTTTTCGAGAGCACGGCGCTGGAACACCTCCATTGTTTGCTCTACAACCGTCCGCCAATCGACGAGTTCGTACAGCAGCTTAACACCTCCGAGCTCGATAGCATTGTAGTCGAGCAGATTTGCCACCAAGGTAAGCATGCGCTTTGTGCTGCGCTCGCAGCGCTGCGAGATACGCAGGATATCATCATTACCGAGCATATCGAACTCCATACGCAGGCTTCGCAAGTCGTTGCTCACCGCTATAAGCGGATTGCGTAGATCGTGCGCGGCAATACTCATAAATTCGCTTTTTTCCTGATTGAGGTATTTCAGTTCGTTGTTCGCAGCTTCTAATTCGCGAAGAGCCGATGCCAGCTCGACATTGCGTAGCCTGTGGATTTCGGCTTCTTTTTGGGACTTCTCAACTTCAAACTGCATTCGGAGATTTCTGCTCGCCTGCTGAGTATCGGCATTGACATACTCGCGATCCAAGGCGTGGAACCGCTTATACCAGTGCAGAGCTTGGAGCATATTGCCATGAGCTTCCCATATTTCTGCGTACAGGCGGTACATCTCTGCGGTGCGTAGCCCTGCATTAATTTCTTCGGCAAGCGAAAGCGCATAGCGGCAGGATTCCAGCGAATCGGTCGTATGCCCGGAAGCCAATGCCAGCTCTGCAAAATTGCGATAGCATTCTACTTCTGCCGCCCTGTCTTTGGTTGTTTCAGCAAGGGCAAGCCCCTTGTGGAAATACAAGAGAGCATTATCTGTATCACCAAGATTTCGATACGCCTCTCCCAAATGGATAAGAGAATACATATGAATCTGGGTAAAGTCGATACGCTCAGCAAGCTCGGCTGCCTCGTGCAGATAGGTTAGTCCTTCGTTAAAAGCCTTTGTCTGCCCGCACAAGCTACCGAGGTTATTCAAGCACACAGCTTGCCCCTGCGGATGGTTTACATCCCGAAAAATCTGCAATGCTTTTAGCAAGTAGTCTCGCGATTCACTGTAATTTTCCAGATCGCCGTACACAACACCTACGCTTACATAAATGCTGCCTGCCACGCCCGGCTTGGCCAGTTCATCTGCGCGCTGAAGTGTTTTAAAATAGTAGGACAGGGCATCGGTAAACCCACCCGTCTGATGATAGATATCTCCTATCAATTTCAGCGTATTAACTTCGCCCTGCACATCGCTATTTTCGCCAAAAAGCGGTAGAGCCTCCAGCAATTGCTTAAGCGCAGCTTCATTGTTGGCGCGCTGCTGGTTGCAGTATGCTTGTTGCAGCAAGCTGAGCGCAAGGCCTGCGGTATAGCCAGTTTCCCGGGCAAGCGTTTCGGCTTCAAGATTGAGCGCCAGTGCACGCGATAAATCCCGGTAGTATTCTTCTTCCGCGCGCTTATTAAGCGTATCAATACGGTTGATATCGGGCGACACCACTACTGTATCAGGATGCTGTATTTCATTATTCACGCTGTATTCCATTTCCTCTGATCCGCGCTTAATTCTGCCGTCGTGCTATGGCTCTATCCACAAGCCTTGTGTACGCGTAGAGTAGCCGGTGCGTACAGCCAGCGTGTACCTACCTCGGGCGAGCGACGGCAGGGCAAAGGAGACCGCATGGCGTCCGGCGGGAAGCAATACTCCGTTTAGCAAACGCACCACTTCGCGACTCAACTGATCGTACAACACAAGCGTCACTGTGTCGCTATGCGGCAGAGTAAACACTACAGTTCCTGCCCCTGTGGAAGGATTGGGAAACACCTGCACATCGCTGGCACCCGCAGAGTGATCGCTGGCCACTCCTGTAGGAATAATATCCGGGTCTTCGGCAACACAAGCGAGCTCAATAGTAAGCAGCGCGTAGTCTATCTGCGTGTCGTCGTCGATCATCAGATCGAGCTGCCCAGCTTGCAGAAGTTGTACTGCATCATACACACCGGCGTTTCCGAGCGGAAGCGCATGCATATCCAGAACAATATCGCTCGTCTTGCCCTTGTACCAAACACCATTCGCCGCCTGCTGGGATATATCCGAATGCCAGAATTGCTGTCCAGACGACTGCAGCACAATCCGGTCGTTGTAGGCATCTTCAGTACAAGCGCGCAAACGCATTTTCAACTGAGCCCCGGTTAGCGCACAGCTATCCGGCCTTATTCCCTCAAATGTATGAAGAAAAAACCTGTTATGGAACTCTGTATCATACGCAGCAATAGGCTCGTAACCGTGATCGGCTACCAGCATTTCCAGTTGTCCGCTGGGGCTGGAGACTTCTGCTGCTGCCTGGAGAAAATCATCATACACTCCCGAGTACATCTCCTTGCTGTTCGGGTAGCTATAGTCTGCGGGAATTTCGCCAAAGTTGAGCCCTGACAGCGACTGGTTGCACTGGTTCAGCGAGACAAGGTCGAAGTCCGCCGAGGTCCGCACCCAGCCTGCGACAGAAGCTATGCTTACCTTTTCGGGAGCCCATCCCTGAACAATAGGATCAAAGTCTATGGTAAAGAAGCCTGAACCATCAGTTGTGTCGTAGGCAATCTGCCATCCTATAGTTGGATCGCCTTTAAAAGCCACAATGCGACCCGAGCGACCCGGTTCGCCTGTCGATAGTGTCGAGCTTACATCTTTGTCTTCGTACACATTACCCGTAAGAGTAATCTTTGCGGTAAGCGGCAGAGCCGGAATAACAGTATCGGACGATTCATCGTGCACGGGAATATACTCGCCGTGTATCATACGGAGATTAATATCAGAGAGAACCCATACCGACGGTACAGTGGTGGGGTACACAAGACGCAGCTCATCGCATTCCACTGCACGTCCATCTGCGAGCTGAACGATGACGGGTTCTCTCCATTGCACGACATAAACAACACCATTCCGAACAGTAACACCTGCGCGATACGGCCACACAGCGCTGAATGCTGCGGTGTCGCCCTTCGCTATCCCATCGGTTATATATGTGCCATCTAACAATACCTGTACTTGCACGGCTTCTTCCCCTTCCGACTGAGGGGGCAACGCATGAATAAAAGTCTTTGCTGCGTTTTTCCTGAATGCTATAGAGCCGAGGTTGCGCGTAAGAGCATCCCGCCCGCCTCGTGCAGAAAGTTCTACCTGCGGTGCGTTGTCCGGGGCAACAGGCTCGCCCCACTCTACAGTAAAGCCCCTTGTTTTGCTCTGCGGCAGAGCTATCCGCATTTCGCCCTGATATTCCGGTGCTACAACAGCCAGCTCTTGCGGTGTTGTTTGCACGGGTAGCAGTGTACCTGCGGCGCGATGGTATAAGCCAAAGGCCCGGATTTCGTGGTCGAATATTTCTAATGTATCAATGCCCTTACCGGTGCATACGATACGCGCAATATTTGTAGGGAGATTATCCATCTGCGGGCGAAAGACCACACTGTCGGCTTTCAGAAGAGGCCCTCCGACAACCTGTACTTTCGCTCCCTGCAGCTCTTCTACACCAAGTGTACCCTGCCGCGCAAACCAGCGACGCACAGTACGCACCAACGACACAGCAGGACCAACGCGCCCATTATGGGTGTACACGACTGCGCCATTGCGATATACTATCAGGTCGTATGGAGTAGAAAACAGCGGCGTGACAAGCTCGCGGTCATTGCTACAAAGAATAGATAGCTCACCTGCCTGTTTCTCTTCCTGGCACAGGCCTTGGTAGAATTTTAGCGACAAGACGCCAGTAGTGGCCGCTGATGGTGTAATTATCGAGGTCATACGCCAGTCGGAGGTCTGCAATTCCATAGAGAGTATCGATGCATTGGTAAAAGGAGCGAATAGTATAGATGAATCTCTGCGTACACACACGAGATCGGCGGAAGGCCGATGTACCACACCAGACCATATCCACGGTGTCGGTACTTGTTGCACGAGGTACGTAGGCGAGTACGTGCCGTATCCTTCTATGACTATTCCTGCCATACCACCAGTTGTTGCCGATTGCCATTGAGGGCGACCAACGGGGACCAAACGCAGGGGAAAAGTTCCTCCGTATCCGGGCAAGTCCAACCTATACGCGCCATCGGGCTGGGCCATAAGCAGCATTCCACCAAGCTGGCATACGCTCAGCCGAGCATCTTTTTGCAGGATATCGGTGTCGTCGTACACACCGTTGAGATTGCGGTCGTCCACAATCCGGGCTACCACATGAACATCGCCAATGAGAGATGGGTCGAACAGCACCGGAATCATGATATTGGCCAGAACATTATCGAGATCGCGCACTCGCACAGTAGCACTTGTTGGCGCGCTTCCCTGCCACCGTAAGCCGGTATTCATAGATACCGTGCTGGCTCCTGCCTGAAGTATTACCGTGGATGAGCCATACAGCGATAATTGCGGATGCGGTACACCCGCAGCATCGAGAATGTCGATAGCCAAATGAACATCGCTCAGTGCCGGGGAAAGAACTCCTGTTTGAGTATCAAACAGGCCAATAGAAACTGGAACAAGAGAAGAAGTGGGAAGCTGAAATACGCCGTTGTTGAACCCATCAATGCCAACCGAATTGGTAGTGCTGAAGGCAAGAGCAAATCCTTGAGCCGCGACACTCTGTACAGTGCAGCAGTACAGAAACGCAGCCAAGATAACAATGGGAACAAAACGCGTACCGAATGTGTAGCAAGCGACCATTATTCCTCCGTAATTGATTAACACCACTTAGTATCTGGAAAAGAGAGTGTGTGACTATTTTCTCTTCTAAAGCTATACGATTTCGCTTCTAATTTTCTTTGTAGGATGAGGAAAGGCCGCAGTCTAATAGACTACGGCCTTTGTACCTCTTATTATTCTGCGCTGTTTCCTGCGAACAGGATTAGCGGATAATGGTCAATGGCATTGTCACCGTTTGGCCACCCGAGCTCAAGCGAATGTAATACACACCTGCTTGCAAATGACCTGTCTCGTACCGAGCACTGTTGGTGCCAGCGGCCTGCTTACCACTCTGAACTACATCCATGAGTCTGCCTACGGCATCGTACACCTCAAGGCGCACATCCATCAGCCTGTTCAAATGGTAGTAGATCGTTGTCTCGCTGTTGGCCGGATTCGGCACACTGCGCTCTAATTTCAGAACACCGCTTTGCGTGGCTGGCAGTGCTTCGCCAGTTCCCACAACAATGGCACCTTCGGTTGTTTCTACCAAACCTGTCGAGAACGGATTACCGTCGGCATCATATGATGTCCAGCGAATCGTCGGTATAGTACCTTCGCCACCACGCAGCACGACAATATTCATCGTACTTGTAAAATCGCTGGCATCGGAACCAGCCACACGGCGAACTTCAAACAGGGCGTGGTTGCTAGCGGCTGCACCATGCTGCACTAATGTAGCATCGGCATCGGCGTTGTAGGTAGCTCCTGCTGCAAAGATCGCATCTTCGCCATTCTCTACGGCTACACTTACCCAGTGCGTGCTGGATGTGCCGGAGAGTTCCAAACTTGCAACATACAACCGGTCTTTATCCACAGCAATCGGCGTTCCAGTATTCGGCGTCGAGCCAGTTGCACAATCTGCCGGATCGGGTTTCGCGCACCAGTTGCTGTAGGTGACATCACAGGTATCACCATCACAGTGAATGACTTTAATTGTCACCGAACCTGTCCAGTTGATCGTGTAGTCGACACCGAGGTTAAACGTTACAGTATTGTTAGCTGCACCTGCGGGCGATACATTGCTGCCACCAGCGAGGTCGATGTATGTGTACGGGAAGCTCCAGCTCCGCGAGAAGCCGTCGACAACCAAGCCACCACCGGCCCATTGATAGCTGCCACCCAGCGGCGGAGGATTCAGCGAAATCTCAATGCGACATATGGGCGAAGCCGGTACTTTGTTGTTCACGACTGTAAACGTGCGGCCAGAGAGGTCCAAACCATTGAACACAAACGGCTGCACATGCAGGCTATCGCATTGCAGTTTTGGCGTGGGCATACACTGGAAGCGCGACGAATGTTCGCACTCCATGATCGAACCATCAGCAAGCACATGGCGCACAATCCAGTTGATCGTTACCCAGCCAGAGGATGTTGTCGGGGTTACACCGATGTTCACACTCAGGTTGCCATTGCAATACGGCAGGTAGTGCAATACGCCTCCCGGCTGGCCAAACAAGTTGGAAGGAGTTGTCGCATTCGGCAGGCAAGGAGCTGTATTGATGTAGTTAGTCACCCCACCAATGATCTGATACTGGATGTCGATAATATTGCCGGGAATATTGACAATACCGAAGTTGAACTCACAGCACATCGAGTCGAGTTGGCCATCGCCAAATTCATCACACGGAGGTATGTTGTGTTCGCAGTTGCCAAACTCGAAGTAGAAGGACTGCGGGAACGCTCCCACTGTAAACGTATAGCAGCCACTGCCACCGGGCTGGGTATTTGTCCAGCCACCCTGCGGTACTTCACACACCGTATAGGTGCCGGGCGGGAGGTTGTTGAATACGCCATTTCCATTGATGTCCGTGATGTCCGTGCCGATCAGGTTATTGAACTGATCGTAGAGGTTAAATGTCCAACCTTGCAAACCGGGTTCGAGGTTCACGTTGGCCGGATCGTCATGGATACCGTTGCAGTTTTTATCCCAGTATTTCAGGATTGTCACCGACGACAATGGATTACAGCACTCGTCTTTAATCAGCGTGCCCTGATCAACAAAACCAGCAAGACGCACGCCCATCGGCGAACCGGAATGGTCGTTGTTCAGTTCAATTCTGATACAGTGTTCACCCGGACCTGCGGGCACCCAAGTGTCGATCACTGTCGGGAACTGGAAGTTGGCCATCACAGATGCTTGGTTGGTCTGGCCTACCAAGTTGCCATCGAAGTACACGCGTGCGATGTTGTCGGCATAGAGCTCCATGTGCAAATGCAGTTGGCCCTGTGTTTCGCATACACAGAAGCAGCGCTCAAATACATATGGATCCTGCGGAGGCATGTTGGCGGCATTGCTGCCAGCTTGTGCAAAAGCCGAAATCCACTGGCTGGGCGGAGCTGTTGCACCAGTATACCAAGCGCCATTGGGTACAATGACATAGGCGTCGTGCGGCAGCGACAGACTTGCCCAGCTTGGAGCGCCCACTACTTGCCAGTAGGGGTCCTGAGCTGGCGCTCCATAAATCGTATTATTTGCATGGTCGTACCCCGTACTAATAATAAGCTTATTGGTAATACAATTGTCCGGATAGTCGCAGCCGTGCGGCGGCTCTGTCGGACAGTCGAAATACATTACTTCACTGCATATTAGTTTCCCCTGCTTGTCGTAGTATTCGATAACAATCATCTGCGGCATGGCGCCGTTGGGATTAATGCTCAAAGAGCCTACGGGAATATTGGAGCCCATAGGAAAAGGCGAGCCACCTGTCATTCCCCAAGAAGCTTGCGACGATGTAAACGTTGTCGATACGCCAGGTGCCGCAGTCGACCAGTTGATTGTTACTGGCGATACGGGTGTAATGTTAATGCGGTAGATATTCGGCATGTTGTTAAATATCAGATACAGATCCCACACGCAATTACTCGTGTACTGATATCCCATGCGAACACGGTCGCCGCAGTCCGACTGCTGCGCCGATGCCTGATGCGGACGCACCGCCATCAGAAGCAACCCTACCAGCAACAGCCCTGTCCACCGCTGGACAGCAGCCTGTAGCCGTAAGGAAGTACTGTTATTCATAATGTCCCCTCAAAAATATTAAAATAAAAACAGGTGTAATAATGGTGCTTCCCTTTGTTGCATGTTCATGCAGCACTACCGTGATAAGTACTTTAATAACGGTATTTTATACCGCTGTTTGTAAAAGGTACACCCCTTTACGGTAGTGCGCGTTACGGCGTAAAAGCCGTCAGCCTCGTAGAAAGCATCTTGGTAGTCAGTTCAGTAAAAGCACTTGCGGGTCCGGACCGCTGGCAGATGAAGTCAAAAAGGCATGCCATATCACAAACCTGCGTTTTTGAGCTGGAAAACAGACCCGTTCCCTCATTGAGAATGTTTTTTTATTCTTTCAGAATAATTTTTTATTCGTCCTGTCATAAAATTTTATTGTGGATGGCTCTTGCTACCCTTCCCAGCTTCCCGCTATGCTGAGCTATTCATAAAAAAAGGCCGCAATCCCAGAAGGACTGCGGCCCTACCTCTCCTTGTTCGATTGGTTCCTATTACCAATCAACGGACGATATCTAAGGGTTAGCCGTATTCACTACCACTATATTTTCGCGTTCGCACTGATAGTCCCGTGGCGTATTCTTTACTATCTCTTTAGTAGGATATAAAAAGACGTGCCAGATTATAATCCGCGTTTTTTGCCTGATATTCGCTTTTCAAGCTACGGTAAGAATGTTTTTTTATTCCGCAGGAATAATTTTTTATTCTATCAAACATAAAGTTTTATATTGGCAGCAATATGCTGGCTGAGCACTGCATACAGCGCAATAGGAGCAGCCAGTCAACAACAGCAGTACACATACTCATCCATATATGAAAAAGGCATGTATCCTTCTGGCCGACGATCATCCCGCATTTCGGGAATCTATCGCCGACATTCTCCAGCGGACAGGTAAATACGATATTATAGAGGCCGCAGATGGGCAGGAAGTACTCCGCCTTGTAGAACAACACCCCGGCCCGGATTGCATTCTGTTGGACTATCATATGCCCGGGTTTACGGGGTTGGAAATTGCTGAACAGCTCGCTTTGCTACTGCCCCATGTTCCTGTTGTTCTGATGTCTTCCTATGGCGGAAAACCGCAGGGTTGGGTACAGGAAAAAGCCGACCTTGCCAATGTGACCTATGCCGATAAAAACGCCGAGGAAATACTCAAAGCTCTGGAAAAATCGGTGTATGTGGGCCAAGATATTTATATCGACGACGCTACCCGCTCGCGCCTACAAGACATGGGATTTGTGTTCGCCAGCGATGCTATGAACGCCGTTATTCAGCGGGCAATTAATGCCGCCCGATCCGACCTTAATGTGCTGATTACTGGCGAAACTGGTGTTGGTAAAACACAACTGGCTCGCGTCATCCACGAGCTTGGCTCTCGCTCGAATCATCAGTTTATTTCTTTTGCATGCTCCAACTACGCCGCCAACCAACAGTTGTTCACAAGCCAGGTGTTTGGCCATACAAAAAGTGCTTTTACCAGCGCTACCGTAGACCGCCCCAGCCTGTTTGAGGAAGCGGGCTCTGGCACGTTGTTCTTAGATGAAATCAGCGAAATTCCCATCGAAGCACAAACAACGCTCCTTACAGCACTGGACGAACGGCAGTACCGCAGGCTGGGCGAGCACACTGTGCGGCCTATCAACTGCCGTATTATTACAGCGACAAACCGCAACATCGACGAAACTGCCGATGGCAAAATTTTCCGCAAAGATCTCATGCTGCGCCTCAAACAGGAGTATATCGAAATACCGCCTCTGCACGCCCGCATCGACGATATTCCAGAGCTGGTACGGCTTTATCTGCGCGAGTTTGCACGGCAGGAAAATGGCCGCCGGCTGCGCATCGAGCCAGAAGCTGTGGCGTATCTAAAGAGGCAACAATGGCCCGGCAATACACGCCAGCTCCGCTCTATTATCAACAGAGTAGCGCACAGTACAACGGGCGGAAGCATTACTGTAGCCGACTTATACAAAGTAATGAAGGACGAATCGGGACGCACAACAGCCCCCCAATTACCGCGCGAACGCGTTGTGACAACGCCAGAACCAACCGCGCCAAAACAGGCGGCCTCGATAGAGGAAATAGTAGACCGAAGTGTGCGCAGTATTTTCGACGGCGATTTCCCCTGCGATCTCAAGCAGGTCGTTGAGATGTTCCGTCGGCGTCTTATCGAAGAATCGCTACAGCGCACATCGGGCAATGTGAAAGAAGCCGAGCGAAAATACTGGGGCTATGCAGCTACAGGCAAGGGCGGGCTTATGCACCAGATCAAAAAATTCGATCTCGACCCGAGGCGGTTTCGGCGGTGACAGCGCGATCTGGCAGAGAACTCTCCTTTCTGTCGGCCATCTTCAATCCCCAAACCAGCGGCCAGCAGCCGGGCAACGCGCAACCGGATTGTGCGACCGGTGACAGCGACCATACGGTAGAGCCGTCCCGCCAGGGCGGCTCCGCTGCAAAGACGCCCGTGCCACAATATTTGCACAGGAACATCCACATAGGCCATAAATACCGCCGCCGAATGCTTTTGGCATCCGGCGGCTGGCAGCGGGTCAGTTACCTGAACAGTACCTGAAATATACGCATAGCTCGCCCCACACAGGGCGCAAGGCAGTTATTCTTTTACGAGTTTGAACGCTTCGCTTATAGCATCGGCAGCTTGCGTACATAGAGATTTGCGGAACGCTGCAAAATATACGCCCCATGCCACTTGCGACTTCGGCACGGATAAACGCCGGACTATGTATATTGATGGCTTCTGGGAAAAGCTGCCGCACAACACTGTTTATGGCACCAGTGTATAGAGTCTGTTTTGGGGTGGGCTATGACTTCCCACTTGTATCCGCGATATAGAACACAGCACAGAGTAAGAGACAGTTCTTCATATGTACTTTCCCCGAAAGATAGAATAAACTCCATACTCGGTACGGCAGCACAAGCCGCAGGCAACCGGCCACATTTAACGGCGCCCTCTTATTGTGATAAAACACTGTGCCAATGCTATTTATGTCGTAGAAGTCATAAAAATTCGCCTTTTCGCACCAATAGCGGGATAATTTTTTATCCTATCAGATAATTTTTCATTCCGGCAGGTATAAACTTTTAGGTAAGAAGACACGCCTGTGTCGGATAACCCACTGGCGCTTTGTCGTTGTATCGAAATTATTTACATACACGCGAGCAATACCCCATCCCTAACGAATTTATCCGCTATGCCGTGCCCGTCGAGATAACGCTGACAACTGGCGAGCACTCGCCAACGGGTTAGGATCAAAAATTTTATCGAATCGGGTTACGGACGTGGATTGTTACGGTGCGCGAGTAAAACCGTCCTTCGGGCAGGCTGTTGTCATACGGAGGCGCTTCTTCGCCTGTACCGAGCACGTCGCCCGGGAGCCCGAGAGCGTAGGCAGCGGCCTTGGCGCGCTCGTAGGAAAGCTGCTTGTTGTGCGCCACATCGCCTAACCGGTCGGTCGAGCCCGTGTAGCGCACTACAGCATCGGGCTGCGTTCGCTGGCGGATAGCGCTGATGATCGTACTATTGCCACCGGAAATATCAGCGCGGTCGTAGTCGAACAGAATCAGCCGGTACACAGCAAATGCGTTGTCAGTAGTGCGCTGCAGCCGCTTCTGCTCGATGGTGATACGTTCGATGGAAATTTCGCCACCATCTCGTCCCCGGCGCCCACTCGGCTCGCTCGCATCGAACTCGTAGCCCACATGCGGCGGATAGAGTGCGGAAGCCGCTGCTACTACGTTCCAGGTGTACGCCGTGTCGGGCTGGCCATCTCCTTTTCTATCGAGAAGCAGTTCCGTGCCCCGCAGCACAAGTGCCCAGTGTACGTCGCCGGAGGCTACCACATTTGGCTCAAAACGCACTATAGGAGGCTCCACTACCAACACAGTATCACCAAGCACCACAGGCGCAAGTAGGGCTGGCTCGGAAGCTGTAATTTCCACACGCCGGTTCTCTGCTGTTCCATCGGCCTCCGCCGATGAAGAAGGCCGCACGGGAAGATTCCGGGCTTCTACAACAAACCTCGACGCTCCGATGCCCCACACCGAAACAAAGTAGTTCTTTACTGCTTCCGCCCTACTACGAGAAAGAGCGAGGTTATTCTGTTCGGCACCTGCACCGGTATTACAGCCAGTAAGCGTGAGCATAGCAGTGGGATATTGCTGCATACGCTGCCCGATGATATTGAGAAGATGGTAATACACCTGCAGCGTGCTGTCCGCGCCCGCCGTTCTTATATCGAAGCTCTGTACTCCGCCTGCAGCAAGAAGATGGTAGCGATCCGGGATAACTGCCGAACTGTCGTCGAAAAACACATAGTTCAGCAGCGGATACATCTCCGTCGATTCAAACTCCTCAATGCGAATATCTGGAGCCGTAGTTGCGCCTGTTGCAGAAATCCCAACAACATCCAGTCGGACATCGAATGGTACAGCAGTCACGGCACGAGTGGAAGGCTGCGGCTGCACAATTGGGGGAATATCGAGCGTCGGAAGCTCGGGTATTTCCTGTTGTGTTCTGGGCATAAACACTACGGCCACGCCCGCCCGCAGCGATGACGCCGACCAGTCCAGCTCGTTCACCACATCTGTCAGGCCAAACGAGTACAACACTTCCGGCACGAGAAAAAGCGTGCGGCGGCGGTTCAGCGGCAAAGCATAGCCAATCCCCCCTACAAGCGCTGCTTCCACAGAAGACGCATTGGGAATATCACCAGAGAACACATTGCGCTCGCGCGTGCGGGTATCTGTAAACACTCCCGAAGCTGGTTCGCTGATGACTTCCCGTTGTTCATACGTTGCCCCCAATACTATCCCTATTCGTCCACCGGCGAATACCGAGAGCTCATTCGTGGGCTGGAACCGCAACAAGGGCTCTACAGCCACCAAGGAAAGACGCGCGCGGACTGTGTGCTCGAAAACGCCATCCACCGATACTGCATCGACGACCACAGGCTCGTGCTCTAAAGCAGTAAGCAGTGCGTCGTTGCGGTAGTAGCCCGCACGAAGTTGTACAGCCAGACGGGAAACAATAGGAATATCGCCGAGAACACCTGCGCTGAACGCAACCCCACTGCCGCTTTCAAAGCGAGGGCAGCAGCCCGGCACACCCGGAAGCACGCGAAAATCGGCGCGGTGCATGGCTAAATTCACATCGCCAAATACGCCCCACGATAGCCGGTCGCCAAACACGGATCGATACACCGATACGGCGGGTTCTTCTGCGTGAAGCACTGTCGGAACGCTCTGAGCACTGGCAGAATTGGGCAACAGAAACAGGTAAACAGACAGTAGTAGTATGGTATAGTACGCTTTCATGGTCGCTTTATGTATTGATGGAGCCCGAACTTACGCCCATACACATCTCACCGCAATACATTTATTGGGTTGCTGAAAGACTTACTGCCGATTGGCATTCTGTCTCCGCCCCGGCGTTCTGCTTCTGCACCGCGCAGCAATCGCCAGAAGCTCGTCCGCGCACTGTTCGTACAATCAGGATGCGTGAACAAACGCCGAAGAAACGTACATGCCACAAAGCCACATCCGAAATTTTCCGCATATCTACAATTCATTGCTTTGTTTATTCGTCCAACGGCAGATATTATCAGGTGTTTTGGCCGCCAATACTGGGAACCTCATGAAATTACTTCTTTCACTTGCTGTCGTGCTGCTGCTTGGTGCAGCCCAAGGCCGGGCTCAGGCAGTATCGGTGATTACATTCGACCAGCTTGATAGCCTTACACAGAGTACCGGCGACACGCTTGTTATTTTCAACTTCTGGGCCACATGGTGTACGCCGTGTATTGCAGAAATGCCTGCTTTCGACTCGCTGCACCGTGCCTACACAGGCCGAAAGGTACGCGTAGTGTTTGTGAGCTTGGACTTTATCTCACAGCTCGAAAAGCGTGTGATCCCATTTGCAGGAAAGCGAAAATTTGCGCCGCCGATAGTGCTTCTCAATGCCCCCGACCCCAACTCGTGGATAGACCGCATAAGCCCGGCGTGGTCGGGCTCAATCCCGGCTACATTGGTCGTGAACAATGCAAAGAATATCAGAAACTTCTACGAACGTGAGTTTACTTTCGACGAACTTCAGTCTATTATTCAACCGCTTATGGAGGATCGATGAAAACATTTCTGTTCGCTCTCGCATTCTGCTTCGCAGCATTTGCCGCTTCGAATGCTGGTTCCGGTTCCAATGCCGGATACAAGGTAGGCGACACCGCACGCGACTTCAAGCTCAAAGATGTCAGTGGCAACATGGTGTCGATGGCCGACAACCGATCTGCAAAAGGATTTATCGTGATCTTTACATGCAACCACTGCCCGTATTCGGTGGCATACGAAGACAGGATTATCGCACTGAACAAAGCTTTTGCGCCGAAAGGCTATCCTGTAATTGCTATTAACCCTAACGACCCAGCGCGCCAGCCTGAAGATTCTTTCGAGAATATGCAAGTACGCGCAAAAGAAAAGAAATTCGCATTTCCCTATCTGCTGGACGAAACACAGGAAATTGCAACTACCTATGGAGCAACACGCACACCCCATGTGTTCGTGCTCAAAAAGCAAGCCGATGGCACGCTGAAAGTAGAGTATATCGGTGCAATCGACGACAACACCGACCAGCCCGAAAATGTGAACGAGAAATATGTGGAGAAAGCTGTTGCAGCACTTAACAACAACCAACAGCCCGACCCCGATTTTACAAAAGCAATTGGCTGCACGATTAAATGGAAGAGCAAATAATCTCGGTGGCTTCTATAGCCCCCGGCTTCAGCCTTCAATATAAACAACAACCTTCCGGAAACACTCCGGAAGGTTTGTTTTAAACGCTTCCTATGAATACACGAGCACCCTACAACCGAACAATCAGTCTTTCCGACGATGAACGTGAAGCCTATGGACAAAGGCTGCAAAGGCTTTCCGCTCTAACTGACGCCAACTCGCTTATCAACTCTACGATTCACCAGGACTTGTTTGAAGTGCTGGGCTATCTGCCGCCTGCGTTTGCAGATGTCCTGTTCCTCGACCCACCGTACAACCTTACCAAGACATTCAACGACACGCGGTTTCACGGGCGCTCAGTAGATGCCTACGACGAATGGTTGCTTTCGTGGCTTCCGCAACTCCTCCCTGCGCTTAAGCCCACGGCTTCGGTGTATATCTGCGGCGACTGGCGCTCTTCTACGTCGATTCACCGCGTAGCCGACCAATTTCTCACAGTACGCAACCGCATTACATGGGAGCGGGAAAAAGGGCGGGGTGCTACAGCCAATTGGAAAAACTGCGCGGAGGACATCTGGTTCTGTACAGTCTCAAATAGCTACACTTTTAACCTCGATGCTGTCAAGCTCCGCCGCCGAGTCTTGGCGCCATACAAACACAACGGCACACCCCGCGACTGGGAGGACTCCGACTCCGGTAAGTTTCGCCTCACTCATCCGTCGAACCTCTGGACAGATATCACCGTTCCTTTTTGGTCGATGCCCGAAAACACCGATCATCCCACGCAGAAACCGGAAAAACTTCTCGCCAAAATCATCCTCGCAGCTTCTAATCCCGGCGATGTCATTTTCGATCCATTCCTCGGCTCTGGCACAACATCCGTTGTGGCGAAAAAATTGGGCAGGCGTTATGTAGGCATTGAACTCGACAGAGAATACGCATGTATAGCCGAAAAGCGGCTCGCACTCGCCGACGCGAATCCTTCGATTCAGGGCTACGAAAACGGCCTCTTCCTGGAACGCAATGCAAAGAAGTGATGAGCTTCCAACTGAGGAAACATGTCAACCTCACCCGCACTACAACTCGTATCCGTCGCCTGTGTACAGCTTCCACACTCGCTCGGTTACGGCTTTTGAGCCGTCGAACAGAACCCTTGCCTCATTCACACATGGTAGCCAGACATTAACACTTATCAGCCAAACGGACACACCTGCTCAACGCCTCTTGCGTTCTTCCGTGCAAGAGCTAATATTAGAAAAGTAGTATATAGAGTTATATAGAGTTTTTCCATCTACTTCGCATTACCTATGAGAACGAAATATTTCCTCTTCGCGGCGCTGTTCATATCAGGGCAGATCATGGCGACAAGTGCCGTTGCACAGTGGCAAAAGGATTCACTATTAGGCAGTGACAACCTCCGGTCGCTGTTTTTTATTTCCGACCGCATTGGGTTTGTTATCTCATGCGATCTCACACAGTCATCATGGTCGAACAACCAACTGCTGAAGACAACTGACGGCGGTGCCACGTGGAATGCGCCCGGCATGTTTTCAGAGCTTTGTGCACCATCAGTTTTTTTTGCAAGTAACGACATTGGGTACTTTGCGCCAAGCGGCAGCAGCAACAGCGTTGCACGAAATATTCAGAAGACAACTGATGGCGGTACAACGTGGGATGCTGCAGGACCGGCCATATTATCAGGCTCTGAGTTTGTAGAAACACAAGCTCTGTACTTCATCAACGATGCTGTTGGCTTTGCTGTAAATTCGGAGAGCCCAGCAAACACCATAAGAAAAACCATCGATGGCGGAAAGAGCTGGTCATTACTGTATAGCTTCCCCGCAAATATCTATGTTTCCTCCATAATATTTACTTCTTCAGAGACAGGATATGCTGTAGGCTATGATCGCACAATGACGCCGGGCAACCACCTTATGATGAAAACAACTGATGGTGGCAACACGTGGACGACAATAAATAGCCAATACGCTCTGCTGTCGGTTGTATTTCCTTCGCCGGAGAAAGGGTATGCTGTGGGCTTTAATGGAACAATTGTGTACTCCAATGATGCAGGCGAAAGCTGGAATATCCCCGCCTCTACAGATGAAAACCAGCAAACATTGCGCTCGGTGTTCTGCACTGATGACAACACTTGTTTTGCCGTAGGCGACAATGGAACAATTATGCGAACTACCGACGGCGGTGCTACATGGAGGAAGCAGATTTCCGGGACGACTCGGCATCTCACCTCTGTAGCATGTCCCGACAACCACACATGCTTTGCCGTAGGCGATAGCAGCACCATCCTAAAGACCACAACTGGCGGGGAAACAGGCGTACTTCCCGATGAACAAGCGGCACGGCGTATTAGCATCTATCCCTCAAATTCGGCGTTTACGATCCGGCTCGCCTCTGTTCTCCACAATGCTTCAATGAGCGTATGGAATCTCTTTGGCCAGCGCGTGAGGCGCATCGACAACCAGACTGGTAATGATATCACAATGGATAGCGAAGACATGCCTTCGGGGCTATACTTCTTGAGTATTCAGCAGAACAACGACATTGTGTACACGGGTACATTTATGATTGCGGAATAAAATAGCCGACACCAGAAGCTCTATCCAGCACGCTCAGCGGGAAATACTTCTGCGTATTGTGCCTTTCCCGGCTTATCTCGTTTATTTTTGCCCCCCAGCATATACCTCCAGAACGGCAGTGTAGAGCGCATACTGCGCCCGAGCAAACGCTGCGCTTCGTCGTTGGGCGCTGTGTTGTCCTGCTGTAGTAAGCGCAGATGCTGAGCTGCTATCGGAAGTGAAGGTACGAACAGTCGAAACAGGGAAAGCGTTTTTTCCACGAGCGAACGCGGCAGCTCGATTATCCTGATAGAAGATGACTGCATCGCGAAAAAATCGCTCATGGTGTACACTTCCGCCCCGGTGAGATCGACAACAGGCGCGTGGTTGTTGGTATGGCAAAGCTCTGCAACAAGCTCGACAAGGTCTGCCAAGCATACTGGCTGGATCCGCGTACTCATGACACCGTTGGGTACGGGAAGAATACCGAGCATGTTGTCCGCCCAAGAACAAGCGAGTTGTAGGCCGTGCAGAAACAGAGTGTCGTCTGAACACACAACAGAGGGACGGACCACCACGGCATTACCTGCCGAAAGCAGTATTCTATCGGCCACGCCCTTTGTTTGTAAAAATCGCTCCGGTGCAGCTTCGTCGGCGCCAAGCGCAGAGATTTGTATTACTTTGGGATTGCCAATTTCGTCGCGATTGCACACAATAAGCGAGCTGATACCGCCGTGCGCCCGGTCGAAGTCGTATTCATCGACTTCGCGAATAACACCTATCGCATTGATAAGTATATCGACATTGCCGAGCTGCGACCAGTTATCGTAGGCGGGATGGAACACTGTAAGCCCCTGCTCTTCGGCTTTGTCTGGACTGCGCGTACACCCCGTTACAATTGCACCGGGCAACGTACTCCGCAGCCCGTACATCAAAGCTCTGCCGATACGACCCGTTGCTCCGAGAATCACGATATTCATATATGCACCTCTTTAGGTGGAAACCACTTGTAAGATACTGGATGCGGGATAGAAAAAAGTCCTTCGAATCGAATACTTTCGAACCACGAACAGGAAAAGCTGTGGCATAGGATCGGCTCGGGGAGCCAACTGCTGCGCTCAATACTACGCTGAAACACTCTGCCATTGCGAGTGAAATACGCTTTGTCCAATGTGCGAATATCGTGTAGCAGCGCTTCGTCGATAGCAGACGGGCGGGTATCCTCCCATTCGCACCGGATGCAATGCCCGCCATGCTTCACAACGAGTGCCCTGTTGCTGCTGCTGATCGTCGATGGATAAAAGCTGAACTCCGTAAGTACATTACCTGCTTTTGCAACCCACGGCTCAGCGGTAAATGAGCGAAAGAACCAAGCTCCATGCTGCTCGCCATGGTTATAGCGCCCGTCGTCGATGAGCATGCGTAGTACAATATGCCGGTAGCTGATACCCAACCACGCGGGGCACCCCATAGGCCGCAGCCTGCACATGCTTATATCGGCCATTGAAACAAGAGCCCTGCCTCGAAAATTCCGCGCGCGCAACGGAGTGGGTATGAACATCTGCGCCTCGTCCGTTTCGATAGAGAAGGCAAACAACCGTATATCGCGCAATTCGCCGATAAATGCCGGACAGAGAAACAAGGGCGCTCTCATGGCATCCTCCATACAAGCACTGCAAATGTACTGCTCCAAAGCAATCCGGCCCAGAGAGCTGTCCACAAAGGTTGCAACTCCATCGCTCTCATGCGGAGCTCGTGCTGATGGAGCATATAGCCGAAGCTGACAGCAATACATCCACCTGTAAGTGGCAAAAGAATGGCAGGAGAAGAAGTAACCGCCGCTGTGAAAATAGCAGGTAGAAGCAATGCTGTACCGCGCCACATGACCGATACCATCTGGGCGGCGAATTCGATGAATATTTTTCGCAATACCACAGCGGCGATAAGAAAGTACACTACCCATCCCATAGCAATGGCAGCAACAGGAGCGATGTAGCTTCCCTCGAACAGCACTGAACGCAGGGAAAAGACAAAGAGCAGAGTAATTACCACCGACAAGAGCAACCCGACGCCTATATACCGTAGCCTGTCGTTCCGCGAACCAACGTCGCTACAAGTACAACCTATGGCACTTTTTTGAGGTGTAGACAGAACATATCTATTCGGTGCTACGACCTTGTACAGTCCACGACAAAGCGCGCGAAACGAGGGAACAGCAAGCAGAGGTTCGAACTGAGGATAACGCATTGAGAACACTGCCAGCAGGCCGTCCGTGCCGTACAGTGTCTGCCCGCCTCCTGTGTCGACAAGAGCCATTTCATTGCGAAAGCGCTCCGAATCCACGGCGGCACTGTACTGCGGAGAAAGATCGTACAACGACAAGCAATCTTCCTCCGCCAGAATACCAAGAAACAACGCCTGCCGCCGAAGCCCACGACACAGCGGACAGTCGCTGTCGTAGACAACAAGTTTACCTTTTAGAATTTTCATAACTTTCAGTAAATATTGAAAGAACTTACTCTAAAAAAACCGCTCTACAGCGGTCTTCTGTCCTACCCGGGCAACGGGCTCTTATTTGAAGATTTTCGACAGCATAGTCCAGAACCAGCCGCCTTCGGAGCGCGTCACTTGTTCCAAGGCATTATTGGTTTTATGGGCAAATTCGCGTATCTGGGCAATAGTGTCGATAAACGCCCTGATCTGGGGATCGCTTCTATCGCCCTCCACCGTACCAACGTCGTCCAGCACCTTCAGAATTGGTTCGAGCTCGCGCTTTTTCCGCTCGATGAGCACTTGCCGGGCTACAAGCCATATATCCTTTTCTGCTGAAAAGAACTCTTTACGCTCGCCCGACTTAAACTCACGCCGCACAAGTCCCCAGTCGATAAGAGCCCGGAGATTCATGTTCACATTGCCGCGAGAAATATTCAAATCCGCCATGATATCGTCGGCACACAGCGGATCGGGAGCCACCATCAGCAGCGCGTGGATCTGTGCCATTGTCCTGTTGACACCCCACTGCGAGCCAAGGGCGCCCCAAGCCTGAATATACCGTTCTTTTGCTTCTTCAAATTTCATAGGCGAAAATATACGCAATGTTTTTTAATTTTCAAAATCTTTTGAAAGTTTCATCAGCAAGCAGATAAACGTCGAAAGAACACAGAATGGAGCACTGAATGCAACGAGGCATTTGCAGGTTTGGTTTTACGATAACACCGCTGAATAGACTTGAAAGAATATTCGCTTCTCACCAGCTCCTTGCTCCCTCCATCATCCGTGATTAGCTCTCCGTTCTACAACCTACCGTCCCCTTGTCCGAAGCAGGAAACATACTATATTCGCAGAGTTATTCAGCATGTTCACGCTTATGGAATGGAAAAAATATGAAGTTTCTTTTTATCTGCTTACTCATAGGCTGCATTACCCTGCCGCTGAGCGCACAAGCACAGGACACTGTTACAACGGCTTCCGGCCTGAAATACACAATTATCAAAAAGGGAAAGGGCCGCAAGGCAGAGCAGGGCGAGTTTATTCTCGCTCACTACACCGGCACTCTGACCGACGGCACTGAGTTCGACAGCTCGCGCAAACGCGGCCAGTTTTTTGTGTTTCAGCTCGGTAAAAAACAAGTTATCAAAGGATGGGATGAGGGATTTGCTCTGCTCCACGTTGGCGACCGCGCTGTGTTTATTATCCCGCCCGAACTCGGCTATGGCGATCGTGGTGCTGGCAGCGACATTGGCCCCGGCGCCACTCTCATTTTTGATGTGGAACTCGTCGACATAAAAAGCGCCACTCTCGGTTCGGTGCTCACAGAGGAATTTGAGAAAAACGGTCGCGACCACGCAGTGACAACATTCAAGAAGCTGAAGGCTGAAAAATATGGCGATCTGTATGTGAACGAAGATGATATGAACCGCCTCGGCTACTCCCTGCTTCAGAAAAACAAAATCGATGATGCAATTGCAGCATTCCAAATGTATGTAGAAACATTCCCCGATTCGTTTAATGCCTACGATAGTCTCGGCGAGGCGTATAAAGCAGCAGGAAATAAAGAACTGTCGATCAAAAACTACGAGTATTCGCTGAAGCTGAATCCTGAGAATGAAAACGCTGTTATCATGCTGAAAGAACTACGACAATAGCCCACAACTGATGACGATAGACACAACACAGGCCCGGTGGGTAATCACCAGGCCTGTCCTGTTTAGAGGTAGTAAGAATAACTATATCCATAGGCTGTATATATCGTAGGAACAGACCTTGAGCGGCGCCTACGATATCCTGCTGCGACTTCGGTCGGACTACCACGCGGCAGCGATGCAGCGCGGTGCAGCGACAAGCGCACGAGCGAAGACCGCAGCGCCATTGACATTCTCTATTCTATCCGCGTATCAAGGCGTAGTGCATGGTGCTGTGGCCTGCTAATGCGGCAGGCGTTCGCGGAACAAACTATAGGTCCACGTTCCGGCCACAGCGCTGATAATCATCACAGCAGCTACGACTATTCCAGAGCCAAGATGAGCGAACATCGGACCGGGGCACGCACCTGTGAGCGCCCATCCTATACCGAATAAAAAACCGCCAATCCACAACCCATGATTATATTTTTTCACTGGATAAGCGATCTCTTCGCCGCCGAGAGCTTTTACGCGAAATGCTTTTAGCAGAATAATAGAGAGCGTAGCCACAGCAATAGCCGAAGCCATAACACCGTACATGTGGAACGACTGGAAACGGAACATTTCCTGAATACGATACCACGAGACTACCTCGCTTTTGATAAGAATGATGCCGAACAAAGCGCCAAATATCAGAAATCGGAAATGCTTCATAGATACCAACACCGGATTAAAAAATCAGAGGAAAAACAACGTGAGTGACAAAGAGTCCACCGGCAAAAAAACCGATAACAGCGATAAGCGATGGCCACTGTAAATTGGACAAGCCCGAAATAGCGTGGCCTGAAGTACAGCCACCAGCGTAACGCGTGCCAAAGCCAACAAAAAATCCACCGACAACGATAAACAACAAACCACGTGCGCTCATCAGGCCGCCAATGGAGAAAATATCAGCGGGAAGCAAGCCGGAATTATACGACACACCCATGCGCTGGAGGTCCGCAATCGTCTGCTTGGAGATATCTACCATCGAAGTATGGCCAACCACCTGCACGACAAGAAACCCACCGAGCACAATGCCCAGCACAAAAAGAAGATTCCAGATTTCCGCTTTCCAATTGTATCGCAAAAAAGGAATTTTTGCGGGAAAACAGGCGGCACAAACATGGCGAAAACTCGACGACACACCGAGTGCGCGATTACCGACAACAAGCATGAGGGGCACGACAAGGCCTATCAGCGGGCCAGCCACATACCACGGCCAGGGCCTGCTGATCGTTTCGATCAACGGTTCCATAAAAAACAGGAAAGAAAAATGAAGGAAGGAAAAGAAGAGAAAAACCGGGCGGCTACTGGTTGGCAACCGCCCGGTAAATTTATTACGCTGTCAGCTCCGCAGGTTCTTCAATCGGAGTGCCAGTGTTGCGAATCATACCAAAGCCGCCAAGCACGTTTGTAACACGGTCGAAGCCACGAGCTTTCAGAATAGAAGCAGCAACCATAGAGCGATAGCCACCTGCACAGTGCACATAATACGCGTCGTTTTTATCGAGACGATTGAGCATCGATTCGATATCGCGTAGCGGCACATTAAGAGCACCACGCACATGCGCTGTCTCATATTCATTCGGGCGGCGCACGTCGAGGACATGAGCACCACCCTGGACGGCGTCGGCAAAGGCGTCTGCCGGAACAGATACCACAGTATCAACACTGCGATTGGCATGCACCCAGGTTTCAAAACCGCCGTCGATATAACCAGCTACATTTTCATAGCCCACACGCGCAAGCCGCAAAATAGCTTCGCGCTCACGGCCTGCATCAGTTACCACAACCAAACGCTGCTTGATGTCGATAAGCGTACCTACCCACACAGCAAAGGAACCGTCTAAGCCGATATTAATAGCACCGGGAATAAATCCAGTGCCAAATATTTCGGCCTCGCGTGTATCGAGTACTATTGCGCCACCGTCGATCTCGCTTTGCACATCGCCCGCCGCCAGAGCGCGGATATTGCGTTCGAGTACAGCGTCGATATTCTCGTACCCAGTGCGGTTAATAATAGCATTTTTGATAAAATACTGCGGCGCAGCGGGCTGCCCTTCGAGAATGACCTTTGTAAATTCCTCGCGCGTCATATCGCGAAGTGCGTAGTTGTTTTTCTTCTCCTGTCCAATCGTCGATTGTTTCTCCTGGCCAATACTTTTGCCACACATCGAACCCGGTCCGTGCGCCGGATACACAACGACGTCGTCGGGCAATGTCTTGATCCTGTTGTTCAATGAATCGTAGAGATTGGACACTTGTTCTTCTTTGGAGATAATTACGCCGTCGAGCAGATCGGGGCGCCCTACATCACCTACAAACAATGTATCACCAGTAAAAATGGCTTCTTCTTTGCCGTTCTCGTCATACACAAGATAGCATGTAGACTCTGGCGTATGGCCCGGCGTGTGCATAGCTTTAATTGCGATGGCACCGAGCTCAAACATTTCGCCGTCGCGGGCAATGTGTGCATCATACGACGGTTGTGCAACGGGGCCGAAGACAATTGCAGCTCCAGTCTTGTTTGCCAAGTCGATATGACCCGACACAAAATCGGCGTGAAAATGTGTCTCAAAAATATATTTGATCGTGGCACCGCGCCGCTTTGCGAGTTCGAGATACGGTTCTGTTTCGCGGATGGGGTCGACAATCGCGGCTTCGCCTTCCGACTCGATGTAGTAGGCTGCTTCAGCCAAGCATCCGGTATAGAGTTGTTCTATGTACATATACTTCACTTCGTGTTATTATATGATAGAAAATAATGGTAGAAAATAGTCCTCACATTATTCAGTAGGCAAACCGTTTGCTTTCAGGTCGGTAAAACCACCGATATTATACACGCGTTCGAACCCTGCATTCGCCATCATCTGCGCCGCTGTGCCACTGCGATTGCCTGATGCACAGTACAGATAGTACACCTTATCTTTGTCGAAATTGCCCATGCTCCGGTTGAATTCACCGCCGAGGAAATCGTAGTTGGCAGCTCCTTGCAAATGTCCTGTTCCGTATTCACCCGGTGTACGCACATCGAGCACCATGCCCGGCTCCTGTTGTTTCTGCTCGCTGAACTCTGTAGCAGTAAGACGTTGCACTGTCATAGTATCACCTTATTAATAAAAAGTATGAAGATTGTACTTACATTATGTTCTCGTTGTTTGTCTGGCTGGTGCAGCCTGTGCTGCCGCGCTCCTACCTGTCACAGAAGTAATTCTTTGACAAGGATGTACGTACCCATCGCAAGCACGAACCAGCCGAATATCGGTTTGAGTTTTTCGTCGGTAATAAATCGCGCTATGTAGCTACCGATAAATGTACCCACCACAGCAATCGCTGTAAAGCCGAGCATAAATGTCCAGTCAATAGGCTGCGAACCGAGGTCGCCTGTAAATCCTATCAGCGATTTTGCGGCAATGATAAGCAACGATGTACCGACGGCCTCTTTCATTGGCAGACCCGCAAAAAGCACCAGCGCGGGTATAATTAAAAAGCCTCCACCCGCACCTACAAATCCTGTGAGCGTGCCTACAATAAGCCCTTCTAAGAGCACTACACCATAGCGCGAAATAGGAACCTGCCCGTTCGCCGTAGAACCTTCTTCGCGCTTGCTTCTTTTGCGAATCATGGACACCGAAGCGAATACCATCAGTACTGCAAAGAGCACCAAAACAAAAATGTCCTTTGTCATGGCAAAGCCCTGTATCGTAAATAATACGTCGGGCATCATGGGTACAAGAAATTTTCGCGTGAGATAAACTGCGATAATCGACGGTATGCCAAAGACAAGCCCAGTTCTGTAGTTTACTAATCCCTTGCGCATGTAGCTTACCGACCCAGCCAAAGCTGTGGTACCAACAACGAACAGCGAGTAGGAGGTAGAGAGAACGGGACTAATACTCATCAAATATACAAGCGTAGGCACTGTGAGTATCGACCCACCACCGCCGATTAATCCCAGTGAAATGCCCATTGCCACTGCTGCCACATATCCTGCTCCCTCCATAAAAGTCATAGCCGTTCCTGTTAAAAGGCTTTGCAGCCGTTGATACAATCAATAATGCCGGTAATTGTCCGGTCGGTAAGGGAATAGTACACGTTCTTGCCGTCGCGCTGCGTGGTAAGTATTCCCTTGTCGCGCAGGTTGGACAAATGATGCGATAGAAGCGATTGCTCTATGCCGAGCAGCTCTTGCAACTCGGTTACGGACAGCTTATCGCTCTGGTCGAGAATGTCGATGATACTGATCCGAACCGGATGCGCTACCGCCTTGAGTACGTATGCCGCACGCTCGATCTTGCTCTGATCAATCCGTTGTTGAGGTTGCTTTTTCACGATTCCACCACTTCTATTACGTGTTCTCATTTTGTGTCTTCGCTCGTACTGCATACTGCCTTGTCCTGTTTTTGCAATACATTAGCTTTGACGTACAAATATATGATCATATTTTCATTTGTACAAAAAAAAATATTTCAGCGCCGGTTGTAGATCGCAGTCCAGAGAAGAAAAAAAGCCTGTTTGCTGCGCTCGGTGAGGTGTAGAGGTGCGTGGAGTGTTGTGCGCTTCTGTCTCTGCTCTTGCGCTTGGTCTGCGCACCGCGCAGCACGCCCGCCGCGTGCTGTTCACCCCGTCATTCGCACCTTGTAATCGTAAGTTTGTCTTCGCAGCATGCGCGGACCGACCTACTATTCACTGCAAGGGATAGCTATCAGCACAGAATAAGCAGATGCTCGCACCATCATCAGCTACAATACATTGTAAATGTCGTCTGCTTTCCCGGCACACTCTCGATAGCACAGGAAAAACCGTGGCGGCTGAGTATCTCCTGTGTTATGGTGAGGCCAATCCCCTGCCCACGGTCTTTTGTTGTAAAAAATGGCGTGAACAACTGGTCGATCACATGCGTGGGAATACCGCATCCCGTGTCTTCTATGGCAACATATACACGCGCATTTTTTATACCGACACGCACAGTAATCGCTCCATCGTAGCCGATTGCCTCCACTGCATTTTTGCAGACATTCAGCAGGACTTGCTCCATCTGAACCTTATCCATGGAAATCATCGGGAAAGCGATGTCTATGTGTTTCCGCCACGAGATACGGCGCTCGCGGCATTCGGTAGAAAACAGCAGTGCAATGCGGTCGAGCACTTCTACAAGGTCGCACATTTGCAGGCGGGGATCAGGCAGCTTAAATACCTCGGCATAACGCTGTACAAAGTCGCATAAATGAAGACCGCGATCCACAGCCACGCGTATCGCCATTTCAAAATCTTCTCTGTCGTCTGGCCGAAGCTGCTCGCGGTAATACAAGCACGACTGCAACAACGAATTAGCAGCTCCAACGGAATTATTTACCTCGTGCGAAAAGGTGCGAATCACTTTTTCATACGCCGCTTTCTCTACTCTGCGTACTTCTTCGGTAAGCTCCTCCATCACTATAAAAGTGCGCGTAAATCCCCTGTCGATAAACTCGGAAACACGGCACTGCACACGCCGATGCGATGGCAGAGTAACGACAGCCGACTCACCCGGCAGGAGTAAACTCACAGCATCGGAAGCAGCACGAAAAATCTCTGTGCGCGATTTGCCCGCGAGCTCCTCGCCGGTGTCCAAGAGCCGCACAGCCGCAGGATTGGCGAGCACACAACGATCCTCAAAATCGAACAAAACAATACCCGACGGAGAAGCCGTCACAATTTTTTGCAAAAGGTAATGCTGTTCCTGTAGCCGTAACCGCTCTTCGCGCAAGCTGTCGATCATCGCATTGTACACGTCGATCAGCTTGTCCATCTCGCGCTCTCCTGTGGCGAGAAGCCGCGTGGAAAAATCGCTCTCGCGCAGAAAATCGGCTCCACCGAGAATAAGGCGCAGAGGACGATAAAACTTCCGAAACAGAGTAAAAGCTGCGATAAAAGATAAGAGCACAAATGCTTCCACAGCCGGTAGCCACGCTATTTTAGCGCCGAGCAGCCACACCGCTGCGCCAGCAAACACGGCGTGAATAACAATCAGATACGAAAGGAATCCTGCGTAAAGACTTGGTCGCATACTGCTATCCGTAAAATGAAGAGCGGGCTTACAATCGAATATCGTATTTCTCAAGACGGCGGTACAACGCTGCACGGCTCAGCCCAAGAGCTTCGGCAATTTTACTAACATTTCCCCGATAGTGGTCAGCCGCTTTCACGATCATTGCTTTTTCTATTTCGTCGATAGTCATGCTCCCAACAGCAGGTAAGAAATCCTTGCGGCTTTCGCCGGGCTGAACTTCCTGTGCTGTCATAAAGTCGTCGACATCAAGCTGCGAGCCGGTTGTCATCAGCACTGTTCGTTCGATAAGATGCCGCAGCTCCCGAATATTTCCCGGCCAATTGCGGCCCTCCAACCACTTCGCAGCAGCAGGGCTGAACACAAGCGAACTGCGCCCGTACACGTGTGCAGCCTGATGCAAAAAATGCTCGGCGAGCAGCGGTATATCGCTACGGCGCTCGCGCAAAGCTGGCAGATGAATAGAAATAAGATTAAGCCTGTACAACAAGTCTTCGCGAAAATCCTGGCGCTCAATCATCGCCGAAAGATTGCGGTTCGTAGCAGAGACAACGCGAACATCCACAGTGCGGCTTGTGCTGGAGCCAACGGGCTCGAATGTGCGGTTTTGCAGTACGCGCAGCATTTTTACCTGGCAACTGAAATCGAGATCGCCTATCTCGTCGAGAAATATCGTGCCCGTATCCGCTGTCTCAAAACGCCCCTTGCGCTCCGACCGCGCATCGGTAAATGCACCTTTTACATGACCAAATAACTCGCTTTCAAACAGCGTGGACGTAATGCTGCCGAGGTTCACTTTTACAAATGGATTGTCTTTTCTCCGGCTGTTTCGGTGCAGCGCATCGGCAATCAGCTCTTTGCCTGTACCGCTCTCGCCGGTGATCAATACAGGTGCATCCGTGGTGCAAATACGGCCTACCACATTGAGTATTTTTAACAGCTTTGGATCGCAGCCGATAATTGCGCGAAAATCGTAGCGCGCATCGAGTTCTTCCCGCGTGCTTACATTTTCTGTAGCCGACACAGCAGCCAAGCCTAACGCTGTGTGCACCGACTGCACAACCTGTCCGTTTGTCCAGGGTTTGGTAATAAAATCGACAGCCCCCGACCTCATTCCGCGCACAGCCAGCTCAATCGACCCCCACGCTGTCATAAGCACCACTGGTATAGATGAGTAGTGCTCCCTGATGTTCTGTAGCAATTCTAATCCTTCCTCGCCAGTTGTGCTACGCGAAAAATTCATATCCTGAATTACTAGGCTAATGGAAGTGCTGCGCAGTATTTCTATCGCTTCGGCGGGCGTCGCTGCCACACGCGAATGATAACCCGCCTGCTTCAGTAATAACGCCAGCGATGTCAGCACCGATGAGTCGTCGTCCACAATAAGAATGCTTGTTTCCGCCATATTCTACAACATTGTTTTTTTTACAGAAGAAAGTTTATATTTACACCCGCACTACAAGGATACTCTCTTACAAAAAGTCAACCAACGCTACTCTATCGGAGAACCTATGCCGACACCTCGTATGAAGGCAGTTCTTGTCTTCGAGGGAACAGCTCCCGCAGCATCTTCACGCCGAGCAAAGTAGCACACATACAGAGAACGCAAAAAAGTTTTACGTTGCGTCGAACCTCTGAACCATTTGCCCTTCAAGCGGCTTCTATGGCATGTATCCGTGTGTGAGCGCAGCCGTCTCCGCTCAAGCGCTTGGCCTCTGCACCGCGCTGCATCGCCGCCGCGTGGCTGTTCGAGCCATTCCGCAGCGGATGTGCGACCGGCGACAACGACAACACGGGCGCCGCAAAGACGCCCGTGCCACACAATTTTTAATGCTGCCAACTTGCGATACATTCTCAAACCAAAACGCGAGACATCGCAGCAGTCTACAACAACAATTATTTTTTGAACTATGAAAACACTTATCGCAATCGCCCTGCTTTCACTATTCGCTTTTGTACTCGTGGCAGCCACGTCGTGCAATTTGCCGAAGGTAAAACAGCCAACATTTACACAACAGGCAGACTCTGTCTTTGCACACTACCGAGAGATTTACAAGCCTGAGTCGATAAATATCCAGTACACTACATCATCGGATAGCACTTCTTCGATCAACATCATCATTGTCAACAGCCAGAGTTTTAGCTTTGACCAGCAAAGCGAACTGAGCAGAATCGGCCAGGAATTCGCGAACGAGCTTATACATACGATTCAGAACTCAACGGATTTCTCCTATCTCAAAATTTCCTACACATGGAAAAAAATGATAATGACGCGCTCTTTTACAGTGACCTATCCAATTACTCCGAGCGATGCGCCCGCTGCTGATCGGCCCGACAGCATCGGAACCACTGCGACAACAACGGCAACACAACAACAGTAGAACTCATCGACGAGATACTACAGCTCGAAGCAGCAGTTGCATCACTCATAATGCAGCGCTTCAGTGGGCTGGATGCGCGTAGCCAGAATTGCTGGATACAGCCCGCACACAAGAGCGAGCAGATACATCACGCCCAGAGCCCCTGCAAGACTGGTAAAGTACACGCTCACAGGCACATTGCTGATAAGATTGAGCAAAGGAACCTGTAAGACAAGCAGCGTTCCGACAAGCAGCGCAAACGACATCAGCACGAACAGCTCGCCGAGTATTTGCTTGTAAATATCGCGTACTCCCGCCCCGACAGCACGGCGCAGGCCAATCTCGCGTGTACGGCGCGATACATTTTGCCAGAGCACGCCCACAAGACCAAGCCCCGCCATCAGCAGCAAGAAGCCAGCAACAATACCGGCAATGAGCAGCGGCACGAGTTTGGTCTGCATAGCGGACTTACGCATATCTACCAGCGCTTTGATGCGGTATATGGTATCTGGATATTCCGCGTGCAGCCGTTCTACGAGGCGTTCGCTGAATCCGGCTTGCGTGCCAGCGCGCACCCGAAACACGATATCGCGCGGCATCATGGCATTTGTATCTTTGGAGACAGCGTACTCGAAATAATAATTGTCCGGAACTGAAAGCTCGCCACCCGACCGAAAATCGCGGATAACGCCGATGATACGCCGTTCCCGCTCTCCCTCCGACATCGTCGGGAATAGCTTTCCAATTGGGTCTTCTTTGCCAAAAATCGCCTGCGCTAAGTGCTCGTTGATAATCATCGGAATCCAGTTTTGCGACTCGTCGCCTTCCTCAAACCAGCGCCCGCGCACCGGCTGGATTCCCATCACATCGTCGAACTTCGCATCTGCCCAGTTGCTCAGCACCGATACAGGATGTCCCTTCAGCTCGAACGAGCGCATGTAGGTGGACGAGCCGTATGGCACGACTGTAGCCGATGCAACCTCTTCAGCTTCGTCTATCGAGCGCACGGCTTGCAGCAGGCGCTGCGTGCGTTCTGATGCCTCTACTGCCCCGGGATATTCCCCCCTGTATTCCATAGAAATATTCCATACATTCTCGTAGGAAAACCCGAGCGGATGAGCGTATTGTTCGGCGAAATAAGCACCGGCGGCAAGCACGGCATAAACAACAATGAAGCAGAAAAAAATCTCCACAACTACCAGCATACCAGAGCGCCAGCGATTCCAGACAAGTGTAAGCAAGTGGACTATCATGAGCGTACTCCTCCTTTCAGAGCTGCAATCGGGTGTAGCCGCGACATTCTCCAAGCGGGATACACACCGGAAAAAACGCCGAAAAACACTGTGATAAAAAACGCGTAGAGAAATATTCTGTAATTAAGCTGAAATTCCGCATGGGGAATGAGCTCCAAAGCAGCAATCCACCGGAGCATAAGCCACGACATCAAGAGCCCCAATGCCCCTCCAATTGATACAAGCACGAGATTTTCAACGATGAACTGCCCCACAAGCGCACGCGAGGAAGCCCCAAACGACTTGCGAACGCCGATCTCCGACGACCTCTCCATGATACGGCTGATATTGATGTTCACTAAATTGACAGCGGGAAGAAGCATAAATAAAAACGCCGCCAGACCACCAAACCACAGCAGTATATTCACCGGATACTTCGCATCCTCTATGCCGAATAAGTTGGGTACGATCTCCCCAGCTATCTGCTCGGCAAATGTTTCGGTTGCTGAAATAATGAGATTGTACTCTGTTGGATCGGGAAATTCTACCTGCCGAAGCCGCGCCTGGTATTCGGCCTTAATACGCGGGAAGTCGCTGGCGCTTTTAGCGAGAATAAGTGCTCTGTATCTTCCCGTTAGCTCGGTGTCGGGCCCTTCTCGAAAAGCACCAACAGGCACCCATACATCGGCATACGCAGCGGCGCGCAGAATAGGAACCGAAGTAACAACACCGATAATACGACAGAGCTTTCCTTCGGCGGTAATCGTGCGGCCAAGCGCCGATTCCTTCCCGAAAAGCTGCCGACGCACAGCATCGCTAATCACTGCAACGGGAATACCTCCGTTGTCTTCTTCAACAGTAAAAGGGCGCCCTTCCAGAAAAGTAAAGTCGAGTATGCGCCAGTATGCACCATCGGTCTGCTTCAGGTCCAATGTAAGTTCTCGCCCCCGAACAAACATTGAAAACGACGATGTTGCAGTACAAATAGAAAAATCTTGTATACCGGGCAGCGTGCGGGCATACCGATTGAGAAACCCATAGCCCGGGCTGGACACCGTGATACTATTTCGGCTTGGGCTTTTTAATGTAACTGTATAAATGCCCAGCATGCGGTCGAGTCTTGTTTCGGGCTCGTGTGGGGCAAATGTATGGTCGATCAATGCTATTGCCATCATAAGCACCATCAGCGTAAAGCAAATCCCGAACAGGCTGATGAACGTAAAGAATTTTCGGCGCAGCAGCACTTTCCACGCTACAAGCAGATAATTGCGTATCATAATTGCCCATAATAATTGTGTGGAAAAATGTCAGGCTACCTGCCGTCCGTCGAAAATGCGAATGGTGCGATGCGTGCGCTCTGCCATGCGCGGGTCGTGCGTCACCATGATAAGTGTTGTTCCGTCCTTCTCGTTCAGCTCCCGCAGAATATCCATAATCTCTTCCCCCATTCGGCTGTCGAGATTCCCTGTCGGTTCATCGGCGAGCAAAAGCGCAGGCCGCCCCACAATGGCACGCGCAATCGCTACGCGCTGTTGCTGCCCACCGGAAAGCTGCGATGGAAAATGGTCGATACGCGACATCAGCCCCACGCGTTCGAGTGCCAGCAATGCCAGCGCCCGGCGCTCGCGCGAAGAAATTCCCCGCCTGTACAACAGCGGTAGCTCCACGTTGTCGATCACGCGCAAGTCGTTTACAAGATGGAATGTCTGAAAAATGAACCCCACCTTGTGGTTGCGCAGCAGCGCCAGCTTTTTATCGCGGTACGTCGATACGTTCTCGCCGTCGAGCAACAGCGAGCCTGAAGTCGGCGTGTCGAGCAGCCCCATCAGATTGAGCAAAGTGCTTTTACCAGAACCCGACGGCCCCATGATGGAGAGAAATTCGCCGCCCGCTACAACGAGGTTGACCTCCGAAAGCGCCACCGTCTCTAATTTATCGGTGCGGTACACCTTTTTAATATTGCTGAGTTCAAGCATAGAAATATTGAAAAATGAACAGAAATGACGTTTTTTTTTGCAGTAGTCGGACTGGCTCCCAACCTCTACACCTATTGTATCTCCACCCTGCGCTGCTCGCTGTGGTCTTCCATCGGCGAAATCACTACAGTATCGCCCTGCTGCACACCGCTTCGGATTTCGTAGTATTCTGTCCCGGTCATACCGATGTCTACCGGCACTCTCACAGCTTCAGCACCGCGCACAACAAAAAGCTCTTGGGCACCGTTTCGCCACAGCGTTGCTCCACGCCGAACGCGCAATGCGCGGCTGCGGCTACCAGTAATAATTGCGACCTCTACACGGAGATTCGGCCTCAGCCGGGCGGCATCGCGAGCGTCGAGCCCTACCACAAATACCACCGAGCCATTTTCCACAGCGGGCTGGATAGCGGTAATAACACCGCGCAGAACAGTTGTCCCGGTCTGCACGCGAGCAGCCATGCCAACGGCTATTTGCGAAGCATGTGCGTCCGATACCGTCCCCTGCACCCGATACGACGACAGATCGGCAATACGGGCGAGCACGTCGCCACGGCGTACAATAACGCCCTCGGTTTGGGTAATCCACGTGAGCACACCTGCACGGTCGGCTGTTGGCGTGGAGAGAGCGATCTGCCGTTCGAGTTCTTCCTTTTCCTTGTGCAGTAGCGAAAGCTCCAAAGCCAGTCCTTCCTGTTGTAGCTTCCCAGTCTGCCGGGCAATCTCTTGTTCCTTTTCTAATCCGGCCAGCTCGTCGCGGGAGCGCGCAAGCAGCATCGACGACTCTTTGAGCTCGTTGGCAGCGATAAAATCTCGTTCCCAAGCAGCGCGGTTCTGTGCATCCTTTACTTCGTTGTATTCTACTTCGCGCTTTTTGATAGCAATTGCCCCATCTATCTTTGCAATCTGTCCTTCGAGCACAGCACGAGCCTGCATCTGCTCATTGCGTTTGAGTGCGGTTTTATCGACAAGCCGCGCAAGCTGTGCACGCGCTTCGCTCACGTCGAGCAGGACAATTACTTCGCCCGCTGCTACGCTGTCGCCGGAATTCCGAAGCACGCGCAATATGCGGGCGTCCACGGCGCTCGGCAGTACAACTTCGCGCTCGGGGACGACCGTGCCTGCTGCGGTAATGGCAGCCTCTACAGCTCCGTACTCTACCACAGCCAGGCGAAGCCGACTGCGCTCTACCGATGGCGACAACCAAGCGAACAGCAGAGTAGCTCCGCCAGCAAGCGCGATAAGCGGAAGAATAATGCGTAGCGCAAGAGCGAGCCTCCGCCGATATTGTTGCCCTCTGTCGAGCGGCCTGTCCATACTGTTGTTGTTATATACCATGCCTCTCCATGTCCAAACGGCATGCCAGCTAAAAATCGGCTTTTTCTCTCCGATTTAGCCAGTTACGGCGCGGCGAAGTGTCCGTTTCTGAACACCTGCGTTCAAAAACGCGAACTCGAAACTGCATCGGCGTTCATTCTGCATCACCGGTATCGGCCCGTAGAGACGCCCCTGCGGAGGAATCGTTGCCCGTAGAGACGCCCCGCAGGGGCGTCTCTACGGGCTTGTTTTGCAACAGAACAGAAATAAAAATCATTGCTGGTACGGCTTTCTGCCCCACCTCACAGAAAGAAACAACCTCCAACCTGTCGTTTTTTCTGTGCCATCTCGTTGGAAAGAAGAAATTGTAGAGAGAGAGCAAAAGCTGTCCCACGGACGCGACACCTATGGACGCACCGCCGTTTTTCGGTAGAGTATCGTCGGGGAAAAGAGTCTGTCGTAAAGCTGTGTACAGGCCGGACACAGGCTAAAACCACAGCGATGGAGTACGAACAACCACGTAGCGGCGGTGCTGCGCGGTGCGAAGACGGTACGGCAGGCCGAAGACAGAAGAACACCAAGCAGCATTGATATCTGCACCGGAGACATGTTCGCCGGAGCCTCCCGAAGCGGGAGCACACTGTACAAAGGGCGGGTACAGAACCTTGCTTTTTATGCGTGCAAACTATGACATATCCACTCATTCCCACCGCGATACAACAGAAAGATTTACCTGCCATGTGATCTTTTTTTCTGGGCTCTCCGCCCATAGTTTGGGCACGTTACACATATCTACGGCCCACTATTGGAACATCACAAGATGTTCGACCGGGCAAAAAGATGTCTACAGGCACTATTTCTACAGGGAAGAAGGAATAGCACCGTGATCCGCAGCTCATAGTCATCCACAACTTTCTTACAATTCATTTAGGAGAAGGCTTCATGCAACAGTCAGTCAAAAACGAGAGCAGGGGACAGGCGGCTTATACTCTGGACATACCCATCGACGCATCAGGTATTCACGATTTCAAGCCGGGACAAGAGATTAAAGTTCTGGTAGTACAACACAATGGCGAGGTACTCGGCTCGCAACTTGTAAAGATCAACGACAAGGGGATTGGCACAGCGACATTCAGATTTCGCGAGCGACCGGGAAGCCTGAAGGCTATCCTCGGCCCACACTCCGCAACAGACGAAGAGCTACAGGGCCTGCAAACCCTTACCGTCGATGTTCCGGCGCGACAGTGGTCGGAGAGCAGTGCTATAAAACTCACGCCTATTATTATTGCCCCCTTTTACTGGTACTGGTGGATACGCTGGTGCCGTACATTTGTCATTCGCGGCAGGGTGATTTGCCCAGATGGCAGTCCCGTTCCCGGAGCCAATGTCTGTGCATTCGATGTAGATGCGTGGTGGTGGTGGATCAGTAAGCAGCAAGTGGGCTGCGCGACTACGGATATAAATGGAACATTTGAAATCCAATTCCGCTGGTGCTGTGGGTGGTGGCCCGGGTGGTGGTGGAAAACCCGCAACTGGGAGTTCTCATCGCATCTCGCTGAGCAAATACTGCCGGTACTCCAGCGCGATCCACGTGTACCCCAGCTCCCCCCGCTGAACCCCAGACCGAACACAGAGATATTCAAACATCTGCTCGGTGAGGAGGAATTCGCCGACATGAGTATCGACACCACAGTGCGATCCGTGATGAAGCGCACACCCGACATCACGGCTATCGCAACCCAGCAGCAGATTGGCCCCGACTTTCTGAACAACATACGCGAACGCCTACTGAAGCGCATTCCTGCTCTTGCTCATCTGAAATGCCTGCATATCTGGCCGTGGTGGCCGTCGCAGCCCTGGCTGGATTGTTCGCCTGATATCATCTTTACGGTCACGCAGGATTGCATGGCAAGAGGAACAGTAATTGTCGATGAGCAACTGAGCGATACTCGCTGGGACGCTCCCACGACAATGAGCGTCACCCTTGTCGCCAATGATCAGGCTTGTTGTCTGGCACAACCAGCCGACGAGCCCAGCGGAAATTGTGCAATTATTACCGAAGTATGCGAAATTCCCGTACAGTATATCGGCGGTAATCCCAATGCCCTTGCAACACCGGCGGGCTACTATAGTCCGGGTAATGCAGATCGCCCTTTTGGTGGAAGAGTAACTATTCAAGGAGCCTTGGGTACTGATGTGGACTACTACGAATTTGAATGGTCGAACGGTGGGCCATGGCAGGATATGCCAGCCTCGGCAGTACTCGACATCAACCGCAACGTGTGGCTGGGTCCGAATATTCCTCTTACAACTGTATCATTCATGCACACAATCAGTGGTCGCCGTGTGTACGAGACCCGCAGGCACTACGAGGCATCATCGGCATGGGCAGCGTTGCCTCCCCTCAAACACTGGATGGCAGCAAACTACTGGTCGCTCATGCACTGGGACACAGAAAGCACGTTCTTCAACGGAACGTATAAACTCAGGATAAAGGGCTGGCAGGAAGTGGGAGGCAATCTTGTCAACCCGCAAATACTTCCAATTTGCGGCACTGATACGGTCGACGAGTTAGTGCTGCGAATAGACAACCGCATTGTAGGACCAGGCTCTGTTCATGCGGACTATACAACACCGCATCCTTGTGGCCCCGGTACTGTACATACCTGTACGTCGGAACCCGACACGAATATATTGGCCATCAGAATACTGCACGCCGACGGCACAGTATCGACGGTACAAGCATGTGAATCGGCGATTATCAACAGCACGGACAAGCTACAGGTAGACTTCTTTGCACACGATCCCGAAGGCCACCTTTCATCGTATTCGCTGAATGCGACGTATGGAATTAACCAGATCATCAATCTGTTAGGTCTGCCGGGTCATACGCTTGTACCACTGCTGGCTGGCCCGGAACCTGCGGCACTTCAGGTAGGTCCCAGCTACGGAGCCGCACAACAGCAGGGCGCACCATCGCCTGTATGGCATGGCGGTGCAATGCGCTATGAGGTGCTGGCAACCCAAGCATTCCCCATACCGTGCTGCTATCAGCTCGAACTCTATGCAGTGAAGCGTACTATCGTGCATTGCACCAGCGTTCACTCCAACTACAGCGAATACAGCTTCCATATTAGCTATTGATCGACCTCCGAGCCGCCGTCGCAATGGCGGCGGCCTTTTTGCACAGAATGCTTATGGAATTTTACACGTTTATTCTCGGCACACTGGCAGTATGGCGGGCAACACATCTGCTTCACGCAGAAGACGGCCCTTGGGATTTGCTTTTTCGCCTGCGAAAAATGGCGGGCAACGGTTTTGCGGCGCAATTACTTGATTGTTTTTATTGTCTCAGCCTCTGGGTTGCCGCTCCCTTCGCCCTGCTACTGGGCGGCTATGGCTGGGGCGAAAGAGCACTGTTGTGGTTGGCTCTATCGGCGGGTGCAATTATTATAGAACGCACGACCGGCGACACGTCCCAAGCCATGCCAGTACAGTACACAGAAGATAAGGAGGAGTAATATGTCCTGTTGTGGAAACAAAAGAGAAAGTCTATCTCATTCAGGGTATCCAGCGGATACCAACCATTCCCGGCCTAACCGCATGTCCGGCTCAATACCGGCATACGACAACAATCCGACCATCCGTTTTCAATATGTGGGCAGAACCGGCCTAACCGTGTTAGGGCCGATGTCCGGCAAACACTATCGCTTCGACAAGCCGGGTGCACAACTCGTTGTGGATCCCCGGGACAGGGCTTCGCTGCTTCTTGTGCCGAACCTGTGGGAAGTGAGCGACTACACAACCGGTTCTGGTTCTCTGTAGCATACCTGCTGTCTGGTCTGGCAGGTGGTACACTGGCCGGTTGTATTTAAACGCATGAGCGGATGGGGAATCATTCCCCATCCGCTGTCTTTTCGTTGAGTGTGATCAGTGAGCGGAAGTGCTACATGCTATATCTGATGAGCGGTGTCTCTGATACCGGATACAATCCTCCGAAAGAGCTGTACGGGTGTTTCCCGATCAGTATTTGCGAAGCACTGTATGCGTTGTTCTGTGCATTACATATGTCGTCATATATGTCGTCGCTGCACTATCTTGATCACGCTCGTTTACCACAGCCTTATCTGTATTATGCCAGAAGGACACACCACACCCGCACAGCCGCAGGGCTGCGGGAGCAGTTGCAGAATACATCACAGAAAGCGGCAATACTACACTCGTTGAGCCTGTCGCGGTCACCCCTGCTGTATGCTCTCCTCTCTACGACCCGTAGATAGCTTCAGAGCAATACACACATAACGACAGAACAATTCAACACAGCTAAAGCTGTATATGTAGTTGCAGTACGGAATACTGCATGCGAGGGAACTTCGACAAAATGACGCCGGGATTGCAGGAGGAAAACACTATTGGCACGCTGTTGTTAAAGCGAACCGGCGCCATACGCGGAGCCGATCAAAATGTGGAACATATAAATTGCACAACAGTGTCAATGTTTCATACGGGCAGAAATGCTGAATGGAAAATGAGGCTTAGACTCGTAGCAGATCGGGTACAACTATCGCAACGGTGGTGAAGATACACCAAAGATAAGATGATGTCAAGGTAGTTTTTGTGATGTATGGAAAACACATAGCAAGCGCCAGCGATCAGAGAATATTCAAGGGCTCAATAGTAACCGCCCACTGCCTGTGTTCAGACAATGTCTTGACAGATACAACTCCTCTGGCTGCGCCTTTTATGCCTACAGAAAAATTTCAGATAGAGTGTAGATAAGCAATCCCACCAAGCCCCCAACGATTGTGCCGTTGATGCGAATATACTGGAGGTCTTTTCCCACCTGAAGTTCCATTTTGCGCGTTACAGTCTGGGCATCCCAGCGGCGCACCGTGTCGGAAATCAGCGCTGCAATTTCTTCCCGCCGCGAGCTCAACACGCCAATAGCAGCATCCCGTATCCAGTTGTTGATCTTGTCGCGCATAGCTTCGTCCCGCGCAATGCTCTCGCCAAACCCTGCTACTGCACGCCGTATCTGCTCGCGGATAGACGAATCGGGATTGGCTACATCGCTCAGGATTTTCTGCTTTACATCGCTCCACACTCGCGAGAAATATTGCTGCACAATAGGATGATTCAGCAAGTCCTCTTTGAGCTGTTCGCCACGGTCGCGATACTCGGGCGAGGTACGCAACCTCTCAATAAAATCGTGCGTAGCGCGGTGGAATTGCCGCCGGAGCTCGTGCTCTGGATCGGCGTTGACATCGGCAAGTGTTTGCTCGGCTTTGGTGATGATTTTCTCGTAAATCTTGTTGTCTACAAATCCCGGCACATACCAAGGACTTTCTTCGCGGATTTTATGGCGAATAAGATCGCGGTTGCTCTCTAGCAATCCAGCGGCAAGGCGCAGCGCAGCATCAAATAGTTCCTGGTGTTTGTTGTTGGCCGTAAGTGTCTGAAGAATACTGCCCGCAAGCGGAGCTACTTCCACAGCGCGCAAACGCGATGTGATGTTGATTTCGATAAATCGGTTCACATCGTCGTCGTTGAGTCCGGTCAGGACATCTGGTATCGCTCCGGCAATTCTGTCGGCTACCATTGCGCTGTTGCCGGAGTCGGCCAGCCACTGCGATACGCGTCCGGCAATGTTCCACGCAGCAATTTTTTCCGATAAAATCTCCGGCGAGAGAAAATTGCTCTGTACAAATGTGCCGAGGCTCGCGCCAAGGCGGTCCTTGTTGCGCGGAATAATAGCCGTGTGCGGTATGGGCAGGCCAAGCGGATGGCGGAACAGCGCCGTTACTGCAAACCAGTCGGCAAGGGCCCCGACCATTGCCGCTTCTGCAAAAGAGCGAATATACCCCATCCACGATACCGACTCTTCCCCAAGGCGCGCGGCTACAAAAATTGCTACCATAAGCAAGAGCAGTCCTGTGGCAAGCCGCCGCATTCGCAGCAAACCCTCGGCCTGCTGCGCTTCCTGCTCTTGTGTTTTTTGTGAAATAGGAACAACTGCACTCATGTTTTGTCAGGATCGTAACGTGTAGACAAAGAGAAAAAGCATAACGCTGTATATACCGTACAAAAAGAGAAACGCCACAGAACCAAAAACGATCCCTACTTTTTTCGACATGCGCGAGTGGACTGCTATCGCAATTCCTACCACCAGGTATTCCCACAAAGTAAATATGTTGAGTTTACTAAGCAGAGTGTGCACAACCGTCTGTGCGCCGTTAGCCGAGGCTGCGAGGAAAGCAAGGCTTGGCGATATAAAGATTGAACCCGATAGGTATTGGCATAGCACGACCACAATTAAGCCCACAGATGCAATCGCATTGCCATAGGAAACTATAGCCAGAAGCGAGGTGAACGAAGGCGGTTCGGAATTAAACAACCGTACAAGTATCCAGTACACAACGGTGAGCACTGCAAGCGAGATAAATGCAAACACAACCGACCACGCAAGTGTACCCGGTAGCTGGAACGTATTCCCAGCTTTTTTTTCGCGCAAATCGCGTATCTGCTCGTTGATCTTGTCGTCGTCCATCCGGGCATAACGCCCAATAGCCCGAAGGTCGTTCTCTTCCATCACATTATTCTGGTGCACAAGCCCAGAATGCGAGGCGCGCACATATTCCGAAGCAGTTGTTACCAGCGCCCATAAGAGCACAGCTACAACAAGTACCCGCACAGGATTGGCCACAGCAAGGCTACCCACTTTCATCGGCGAAAAAAAAATATCACGAAATCCCTGTAGCCATGCGTAGCGCGATGTCGGCACTGTCTCGACATTTTCCTCTTCAAAGTATTCTTTATTCATAGGCGTTTGCAGATAGTAAAGTTTCTAAAATCTGGAAAGATCGCGAGTGGAATACGGATGAACACAATGCTTTCGCTTTCTGTCTTCGGCCTGCCGTTCCCTCTCCGCACCGCGCTGCAATTATCTGCCGCTTGGCATTTCAGCCGCCTTCCGCGTTTGTTCCTGCGATAACTATAGGAGTAGCGCAACTGGTCGTGGACACACGTGCAAGAAAAGGTACGGAGAGCAGTCCGTGGAAAAACACCAGACAACTTCATTGAAAAAAAAGCGCGGAGACATACATCCCCGCGCCTTCTAACGATAAAGCATAGAGAATTATTTGCCCGGCGGCGTAAAGTCCTTGTCATCAAGAGCCGTATTGATATCATACGTATAGGTGCTTAGGATTGTCATTCCGCCACCCATTGTAAGAATAATCTTGTGCGGGAATTTCACTCCACCAGCGTCGCGGTAGTCGGAATATTCTTCCATCATCGGCACTGTTCCCTGGGGCGTTGTCTGCAAATATTCAGACTTCGTTACCATCAGCGTTGTAGCATCGAGGTACAACGTTTTTTCTTTGCCGCTCGGCGATGTAATGACCATCACATAGTTGTCGCCTTCTTTGCCATTCACTTTTGCAGTATAGCCGAGCTCTTTCATAGCGGCCAGCGGAATAATCTGGGCATTGTAAAGAGCGTCTTCGAGTTCCGAACCGTTTTTTTCTTCGGCGGGCTGTCCGTTCATAGATTCCCACGCTTTATTACCCACAACCCAGCTTTCCTGCTTCATCACAGTAATGTCTACCATCGATGCCGATTTATCGGGCATTTTGAACTTGTTCACACCCGTACCTTGCAGCGATTGCGGACCAGCTTTGAGCGTTACTTTGGAATTCGCCACGAGCGTTTTCAGGCTGCTGATAGCATCACGTCCACCCAATGCCTTCACATGGCGTTCGATCAGCTCGGCGGCAGAGATATCAACGCTTTCGGTTTTTGTAGCGCGCACAGGCTCGATATCGAGGTTGAAGCGGTAGATCGTACCAAACTTTTCGAGCTTGGAAAGCACGTCCTTGCTGCCGACTACGACAACCGGCATCTTATCGGGATTCATGTATTTCGCAGCTATTTTGCTAATTTCTGCCGGTTTTACACTCATCACTTTAGCCGGATAATCCTTGATGCGTTTGAACGGTACATCGTTCAGCGCTGCCAGTTGCAGCAGCGAAGCAAGTGCCTCTGTACTTTCGAACGACATCAGGAACGAGCCAACAGTATAGCGTTTCAGGCGGTTCAGCTCTTCTTCGGTAGGAGCTTCATTGCCAAGGCGCTTCAGTTCGCGCTGTGTTACGATGATAGCCGAGTCGGTAACGGCGTTGCGAACATCAGCTCCTGCCACAAAGCGGTTGGCCTCTTTGGAACGTGTTACAAAGCCATATGGCGTGTACGTGTACGAATAGGTTTCGCGCAGTGTACGGAACAGCCTACCGCCAAATCCGCTGCCAATCATATCGGCTGTAAGCGAGAGTTTTTCAAACTCGGGATGGCTGAACACTTCGGCAGAGCCGGTAATCACAAAAGCCGACTGCACCGATGCCGGGCGCTCGATAAAGTACACACCTACGGGCATGGGATCGGGCTTGGGAATCACTACTTTGGTGCTCTTACCGCCCGTCCAGCTACCAAATGCTTTTTCGAGCATCGGTATGATTTCTTTGTCGGTGACATCGCCTACAACAGCCAGATACGCATTACCCGGACGGAAATACGACTGGTGGAAATTCTTAACATCGTTCAGTGTAATAGATTGCAGCGTTTGCTCGCTTTCCTTTTTAGCATAGGGATGGTTTTCGCCATAGACAACCTTGCGCGCCAAAGCCTGCACGAGCTGGCCCGGCTCCGATTTCCCATAGCGCACACCTTCGATAGACTGCATCCGCAGCTTTTCGAGTTCCTCGGATGCCAGCGCCGGATGCGTAACCACATCGGCATAAATTTCCAAAATGCTTCCCAAGTGTTTTTTCAGGCCAGACGCTGTTACGGTTGTAGCATCGCCTGCGGCGGCGGCACTTATGGAAGCACCAATGCCGTCGAGCGCCTGAGCAATATCCAGCGCCGAACGGGAGCCAGCGCCCTTGGTAAGGAGCCCGGCAGTCATGCCCGCCAAACCTGTTTTATCGCCGTCGGCTGTTTCGCCGGGCGTAAGCTGCATACGCAGCATAATCGTAGGCTGCTCGTGGTCTTCGATAATGAGAACACGCATACCGTTTTTCAGTGTCTTTTCCACGTATTTAGGAAATGGCACTTCTTTAACGGGAGCCGGAGTCGGTTTTTTGCTCAGATCAATTTTCTGGGCACCTGCCGGGAAAGCTGCAACTGCAAAAGACACAGCAGAAAGCGCCAGAGTAAGACATGTATTGCGAACCTTCATACTATTGCTGATAATTTGTGAAAAAATGTTCGGAATGAGTGTCGTACCTACCGGCCTATCTGCCACTGGGTGCTTGGTTTTCAGCTTCGGCTGCGCCTGGTTTATACACGAGCACAACTCGTTTGTCAGTAGTCAGATATTTTTTCGCCACGCGTTGCAGGTCTTCCTTAGTCACCTTCATATATTGGTCGATTTCGGTATTGATCATGTTCGCATCGCCAAAATACGTGTAGTAGCGGGCAAGCGTCCGCGCTTTGTCGAAAACGCCTTTTTTCCCCTGAACAAATTCAGCTTCTTTGATATTGCGAGCTTTTTTAAACTCTTCGTCCGAAATACCATTTGCTGCCACTTTGTTGATCTCGTCGTACATCATTCTTTCCACTTCGCCAATATCTTTGCCCGAAGCACCAATGCCAACTGCTACAACCGCACCTGCATATTGCAGCGAGAACGGAAATGACGTAGCTTCTACGGCGATTTGCTCTTTGTCTACAAGGCGTTGGTACAAACGCGAGCTTTCGCCCTGTGCCAGAATATCGGTAAGCATAGACATCGCGTAGTAGTCGGGCTCGCCAATTTTCGGACCACGGAAGCCGATAAACACACCGGGAAGCTGGGCTTTGGGGTCGTTAATCACTTCGCGGTATTCAGAAGTCAGCTCGGGCAGCTTGAACGCTTCGCGCTTGATCTCTGCACCACGCGGGTACCCCGCAAAGTAGCTGTCCACGTATTCGCGGGCTTTTGCTTCGTCGAAATCACCAGCAACCACCAGTGTAGCATTGCTCGGCTGGTAAAAGCGGTTGTAGAAATCTACAAACTCGCTGATGGCGGCGCTATCGATGTGCTGCGTAGAGCCAATCGGTGTCCAACCATAGGAACCACCATGAAACAAGCGGGTAAATATTTTTTCGTTCCAGCTTCCATAAGGAGCATTGTCGTAGCGATTCCGGCGCTCTTCCTTTACAACACCGCGCTGGGTTTCTACACCCTTGTTGTCTACCAGCAGATTGCGCATGCGCTGGTGCTCAATCCAAAGCGCCAACTGCAATTCATTGGCGGGAAGCTGGAAAAAGTACACGGTTTCGTCGAACGACGTGTAGGCGTTCAGCTCGCCGCCCGCCTCCTGTACATATTTATCAATAGAAGCACGCGGAATATCCTTCGTGCCTTCAAACATCAAATGCTCAAAAAAGTGTGCAAATCCGGTTCTGGCAGGATTCTCGTCGCGCGAGCCAACCCGGTAGTGCAGCAGAGTCGACACCACGGGCGCAGACTGATCTTTGTGAAGAATTACGTGTAAGCCGTTCGGCAGATCGTATTCGGTTATATTGATTTTGTTCATTTGCGACCGCGCGGGCGCAATGCTCAAGCAGGCGCTCAAAAGGGCGACCGCTATAGACAGCCTGCGGTATTTCATACGAAACCCCTTGGAAATATAATAGGATAAAAGAATGAATGCGAATGCCCGGCTTATACTGAAACCAGACCTCAAAGTTACAACTTTTTGTGTTCTGCAAACAATTGCTTTATAGGAAAGAGGTCTTTGGCCTGCTGCCATGTGTGTGGAACCTTTGTACAGCAGCGAAGTTCAAGCTACAGATAAAGCATTCTGCTACGAATTTCAATCGAAATAGCAATGAGGTCTGCCATGAATAGAATAAACCACTTCCGCACGCTCACAGAAGCGATGGAAAGCTTTCGTACACGGGGCTACAATAGCGAATACACAGCAGGCGAAGCCGGGCTGATATTGGTAGAGTCAGGCGTGGTTTATCAGCCAGAAGAATTGACAATTGTGGAACATCACCGCTTCGAGGGCGACTCCGATCCGAGCGATATGGCGGTGATCTACGCAATAGAAAGTAATGATGGACTAAAAGGGTATTATATCGACGCCTTTGGCGCATATTCCGATCCACTATCAGCCGATCTGCTGAAACGCGTGAAAATTCACGAGCAAACCGATCAGCAATAATAAAAAATTAACTGCAACCGGACATAAATTTCAGGGACGAACGAAAAAGGGCACTTCGGTGCCCTTTTTGTTTTGTAGTACGCAGTAGTGCTGTGTCGAGTACAGCTCGCGCCGCAGGTAGCTCTATAGCTATGCCCGGGTTTCGCCCAACTGTACGATACTGCTAAATTCTTCGGGGGTAAGAGGCATAACCGAAAGCCGCGTATGGCGCAGCAAAGGAACGCTGGCAAGGCTTTCTTCTTGCTTGATTCTGCTCAATCCCACGGGCTTTTTCAGCGCTTTTACTGGCTTGATGTCTACCGCTACCCAGCGAGCGTCGTCGATGGTTGGGTCGGGATACGCCTCCTTTGCCACTTCTGCAATACCCACCACTTCTTTACCTTCCTGGCTGTGGTAAAACAGGACGCGGTCGCCTTTGTGCATCGCCTGCAAATTGTTGCGCGCCTGGTAGTTGCGAACGCCGTCCCAAAATGTGGAACCGTCCTGCTGTAGTTGCTCCCAGGAATAATGATCTGGTTCGGATTTTACGAGCCAGTAGTTCATACGGGGTCTCCGCTTGTGTGTACTCTATGGCGCGTGCACATGTGCTCCACCGGAACAAATCTGCGCGCAATTGTCGAAGCAGCCTACAGCTCTTATCCAATGTCGATCACATCTGCATAGACAAGGCGGCGCTCCTGCTTGAACTGGTTGTACGATGTATTACTGGCCTTGTACACGACGCCGTCGCGGTCGTCGGCCAGAAACAACTCGTATTCCCGAACTACAAGCCTATAGCGACCGTTATCGCCCGGCAATGCAACCTCGCCCGTCCATACGCCCGGTGTTGTAGCATCAATGCGGTCGAGCCGTATCGCAGCAGCAGGCACCGGCTTCCAAGCTAATGCGTCGTCGGACGCCGACGTATTGCGCTCCACGCTTACTTCTACTTCATTGGCTACATGGCCTGCGAGCGAACCGTGATGCACAAAGCCAGCTACAGCCACAATACGCACGTTCGGCTTTGAGGGATGTGTCGACACCGTAGCAAGCCGGTCGGGTGCGAGCTGCACAAACTCTGCACGCACCACACGCGACAGGTGCGCGTTGTCCACCGATTTGGGCTGGTAGCGCGCAAGAGCAAGGCGAACAAATGGGAAATAGGTATCGCCCGGATTTATGACAATATCGCAGTACCACAGACTGCGGGCAGGGTCGAAAGCAACATCATGCGGCGCTACCGACACCTTGTATTCCGTTGTCATTTCGTCGATGGTAAGGCCACCTCGCGGGCCAACAGCCAGCGGAAAATGCTCCGAGCGCGGGACATCAGCCGGCAGCGGCTTGTTCAGCCAGATTGGGTCCATGCCCCAACAAGTCTGGTACTGCTGCACAAGCTCGGGTTCTCCAACACCAAACATTCCTCCTGAGAATGCCTTCATGTTGCCAAACGCCTCCTTTGCAGATGTATCGCGTAGCACCACGCCAAGCTGCTCGCCCTTTCCCGAAGAATACCACGGGCGATCCAAGTACACTCGCAGGCCATTGCCGCTGCGCGCACTTACTGCTACACTGCCATCTGTTACTTTCTTCCAACCAAAGGTAGGAACTGCGTACAGTACACGCGGTGCATCGGGGCGCGCCGAGTTGAGGATGTCTACTTTTACGCCCGGCCCAATACGCGAAAGCGGAGTAGTATCTTTGGGGAAAAATTCTTTGAAGCGCGTTGTACCTATCGCGAAATACGTCACTTCGTGGTACTTCGTATCTCTAAATTCATGGCGCTTTTTCTGCTCCTTTAAGACTTCCTGGCCCGCACTCGGCGGCTCGATAAATGCAGTGCTCCACGGCTCGGCCACGGCAGATGGATTGGGCGGCAGATCGAACTTCATATCGAAAATAAAAGCCTCGGCCTTCGGCCCCGGCTTGTCGTCGGGCTCGGCTTTTGTCACGTCGTCAATCGGGTCGTGCCACTCGGCGTACACGTCGATATGCCCCGTGCTTTTTACATGTACAGCCGCTTTGCCGTCGAGCGTGGCAAAGGTGTCGCCGATCTCTTTTCCCGGCTTTACTTCAAGGGCGGGATCGAGCAGCGGGCGCTGGACAGCGTGTATCAACGTAAGCGTGCGATACGGCGTTATCAGCGAATTGCGGCCAGACGTAGACAGTGTGCGAAGCGATTGAAGAGCAGGAGTGCCCCGCTCTTCTGTCCACTGCCACATGCCCATTGTTTCTAAGTGCTCAATCGCCGTAAACGACGAGCGAATGCGCACCGTAGCGATGAAGGATTTCGGCAATTGTACTGTAAGCACGCCCCCGCTGAACGCAGGAGCAGCCTTCCCCTCCTCCAAACGAATGCGAAACGGCTTGTACTTCGGCCAATCGGCAATAGAGCCAAAACTGATCTGCGGTATGTGCAGCGGCTTGTTCGTATCGCTGCCGGGCAAGTCGTAGAATGAGCACGCAGCAGTAAGCGCAAACGGGTCGGGCATATACGGCAGCACAAGCTCCTCGGCAGGCTCCAATGCGCTTGTCGTTTTTTCGGTATTCGACACTGGAATAGCTACTTCTTTGAATTTCCCACCGTCGAGCTTCTTGATAAGGTTGTACGTCGCAGCATCAGCTTTCATCGCACCAATTTCCTTGTCGTCGAACATCCCGTGCTGCTCGGCTGTAAGCTGGCTTGTCTTCGGCGGAGCAATATGCCGCTCCGATGTTGCAGGCACAGGCGCTACGTCGCCGTCGGCGGCATTGGGCGTGCGTATTACTAGCCGCTCCGGTGCTTCCCCTTCGATGGGCAGCGCTCGCAGAATAACAACGGGATACACCACCGGCTCGAAGCGGCGGTACCGCTCTGCCCGCGATACATGCGGCGAGGCATCGGGCACGGAATCGAGTGGCACGCTGTTGCCAGCAAGGTCCACTACACGCGCACGCATGCGGTATTCGCGGTTGAAGCGAAGGCGCGGCAGCGTGCCTTCTACAGGTGTGTAGTCGACTTGGATTCTAAAATCGGTCGCAACCGTATTTTCCATGCGCTTGGGCGGGTCGGCGGCACCAGGCGGTGTTTGTACTATCGCTTTTGCCGGACGCGGCACGGCCAAGCTCCACCCGTCCCATTTGAACAATGTTTCTTGTATCCACATATCGTTGGGTTTGGAACCGTCGGCGGCTTCTGTCGCACCGGGCTGCACAAAACCTTCATCGACAATATTATCGAAGCGCACAGCTCCGCCCGCGCCAAACCGATAGGTGCCACTGCGGTAGCACAGCGATTTCCACTTGCCGAGCACCTTGTCGTGGATGTCAATGCGGTAGCCACGTACTACATCTTCGGTGTAGAGCGTTGTCTCTTTTGGCCCCGGAGTATTTTTTTCGCGATTAACCAACGCCGTATTGTGCGCCGCCATGCGCGCAAATACTTGGTTGGTAAGATAAGCCCGCCCTGTTTTCACAAGCGAAAGCCCAGCAGATCGCAGGCTCGACAGCGCTTCCTTCGGCGACGTGTCGGGCGCTGAATTCGACGCCTTGCGGAAAAGCGTGTACACGAGGTTCAGCATCTTTAGCCCCGCTCCGTCCACGTCGAGCTGGATCACATCAAAACCACCGCCGCCGAGCTTTAGCAGGCCATCTGCTGTTTCTGGATTGGCAGGGCGCGGGCGTGTGCGAAAGTTCGCACTACTTATCTCGTAGGCTGTCAGAGGGGAAAAGTTCACGGTTGGCATAGTCGATGCCCACGTAGGTACGACCTGCATCGCCGAACTGGCCGGGATGTCGGCGGTAAGCTGTACTTCGAGGTTCACGACAAGCCCAAATTTCGGCAGCATTGCCGGGTAGTCGCCAATGGCAGAAACCGCCTCGTGGAAATCGGGCTTGGGCACAGCAACATCCACTTTTTTTGCAAGATACTGCTCTTCGGTGGCGTCGTATTCCACAGCGCTGTGCGGGCGGTGGAACATCGACAGCCGGAAAAAGTCAAGAGCCGACTCCGCCGGGCCGGGCGGCATTGCTCCTTTGCTCATCAGCTTTTGGTAGCGCTCTACGAGCTCGGAATCGTAGTTGCTGAATGGATTGAAATCGCGCGGCGAAGGCACTTTCTTGACCGACCGATACGCTACATCGCTTCCCGGTAGCTCGGCAGTCGGACGGCTGATATACAGTTCACCAAGCCCTTTTATCAGATCGCGCATCTCGGGAAAATCCTCCACGGCTTCGGGGTTCACTGCAATGTCCTGGTAGCGGTCGCGTATAAAGTCGTGAAGATTCATCACCGGGTAGGAGTGGAGCCGCTTTGCGCTGAAGTCTTCAAACTTATACGGCATTACTTTGGTGTGCTCGCTAAACACAGCCTTCCACACCTGCTCATCGTGTTCGGCAATGCGGCGTATATCAGCGTTGTCAATAGTCTTTGCGCCGAGCTTCAGCGAAAAAGTAGCCGTGGCAATTTTCTGATGCCAGGCTAGCCAGTCCTTGTACTGCGAAAGTTTTTTAAGTGCAGGAACCGCTTCGTCCGACTGTAAACGCGGAGAAATATAGACTGCAATCCGGAGATACTTTCGCCCACCATCTTCGCGAATGCCATTGGGTAGGGCTGTCCAGACTACCGTTTGTTGTAATACCATAAATATCTCCGTCGGAAAGAATGAAGCTCTCTAATTTGTCGTGTATTGTACACCTGATAAGGTGGCACGGGCGTCTTCGAGCGCCCGTCGCGTCGCTGTCACCGGTCGCACACCCGGTTGCCGCTGTGCCAAAGTCTACTCGCCACTTCTTATGATCTCTGTCTGTTGAATACATACCCTTGCTTGCTCTTGCTGCCATCGCAAAGCCAAAGCGCAGGATGGGCCGAACTCCACGTGGCGGCTGTGCTGCGCGGTGCAGAGGCTACAGCATGGCCAGCGACCGAAGCGCCAAGAACCAATACAATCCCTCTACGCAAACGCCCGGCAGTATTGCTCCCAGTCGTCGGGCTCTACCAGCTCGTGGAACAGTGGATCGCCTGCTGAGCCTTTGAACTGGCGCTCGACTGTAAGCGACACAGTTTTGCTGAAGAACAGCACTTCTACTTTTACTTTGAGCGTAGCCTGGCCATACACTTTGCCTGATGGCGAAAGATAAGTAAGGCTCATGTAGAATTCCACCGACACGGTGATGAGCCCCAGCACGCTCAGCGAACCACCGCACCGCAAATATCCTTCCAGCATAGCTGCATTGGCTTCCATCTTGAAATAAATACCAGCCATGATGTACACACCGCCAGAAGCCACGCCGAGATTGAGCGAAATATTAGCGCCAAATTCAAACGCTGCTTCTAATGTCTCCATACCGTCGAGGCCGAGCGCAATCGCAAAAAAGCCACCGCCGCCAAACATCGACACCGTAAGCAGAAACGGGCTTTGCCGCTCGCAGAACGCAAAGCGAATGCGCATGGGATCGCCGGTAAACGGCAGGTACAGAGCCGCCGAGAACGCGAGGTTTTGCAGGCTGAACATGCCCACTTCAATACTGGGCAACGCGAGGTTGAAGCCGATGCCTACACCGGTCGGCTTCACATCAATTTTGATAAGATCGCCGCCGGTCTTTGGTATCATTTCCTGCAAGGTACTTACGAACTTCAGCGGCCCTTCAAACGATATATCGCCGAGCTGGGAATCGACAACGGGCTTGCCCGAGCTGCCCGCTGAGAACGAAAGTTTTTTGAACTCTACAAGCAAAAAGCTCATAACCGGAGCAATGAGATCAATGCTGAAATTTTCGAGAGTACCCGTAACACTGAACGACGTTTCCGGTGCGGGCAAGAGCTTTACGCGCAGCTCTGCCATTACCACAAGCGAGGCTTTCTGCGAGCCTCCTGCACGGCTGGCTACAAACAGCGGTTTGGTGGCACTTGGTCCGCTTTTTACATCGGGCTTCCACTCATAGCTGACCACAATTTCCTTTGGCACTTTTTTCTCGACATCGGCAGCGTCGTACAGCGTCTGCGTGAGCATTTTCGGCACCTTGTCGAGCTTGCCGCCGTCTTGAAAATTGTCGATAAGGCTGATAATATCAGCGAGCGTAATCCCGCCGAGAATTTTCGCTTTGCCAAATGCGGTGCTGAAAAATTCTGCTGGGTCGAACTGCCCATTCGCTATTTTCCCGGGCGAGGGAACCGAGCCTATCATTGCGCCGAGATCGCCACTGACCGGACCGAGCAGACGCGACAATCCTTTTATCGAGAAGTTGGGCGTAATCAGCCCACCGGATTTATCGCCGCTCGAAGCACCGGCAAAATCCACATCGACAGCACCAGCGAGCTTTGCAAATACTTCGCCTTTGTTGTGCTCGCCGCCGAGCCCTGTTTTCACATAAATATCGTAGTACTGTATTGCCGTAGGAGCATTTGCGCCTACGAGTGTATCCACAGCTTTCAGGCCGATAAACGACTTTTCCATGACCGGATAAAAGCGTGGCTGCTCGGGCGTCTGTTTGTCGGGAATACGAACAGAAAAGAAAAACTCGTTTGTTTCAAATGTCGTATCGCCCGAGGCTTTTTGCGGCGCATACGCAATTTTCTGTCCGCCCATATTGCGCACGCGGTGCTTTACATTCGCCGCTTGCAGATACTTGGCGCGCACGCTGTCCATCGGCGGCTTGTTGTAGGCGTACTCGCTGTACACCGACACAAACACAAGCGGCATAGAAAATTCCGTGCGCTGGCCTGCGTAGTCTTCTCCCACCATATGGAACTGAAAATGCTGTCCATTGCACCGCACCCAAAAAGCGTTCATACCATCGACATAGCCATCGCCGCTTGTTTGCGGGTCTTCGATATTTGGCGTTGTGTGTGTAAGGATATTCACACGGCTGAACGGGAATTCGCGCCCGCGATCCGGGTCGTCGGCGACCGGATAAGTTTTTGTCTGTTCCCGCACGACAATAAACAGGCGCTGGCGCATATACGCAGCCATATCGCCACGCGGCGTGCGTTGAAATTTCCGTTCGGTAATTTTTACAAGCGATGCACGATGACCAAAGGGGAATAAGAATCCTTTGTACACCACGCGCACAAAATGATCGCGAGCCATCGTAGCGCGGTGTGTCCACTCTTCAATGGAAAGACCTGTTGCCTGCGTGGGCGACCAGTCGCCTTTCGTATTCATCCACACGCCGAGCGTAGAGAGCATAAAGCGTTCGGCTCGAATTGGCAGCGGCTCGAATTTAGCAGAATCCCGCAGCCGGAAATCGGATGTTACAGCAACGATCTGATGGCGATCCGACTTGGTAAGCGAAGTGCGGAACGGCCATTTGTCGTTCGGACTGGGTGCAGGCGGCGACTCTGCGAAATCTGGCGACCAGATAGCGCGCAATGTGCGGTAGTACGGATTGTTTTCATCAACACCCGTTTCTGCAAATTCCTTATCGTCGTCGTCGGCTTTTACGCCCAATCGCGTGTGCCACAGTTCCGTGCGGCCATTGTGTTCTACGGCAGTGCGCGAGTGCGCCCATGCGCCATAGACATTAGGCGAAAGTATCACGCGGTAAGGCGCTTCAATCGCTGTTTCCGTGGCAGTTGGAGGCGTGGGTTTCGACAGTTTGAAAAGCTGATCAATATCCTCCAAACGCCTTTTGGGAATGAACTTAGCTTTGCTTTTGGGATCAATCCTGTCGAATACCGACGGGTTGTCTTTCAACATTTTTTCTATGGAAGTGCCACCGGCGAACACACCACCGACTTGCATATCTTTTATCGAGAAGCTGCCAGTTTTCGCGCCGCCACTGGCTGCTGAAGCACCAGCATTCAGAGCTTCCCTGTTCAGAGTAATGTCCTCGCCTATTTCGGCTCCGTAGTGGTGATACGCCTGTTCGAGAAAAATGCTGAGGATCACCTCGGCGGGCGGTGGAATAGCATTGGTGGGAACGCTCATCGTGTATGGTCGCCAGTCCAGCAGAGCATCGAGCGAATACTCAAGCGACTGCACCGACGCAGGCACAAGAAAAGCAATACGGCTCGGGCCCGACAATAGCGATTTTACTGGAGGCGCTGTAGGCCGCTCGGTGGAAGAATTTTTGTCGGGATCGGCAGGCTGGCCGGGCGGTGTGGGCGGGGGCGCAACATTGCCCGCCTCGAAAAATGCTTCTTCGGCAATGCTCTGCGGCTGAAAATGGACAATGATATAGGAGGCTTTGCCCGGAGTTTCGCGCGTGAGCTGAGCGCGGGCGTTGCTGCCTGTACTCAGCTTGAAATTGACAAACTCAAACTCCAAGGCCAGCATATCTTCCGGGCGCAGCACGGGCAGGCGAAAAGCTGCTTTGAGCTCGATTTGCGGCTTCTCTGGATCGGCGCGAAACACTCCGATCTTCTGCTTCTGCACTTTTGCTTTGAAATCAATACCCTTCTGTGCGTCCTGCACAGGCATAAATGCCACCGGGGTCGGTGCAGAAATCTTGATCGGCGCTACAATGGCACCGGCGAGCGGCGCTACAACGCCAAGCAGGGAGGGAATACAGCACAGCGACTGCACAACCCCGCCCACACTGATAAGCTCAAAGAGCTGCGTGGACGCTGTCGCACCAAAGTGAAATGAGCAGTCACCCAGTTGTAGCCAGGGAGCACCGGGCGCAAAACTGGCGACAAGAGCGCTGTGTTCTTCGCGATCATCGAACGACACAGCATAGCGCACATTCTGTAGCGGCAACTGGAAAGGTTCGCCGTGTTCCGTCGCGAATCCGTCTATTGCCAGCGCCACTGCTGCCGTGCCCGCAGTTTCCGCAACAAGAGCGCGCCGCGCCACGCCATAGCGGTTTTCTGTGCATTCAATACGCACAGTGCTAAATGCGGCTTCATCGGCGGCTACGGACCATCCAGCGGGCATTGTCGTGCGAGGGCGCAGCAGCCACGAACGATCTCCGCGCTCGAAAGTGAGCACGGACCGCTTCCGGCCTGCTTGCGCCAGCAGCCAAGGCTCGGAGGCATCAGGCAGGGAAATTACCATGCGGTCGGCAACAAGCACACTGCCGTTGTCCTCTACACGTGCGGTTGCCTTGCCTTCTACAGTGTAGCATTTGTCGGGGGCATAGTACGCCAGAGCGCGGCCATTCCACTGCACCGAAGCATTGGAGGCAACAGCGAGGTCGTGAGAGAAAGAAACAGAAGAAAAAGCGCGCGTGCTGCCGAGCAACCACTGCTCAAATGGCACATTGCATTGAAAATCGCCAAAGGCGAGTTGTAGCTCCATACGCCAACCTTGCAGGCCCCGCGTAAGCCTGCACACCAAGTCGGCGGGCAGTGTTGTGCCCGGATAGAATGCGCTAGCAAGTTCTACGAGTATAGAGTCTCGATCCTGCTCTACAGACAACTGCGGCGACCCACCAAACAGGCGGCAGTCGAGCACCCAGCGCTCTTTGCCGCGCATGGCGAATGCAACAACGCCATCACCGCGCCGCATGGAGAACTCGCCGAGCATAGACGTGCCTACAGCTTTCAGCGCCGAAGGCAGCAATGCCGTAGCAAGTCCAGCAAGACCCAGCACGCTCCGCCGTGAAACACGCACAGAATTATCAGCAGAGATGAGTTTTTCGGCAGTGTAGGGAATTTCAATAGAACCGCGTTGCTTTCGAATTGAAGAGAGATTGAGGCGCGAACACTTCATAGCAACTCCATCCTTGAGACCGGGTTCGCAGAGCCATACGGGTAAGGACTCTTCCCGCAGGTCGGCTGTCAACAACGCGCTGAAATTAGGTGGAGCATTAGTGAGAAACAACAGAAAACTTCCGCCGCGACCTTTGGCAGCGAGAAGCGTGCAGAGAGGGTAACTTGCAGGAAGCGCTGCAATTACCTGCCCCACTCCGTAGCCTCCGAAATGCCGTTCTTTTGCTCAATGGGTACACTTCGGAGTGCAGTAGCCGCAGTTTCTTATTCTTCCAGTGCTGTCGAGCCAACTGCCAACTCGCATAAATTTCCTTGTACGAACGCCCGCTCTTTTCTATGTTGGCGCCTGCTATTCAGGGTCGTATTCACGCCAGGGAGGACAGCATGCGCACGACAAAGATCGCTCTTTTTGCAATCCTGCTCGCGGGCATGTTCCACTGTACAACAGGATGGGCTCAACAGGTAGCAGTCCGCCTCTATCAGCCGCCACCTAACCAACTGCGCGAGTCCGATATCTGGCGGCTCGATCTCGTTAACCTCTCGCAGCAGACTGTAACGCTCTACCTGCAGGCCACGGCGACCGAAGAACGCGACGGGCTGATTATCGACGCGCAATCGTCAACGTTCAAACTGCCGCCGGGCTCGATGTCGATTACAGCGACAAAGATTAGCCCTATCAAGGTCAACCAGTCGAACTCGCGCTACCGCAACTCATTCCTTCGCACTGGCATTGTTCCAGCGGGAACGTACACAATTTGCGTGTACGCGCGCCTTGCTTCTACCGGCGAAGAGATGGGCTCCGACTGTATAGAGCACCGCGTAGAGAATTTTTCCCCGCCAGTGCTGCTGGCGCCCGCCGACGACGAAATTGTCGCCGATAGCCTTCCTGTGTTTACATGGTTGCCCCCTGCGCCGCTGCCCGTAGGCCAGCACATTGTCTACGACTTGAAAGTAGTGGAAATCGTCGGGCAGCAATCTCCTGAAGAAGCAATGGAACGCAACGAGGCGTTCTTCGAGCGGCGGGGTCTGCCATCCACGATACTCCAATATCCCATATCAGGCCGGGGATTCGACCCGGAGCGACGCTATACGTGGAAAGTAGTAGCACGTGTTGAGGATACACGCATCAGCGAAAGCGAAGTGTGGCGATTTAACCGGAACAGGATTAATATTGAAAAAACAAAAGTTCCGCACGCACTGCTGGTGACAACAATGGCGGCGGGCTGGCAGCATTCTGTGGGCATACGGGGTACAAAGCCCTGGGCGTGGGGACGCGATCTGTACACACAAAGCGATATGAAGCACTTCTCGCCGCTTCAGGTCAATCTCGCAGGCGGCAAGGCTGCTAAAGCGACAGCAGGCGCGTATCACACTCTTGTGATGACAACCGAAGGGACGCTCTGGGCGTGGGGTACAAACGACTATGGGCAGCTCGGCGACGGAACTCTTCAGGATAATTTTAATGGCGTGGTTATCGCGCTCGGCGGCGTAAAAGACGTAGCCGCAGGCGACCGGCATTCGCTGGCGCTTACGGAAGACGGCAATGTATTTGCGTGGGGCTACAACCGCAGCGGCGAGCTCGGGCTTGGCACCATGCTCGACACAGCAATGCCAGCAAAACTGCCTATTCTCAAGTCTGTATCGGCGGTTGCAGCAGGCCGAGGCCATTCGCTGGCGCTGTCGCAAGGCGCTGTGTGGGCGTGGGGCAGCAATACCTACGGCCAGGTAGGTACTGGCTACGAATACTCTCCGGTTTCATCGGCAGTGCGGGTGGAAGGTCTCCCAGATATTACAGCTATTGCAGCAGGCGACAACTTTTCGCTCGCGCTCGCAGCGGACGGCACGGTGTGGGCGTGGGGAGCAAATAGCAGCGGGCAGCTCGGCAACAACTCTACAGCGGATACGAGTAGACCCGTAAAAGTGGCTGTTCTCACCAAAGTTGTGGCTATTGCAGCCAGCGGCGCCCACTGCTTGGCGCTGAAAGAAGACGGCACAGTATGGTCGTGGGGCAATGGCTACCACGGGGCAATCGGAAGCGGAGCGCGCACGAATGTGCTGGCGCCCATCCAGATTACATCGCTCACAGGCGTAAAGTCCATTGCCGCAGGTGCAGGCCATTCCTTTGCAGTAAAAAAAGATGGTTCTGTATGGGTGTGGGGCACCAATACTCTCGGTCAGCTCGGCACCGGTGCGCCTGCGAATATCTCGGAGATGATTACCGATACACCCAAGCAACTTACCGGGTGGTAGAGCGTGCTCTCCAATGCAGTCCGGCAGCCAGAGGTGTTTTTTAGTAGTAAAGCAAATAGAGTGATGCAACTACTCCGGTGTTGCGCTTCGGTCTTCGCAGCCCGCACCTCGTCGCTGCACCGCGCTCAATTGCCGTAAAAACGATGCGAGCACGTCGGCTCGTGTGTATCCGCCCCACACTGCGACTGCCGGGCGGCCAAACAGCACCGGCTCGTGCGACCGGTGACAGCGACAAACCGGACGCCACAGCGACGCCCGTGCTACAAATTCTCTATGGAAACATTTACTACCTTTATCTTTTTACCGGTTGAATGCTTATGCCGCACAACTCTACGCAACGATTTTCCGACAGAGTAGAACATTACATTCGCTATCGCCCGAGCTATCCAGACGCCGCCCTGCACTGCCTGTACAGCGAAGGTGTTCTGAAGCCGGGGGATGTGGTGGCCGACATCGGCTCTGGAACCGGAATCCTATCGCACATGCTATTGAAAAAAGGCCATACGGTGTATGGCATAGAACCAAACAGAGAAATGCGCGAAGCGGGCGAACGCCTTCTTGCGGAATATCCGCTGTTCGCAAGTGTGGACGGAACGGCAGAGCGTACAACTCTTGCCGATGGCAGCATCGATATAGTGACAGCCGCTCAAGCATTCCACTGGTTTCAACGCCGCGAGGCGAGTACGGAGTTTCGGCGTATTCTCAAGCCTGGCGGGTCTGTGGTGCTGTTGTGGAATGAGCGGCGCACCGATTCCACACCATTTTTGCGCGGCTACGAGCAGTTACTCAAAGAACTGGCTACGGACTACAACGAAGTAAACCACATGAACATCAGCGACGCGGAGCTCCGGGCATTTTTCCGGGGCGGCTATCGTAGATTTGCATTCGACAATGCACAGCACTTCGACTTTGAAGGAGTAAAAGGTCGGATGCTCTCGTCGTCGTATGTACCAGCCGCAGGCCCACAGCACGAGCTCATGCTCCAGCGCCTCCGCGAGCTTTTCGACACATGTGCTACGGATGGAAGGATTGCATTCGAGTACGACACAGCGGTATATATCGGCGTACCCGGGGAAGCGTAACCAGCTTCGGCATCAGCTCAGAAGATCGTTCAACGCATCATGAGCGGTGGTAAAATCGAAGCGAAAACCCTGATTAATCAGCGCAGATGGTATAATACGCTGGCCGCCCAAAAGCATTTCGGAAGCCTCGCCAAGCGCGAGGTGCACAGCAAACTCCGGCACTGGCAACCACGATGGTCGTTTCATCACACTACCGAGCGCCTTGGCAAACTCCTTCATGGTGAGCTGTTCAGGAGCAGCTACATTATACGCACCCGCAAAAGAGCTGTCCTCAATCGGCATCATGAGTGCGCGCACGAGGTCGTGCATATGCACCCACGGAAAATACTGTCTACCGGAACCAATTGGCCCACCCACAAACAGCGAAAACGCCAATGCCATTGGCTTCAGCGCACCGCCGCCAGTGTCCAGCACAAGACCAATACGCGCAATAGCCGTGCGCACACCTATTTCCTCTGCCCGGCGTGCTGCATTTTCCCACTGCGAACAGACAGAAGCGGCAAAGCCACTGCCCGGATCGTGGCTCTCTGTTATGGGTTCCGCACCGGTATCGCCATAATAGCCCACAGCCGATGCCGAGACAAATACCCCGGGCTTGTGCGGCACCTGCTGCATAGCTGCTACAAGTGCGCCAATTGGCTCTAATCTGCTCGCCAAAATCTCCCGCTTTGTGCTGTCACTCCACCGCGTGAGAATATTCCGCCCTGTGAGGTTGATTACTGCCGCCGCACCATCGACTTCGCTCGCCCATGCACCCACCGTTTTCCCGTCCCACTGTGCGTAGGAAACTCCATTGCGTCCCTCTCGAAACGAGCGCGACAGAATACACACCTCGTAGTTGTGCCGCAATAGCTCCTGCGATAGATGCTGCCCAAGAAAACCCGTGCCTCCGGCAATCACGACTTTCATACGCTGTACTCCAATCTCAATAAATACATTCGCTCTAAACGCTATAGGAGCCCAATTTAGTTTCTCGCAGTAGCTGCCAGAATCTGCGACACGAGTAGCACTGCTGATCTCGATAGTCGTGAGAATGGCAAGCAGACGAGCTAACGCATAATCCAGCTCCCGATTCTAAATATCGCGAATTATTCACGGCAAAGCATAAAAAAAACCCGGTTGTAAAGCCGGGTTCGGAAAAATACAACGCAGCACGAACAACTGTAGATATTATCTGGCAAGAGGCAGGATAAGTACTGTACCATTGACAACAGCACGGCAATAGTACACTCCCGGCATAGAGAACACCTGCGGCAGCGGGTATGCAGTCGTTCCTTCCGCTGCCTGCCCGCTGAACACTGACGCAATATGCCTGCCTTCTACCGACCAAATGTCGATCTCTGCAACACCAGCAACAGGTGTAGTAAGCAGCAGTGCGGAAGCAGCAGAAAGCGGGTGCGGAACCACGCGCACAGCTATTCCCGACGCGCGATCCTCGCACACAGATACAGCTTCGACGCCTTCTGCCTCCGCAGCCACCATTGCGGTTGGATACAGTTCATCATTCGACACAATAGCAATAGCAGCCTGCACTATCCCAACAGACACGGGACTGAACTGCACGCGCACACCAACAGTTTCGCCATTATCCAACGCAACTGGCAATTCCCTATCTGTTGTGAGCGAAAATCCAGAGAGAGCAGCGACATCGGGATCGGCAAAAGCAATGCTCTGTACGATCAAGCCAGCTTCATTATCTCCGCGAACATCAAACGAAAGCTCCTGCTCCTGCCCGATGTCCACTTTGCCAAATGCAAGCGAGTCCACACTGACAACCACCGACGGCTTCGGCACAACGATTCCCTCTCCTGTCAATTGCACCGTAGCCACAGGTGTATTGTCGTTGGTAGTAATCAGAAGTGCCCCTGCTACTGGCCCCACAGTCAACGGCGAAAACGCAACAGAAATCGTCATAGACTCGCCAAATGCAAGCGAATCGGGCAGCATTATACTAGGGTCAAGAGAAAACCCCTGTGCTTGTGCAGTTGCATCGAGTTCTGCCGACAGCACCACTAACCCGGCTACATTTTCAGGAGCAACATCGACTGACAACACCGACTCTTCTCCGGTCGCGATGGCCCCAAAATCTATGTTCGATACCGACAGCACAGCATGAGGCTCGGGCAGCGGAGTAGGCTGGCGCTCGGTTGTGTACACGGCACCACCATCGCCGACAGCAATTCCATGTGTTTCCACAGGAAAATCTACACTACGCAAAGCCTTTGGAAGATCGGTGGCTTCTTCCGTCCACGTTTCCCCGCCGTCGAGCGTCCGGATAATAACGCCACTTTTTCCGGTAGCCAGATTGCCGCCTACAGCATAGCCCACATACGGATTCTCCGGCGTAAAGACAATATCGTTCATCCACGCTGTTGCTGTGCCTGTATATGTTTTCCGCCACACCACACCACCATCAGTCGTCTTCCAGACAGCCGGTCGGCCACCGCTGGCACCGGCGATGTACCCAGTAGTTTCGTTCACAAAATACAAAGCTCGCATAGTAAGAATCGAGGTAAGCAATTGCCAAGAAGCACCGCCGTCGAGTGTCTGGTACAGCTTTCGACCATTCAAGTAGTCACCCTCATCACCAGCTATAGCAAAGCCCATATTGGCATTCACAAAAAAGATACTGATAACTTCAGCATTGCTTGGAATACGCGTAGGCAGGATTGACCACGAAGCTCCACCATCGGTGGTTTTCATTACCACACCACTTCCTCCTGCGGTATAGCCCGTCTTGTTCGTGGGAAAATGGATAGTCCACAGCGAAGGTTTGGGCGCTGTAAGCTGATTATCGGTATAGAGTGCATTCCATGTGCTACCGCTATTATCGGTACGCCACACAAGCGCGTAGTTAAAAGCACCTCCTACGACACAGCCATCTTTTTTATCGGCAAAATCCACGGCTGTACAACCTCGATTTACATCTTGCAACACCGTCGCCCAGTTCAGCCCGCCATTGGTAGTGCGCAAGATTTCCGCCGAACCCGGCTGTATCCAGACAGCGGCCACACCATTCATGTTGTCTGTACATCGCACACTCCAGATGTCGCCCACAGAACCGGATGGCCGGGCTGTCCACACCTGGCTCCAAAGCAAATTGCAGCAGGCGAGCTGAAAAATGGCAAGCAGAAGCATGCAGCGTTGTTTCATCATCATACTATTACCTTGTGAAGAGTTGTACTATTATTCTCATAGTACAAGTTAATTTCTCCACAGCGGCGCTGCTTATCCGATCTTGCTAAATTGCTTGCCCATCTACAGATGCAAGAGAAGAGAGGAGTATTATGAGGTGCACACCGACGACATACCACGAGCAGCAGCACGAAAGCGCTCGGGCGATACACCAAAAGCCGCACGGAAGAAACGGCTAAACGTGCTCGGGCTTTCAAAGCCAACGGCAAAACAAACAGATGTAACAGGTATATCGGTTTCGGTGAGAAGTTCACACGCTTTATTAAGGCGTTTTTTTGCGAGATAACGGTTAGGAGTAAGGCCGTACATCTGCCTGAACAGGCGCAAAAAATGATGGGTGGAAAGGCACGCAGCCCCTGCAATATCGGCCAGCGTGATGCGCGTAGCGAAGCAAGCGTCCATATACTCGCGCGCACAGCTCAAACGGCGATGGAGTTCCAACCGCGTAGAAAGCCGCACTGCGGGTAGATTGGCAAGAAGCTGCCCGATATCTCTCTGTACGGCGAGCATGTGTTCGAGACAGCGGTGAAAAAGCTCTTCGCTATTATCAAAAGAATTGTGCTGAATTGAGCGGCGCACCTCGGCAAGCAATGGCGAAAGCGCGGAGTCGTGCGGGTACAAACGCTCTACAAACTGAATAGCACTGTGCCGGTGTGGTTCCGGGTTGTCGGCAAGAACATCAGCAGGCGTAACGAGACCATAGAGCACTGTTTCTGCAAACAGCGGACGAAAGAACACGCAGAAAGACTCGGCGACCTCGCCGTGCTCTATCCAACTTTCATAGCGTTGTCCGGCGTTGAGCACGAGATACGAAGTAGTATCAACTGGGAAATGCTGTGTACCTACACGATAGTGCTCCCGACCGCGAAAGACGCATTTAACCGACAGCGTCCCCTCGTGTTCTGGAAAATATACACCGGATGCCCGCGCGTTTACGACCATATTTGGCCAGCGGTGTACGGGACAAGGCGCATCCCAATTGATAGGAGCTGCTGGAGAAGGAAGATCGCGTACAATCATGCTATAGCTATGTGCTCGGAAGAAAAGTTATTGAGCAGAGAGAACACGCGCTTCTTTGAATGGTTACAGTTGCGGTATGGAGCGAATACCAACGCGGCGGTAGTGCGCGCGGTGCAGAGGCAAAGCGGAGGCTGCGAAGACAGAAGCGCCCATCGCCTGCAAAAAGGCCCCCGCACACAAGCACAGAGGCCAGAGGAGAGAATTTACAAGGAGTTTATCGGCGAATGGCAAAGGGTATATGCGCTACGCGATGCCCAGCCGTAGTCACTACGCAATAGTACGAGCCTGTGGCAAGCCTGCGGCTGTCAAAGCTATAGCTGTGGTCGCCTGTAGGCAGTGCTCCGGCTGCCACCACAGCAACGCGTTCACCGGATAGCGCATACACTTCTACTTCTGTTTGCGCTGGTGCTGGCAAAGAGAATCGTATAGCAACCGCATCGCCATCAACCGGATTGGGAGAAAGCACAAGGCCGAGAGAGCCAGCATCTGTTTCGGCAACGTCTACTACGCTTTGAGCCGTATGCAGCAGCCCTCGTTCAGTACCAACCCAGAGCGAATTGTCTGCTCCTACAGCAATAGATCGAACACGATCATCGGGCAGCACCCAGTTCTCTTTTGTGCGTGTTTCCCATGTTGTGCCATCGAAGGAGGACAATCCTTTGGCAGTACCAACCCAGAGCACACCACTACTGTCGAGAGCTGTCGCATACACCATGTTGTCGGGCAGCTCGCCACTCTCCACAGAATAGAATGTCCACTGCCCACCTTTGTAATGAGCTAGCCCTTTGGCATCGATGCCCAGCCAGATACTGCTGTCGTGGTCGCACAGAATATTCCTAATCGCTTGGCTCTGATCATCCAGTCCCGGCACGGTCATCGACGCCCAAGCGCCATTGCTGTAGTGATGCAGCATAATTCCCGAAGCAGCCCAGATTGTGTTATCCTTATCGTGTGCCATCGAAACATACCCCCCTCCTGTTTCTTGGCTGCCGAGATGTTTTGTCCATGTTGTGTCGTTGAGCTCACCGATGCCGGTATAGGAGCACCCCGCCCACACGCGATCATCATTATCCACAGTAACGCCTGTCACCCAATTGGAGGGAATATTAGAATTCTGGTCGTTGTAGGATGTTGCTGTTACGCCATCGCAATGCACCAGCGAACCACTGAATAAATCGCAGGCGCACCACACTGTATTATCGGAGGCAATGCCTATCTGCAACACACCGAATTCACTAAAATTCTTCCAATTCGAGCCGTCGAACAGCGTCAGCCCTCCGCAACTGAGCCAAGCACGGCCAAGCTTATCGACCTCTACGCGGTACACGAGGTTGTTGGGTAAATCGGAGTTAGAAACATTATACACCTGCCAAGAGGGCGGAACTTCTATTGCGCGGGCAGGCTGCGCGAGCGCTATCATAGCGCAGGCCATAATTACCGAAACATACATAAGCATAGTGTGTCCTGTATATCATACATAAAAGCATTGTTGCCGTATAAGAGTATGATCCTGCGGCGATGTCGCACCCGCACAGTCACATTTTTGCAATTATTCTTCTACTTTGAACCGAATGTAGCACAAGAATTGCTTTTTCGCGATATTACTTCCTGTTGCATCCCAACAGCGCTTTTTTGCAAAAAAGGAGTGTTCCGAGCTGTGGTGCAGCTATCGTGCATGTTCAATCACGTCTTTTTTTCTTCTATTTCGATGACACCTTCCGACGATCTTTTTCGACTCATAAAATCGCTAACGCGATCGGAGAAAGGCTATTTCAGAAAGTATTCGGCGCGCCATGTAGTAGGAGAGCAGAACACCTACATCACTCTCTTCAATGCAATAGACCGGCAGGAGCGCTACGACGAAGCAAAAATACGGGAAGACCTGAGCGACCAAGCGTTTATCCGCCGCTTGCCAGCGCTTAAGAACTACCTCTACACGCTCATTCTGCGAAGCATGCGCTCCTACAATGCCGATGCTTCCAATTCCCGGCGTCTGCGCGGCCTGCTGGACGACTACGCCACGCTCATGGACAGGAACCTGCACGACCAAGCAAAAAAAATATTAGATCGCGCACGCGTAATGGCAGACCGCTACGACCTGAACTACTACAAACCTGTTATCGAAGGCTCCGCAAGAAAACTTCAAGCAGCACAATTCATGTCGGGCACGACGAGCGAACGCATGGAGCAAAGCCTTGCGCTCGAACGCCTTGCGCTGGAAGAGCTGTTGCGATTTAATGGTTTGGAAACTATCAATAAGCGCCTGTTCAAGCACATCTCGGAACAGGGGCCACGCAGTGCAGACTCGGCAGAGTTGCGCGCTATTCTCACCGACCCTCTCATGGCGGAGTACCGCGATTTGCAATGGCCAGCATCGCGCTTCATTTTTTACCAGATACGCTCTACATATGCTTACTATATCCGCGACTACAAAGAAAGCGCGCTCTATATCAGGGAAGCTCTTCGCCTGTTAGAAAATCACCCGCAGTACGCAGCCAGCTATCCATTCGTAGCGTCGTCGCTTCTGCATAATCTCGCCAGCCTGTGCATACTGCTGCACCAGCCCGAAGACGCCGCCCTCTATATTGAACAGCTTCGAGCACTACCCGACAAAGCATATGTCAACGCAATGGAGCGTTTCACATCAGTGCGGGTCAATGAACTAGTTCTCTATCTAAAATTTGGCGACTTTGCGGCCCTCCGCTGCCTGCTGCCTGTGCTACACCAAGAGCTCCTCGCATTCCGCGACACATTGACATCCTACTACCAGCGATACATTGCCTACCATACTGGCTGGGCATATATCGCTCTCGGCGAGCCTGCTAAAGCGATTGAGCATCTCAACACCGTGCTCAACGACCGCTCGGCAGACGTGCGCGAAGACCTGTACTGCTTTGCGCGAATACTCAATCTATTAGTGCATTACGAGCTTGGCAATACCGAACTTCTGCGCTCGGATGTACGCTCTACGTGGCGGTATCTTGTGCAGAAGCAGCGTCTGTATCGTTTCGAGACTCTACTTGTGCAGTTTATAAAGAAAGCAATAGCAGCATCGTCGCCAAAAGCAGTGCAGAAGGAGTTTACAGCGCTGCGGCAGGAGCTTGTGGCGCTACAGAGCGATCCCTTTGAAAGCAGAGCTTTTACGTACTTCCACTTTATTCCGTGGTTAGATAGCAGGATAGAAGGGGTGAGCTTTGCAGAGGCAGTGGAGCGCTATGTGCAAAGGGAAAGCAAAGGGTTGCCAGATGGCAACCCTTTGCAGAATAACAGTTCTGCCTCTAATGGTTAGAGGCCAATACCAAACACGTAGCTGAATCCTAAAGAAAGCGCTGCTGGTTTGGGGTTCAGTCCTTCGTCGGGCACGGATATTTTATGATCGTTCTCATCCAGTTTATCTTCGTATGCGTACTCATATGCCTTATAGTCTTTGAACAAACCTGTTAGTGCATAACTGGCCTGCACGTTGAACAGGAATTTACCGCTGGGATTGTCGATCAGGGGAATTGAGCCGCCAAGACGAACTTCTATAAGTGTGGCGAGTGAGTCAACGTAGTCCACAGAGAAGCCTTCTTTTCTCGACACATTGTGCAGAGGGTGATAGCTTTTTCCGCGTTCGCTTTCCATCGAAGCACTGAGCGGCATACCAATATTGATACCGAGCGTAAAGCCGTTGAGGTTAAAACCTGGCGAAATATTAAAATAGCTATACGATTCAATAAAATTGGTAGAGTCGCTCTGAAACTTGCTGTCTTCCGGCTTTACTTGATATCCCAGCGAGGAATGGCCGAGATCAAGTGTAAAGCCGATGTTGGACCCCTTCCCAAACGGAACCACAGTACTCACGCCAAAGTCGGGTGTGCTATTGAACACAACACCAGTCTTGTGGCCATCGCCTATTACTGTATTGATGCTGGGTTTCGCGTGGATATAAGGACCAACATAGATACGATAGCGGTCTGCATTACCGCCAGAAGCCGATGCATCGCTGCGTTCATCAGCCGATGAAGACTGGCTGCCCGCTCGGCGACCGACTCCGCCAAAAGTAAAATCGAGACCGCCTGCCAAGTAGAACGGATAGCCAATGGTCGCACGAAGGTTGACAAGCGGCGACACCTCGTAGTGGGCACCGATCTGACCAGTAAAACCTACACCTGAAGCATAAGCTGCGGCAAAAACACCTTCTTCTTCCTTGCCATCGACCAAGTATGCAGCATCCCAGTTGAAATAGCCCACACCTAATTTGATAAACGGATCAAAAGCCTCACCGGGAGTAAAGTGGTATGAACCAGCTACCAATCCGGCGAACAGAGTGTACTGAAGCTCTATACCGCCCATTGCGGCGCCAAAACCGCCGAAATCCTCAGTAAATGAGGTGTAGCCCAAATCAACACCGAGGCTGATATTGTCAGTAATACCATGATCGGCTGATGCACCAAAACCAAGCGCACCACCAATACCAAAGCCCAGTGTAGGCCCCACATAGGTTTTGCCTTTCTGAAAGCCAACGCCTTGGGCAGAGGCATCGGAAAGCGAGCAAGCTGCCAGAGCAAGCGCAAGAAGCGAGGTACATAATTTGTTACGCGAAAGGATCATACAGATGTCCTGAAAGGTGGAAAATAAAAGAAATGCGATGTATTATAAATAGATGAGAAGCCTAACTAACAGTACAGGGCAAAAACAAATGGAAACACGAACATGTCTTTCAGACCCAATGAAATTACAGTGATTTACATAGGTTCGGAGTTAGGTAACGTATCCGATAGTGTCTATAAAGGTGTAATTTCACAACGCCAGAAGACCGAATCTACGACGATAGGTTGTCAAAAGATGTGCGAATTTAGGCGTCTTCATTCATTGTGTCAAGTAAAAAGTACCTTGCATACTTCTATGCGATCCAAGAGCACCCTTGCTTTGCCTTCATTTTCAACAGTCTGATTGGCTCAAAATACTCCGCTCTTCTCAAAATGTTCGCTATTTGCTCACCAAATACGGCGGTGGGTTCGTTCCCTTCAAGAGTGGCTCTCTCCTGTAATAAATTTTCTATCAGAGCAGCAATACAGATACTTTTCGTCTTGCATTCAGTACATCCGGAAGAAGCACGGCACAGGAGCGGTCTTCTGCCCTCTGGTAGATTGCCTCCGAGCAGCATCTGATTGCTTGTCACAGAGAAATATCCCCGGCAGGCTAGAGCTCTATGCTGTTGGCGCACGCCAGCCCGCTACAGATCAGTTTTCTTCTGGTCGTGAGCAACTACAGCGGGAAGCTCGACAAAGAATGTAGCGCCTTTACCCGGTGCGCTTTCGCACCATATTCGGCCCCCCATCATCTCCGTCAGCTTTTTTACGATGGACAGACCGAGCCCGGTAGAATGCTCGCCGCCCGTTGGCTTTGCCGAAAGACGTTCAAATTTCCCAAAAAGGCGCTGTTGGTCGGCTTCCGTAAGCCCCGGGCCTTCGTCCTGCACAGCAATACGCAGCATTGGCATCCTCAGTCTGCTGTTGGTGTGTGTGGAAAGTTCTGTCCCGGGAAGAACGCGCACAGAGATAGTAGTGTCGGATGGCGAGAATTTTACGGCATTGGACACCAGGTTATCGAGAATATCATGCGCCATTGTCGCGTCGGCAATGATGCAAGCAGAAGATTCTACGCCTTCGGTAACAAGCCGGATGCCCTTGGCCAGAGCTCGCCTACCGTACTCCTGCACAATCGGAGAAAGCAAGGGTTCTATGGCTATCACTTCCGGCACAAATTCTACTCCACCGGATTCAATGGAGTTGCTTTGGAGCAGCTTTAGCACGAGGTCCTCCATACGCCAAGCAGATGCTTCTATCCACTCTAAATTTTTGTTGAGTTCATCCTTTGGCATCCGTTCGCTATTCATGCGCAGCATAGAAGCAGCCATGATAATAAGCGATAGCGGATTTTTCAGACCGTGGACTGCAATGCCGATGAACTCATCCTTGTCGCGGTTGAGGTGCTCCAACGCGATAGATTTATCTAATAGCTGGTCGTGTGCCCTGCGAATGGTTTGAGCATACTCCTCTATATCTTGCTTTTGCCGTAATATCTCGGCATTGGCCGCTGCCAGCTCTACGTTTTTCAGACGGTATATTTCCGTCTCTTTTGCTGCTTGCTGTACTTCGTAGAATACCTGAAGACTTTTTTGGCGAATGATGGCCTGCTCGTTAAAAAATGCTTTTTGTAGAGTGTAGAACTGCCGGTGATGGTATAAAGCCTTTGCGAGATTGCCGCTTTTCTCGTACACATCGGCAAGCTGTTCGTGAATCTCAAAGATAACGGCGTTGGACTGAAGCTCTTCGGCCAATACCAACCCCTCGGATAAATTGACAAGAGCTTCGTCGTACAGTCCCCGCTCTGCATTTGTTATACCAATAGTCACCAATGTGTCTACTTCTCCATGGCGATACCCAATCGCACGGCGCAGCACTAAGCTCTCTTCATAGTATTCCATTGCCCGGTCGTACTGCCCGCGTTTGCTACAGAGCTGTCCAAGCGAGACTAATACATAGGATTCAATCCTTTTTTCGCCGGTTGATCGGGCAATCTCAAACGCATCTACAGCGTATTGTTCGGAGTGGTCGTAGTTGCCCATATCAAATTCTACGCTGGCAAGGTTGGTGAGGGCGTGCATTTGCCCGTTTTTGTTGTTGATTCCTCTGTTTATTTCGAGCGTGTGTAGGAAGTATTCTTTTGCTTCTTTATTCTCTCCCTGCCGTCGATGTAAAATTCCTATGTTTACTAATGCGGCACTCTCGCCTATTTTGTCGCCGTACTCTCTGGTAAGCAGCAAAGCGGAATTGCTGTACTCCAACCCCTTTTCGTAATCGCCAAGTGTTGTGTACACCATACCGAGATTGTTGAGCACACCAAGCATTTCGCTGATACTCGACGCCAATCTTGCAGCAGCTAGGCTTTGCAGAAAATAGTCGAGAGCTTTTGGATAGTCGCCCATCGACCACTGAATCTGTCCTGCCGCGCCCAGAATAGCACCTTTTGCCTCCGGGTCGTCTGTTCTTGTCAATAGTTCTATCCCCTGCTCTACAAGTGCCATCGCCTCGGGATATTCTCCTAATGCCATATGAGCTTTGGTCAGCGTCGACAGCATGTGTATCCGCCCCGGTATGTATCCTACTTCTTCAAAGAGCACAAGTGCTTCGGCTCCTTGAGTAAGTGCCTTGGCAAATCCAGAAGAACGCGCACCCACTGATGCAAGGATCAGCAGCGCTGTTGCAAGCTCTTGTTTGTGACAAAACGAGGAGGGGTGTTCCTGTAAAAAACTACGGCAGTGTTGCAAAGCCTCTTCTGCCAAGCAACGAGCTTTTTCAGAATCAATTCTGCGAACGGCCCACGCCTGTGCGTTGAGAGTCCGCAGATGTTCTTCGGCGGGATCGGCAGAACGCCGACCATGGACAGTGCTGTTAGTCATAGCAGTGCTCGCACCGTAAAGGAGAAGGGTTATCTCTATCCATGAACAGAGGTGTTGCTTTGTAGCACAAAGCTACTGTATCTGGGTACACAGCCTGCTGTTATGGCATTTACTGACAATGCCTGCCACGGACATTGGTAGCCTGACTGCGAACGGCATCGCGTTTGGCTTCCTAATATACATTCTACCCGCGAAAACACAAGCAATTTGGAGGGGTTATCGACGCAGAGCGGACAGACTGAACAAAGGGAAGAAAAATTATATGTTTCAACAAATGCTTATAGGCAGTGCAGAAAGGCAAGAACCGGAATTGATGGCGTTGGTCTGTTCTGCATCACGACCGAGCAATAGGCGGCCAATCAATCGCTGCCGCAGAAGATTGCCTGCCGCCACTGCCTACCAATAACGGTTCTGAAACAGTCGATGTCGTTGCCCGAACGAAGAGCTGCTGTCGCCAGACGCCTCGTCCGCGCATCGCTCTTACGATGTGCCAGCGATGAAGGCCGACGTCGCATTTGTCACCCATAGGAACGGTGCCAGGACGAGCTTGCGATAACTTCCAACGCGGCAGCGGTACAGCAACCAAAAGCCAAGGCAGAGACGAAAGCGCCTACCATTGTAGAGTCATGCTCTTCTCTACGGCTTTGCGATTCTTCTTCTTGGGAATTCCTGTGTTCTTCACAAAAAAGCCGCTCCGGATTGCTCCGAAACGGCTTTGTCTTTCCGCGAGAAGAGGCTGATTACGAGCAGCCGCTTGTTGTGCCGCAGTCCTCGCATACAGTACAGCTTCCATTGCGCTTCACGCGCATAGAGCCGCAGTTCACGCATTGCTCGCCGGTATAGCCTTTGGCCTTTGCTTCAAATATCTTTTTGCGTTGGCCATTGCCGTTGCTATTGCCATTGTGCACAGTTTCGCCTACGAGTTTGCTCTGCTTCATGAGCTCTACCACGCGCTCGTCTTCACTCGGCTTTGCCTTCGGCTCCGCCACAGGAGCCTTTGCCGATGCACCTTCAGGCACGATCTCGTCCACAGCTTTTACATGCACGAAGTCGGTGCGGTTCAGGTAATCGTAGCCCACAGAGCGGAACACATAGTCGAGAATCGACGTGGCGTACTTGATTGTCTCATGGCCTTCCACCGGGCCAGCCGGTTCGAAGCGCGTAAACGTAAACGAGTCGACGAGTTCCTCTACTGGCATACCGTACTGTAGCGCCTTGGAAGCAAGCACTGCAAAGCAGTTCATCAAGCCCTTGAACGACGCGCCTTCTTTATACATATCGATAAAGACTTCGCCAAGCGTGCCATCCTCAAATTCGCCTGTACGCAGGAACACCTTGTGTCCGCCTACATACGCTTCGCGAATAAACCCGCTGCGTTTTTTGGGCAGGCGGCGGCGGTCGGCGCGGTGGTACACGCGTTCCACGATCTGCGTCTGCACTTCTTTCGGCCCTTTTGTTTCATCGAGCGAATCTTCGTCGCCGAGCATGTCGATCTCGTCCTCATCGCCACTTGTGCTATTGAGCGGCTGCGACAGCTTCGAGCCATCGCGGTACAGCGCAATAGCTTTCACCATGAGCTTCCACGACTCGCTGTACACATCGGCGACTTCTTCCACGCTTGCTTCGGCGGGCATGTTTACGGTTTTAGAGATAGCACCAGAGATAAACGGCTGCACGGCGGCCATCATACGCACATGCGCCATGTGAGCGATATAGCGCTCGCCACGGCGTCCGCATCGGTTGGCGCAATCGAACACAGCAAGGTGTTCTTCTTTGAGCCCGGGCGCACCTTCGATCATCATTGTACCGCACACATAATCGTTGGCTTCTTCGAGCTGTTTTTTCGTAAAGCCGAGTTCGGTAAGCATGTCGAACGACTGGTCGTTCATCTGTTCATCAGTAAAGCCAAGGCTATTGCAGAATTCCTCGCCGAGCGTCCACTTGTTGAAAGCGAATTTTATATCGAATACATTATCGAGTTCTTTTTCGATGATGTCGAGTTTATCATTCGTAAAGCCTTTGTCTTTCAGCGACTGTCGGTTCAGATGCGGGCAGCCAGCCAGCGTGCCGTAGCCTTTGCAATACTTCTCGATTTTCTCAATTTCCTCGGCTGTATAGCCGAGATTGACGAGCGCCTTTTGCACCGACTGGTTCACGATCTTGAAATAGCCGCCGCCAGCGAGTTTCTTGAACTTCACGATAGCGAAATCCGGCTCAACGCCCGTGGTGTCGCAGTCCATTACCAGGCCAATTGTGCCCGTAGGCGCAATCACCGTTGTTTGGGCATTGCGATAGCCATGTTGTTCGCCGAGTTCTAAAGCACGATCCCACGAAGAGCGGGCAGCCTGGGCCAAGTAGTCGGGGCAATACTCAGGATTAATACCCATGGGGCGAATAGTAAGCTCTTCGTACTGGTCGTGCGGCGTGTTGTACGCAGCACGGCGGTGGTTGCGCATTACGCGCAGCATCGGCTCGCGGTTGCGTTCGAACTTCGGGAAGGGGCCGAGATCGCGTGCAAGCTCAGCAGAAGCAGCATAAGCTTCGCCTGTGAGCATAGCGCTAATAGCGCCGGAAATAGCGAGTGCTTCGGGCGAGTCGTAGGGAATACCGGACACCATCAGAATCGTACCGAGATTAGCATAGCCCAGGCCAAGCGTGCGAAACTCATAGCTGAGCTGTGCAATGCGTTTGGAGGGAAACTGTGCCATCAGCACCGAGATTTCGAGTACGACAGTCCAGAGCCGGGCTGCATGGCGAAAATCTTCTACTTTGAACGTGCGTGTCGTTTCGTCGAAGAAATGCGCGAGGTTCAGCGAGGCGAGGTTGCACGCCGTATCATCGAGGAACATGTACTCGGAGCACGGGTTGCTGCCATTGATGCGGCCATCGGTCGGGCATGTATGCCATTCGTTGATCGTCGTGTCGTACTGCAATCCCGGATCGGCGCTTTTCCAAGCGCTGAGAGCGATTTTATTCCAGAGATCGCGGGCGCGGATAGTTCTGGAAATTTTGCCATTCGTGCGCCATGTAAGGTTCCACTCGCTGTCGTTGATGACAGCTTCCATGAACTCGTTGGTAACGCGCACGGAGTTGTTGGAGTTCTGTCCGCTTACTGTAGCATAGGCTTCGGATTCGTAGTGTGTATCGAACACTTCAAAGTTCAGCGAGGTAAAGCCTTGCTCTACAAGTGCGAGCACGCGCTCTACATAATTGGCGGGAATACCATTTTTCTTGGCACGGGCAATGGCCATGCGCAGGTGTTTGTTGCTCTTGCGGTCGATACCGCCCTGCATTGCGGCATCCATCACCGCTTGCAGGTGGATAGCACAGGCTTTAGAACCGGCAACGAGCGACGCTACTTTTTCTTCTTCGCGGGCTTTCCACTCGATAAATCGCTCAACATCCGGATGGTCGATGTCTACGATTACCATTTTGGCTGCGCGGCGCGTTGTACCGCCCGACTTCACGGCGCCTGCGGCGCGGTCGTAAATTTTCAGGAAGCTCATCAGGCCAGAGGAAATTCCACCACCGGAAAGGCGTTCGCCTTCGCCGCGAATAGTAGAAAAGTTGGTGCCTGTACCGGAGCCGTATTTAAAAATACGAGCCTCGCGCGTTGCGAGGTCGAAAATACCACCTTCGTTCACAAGATCATCCTGCACCGACTGGATAAAGCAGGCGTGTGGCTGTGGATGAGTATAAGCGTCTTTAGAACGCTGGAGTTTACCTGTTTCCGGATCGACATAGTAATGCCCCTGCGCGTTGCCGGTGATTCCGTAGGCATAATTCAGCCCCGTGTTAAACCACTGCGGAGAGTTCGGCGCGGCCATTTGCCTGAGCAGCATCATGGCAATTTCGTCGTAAAATGCCTGCGCGTCCTCTGCCGTATCGAAATACCCGTATTGTTCGCCCCATTGGCGCCAGCAGCCTGCCAGACGATGAACTACCTGCTTGATCGACGTTTCCGGGCCGGTCGTGGGATTGCCTTCGGCATCGAGTACCGGATTGCCTTCAGCATCAACATCAGGGATGCCAGCCTTGCGAAAATACTTCTGTGCCAGAATATCAGTAGCTACCTGCGACCATTGCTTCGGTACTTCGATGTTCTCCATTTTGAACACCGACGAGCCATCTGTATTCCGCAACTGCGAAGTTCGGTAGGTATATTCGATCTCGTCATACGGGCTTGTACCTTGCCTGGTAAAAAGGCGGGGTATGTGCATAATTTGTGCTCCGGATAGTATATAGATAAACTGAATCTCGTTGTTAACCGCATCGGGTATCAGCGTGCAAACCTGTGCTGTCAGCGACTTCGTCGACAGGCTATTGCATGCACCTCCCTATTGCCCTATAAGGCCAATGGGAAAGACAGCCGACGCCAGACATATGCCCATATGCCTGCAATGTACAGGAAAGCGCTCCGCACCAAAGCTGCGAAAGCGCTGAAAAATCGATTGAAACGACAGTGAGAAGACGTCCGAAGCCGTTTTTTATGCTGTACAATGAACCGTCGTAGCCTGTTCTGTCTCGTGTTGTTGTTATGTAGACGGCGCTGATTCCGATTTCTTCATACCCGTATCTCCCGGCGTTAGTTTTCGCCAGACGGGGAAAGCTGCGGGGCGAAAATTATAAAATTGCTGCCAATATGTCTACAAAAAATTCCCGGAAGTTTTGCACATGAACCACCCAGTATTACGACCCTCGCATCCTGTCCAAATATTGGCGATTTTTTGGGAATCATAGAAGACCCAGAAGAAAAAACAAGGAGAGCGTGGTGTATATTGCGTGCCAATACCTGTGCGTACTGGCACGCAAAAAAGCATAGCTATGGCTGATAAGCTGCCTATTATCCAGCAGATTTATCGTTAGTTGCAGGGAGCTGACCGTCTGCGGATGGTCCATTTGGTAGCGATGTATCGGGCGTAGCCGGAGGTGGTACGGGATCGACGTGCACAGCGGCAGGAGCACCAACAAACGCCGTTGTAAGACCGCGCGCAAGGTGTAAGAACTCTGCTGGCATCATCAGAATCGTCGTTGTGTTGTTCTCGGCTCCAACCTCGGCCACCATTTGCATGCGGCGAAGTTCGAGCGCTGCGGGGTTCTGTGCAATCATTTGCGATGCTTGGGCAAGTTTTTCCGAGGATTCGAGCTCAGCCTGGGCTTTGATAATACGCGCACGCTTTTCGCGCATGGCCTCCGCCTCGCGCGCCATCGCCCGCTGCATCGACTCCGGAATCTCCACATCGCGCATTTCTACCATTTCAATCTTTACGCCCCAAGAGCCAGTAGCCTGGTCTACGATCTGTTCGAGCATGTCGTTGATCCTATCGCGCTCCTTGAGCACTTCGTCGAGATTGTGCTGGCCGATAATATTCCGAAGGCTCGTTTGCGCGATCTGGTACACAGCTTGCCTGTAGTCGGCTACGCGTATCACCGCGTATTCCGGGTCGGCAATGCGATACCAAAGCACAGCGTTCACCCGCACTGTCACCGAATCTTTTGTAATAGTTTCCTGCTGCTCAATTGTCACGGTCTGGGTGCGAATATCCAGAATTTTCGCCGATTCGATAAAGGGAAGCAGGTAAAATACGCCCGGCCCTCGTGTACCAGCATAACGCCCCAGGCGAAATACTATCGCACGCTTGTATTCCTTGGTGACGCGCACCCCCGACAGCAACGCCAGTACCACGGCGCCGATAACAAATTCCATGACCGTACTCCCACATAGTAAGAAAATAGGTTCGGTGCGGTTGAACGGGAAAAGCACCTGCCGGTTGCGAAGTATCGGTGTGCACAGAAGAAAAGCAGAGCAGACAAAAAAAGCGTAGATTTGCCGTAGCGACGCCTCGGCGAGGCGTCGCTACGGCGTTGGCGGCGTTGGCGACGTGGCGTTGGCGACGTGGCGTGGCATTGGCGGCGTTGGCGTTCGCGCCGTGGTATTGGCGCCGTGGCGTGGCATTGGCGGCGTTGGCGTTCGCGCCGTGGTATTGGCGCCGTGGCGTGGTATTGGCGCCGTGGTGTGGTATTGGCGCCGTGGTATTGGCGCCGTGGCGTGGTATTGGCGCCGTGGCGTGGCATTGGCGGCGTGGTGTTCGCGCCGTGGTGTGGTATTGGCGAGGCGTCGCTACGGCATTGGCGGCGTTGGCGTTCGCGCCGTGGTATTGGCGCCGTGGCGTGGCATTGGCGCCGTGGCGTGGTATTGGCGCCGTGGCGACGCCTCGGCGAGGCGTCGCTACGGCGTTGGCGGTCTTTTGGCTATCTCTAATAAAGAAAAAAAGAATATGATTCGCATTACCGATCAGATAGAAATTCACGAAAGCGATATACATCTGGACTTTGTCCATTCGTCCGGGCCGGGTGGCCAGAATGTAAATAAAGTGGCTACCGCTGTACAACTGCGGTTCGACGCAGAACACAACGACGCTCTGCCCCTGCCTGTTCGCCTGCGGCTGCGCGCATTAGCAGGAAGGAAACTCACTGCCGATGGGATGCTCATCCTGACAGCACGCCGCCATCGTACCCAAGAGCGCAATCGCACCGATGCCATAGAGCGGCTTGTAGAATTGCTCCGCAAAGCCGCTGCCGAACCCCGCACGCGCAAAAAAACAAAACCCTCGGCAGCCGCACGGCGCAAACGCGTCGACCAGAAAAAACGCCGCAGTTTTGTGAAAAACATGAGAAAGCCAGATATCGACATCAGTGAATAATACCGGTACATTGCAGTGTAAGGAACACAAGGACGGGTTGCTTCGTACCTTTGCCGGACCACCAAGAGGGTATTGGCAATTGTACCAGAACAATTGGAGAAGTATGATGAACACTCTGCATGAAGAATTTGGCTCTATTGATATTTATCTGTTCGATCAGCTTCTAAAAGGCCGTTTTGCACCGGGTTCGTCCGTGCTCGACGCCGGATGTGGGAGCGGGCGCAACCTTGTCTATATGCTGCGAAATGGCTATGAAGTGTATGGCATAGACCACTCGCGCGAGGCAATCGACTATGTACGCACTGTGGCAGCAGCAATAGCTCCGCATCTGCCCGCTGATAACTTCCGCGTGGGAAGTGTCGAGTCTCTGCCGTTTGCAGATAACAGCATCGACATTGTCATGAGCATTGCAGTGCTGCACTTTGCCGAGGATGAACCGCACTTTTTTGCGATGTTCTCCGAGATGTGGCGCGTGCTCAAGCCCGGTGGCATCTTCTTTTGCAGGCTAGCTTCTGATATCGGGCTCAAGCACCGAATGCAGCATATACACGGCAGGCGTTATGCTCTGCCCGATGGCTCGGAACGATTTCTGGTAGATGAAGAGATGCTTCTGTCCATCGCAGACAAATTCGGCGGCATCCTGCTCGACCCTATCAAAACGGTCAATGTGCAGAATAGCCGCTGTATGACGACGGTATGCATGCAGAAGAGTATGCTATAGGCAATTTTCGGACAGACACTATTTTAAAAAAATGTATGACCGACCACTGATCAGGAACAGGCGGCGTTGCTATACAACACAGATCTTTGCGCTTCGCCCTCTGCTCTCGCGTTCCGCCTCTGCACCGCGCTGCACGTCTGCCGCGTGGTGTTCGACCTCTGCCGCTGTGAAAGCTTGCACTATGTGCCAACTGGCGGCTGCCTTCCGGCCAGAGGACACCGGGTTTGCGACCGGCGACAGCGACGAACCGTAGAGCCGCCCTTACGGGCGGCTCTGCCACAACGACGCCCGTGCCACTTCTATTTTTTACAGCAGAACCTTTCAGCAACGGCACCGTATAGATGTTCGCTTACAGACAAAAAGCACGGCATTCAACAAGACAAAGAGCTGTGCGTCTGTGAATCGCGAATCGTAGTATCAACATTTTCCGGATTATTCTATGGCCTTTCGTTCTGCTTTTTCGCCTGTGTTGCGGCGTCTCACAGCGCGCATCGTCCCCATTTTTCTTCTTTTTGTCGTTGCAAACGGTACCGCCACCGCCAAAAGCTCGTCGCTTCTGTGGAAAATCTCCGGCAATGGATTAGAGCAGCCGTCGTATCTATACGGCACTATCCACATCAAAGACAAACGCGTTTTTGAGTTTACAGAAGCAACAACACGCGCACTGGCAGCTACCCCGGCTTTTGCGATGGAACTGAATCCAGACTCCATTTCCTTTGTGGACATGCTGCCGCTGATGATGCTCGACTCCGGGCGCACGCTCAAAAGCCTGCTACCTGAAGAAGACTACCAGCTTGTGCACAGCAAGCTAAAAGAGAAAATGGGAGTACAAGCTCTTGTATTAGAAAAAATGAAGCCTGTTTTTATCGCCAGTTTGCTTTCGCTCGACAACACAAACCAGGACTACGAGACATCGCTGGACGAGCACCTGTTCCAGAAGGCAAAGGACGCAAATAAAAAAGTGTATGGCATTGAAACCGCAGCGGAGCAGATGCAGGCATTCGACGTAATGACATTGGAAGAACAGGCACAGATGTTAGTAGAGCAAGTACGCGACGAAGCCAAGGACGATTCTTCTACAGCTATGATGATCCAAGCGTATATCGACGCTGATCTCGACAAGCTGATGGAGCTCATCGGCGAATCGGAAATAAAGGGCGATGTGTACGAAGCACTGCTTACAAAGCGCAACCACATCATGGCCGACCGCATCAGCCGTATGACCACAGAGCAGCCGGTATTTGCGGCTATTGGCTCGGGGCATTTAGCTGGCGAAGAAGGAGTAATTGCCCTGCTGCGAAAGAAGGGCTACACCGTAGAGCCCGTGCGATAACGAGCAATATCGACAGTAGAGGCACTCCTGCAAGATGCCTCTACCATTTTTTACAAAAAAAGCCTTACATTTGTAGTTTATATGTAGAATAGTACGCGTACACCGGTGCAGATATGAACAAATTCCCCGTCCTGCTGTTGGTGCTCTGTGTGTCCGTCGTGTTACTTTCGCAACGAACCATGGCACAAACAATGTTCGACCGCTCGCAACCTCCCGTCATTCCCGTGCCCCGCGAATTTCTGTTTCCCGAGTATTCCCGTTCTACGCTTGCCAGCGGCATACCGATTATCCTCGTGGAAGATCACACACAGCCGCTGTTGTCCATCCATCTTGTGTTCAGAAAAGGAGCAGAGGCCGAACAGATTTCGGGTTTGGCAAACTTTACGTCCCAGATGCTTACGCGCGGTACATCGTCGCGCTCGGCCCGGCAAATCGCCGATGAGATGGATTTTCTCGGCGGCTCGCTGTACGCGTCGTCGTCGTGGGATACAACAACAGTAAGCCTCACGGTGCTTACCAAATTCGCCGTCGCTGGTCTGAATGTCTTTGCAGATGTCGTGCGCAATGCCTCCTTTCCCGATGAGGAAATAGAGCGATACAGGCTCCAGGCGTTGTCGTACCTCCAACAGAACTACTCCGACCCCAATTACCTCGCCTCGGTGGCGCTCCGCACTGGCCTGTACGGTGAGCATACCTATGGCCATGCACTTACCGGAACAACGGAATCGATTGGCACCATAAAAAGACAGGACTGCCTAGCTTGGTACAACGACGTGTTCACGCCCGGCAACGCATTTATCGTAGCAACTGGCAATGTATCGCTCGACCAACTGAAGCAGATGCTGGACGCAGCATTTGAAGGCTGGACAACAGCAAAAAGCGAAAAAGAGCACATTGGATCGCCTGCGCCGGTCAAAGGCAGAAGTATTGTCATAAGCGAAAAGGCAGAAGCAGCTCAGACCGTCCTGCTCGTGGGCTTTTTTGCTCCTTCGGTCCCAGACGCCGACTACCCGGCCATGCAGTTTCTGAACACGCTGCTCGGCTCGGTGTTCATTTCGCGGCTCAATGCGAACCTGCGCGAGGAAAAAGGCTATACATACGGAGTAAATAGCTATATCGATGTGCGCCAGCATTCTTCGGCACTTGTGATAGGCACGAGCGTGGGGCGCGATGTAACGCTGCCTGCCGTAAAGGAAATTCTCGGCGAGCTCCAGCGCATTGCGTCGGAACCTATTACCGACGAAGAGCTCGATCTGACCAAGAAGTACATGCTTGGGTCGTTTGCACTCCGCACAGCTACACCTTATCAGGTGATAGGTTTGCTTTCGTCGCTGGAACTTTTCGACCTGCCTGAGGAGTACTACGGACAATACTACCAGACGCTCGCATCCATGACAAAGGAGCAGCTACTCGACGTGCAAAAGCGCCGGTTTTCTTCAGAGAACCTCGTGATTGCAGCCTCGGGCGATACCGTGTACCTGCAAGATATCCTCGGCGAACTCGGCCCTGTTACAGTGGTCTCTGCCGAAGGTGTGCACGCGGGCAAATAGGCAATGCTGGAGCGGCATACCCGGAATTTTGACCAGAAGTAAAACTTTTTTGCACAATGGTCGTTTACAAGTCGGTGTTCGCGAGGGCGTACACTATCCGCTATTCCAATCACGAACAATACATACACTGACACATGAGCACAGCACAAGGAGACGTTAAAGCCGTCGAGCAACTGGCACAGTCCGTAAAACACATTCGTTCGGAGATCGGCAAGGTCATTATCGGCCAAGAGGAAATCGTCGAACAACTTCTGATTACGCTGTTCGCCCGTGGCCACTGCCTTCTGGTAGGTGTGCCGGGTTTGGCAAAGACCCTACTTATCCGCACACTTGCACAGGTTTTGGACTTAAAATTTAGCCGTATTCAGTTCACACCCGACCTGATGCCGAGCGATATTACTGGTACAGAGATTATTGAGGACAATATCTCCACAGGCCAGAAAAACTTCCGCTTTATAAAAGGTCCAATCTTTGCAAATATCGTCCTTGCCGACGAGATCAACCGTACTCCTCCGAAAACACAAGCTGCGCTGTTAGAAGCAATGCAGGAGCACAGCGTAACGGCTGCAGGCCATACGTACACTCTCGAAGAGCCGTTTTTCGTGCTTGCCACACAAAACCCCATCGAGCAAGAAGGTACCTATCCGCTGCCCGAAGCACAGCTCGACCGCTTTATGTTTAATCTGTGGTTGGACTACCCGGCATTCCAAGAAGAAGTGCAAATTGTAAAATCGACGACAACGCAGTACAAGGCAGAGCTCAAGCCCGTGCTCACAGCCAAACAGATTACGGATTTCCAGGACCTTATCCGCCGCGTGCCCGTAGCCGACAATGTGATCGAATACGCCGTGCGCCTTGCGCGCGAGACACGTCCGAACCCGCAATCGAAACAAGTAGTAAAAGACTTCCTGAGCTACGGTGCAGGCCCGCGTGCTTCGCAGTATCTCATCCTCGGCGCCAAAACACGTGCAGCTATTCTCGGCAAATTTGCACCCGACATCGAAGATGTGCGCGCTATTGCCCCGCCAGTGCTGCGCCATCGTATTGTAGCAAACTTCAACGCCGAAGCCGACAACATCAGTACAGTAGAAATTGTAAACAGGCTGATGAAAGAAATCTGATAACTTTCTCATAGAGAAAACACAGGCTGGTTCAAAAGACCGGCCTTTTTTGTTTCTGGCTCGTTATTTGCTCGGTTCAAATTGGTGTCTTATCTTCGCAAGACCTTTTAATTTCCCATTGAGACTGTAACTATGCTTAAAAGCCTTCGCATACAGAACTTCAAATCTATAGTTGATGATACTATTGAATTAGGACGAATCAATGTATTTATTGGCGAGAATGGATGCGGAAAATCCAATATCTTAGAAGCAGTTGCCGTGTTGGGTTCAGCATTTGAAAACTCACTGAATGTTGAAAATTTATATTCAAAAGGAGTAAGGATTGCCAAGCCCGAACTCATGAGGAATAGCTTTGCTGGCCAGCCCAAAAGAACACCTATTGGACTTGATTGTACAATTACAATATCGCATGCTAACTATGCTGTTAGCTCCCAAATTCGCCCCACAGAGGACAAGTCAGTTTTCGCAGAATGGTATAGTAGCAATGACTTTTCCTCCCTCTTTCAACTAGTAGATGAAGAAGAGAGAAGGTTCCGGCAAATTCTTGAACATGTCACAACTAGTTCCGATTCTTATATTCCACCAACAGAAAACAAAAGATCCCAGAAAAGAAATCAGGAGCAAATAGCTACAAAGAGCTTCGAAAGAATACTTCGTATGATGCTTAGAGATCGAACCGCCGAGTACATCTCATTTATAAATAGTTTCCTGATATATAATTTATCTACAAAAGCCTTGCGTGGTATATATTCGGAAAGTAAAAAGACCCCGGTTGGTATTAATGGTGAAAATCTAGACGTTCTCATCTCAACCTTTACTTCTACAGAAATAGATTTACTAAAAGAATCTATAGGCTTTATTTCTTGGTTCAATGATATAGTTATTGATGCTGACGATATCTTGAAGTTTGAGGGCCACAAGCTCGGTAAAAGCATCTCGACTCTCTACTTCAAAGACAAGTATATGAAGCGAGGGAATAACATCTTTTCTGCTGAAAATGCCAATGAGGGAATACTTCACATTCTCTTCTATCTGTCGCTATTTATTAGCGATCGTACGCCGGAATTTTTTGCTATTGATAATATCGAGACTGCTCTTAACCCGCAGTTATGTCGGGAACTAATAAAGAAATTATCAGAACTTTCGCGTACCAGCACAAAACAGGCTCTCATCACAACTCATAACCCGGCCATACTTGACGGTTTGAATCTGAATGATGACGATCAACGTCTTTTTGTTGTCTATAGAACGGACGAAGGACATACTAAAACACGAAGAATAAAAGCGAAGATTAATCCTGATAACAACCACTATAAATTATCCGAATTGTGGATGCGCGGTCATCTCGGCGGTTTACCAAATACATTCTAGCTATGCGAGTAGGTATCATTGCTGAGGGAAGAGGTGATTTAGCTGTAATCACTAATATTTTGAAGGGTGCGATCGGCCTTGATGGAGCCTCGATCCAATATATTCGGCCAGAATTCTATCTCGATGAAACAGACATGGCTACGATGAATGAGAGACAATTTAGTTCTTGGACATTAGTTAAGAATGACTGCTGCGAGCTTAATCAAATAGTTGATTTCTTGGAGGCTCCTATTGATGAACAACGTCTCCTGATTATCCAGATCGATACAGCAGAGGCAGACAATGATGGCTATGAGGCAAACCGTCCTTTGGAAAAAGATCACAAGCGCTATTCCTCCCTTCTGCGCGAAAATGTTGTTGCAAAAATCAATGAGTGGACAAACGGGTATAGCACAGAAAATATATGTTTTGCGGTAGCAGTTGAGGAAATTGATGCTTGGGTACTAACGATTTATATGGGTGAAGGCGATACATGCCAACATAGAACCCCAAAGGAGAAATTACGCAAGGAGCTTCCGAAGAAGCTATCGCCTAAAGAGACAAAAAAGCTATCCAATATGAAGGCATTTGATTACTATTGGGAGCTAACTCGCAACTTTAGGAAGAAAAAGGAGTTAGAGAAATGCACTAAGAAAAACCACAGTTTGTACCTTTTCTGCGAATCACTGATTGACAAAGTAAGTACTCTCTCCACCTGATCATTAAAGCGCCGATCGTCAAATTTATCCCGTTATTAGCACCCGAACAGTTATATTCGCATCGTACTATTTATACAGTCAAAGGCAGAAGCATGAATATCGTCGCAATTGTCGGGCGCCCGAACGTAGGAAAATCAACATTATTCAACCGCATTATTCGCAGGCGCGAAGCAATTATCGAAGAAGAACCGGGCGTAACACGCGACCGGCTGTACGCGCAAGCTGAGTGGGCGGGCAAGCACTTTACTCTTATCGATACGGGCGGTATTGTGCCCGACAGCGAAGACGTGTTCGAAAAAGCTATACGCGAGCAGGCGATGATCGCTATCGAAGAAGCCGACTCTATTCTGTTCGTGTGCGATGGGCGAGCAGGCGTTACCCCGCTCGACGAAGAAATAGGCGCTCTGCTGCGGGCGTCCAACAAGCACGTAACACTCGCTGTGAACAAAGCCGATTCTCCGGCCTACGATGCCGATGCACACGAGTTCTACTCGCTCGGCCTCGGCGATCCGTTCTCGTTCTCTGCTATTAATGGCCGCAGCACTGGCGATTTGCTCGACCACGCAACGGAGCCCATTCCGCAGCATCCAATTGTTGACGAAGACCCGCGCCTGAAAATCGCTATCGTCGGTCGGCCCAATGCCGGAAAATCCAGCCTCGTCAACGCTCTGCTAGGCCAAGATCGTATGATTGTAACGCCTGTAGCAGGCACCACACGCGATGCCGTGGACAGTGTGATGAAATACTATGGCGAAGAAATTGTGATTATCGATACCGCCGGTCTGCGCCGCCGCGCTAAAATAAAAGAAAACATAGAGATGTACAGCGTGCTGCGTACTCAGCGCGCTATCGACCGTTGCGATATCGCCGTGGTGATGATCGACAGCGAAACGGGCATAGAAGCGCAGGATAAACGCATTATTAATGATGTGGTGGAAGCCCGCAAAGGCGTTGTAATCGCCTTCAATAAGTGGGACATCATGGAAAAAGACAGCAAAACAGCCGATGCTATTACGAAAAAAATCCATGAGGATTTGCGTACATTGGACTATATCCCGATTGTGTTTATCTCTGCGGTGACAAAGCAGCGCATCTCTAAGGTCGTAGAGCTGTGCAAGACGATTCTGGAACGCCGCAAAACACGTATCGGTACATCCGACCTCAACGACAGGCTGCTAGAGGAAATCGAAAAGACTCCTCCGCCTGCAGTCTCGGCTCGCGATTTGCGTATCAACTATATTACACAAGTTGGTACAGAACCGCCCGTCTTTGCGTTTTTCTCCAATCACCCGGAACTCATTCCCGATTCCTACAAGCGCTTCCTCGAACGCAAGTTGCGCGATATCTATGAGTTCGAAGGTACGCCGGTATCGTTCCTGTTCAAGCGCAAGAATGTGAAAAGAGAATACTAACAATGAGCGTTGGCAGGCCGGTTGGTACACCGGCCTGCGAGGTACTCAAAGCTACGGCGGTTAGGGTTGCACACCACGAGGCGGGCGTGCAGCGCGGTGCAGAGGCCGTACCTGCGGGCAAAGACAGAAGCGCCCCGAACCTACACACTGCGAAAACTTAGAGTGAGAATAGATTTTTCGGCATTAGTTGCTCATGCCCAACAGCGATAGTATATCCCTTTACCGCTCTGCGCCGTTTCTCAAACGGCTGCTTCCTACGCTGGTGTTCCTTGTGCTATCACTCGCCGTATTTGCTCGCTTTATTACGTGGGTGGAGCGGCGACCCGGAGTCGTCCTGGCCGATCCGGTGCTGGCATGGCTTCCGCCGACAGATGTTACGTGGCTGGCTTTTGCTTTTATCTACTGCGCCATTGTGGTGGCAATCGTCTATCTGATAAGGCACCCCGGCAGGCTACTGCTCGCGTTGCAGTCGTATATCCTACTTGTGGTGGTGCGGATGGCAGCGATGTACTTGCTTCCTCTGGATCCTCCCGCGCACATGATTCCGCTGGTCGACCCGCTTGTGGAGCTGTTTGGCTCGGGCGGTGTTACGCTCTCCCGTGATTTATTTTTCTCCGGCCACACATCTACGCTGTTCCTGCTCGCCCTCACAGCCGTTCGGCCCCAGCTTCGCGTCCTGTTTTTAGTGTGTACTGCCTGTGTAGCTGCGTGCGTATTAGTGCAACATGTGCACTACACCATCGACGTAGTAGCGGCGCCCTTTTTTGCGTGGGGTTGTTTTTCCGCAGCGGCGTGGCTGCATACGCGCTTCCCCTACCCTGCACAAAAAGCAAAGTAGCATACACCTGCCTGCCCAGCTCCCTGCAATGCGCGTTTGCGCTTCAGTCTCCGGCCCTGTGCTTTATCGCTGCACCGCGCAGCACGCCCGCCTCGTGGTGTGCAACCCCAACCGCAGTAGCTTTGCGTGCATAGCAGGCCGATAGAGCAACCGTGTGATTGTTATCATAAAAATGATGTGAAGACATCGGCCTTCCACCGCAGCTATGATCCATTTTCCCGCATCCTCCAAGAATTTCGCCGTTTATTCGTCCATTCCGCAGCACTGATGGATACGGTGCACAACTCCAGCATCCATGCGCTACATTGAGCGCATTCGATAGAACGCCGGGCACCTGCCCGGCGTTTATCTTTTCGCAACTTTCCCGTGTTTGGTTTTTTCCGTATTCTTGCGCTCCGGTTTCGGCATACTTCTACCCAAACTTGCAATAATCCCAGCGACAGCTCTTATGAAAATTATCTCCTGGAATGTAAACGGCATCCGCGCCATACAGAAAAAAGGTCTTCTCGACTACCTACGCACAGAGTCGCCCGATGTACTCTGCCTACAGGAAACTAAAGCACATCCCGAGCAGCTCGATGCCTCGCTGACCGCGCCGGAAGGATACCACGCGTCCTACCATTCGTGTTCGGTGAAAAAGGGATACAGCGGCGTTGCTACGTTTTCTAAAGTAGCTCCCGAGGGTGTGGAGACGTGTTTTGGCGTAGAGAAATTCGACTGCGAAGGGCGCGTACTGCGCAGCGATTTTGGCGAGTTCGTGCTGTTTAATGTGTATTTCCCCAATGGCGGCATGGAGCATCGCCTGCCCTATAAATTAGAATTTTACGACGCCTTTTTTGAGCACTGCGAAGCACTTCGCAAGCAAGGCCGCAAGCTGCTGATCTGCGGCGACTACAACACGGCGCACATGGAGATCGACCTAGCGCGCCCAAAGCAGAACACGGCAACGTCGGGCTTTATGCCCATCGAGCGGGAGAAGCTCGACAGAATCGTAGAAATGGGCTATGTGGACACGTTCCGCGAGTTTACAAGCGAACCTGACCACTACACGTGGTGGAGCAACCAGCAGCAATCGCGCCAGCGAAATGTGGGTTGGCGTATCGACTACCACTTTGTGACAAAAGACCTTCTGCCCAGCGTGCAAGCGTCTTACCACCAGCCGCATATCATGGGCTCGGATCATTGCCCGGTGGTCATAGAACTGGCGATGTAGCGCCCGAGCCACGCCGCCTACCCGTGGCATGACTCTGCAATGAATTCATCATGTGGAAGTGGAAAGGAAAATCCGTAGAATTGTGCTTCGGATTGTGTACAATTTTCCTGGGAAATCCTATGCGTAAAATGTTCAGCTCACTCCTGTTCTTACTTCCAGCCTTGCTCGCTCCTCTTGTTGCTTTTTCGCAGACAGAGCTTCTGCAATCGGGGCCAATGCTTGGCTATGCCGATATGCGCGAAGTAGCGCTGTGGGCACAGACCACTGTTCCGGCAGATGTACAATTTATGTACTGGGATTCCGCATCGCCCGGGCAGAAATATTCTACTGCCAAAATACATACATCCGAAGACCAAGCGTGTGTGGCTACACTGAAAGCCGACAAGGTAGAGCCCGGTCGTGTGTATTTCTACGAATTGTATATCAATGGCAGTCTGGTGGCGCGCCCGTATACGCTGCGTTTCCAAACGCTGAAGCTCTGGCAATACCGCGAAGAACCACCGCCCTTCCGTGTCGCTCTGGGCAGTTGCACATATATCAACGAAGAGCAATACGACAGGCCCGGTCGGGGATATGGCGGCGAGAATGAGATATTTACGTCGATTAGCAACAAACAGCCCGATGTGATGCTTTGGCTGGGCGATAATACGTACCTGCGCGAGCCGGACTGGAACACGCGCACAGGTGTGCTAAAGCGCTACACCCACACGCGTTCGCTCTCGCAAATGCAGCCCCTGCTTGCAGCAACACACAACTACGCCATTTGGGACGATCACGACTACGGCCCCAACGACGCCGACCGGAGTTTCTGGAACAAACAAACGACGCTCGAAGCGTTCAAGCTCTTCTGGCCGAACCACAGCTATGGTATCGATGGAAAATCGGGCATCACAACGCGCTTTGAATGGGCAGATGTGGAGTTCTTCCTGCTGGATAACAGGTGGTTTCGCTCGCCAAATACACGCAAAACCGGCGACCGCGCTATGCTCGGGAAAGAACAACTACAGTGGCTCATCGACGCGCTGGCGTATAGCCGCGCTACGTTCAAAATTGTAGCAGTTGGCGGACAGATGCTCAACCCTGCAAAAGTGTACGAAAACTACTCTACGTACCCGGAAGAGCGGGAAGAACTGCTGCGGCTGATCAAAGCGGAAAATATTCCGGGCGTGGTGTTTGTCGACGGCGATAGGCACATCACAGAGCTATCGAAAATGGATCGCGAAGGCACCTATCCTCTGTACGATCTTACAGTGTCGCCGCTTACATCCGGCCCAGGCCGCAATGCCGCCGAGGAAGGAAATACAATGCTGGTGCCGGGCACAGTTGTAGAAAAACGCAATTTTGGCGTATTGGAATTCTCCGGTACACGCCGCGACAGAATAATGAAAATCACGATATACGACAGCAGTGGCCTTGAGCAATGGTCGAAAACTATTTCAGCCAAAGATGTTCAATAAGCTACCTGTAGCGCTCAAAAAAAACGTGCGTGCAGTAATTATCGCACGCACGTTGTCCCGTGTGTTATATCACTCACGCCATTTGTAAACGCCGAGTAGGCAATACACCTTGACGAGCTTTTCCATGAACCCCATTCGCACCGAAAGAAGGTGTTTCGTTCTCATGCTCCACGCCTTCACTATCCGATGAGAAGCGATTGACCATCGAACGCAAGCCCATCGCTAGATCGTTGAGATGATTTGTAGCCTGCGCAATCTGGTGCACACCAGCGGCAGACTCTTCGGCCACTACATGCATTCCCTCGATAGAACGGCTTACTTCACTCATTGTCGACGACTGCTCCTCGCTTGCTACGGCGATTTGGTTGACCAGTGTTGTCACCTGATCGGTCTCCCGGCTAATACGCTCAAAAGCCTCGACCAGCACATCCGACGACGAGAGTTCGCGAATAACAACTGTGCCAGCGCGTTCCATTGACTCATGCGCCTCGCGGGTTTCCTGCTGAATGGATTTTAGCACGACAGCAATATCTTTTGTTGCCTTTGCTGTGCGCTCGGCGAGTTTCCGCACTTCGTCTGCTACAACAGCAAAACCTCGACCATGGGTACCTGCGCGTGCGGCCTCAATAGCCGCGTTCAGCGCCAGAAGGTTGGTTTGGTCGGCGATATCCGTAATTGTTTCGGAAATACTGCCCACTTCTTCCACCTTCGATGTCAGTGCGTCGATCTTTTTGCCTGTTTCGTTCGTAACGTCGGCAATTGTCTGCATGCTGCTCCGTGCGCTTTGTACGGCTGCGGAACCGGAGCGTGAGGCTTCGCTTGCTTGTGTAGAAGACTGCGCCGTAACGGTAATGCTCTGCGCTGTTTCGGAAATTGTCTGAGCCATTTCCTCAGAGGCGGCTGCTACTTCTGCAGCCTGCTGCGCCTGCTCCTCCACTGCGGCGGCCATCTGCTGTACACTGGAGCTGATTTCCGTTGTATACTGCGTTACTTCGTCTGTGGCCAAGCGCACTTCATTGGCAAGCATGGTGATGTCTTCCAATGCCTGCTGTGCCTCACGCGCCGAGCGATCAGCTTCAGCGCTTTTCAGCTCTATTTCCCGCATACCCGACCTCACAGCTCCAACCATTGCATTAAACGATATGGCAAGGCTGCCGAGCTCGTCTGCTGTAGTGGCTTTTACAATAGTATCCAAATCGCCATCAGCGACTTTGCGTGCAGCTCCGTCGAGTTCGCTCAGTGGCTTGACTATAGATCGCGTGATCACAACGCCAAAGAGCGCAGCGAGCACAACAGCAACCGCGAGTACCGATAACATTGTGATGTCTACTGTTTGCGCCGTTTGCTGGGCGTTCTGGCTATGTGCAGCAGCGGAATGCAGTTCGGCCTCGATCATGCTCTCTATAATCCCCATCATCTGCCCAAACACCACGCGTGCCTCAGCATTTACCAAGACAAGCGCCTCCGCTTTTTGTCCGACGCGTATCAGCTCTTCAACACCGCCGCGCAATTCCTGATAGCGAGCGGCAATATTCTTGTAATCAGCCAGAACAACTTTATCTTGACTCGATAATTGGTGCTTCTCATAAGTAGTTAACAGCGAATCAATAACAGCGAACCTTGTTTCCATCTTCCGAAGTTCTTCTTCCTCTGCTCCCTCTATGCTAATAGCCCGAAGAAGCGCCAGCCTGACTACGTACCATTCACGGCTTATATGATTGAGCTGATTGACAGGGAGAAGCCTGTCAGCATATATCTCCGTAACAATTGGAGTAATTGTAGAAATACCAAACACACCTACGAAGCCAGTAATCGCCAGCAGCAGAGCAATAAGGGCAAAAGCAACTGGTAATCTCTTTCTGATAGAAAGGTTTTGAAACCAAGACATAATTCCCTCCGGGGGACACAGATAAGGAAAAAGAATATTCGTCGGATATTATTATCCGCTCAAGAGTTATGAGAAATCAGCAGAGGAAGGAAGTCCGATCCGGATGCAGATATGGACTGGTGCCGCACCATAGTTGCTGCAACTACATTGAAAAAACCAACTCGCTACTGACGGAACATCTACATCGTTGCCACTTCGCATCCTCTTCGAGGATGCAAATAAGTATTCAGTTGCTTCGCACGCTCCAGATTACTTCCTACGCCGTTGAACTGCTCAGGTGCCTTCTATGATATAACAACCAGGAGCCCCTATTACTGGCACAGCAGTGCACGACTGCACCTCATAGTATCTTTTCCTTTGCTACCTTCAGCTCCCGTCCGTGGTTGTGAGTTGTGTAGCAAGATTCGTTTTTTCTCAATGGCAGCCTTGAGCATGTGGAGGCACTCGCTGCGTTGAGCATAGTTTCTGTAGTGCACAGTGCCACCGGAGACATAATCGCGTGTTTCCACAGATACTTTATAATAGGTTAAAAATATATATATATTTATTGTAGCATTGATCATGTTTTTGTAACAGGCCAAACGAGCACTTGATTGCTGTGGCAGGAAAGAAGAACAATACGCGGCAACAGGCAGAGCAGCCACGCGACGGGTGTGCTACGCGGTGCGGAGGCGGTCAGCACGAGCAAAGACAGAAGCGCCCTTCTTTATGCTTCTGCACGGCTGTCGGTACGGTTTAAAACAACAGCAGCGAGCTATGCCCGCTGCCGTTTCATTCCATTATGAGTGTGCTCTGTTACTCGCCCTGAGCTTTACTGAAGGCAGCGCGTCCATCGAACTGCAGCAGTTTTTCTACGTGCATCCACTGCACACCTGCCTGGCTCAATGCCTGGAGCAGCGCTATCACTTCGTCGTTGGTCACTAATTGCTCGCGGTTCGTGGTATCTGTAAGCGTATAGCGGCAGCGGTGATGATCTACCAAAAGAACATCTGGATTTGGCACACCGGGATATACTTTTGTACCGCGATTGCTGATCAGCTTTAGGGTAAACGGACCGACCTGGGTGGGCATAGGCGGAAGACCAGCGGAATACTCCACGAACACATCTACACCTACGCATTCGGTCTTTACCGAGCGATGCGCCACTTTTTCGTCGATATCCACTCGTATCGGTGTTGGCACTTCGAGTTCACCGGGGATCGATTCGAGCCTTTCGATAATTCCACGTGCGAACTCTGAAGTCGAAGCCGAGCCGCCGAGATCGCGAGTACGCACACCGTCTTTCATCGTGCGCTCCAGCGCATTCTGGATGCGAAATGCCGTCTGCACATAGCCGAGGTGTTGCAGCATCTGAATAGCCGACAGCAGCAGAGCAGTCGGGTTGGCAAGCCCCATACCGGCAATATCGGGTGCCGAACCATGGACAGCTTCAAACACCGCCGTGCGCTCGCCAATATTGCCACCGGGCGCTACGCCCAGCCCGCCGACGAGCCCTGCACACAGATCGCTCACAATATCGCCGTACAGATTCGGGCACACGAGCACGTCGAACTGCTCCGGACGTGTTACGAGCTGCATACAGCAGTTGTCCACGATAATATCGCCAGTTTCGATGTCTGGATAATCTTTCGACACTTCGCGGAAGCACTCAAGGAACAGGCCATCGGTTACCTTGTGAATATTCGCCTTGTGCACAGCTACTACTTTTGTGCGCTTGAGCGAGCGCGCCATCTCGAACGCATAACGAGCGATACGCGTAGAGCCGGGGCGTGTAATGAGCTTCAAGCACTCCGCCACATCTACAGTCTGGCTGTACTCGATACCAGCATAGGTATCTTCGATATTTTCTCGTACAATAATCAGGTCTACATTGCTGAATCGTGTTTCTACTCCGGGCATGGTGCGCGCCGGGCGTACATTTGAGTACAATTCCAGCGTTTTGCGCAGCGTTACGTTTACCGATTTATGGCCTGTACCCACTGGCGTCGTGGTGGGGCCTTTCAGCGCAAGACCGTACTCGCGAATAGCTGCAATCGTTTCGTCGGGCAGCCCGGAAGGATCCAAGTGTAGCGAGCCCAACCCCGCCTGTTTTTCCACCCAATCAATTGGAGCGCCTGCTGCTGCAAGAATATCGACAACTGCGTCGGCGATTTCGGGACCAATACCGTCCCCTTTGATTAAAACTACTGTATGCTTCATATTCAGCCGGATCCAGGAAAATGGGTTCAACACTATAGCACGGGCATGCTGTTAGTCCGCCGCGTCGCTGTCGCCAGGTGGACTCGTCCGCGCATCGTTCTTACGATAATGCCGTTGCGTCTTGTTCTGCCTTTGCCGCCACCCGGCAGACCGGGGCGCACAAGAGGCTATTGAGTTGTTCTTAAAAAACAAGGGGCAGCCTTCGCCGCCCCTTTACCATCATTCATTATCAGAGAATTTCGATCACCATTGCACTGGCTTCGCCACCGCCGATGCACAGTGTGGCAAGGCCGTACTTCTTACCACGGCGCTTCAGAGCGTATATCAGCGTAGTAAGCACGCGCGCACCCGAAGCACCGATGGGATGGCCCAGCGCTACAGCTCCACCGTGCACATTTACTTTGTCGTGCGGAATACCCAGTTTGTCCTGTGCAGCCAACACCACTACAGCAAATGCCTCGTTCACTTCGAACAAGTCGATATCGCCTATGGACATACCCACTTTGTCGAGCACGCGCTGAATACCGCCAACTGGAGCGGTGGTAAACAGCTCGGGCTTCTGCGCGAACGACGCATGACCGAGAATTTTTGCAACAGGCTGCACGCCGAGCGCTTGCGCTTTGCTGGCCGAAGCAATAACAATTGCTGCGGCACCATCGTCGATAGAGCTGGCATTTGCGGCTGTGATTGTGCCATCGCTTTTAAACACGGGGCGAAGCGTCGGTATTTTGTCGAATTTTACTTTGCTGGGTTCTTCGTCGGTATCTACTGTCACCGAACCCTTTTTGTCCTGGATGACCACCGGCACGATCTCATCGCGGAACCAGCCTTGCTCCTGCGCTTCGATAGCGCGCTTATAGCTGGCGATGGTAAACTCGTCCTGTGCTTCTCGCGGTACATTGCAGTCCACAGCGCACATTTCGGCGGCAACACCCATGTGGAAATGGTTGTACACATCCCACAGGCCATCGTGCACCATCGAGTCGATCAGTTCGCCATTGCCCATTTTATAGCCCGCGCGCGCCTGTTTGAGCAGGTACGGAGCATTGGACATTGATTCTTGCCCACCGGCAACAACGATATCGGCATCGCCACAGCGCACAGCTTGGTCGGCGAGCATGACAGCCTTCAGACCGCTGCCGCATACCTTGTTAATCGTCATACACGGCACGGAATCCGGTAGACCTGCGAAAATGGACGCCTGGCGCGCCGGAGCTTGGCCTATGCCTGCGGTCAGTACATTGCCCATGATTACTTCGCTTACGTCACCCGGCTGAATCCCCGCACGGCTCACAGCTTCTTTAATAGCCACAGCGCCAAGCTGCGGTGCAGAAAAAGAGGAAAGGCTGCCCATAAACGCCCCAATGGGAGTGCGCGCAGCAGAGAGAATGACTGACTGCTCCATAGATATCCTGTATAAATACTGTTCGGAGGTTAAAACAAGACTACAAAAATACGCTTTTTCGCCCGGAATACAAGCGTGGAAGAAGGCTCTTTTCCCGGCTGCCGGAGGGTAGGAAGCCAAGGAGAAATAGCCATTGCGCCTCGCCTGTAGCAGCAAACGGCAAAGCAATACTGATCAGGTGACGGCAACCGGAAGAAATTGTTATTCGCATCCTGTGTTTCGATGCAAGTAGCAAGCAAGAACAATCTTCTATTCCGGCAACCCGGTTTAATTTCGTAGCTTTGCACATTATCAATTGTCCAACGATGCTGTATCTATGAATTCCCATCTTGCGATTATCCCAGTCGAAGCCGGTCCGGTAGCTACTGTCGGCTATCTGGTTCTCGATACACAGGCTGCAAAAGCGGCAGTTGTGGATGTACCGCACGGCAGTGCCCATATATTTATGCAGCTCGCCGGAGAGCACGGTGTGGAAATCGCTGCAATCTGGCTTACGCATTCGCATTGGGACCACACAGCAGATGCCGCAGAGATAGTGCGCCAGACCAACGCCGAAGTGTTTATCCACCGAGCCGACGAATACCGGCTCTTCGACCCAATGAAACACAGCATATGGCCTCTTCCGTTCTCCATCGAGCCGGTGCTCGCTACCGGATATTTTCACGACGGCGACATAATAACAATGGGCGATTGGACATTTGAAATACTGCACACACCCGGCCATACAGAAGGCGGCGTGTGCTTGGTGGACAAAAAGCACAGCATTGCGCTCGTAGGCGATACGCTCTTTGCTGGCAGCATAGGCCGAACTGACTTGCCCGGTGGCGACACAAACACCCTGCTACAGTCCATCAACAACAGCTTGCTGACATTGGACGACGACATTAATATACTGCCCGGGCACGGCCCCGCGAGCACGATTGGAACAGAGCGAAAACACAATCCGTTCCTCGCTGTAGAGTAGCTTAGATTTTACTTTAAGCGACTCCTGCTATGCCTTCTAAATACAGGAAAGAAAATTTATTATACAGGGATTAGTGAAAATGAAATTCTTGTCATTTTTCCGTCATTCTAAAGTCATCGTCCTCACGCTATTTTGCATTGTAACAGTATGTGGAGTATTTCCCGGCTGTTATTCATTTACGGGGGCTTCAGTGCCGTCGCATCTGAAGACACTGGAAATAGCTACGGCTGAGGACAAAAGTGGTTTTGGGGTGGCGATCTTCAGACAAAGTCTGACGGAACTACTCCTTGATAAATTCCGACGCGATAATTCCTTCGAACTCGTCCGCGAGCGCCCTGACGCACGCCTAACTCCTACTATTGTATCAATCACCGAAGAAGTCGCTCTGGTAACATCGGGCGAATTAGAAGATAAACGGAAAGTAACTGTAAGAGTGCAGGTAGTGTACGACGATTTGGTGAAGCACAAGCAGGTATGGAGTAAAACTCCCGAGCAGTTCGAAGTGTATAATGTCAGCGAAGGCATAGAAGGTAGAAACAACGCTGTGCGCCTCGCTCTTGAGCGAGTAGCCGACGATATCCTTCTGGCCGTTGTATCGGGCTGGTAATCAAGCCAGTAAAACCTCTCTTCTCCTCTCTGTACCAACTGCGAGCTACGCATTCGCAGCTCCCCACATTTCTTCAAAGCAGTGGAAAGACCGCGTCCTGTGGCCTTCGCTTTGTCTACGCAGCAATCTCTTCAGTTTTTTATACTTTTGTGATAGGATGTTTTCCACTATGGAAAGCTATATTCTTGGTTTGTATTTCGCTTCTCTTTGCATCCTGTTTCTTTTTGGCCTCCACGGCCTTATTATGATCTACTACTATCACAAGACGTCGCGGGTAAGCCATACGCCGCCCGGCGACTTGGAGGAGTTTCCCATTGTGACAGTGCAGCTCCCCATTTTCAACGAGATATATGTCGTGGAACGCCTTGTACGGTCGGTGTGTTCGCTGGATTATCCGAAGGATAAATTAGAAATTCAGCTTCTGGATGACTCTACCGACGAAACAGTGCAGCTCTCACACGAAATCGTTGCGCATTACGCAGCACAGGGTTTCGATATTAAACACGTTCGCCGCACGGATCGCTCGGGCTTCAAAGCCGGAGCTCTCAAAGAAGGACTTCTCTCCGCTCGCGGCCAGTTTATTGCCATTTTTGATGCAGATTTTGTTCCCAAAGAAGACTTTCTGCTGAAAACTATCCCGCACTTCTTCAAACACGACCGCATCGGTATGGTGCAAACGCGTTGGGAACATCTCAATGAGAATTACTCGTTCCTTACACGCGCCCAAGCTATGGCCTTGGATGGCCATTTTGTAATTGAACAACAAGTACGCAACAAAGCAGGTTTTTTTATCAATTTCAACGGTACTGCTGGCGTATGGCGCAAGAAAACTATTGAAGATGCTGGTAACTGGCACTCCGATACGCTCGCCGAAGACCTCGACCTGAGCTACCGCGCTCAGCTTCGCGGCTGGAAGTTTATCTTCCTGAACGATGTGACGTCGCCCGCCGAACTCCCGGCAGAAATCAACGCGCTGAAGACACAGCAATTCCGCTGGACAAAGGGCGCTATCGAAACGGCTAAAAAACTCCTGCCTTCGGTGTGGAAATCCGACCTTCCGTTTGGCACAAAGCTCCAGTGCACAGTGCACCTTACAAGCAATATCGTCTTTCCGTTTATCGTGCTTGTAGCACTGCTCAATGTTCCGCTCGTGATTATCAAGAACACCGTAGCAGGTTACGATCAATACTTCACGATGATGTCGATCTTTGTACTGGCGTCTATCAGCACATTTGCCTTCTATACCTACGCACAAAAAGCTATTCATTTAGACTGGCGACGCCGTATTCTCCTGTTTCCCGTGTTTATGGCGGGCAGTATGGGGCTGGCTGTCAACAACTCGCGGGCAGTAATCGAAGCACTGTTCAACAAAAAAACAGAGTTTACACGCACGCCCAAATACCGCGTAGAAGACAACAAGGACCAGTGGAAGGACAAAAAGTACGTGCAGAAAAAAATCGGCAAAGGCGTTTTTCTGGAAATTGGCTTGGCCTTGTACTTTATCTTCGGCATCGGCGCTTCGCTGTACTATTTAGAGATAGCTGCAATTCCGTTCCAGCTCATGTTTCTTCTCGGCTTTGGTATCGTGGGCACACTTTCGCTGCGCCACGCGCTGAGCAAATAAGCACGGCAGCACATAATTATCAGAAAAGGCGCTCCGTCCGGGGCGCCTTTTTTTTAACCATATTCTGCGAATAGGCAGCTTCATGCGCCCTATAGAATATTATATAGAGCAGTTCTCTGCCCTGCGGGTTGATAACGTCAAAACACGGTACACAGCAGCGACAATGTTCAAAGCACCACATAAACCATTGCTTTTGCTTTCGGTGATAGACCTCGCAGCAGCCGGACTTTTTGATAATAATACCCTTACAATCAACGATGATCTTACAGAAGCCTTCCGGGCGTACTGGCGCGCCATTCTGCCCGGCACAAAAGGCTCGATCATACTACCATTCTTCCACATGAGCAGGCAATCGTTCTGGCACTTGCTTCCCAAAGCAGGAAAAGAACGTGAAGCCGCAGTGGTTCACCAAGTTCGCTCATGGACACAATTCGACAGTATATACAATGGAGCACAACTCGACAATGACCTCTTTCTATATATTCACGAGCCATCAGCGAGAGCAGTCCTGCGCAGCACACTCTTCACGAGCTTCTTTTCGCCAGACGCAGTTCAGCGCCTGCAACACCGATCTGACATAACAACCGAAGCCTGGCGTTACAGCAGTTATCTGCTCCATGCGGTTGCCGGCAACGTCGCAGACGCTCTTCCCATAGGACAATACAAGGTAAGACCAGCGGCACGACAGCAGGGCTTTCGCCGGTGTGTTATTCATGGATACGATAATCGCTGCGCCCTGTGCGGTATTCGGGTGAGAACACCCGAAGGATATTCAGTCAGCGATGCTGCTCATATTATCCCTTGGCGGATAAGCCGTAATGATTCACCAGTCAATGGGCTGGCTCTCTGTAAGCTCTGCCATTGGCTCTTTGATGCTGGCCTACTGGGAATTACATCTTCCTATAGCATTATGCTCTCGCCACAGATGTTGGGCGAAGTGAATTCGCTGGGCCATCTTGCAGCTCTGGCGGGTCGATCTATTGCTCTCCCGGTTTCGCAGGATATCTATCCTTCGCAATCAGCTCTGGCATGGCACAGAAAGGAAACTTTTCGAAGCAGAGCTGAATAAGTGCAGAATACTCCTTGCACGCCAGCGCGGACAGTACGAGTTTTGCAGAATGCTTTTTTATGGAGGTAACTACTATGAACTCCCCCGAACTTCGCACGCCTTTTTCCGGTACTTGGCGCCTTCTGGCCGACCAGTCAGAATACGAATACGGCACGCCTCCCACGTCTGGCGTCTATGTGATCGAGCCTGTTGGCGAAGACCTGTTTATTACCATAGACTGGACTGACGACTGCGGCCACACGCACTCGGTGCGTTATACTGTTACGCCCGATGGCCAAGAATACGCCTATGAGCGACCCGAAATCGCAGATGCTGTCATGGCGCGCTTTGCACATGAACAATCGCTGGAGACATTTGCATTTAAAAATGGGCGGGTGGCAATGTACGCCAAACGGCTGCTCGCAGAGGATGGCAACAGCATGGTAGTTACGCAAAAAGGCTTTATGCCAGATGGACAGGAATTTTGCAATGTGCAGTATTATGAGCGCCAAGAGTAAGCTCACAAGTCAACATCGCCAGCACGCACATCAGTCTTACTTCCCACGCTTTACAATCACGCGCGTAAGGAAAAGAAATCCCCCGATAATAAGTCCGAAGAGACCGATAGTCCGCAGCCACGCTACCAAGGCAATCGCATCGCCAAATCGCTCTTGTACTCCCGTTTCCGCCCTGTGCGATGCGACATCGATAAGCGCAATATCGCATACAAACGAGGCCGCCAGAAACAGAACACCAATTGTCGCGAGAAGAAAAGGAAGTCGCTTGCCCACATACACTCCAGCTTACGGTTAGCATTAGTACATATGCTTCAAAGGTACAACCACCGAAGCAAATTGTAAAACACAGACAAGACTCGCGGCCTGTGCGAATTCATCAACCATTGCTTTCGAGACTTTGCCGACCCGCCGTTTTTCTGTACTTTTACAGTCTCCGTATGCACGATGTGCCCGGACGTTGTTCCATTATATCCGAATATTCATGAAACTCGTTTCTTTTGCACTTAAAGGCGTCGAGCGCTTCGGCTTTGCTCTCGGCGAACGCTTCCTCGATGCAGAGCTCGGCTACAGCCAAGCTCGCGAGGCTATCGGCGGCAAGCTCGGCTACCTCCCGTCGTCGATCATCGAATTTCTGCGGCTCGGCGAACCAGCAATGGAAGAAGCTCGCAAGCTGTGCGACTACTTCGCTCTTACAACCGAAGCCGATGGCATTGTGTTGCACGACAGCGGCGATGTACAACTGCTTTCGCCTGTTCCGCGCCCTACTTCGATGCGCGATGGCTATGCTTTCCGCCAGCACGTGGAAGCAGCACGGCGCAATCGCGGTGTTGCGATGATCCCCGAGTTCGATCAGATACCAATCTTCTACTTTACAAATCACCTCGCGGTGTTTGGCCAGGGCGATATCGACGTGCAGCCCATGCACCTCGGCAAGCTCGACTTCGAGCTGGAAGTAGCAGTGGTGATCGGCAAGCAGGGACGCAATATCTCCGCAGCTCAGGCCGATGAATATGTAGCAGGCTATACGATTATGAACGACTGGAGTGCCCGCGAGCTGCAAATGCACGAAATGACGCTGAACCTCGGCCCGGCCAAAGGCAAAGATTTTGCTACATCGCTCGGCCCTTGGCTCGTCACGAAAGATGAACTCGCAGGCAAACGCATCCCGGGCGAAAACGGCGAGCTGTACGACCTCTCGATGAAAGCATTCGTAAACGGTACACAGGTGTCCGAAGGCAATGTGCGCGATATGAGCTGGACATTTGCCCAAATTATCGAGCGAGCCAGCTATGGTGTTACGCTGCATCCGGGCGATGTGATCGGCTCTGGAACCTGCGGTACTGGCTGCTTCCTGGAGCTCAATGGCAGCAAAGTCTTCAGCGAACCGTGGTGGTTACAGGACGGCGATACCGTCGAGCTCTCCGTGGATCTGCTCGGAACACTGAAAAATAAAGTACGGCTTGTTTCGTAAGTTCGGACGTGTCAACGCGCTTCGGCGCATTTTTTATAGACGGGAATTGCCGGGCACTGTGGCCGAATATACGGCGCAATGCTCTTCTGGCTTCTATGATGATGATGGGCACGGGCGTCGTTGCGGCGCCCGTATAGTCGCTGTCGCCGGTCGCAACACCGCTGCGGTAAAGTCCGACCAGCCACGCGGCGCGTTCGTCTTCGCATTATGGCTGTAAGAACAGTGCGCGAGCTTATGATAACTCAGGCGAAACGGCAGGCCAAAGACCCAAAGCCATCTTCAAGACAATAGCTTTCCTTTCAACAACGAAACAACTCATGAGACTCCTGCTGTTTGCAGCATTGTTTTGCTCTACCGCAATCGCGGCCATAGCTTCGCCCGGCGATGCAGTACTCCTGCGCTACACAGCTTCCCCGGGAGATTCCTCTGCCTACGATATGCTCCTGAACACGGGCATGGCTGTACAGGGAATGATGTCCGGCGCCGGAATCACTCTGCAATCGGTCTTTACAGTTCATGTAAAAGATTCCACCGAGCCACAGCTCGGCCTTGATGTGGATGTTGTAGCGATGAAAGCATCAACACATGGCGCTCCGGGCATGCGCGATACAACAATCAACCTGATATCTGGAAGCGATATGCGGCTGCGCGTGATTATCGACCGCCGGGGAAATATCCTCTTTGCTTGGCCTTCAGCAGAATTAGTGAAAGCATACCAGACGGGCGGGCACTTGGCTGGTGGTGGCATACAAAATTCCCTGCGAAAAATCTTGCTGACATATCCCACCGACCCTGTGCGCCCGGGCAGTACATGGCAGCTTACAACAGTCGACACTGCCTCAATGGGCAGAGGAAACGGTATCGTAACGACTATCATGAGCACGCTCACATATACCGGCATAGCAGATACGCTCGGCGCACATTGTGCCCGAATCTCGATAGCGAGCGACAGTATCGGTGTGGTTGGGCAAGGCGATTACCAAAGTAGCAACCTATCAGTGCGGGGCAGTGGCCACATGACAGGAATGTACTACATCGACGTGAATTCGGGCTTACCTGTGGCGGGTGATATGCAATCGAATATCGACATGATTTTTTCTCCTTCCGGGCCAGCAGATGCCCCCGACAACAATAGCGAGCCCGTGCACATGTACAACACATCCGATTTTGTTCTCCGGCGCAAAGACACTGCGCGGTAACTTTTTCCTCGTCGGAGTGTCTCCAGCAGCAATGATCATCTGAAAGGACAACATGAAATTCATCTATACAGCTCTCGTTTTCCTCTGTCTTTCGGCATCGGCACACGCAATAGCCGACAGCGGCTCTTCCCTACCTGTACCGATTGCAGCAGAGTGCATCAGTTATCGGTTTGCACCGGGCGACAGTATCATATACCGGCTTGTCTCCTACGACAGTGTGTATTTCAAAGAGGCGGAGCCACTGATGAGAGAGCGCATGGAGAGAATAGAAATCGTGTGCGACTCGGTAGGAAGCAACGGACATTTTTATCTGCGCCAGACGCTACAGGACTACATTGCAAAGGAGTCGATGGGCGATATCAAAGGAGTAGTGCGGACGGAATCGCCGTGGATAGGCCGAACTGCATTGATCGTAATCGACAGCATGGGCAACCGCTTTATCGACTCGCTCGAACCGCCAGCGCCCTCGGCACTCTCGCCCGGTGGTGCATTCCAGCCTCATCTTCTTATCGGGTTGTACGACACCTGTGCTATCGTTGGCGACCAGAAATCATGGATAGCAGATCGCGTGCGAGAGCTTATCCCTGAGAGCGGCTTCCCCTCGCCTGTGCGTGTACAAACATCGCTGTACGAACGGCTGCCCTCTGCCGACACACTTGGCTTCCCATGCCTGCGCTTCCAGTACACGCTTACCGGCCAGTCGTCGATCACAGCCATGGATCGCAAACCGCCAATGCGTATCGCGTCCATCCTCTCCGGCGGCGGCAACATGCTGATGAGCGCGGAATACCGCATACCCGTGCACATGCACACTGGCGCGCAAATAAAAATGGACATTAATACCGCCGATAAAAAATTAGTGAAAGGCACACAGTACACGCAGAGCTTCTACACATTGGAAGAATTCCACCGGGGCGGAGAAACCATAACAGACAATGCCCCCGCCAATGGCACGAGCAAGAAGAAATCAGGCAAGAAGAAGAAATAACAAACAAAAGCCGGAGCGCTGACACAACCTTGTAGCATTCCCGGCGGCAGTGCCAAATGATCAGCCTGCGAGAAGGTCGCAAAACCAAAAGCGCTCATCACGCAGTACAATTTCCCCTGTTATACACGCCACAGGCACATTAAAACGCGGTCCGTCGAAGACAAAAGTGTGGAACTCACCGTTTTCCCCGCATATATCCACACCTGATGGCAGCGACCGCAAGAACTCATCATCGTAGAACTGCCCCACATACTGCTGGCCGAGCGCCTGTCCATCCACGCATACCGTAATAGCGCGATACCCGCTGTCGATAAAGCGGCGTGCAAGCTCTTCGGACGGCACACCCCACACCGGAAATACGGCTTCCATGCCAAGCCTCGCCAGATTTTCCTCGCGATACGCCCGGACATCCTCCAGAAATAAATCGCCATGAGCGACAGTGGTAATCCCCATGTTTTTGAACTGTTGCAGTGTGCTGCGCATCAAATCGCGGTATTCCGCATTTGTACAGACTGGCGGGATAAACACTTCGTACAGCGGAACACCGAGAGCAGCAGCCTGGCACACCAGCAAATCGCGCCGCACACCGTGCATGCTAATCCTGTCGTATCCTGCGGTAATCGTGGTGAGCAAGCCCTCCACGCTATATTCTTTCTGCTCAAGCAAAGCATCGAGCGCCATCATACTGTCTTTGCCACCGCTCCAGGAGAAAATCACGGGCGTACTCATTGTCCTGTCCGGTTCGTATCGGCAGTCTGCATAGCGCGATTGCGAGCAGAATCTAACATAGCGCGAAATTTATCAGCTTCGGCTGTATAATCAGAAAATGTCGAGCGGAACGACTCCCATGTATAGCCATTCTTCTCTACTATCGCGCGTACCTTTGGATTAGCTACAGCCGTATCGGGTGTCTGCTCGCGGATACGCAAAATCTCGGTATAGGTTTGCACAAAGCGCTCATCGTCGTCCGACCAACCAGACGAACACGACAGCACAACACTACAAAGAGCCACACAGCACACGGCAGTACAAGACCGTTGTAAAAAATAGAACATCATTCTTATGCGTTTACAGGACAATTGGCAAATACGACATGCGCGATCAAAACTCATGCCGACACAAAGACACATGACCTTGGCCGTATAACTACAGCACATCCGTCCGGAGATTTTCGCATAGTACTCTTTGATTTTTCTGTACTTTAGCTTTAAAAAGCCTGCGACGGCGTACAAAATACACAGATGGCTGCGTTGCTCCAACCGAGCACCACCACAAATACACGTGGTGTAACAGGAATTTTTTCTGTGGCCTCCTGTTGTTGTCTATGAAAATAGTATTTTTGCCCGATATAAGTGCAGAACCGGATAAACCGGCTTCATGTACGGGCAATCATCCTGACAATTCTATGAATACTATAGTCGAACTCATCGACAGAGCCTATACCAACTGGAATATTGCCGAGCGCGTTGGCGCTATTGGTATAGAATTAGAATCGCGTTCGCGCCTGCCCCTTGCCCGGAAGATGCTTGCGCGAGCTATTGAGCTAAAACCGACAGGCAGCGCCGAATGGTATGCGGTCCTCGCTTTTGCCAGCTTCCGCGATACTGCAAATCTCGCAGAAGACGGGGAACGCGCATTGATAGACGGCATCGAGACAATGGACTCCGATGTGCTGAAGGCATGGCATGCGGCTTTTGTAGAAGAAGAGGACATTGCACAGCAGATTTTTGAAATCGTGCGCGACTCCGACGATATTTCTGTGCAGTTTACCTATGGCCATGCGCTTTTGTGGCGCGGCCACAACGACGAAGCACTTTCTGTACTTCGCCGTACAATACGCCGGGTACCAGCCGAGACACTGCCTGCGGGAATAGACCTCTACTGTGGCGGTCTGAACTGGATGCGCGCCCAGGGAGCTGATATCGACGTAGAAACAGAAGTAAAGCCGTACATCGAGCGCTGTGTTGTGGCTTATCCTGATGTCTATCAGTACCGATCCCTGCTCCTACAAATGTACCAAGTGACCCAGCAGTGGGAACAAGTGTGCAACACGGCTCTGGCTACTCTGGCTGTATTTCCCGACGAAGAAACCACCATGCTCGCTCTCGGCAGCGCCTGCGAAAAGCTCGGCGACGACGAGCAGGCAGCCATGTGGTACAGCCGCGCTATTGGAGCCAAGCCGAGTTATGCTCGCGCCCGCGTTCATCTCGGCAAGTTGTATGAGCGCCTCGGTAGGGCAGAGCTGGCAGAAATTGTGTTCCGCGAGCTACCTGTGTCCAATCCCACCTATCACATGGGAAAAATCGCTCTGGCGTGCTATCTGCACCGCGCTGGCAGCAGCAAAGAAGCTCGCGGGATATTTGCCGGAGCATACGACCGACTGAAACCGCACGAGAAGGGAGCATTGGCTGCGAATCCAGATGCAGCAGCTCTTCTTCAGCAAATTAACGAAGCAGTTACGGCCTGATAGCAACTTGCCGCACAGTGTGTTTTTTGCCGACGGCCTGTAATGAACGTTGTCCGATCGGCTCTTTCGATTTTCTACTATACTTATGACTACACGAAGAGAATTCCTTGCTGGTCTGGCTGGTATTGCTGCCCTGCCGCTTATCATGCGTAGCGCAGCAGCTCGCGGCATCACTGCCGAAGACAACCTCCAAACGACCAGCTCCGAAAAGGAAGCGGCAACAACGTACATTTTTAATCAAATGATGAAACGGGCAGAGCAAGAAGGCTGGTCCTCGCTACCAATCGGTGAAGTAGTGGGAAATCTGGGAATGCTCTTGCTCGGCACTCAGTACGTTGGTGGTACACTCGAAGGGCCAGGCCCGGAAATATGCCGTGCCGATCTCACGGGGCTCGACTGCGTTACCTTTTTCGAGAATGCCCTTTGCATGGCGCGCATTTTTAAGAGGAACGATCCCTCGTTCGAGGCGTTTATGCGCGAGCTTACCTTTACACGCTATCGCGATGGCAAACTTACCGACTATACATCGCGCCTGCACTATACGTCGGAGTGGATTGCCAACAATGTGAAAAAAGGCGTTGTGCTCGATATTACCCAGCAAATAGGAGGCGAGCCATTTCCTGTCAATGTAAGCTTTATGTCGCAGCATCCACAGTATTATCCAGCCCTCCAAGAATCCCCGGCGTTTGTGGAGAAAATCGCTTTTATTGAGAAGCATATTAATGCCGGCCAGTTCTATTACATTCCGCAGAAAGAAATTAAAGCTGCCCAAAAGCAGATGAAAACCGGCGATATCGTAGCTATTGCTACAAACAAAGAAGGACTCGACTACTCGCATACTGGGCTCATTCATCTCGATAAGAAAGGAAAAGCCCGCTTCCTGCACGCTTCGCTGAAGAAAAGGAAAGTGTACTGGGACACAGAACTGCACCAATATGTAAAATCGGTGAAATCGAATATCGGTGTTACAATTCTGCGTCCACTTGGAGTATAAGCGTAGTGCGATGGCAGGCATAGGACAATATCGAAATTTTCTAAACTGAGTAATATTCTACAACAACTGGTTATCTTCATGCCTGCATTTGTCTCCGCCGAACAAGCGGTAAGCGTCATCCAGTCGAACGAACGTGTTTACGCCCACAGTGTAGCCGCTGCGCCCCTCCAACTCATAAAGGCTCTTACTGCTCGTGCTTCCGAGCTGCGCAATGTAGAGCTTGTGCATCTGCACACCGAGGGAGAAGCGCCTTATGCTCTTCCCGAACACGCCAACAGTTTCCATGTCAACGCCCTGTTTGTAGGAGCAAACGTGCGCGAAGCTGTGCAAACTGGCCGTGCCGATTACATCCCCGTCTTCCTGAGCGAAGTCCCCTCGCTGTTCCGCAAAGGCATTTTGCCGTTAGACGTCGCGCTGATCCAAGTATCACCGCCCGACCGACACGGCTTTTGCTCGCTCGGCATTTCTGTAGATGTAACACGCGCCGCCGTGCAGTCGGCTCGCACGGTGATCGCTCAGATCAATCCGAACATGCCGCGCACACATGGCGACGGGCTTATCCACATCAATACTATTAATTATGCTGTGGAAGTGAACGACCCGCTGCCGGAAAAGAAACCGTCGGTGCTGTCGGAAATAGAGATGGCTATTGGCAGGCACTGCGCTGGCCTTGTCGAAGATGGAGCTACCCTGCAGATGGGCATTGGCGCGATTCCCGATGCAGTGCTGGCATCGCTTCAGCATCACAGGCGGCTGGGGATTCACACCGAAATGTTCAGCGATGGCCTCATACCACTTGTAGAAGCAGGCGTAATCACAGGCGAGGAAAAGAAAGTATATCCGGGCAGAATTGTGTCGGGGTTTGTGATGGGCACGCGCAAGCTCTACGACTTTGTCGACGACAATCCAATGGTGGCAATGCTCGACATCGGCTATGTAAACGATACAGCAGTAATACGCCGCAACCCCAAAGTAACAGCAATTAACAGCGCTATCGAGGTGGATCTCATGGGACAGATATGCGCCGATTCCATAGGCACAAAGCAGTTTTCCGGCGTAGGCGGGCAGATGGACTTTATACGGGGTGCTTCGCTTTCCGAAGGCGGAAAGCCTGTTATCGCTCTTCCTTCGCGCACAAGCAAAGGCGACCCGCGTATTGTGCCGTTTATCAAGCAAGGGGGGGCGGTGGTAACAACTCGCGCACACGTGCACTATATTGTCACCGAATACGGCGTGGCCAATCTCTACGGAAGGAATCTGCGGCAGAGGGCAGCCGAGCTTATTGCTATTGCTCACCCCGATGATCGCGAATCGCTGGCAGCAGAAGCGTATAAGCGATTTGGCTATCTGTAGTCTGGCGAGTTGGCTGTACAACAATAAAACATAGCAACGGCTCTCCCGGAGCCGTCGCCACACGAAGACAGAAGCGTGCCTGTATTATATTCCAACAGACATACCTGAATGAGCTACCGACGTTCCTACAACCGCGATGCTATATCATCAGATTGATTTGCTGGAGCGCTCCCGGCGTACCATCTTCATGGAGATAGATACCGGACGACACCACCTGGCCTAATCGTTCGTTGTCGGTGTTAGTTACAGAGAACGGCGTGGCCGTACTACCGAGGAACAGCGCTCCTACTTCACGCTCCCGGAGCGAGTGCAGCACATCGCGTCCTTGATGGTCTTTCGCCCATATTTTCAACTGATCGTAAATGTCGTCCTGTTCGTCAATCCAGTTGTTTGCGTCGGCGTCGTAAGCGCGAAGTTCCTCGAACCCATTACCAGTGCGCGGGCCGAAAAGCTCGGAACCGTTATTGACAATACCATCTTTATTGCGGTCGAAAACGAGGAAGCCGCTACCCGGCTCCGCAAAGGAAATCTGTTCATCGCGGCCATCGCTGTTCAGGTCAAAAGCAAATTTTGTAGATGTCAGTTCTGCGGCAGTACCATCGAAGTTGAGCACAAGCGGATCCACAGCAACGGGATCGCCTACATGAAAGGAAAACCCTGTTTCTACGGCATACTCTCGGCTCATCTGCATCGAAAGCTCGAAGGAGAGCTCGCGCCCGTCGGCAGTTTTTACGATACCAGAAGCTGAGAATGTGGTCTGCTCGGCTTCATAGTAGGATGTACGGCTTTCATAGTCCGCACTCCACCCCACGCGGCTCTGTCCATTACCGGTGCTGGAAGCCGCTTCTTTTCCGCCGTCTTTTGTAGCGAGTTCATTAGAGGAATACACGTGAAACGACTTGCCCGATATGCTCTCAAGCAGCATTTTGACAGCTCGCATCTCGGGGGAGAGGGCGTTGTCTTCTGCTTCTTGCTCTTCGGCTAAACGCCGGGCTTCCTCAGTAATGTTCAGAGCGTCCCGCGATTCATTGCGCTGGCGCGGAGTAACCTGCATTGTGAGTTTTTCCTCCCGGTCGGTTCGCTCTATATAGGCGCGGCTCGCCTGCATTTGAATGCCTGCCTGCTGGATAATCATATGTATGCTCCGGAGTAGTGGAAATGCTGTACAAAAATGATTATCGGTAGCTGATAGCACGACTTAAGTGCTCTTTTATACTTTTGCTGCCGTGTCTATCGCCGAACCACCACGCATTCTTTTTTTCTCATATTTTCTTCTCCAATACGTAATCAGCAGCGTACCGGCCAGTGTGGGCAGCAGCCAGATTAACCAGCCCGGCAGAAACCGCACATTCACCACAAGGAAAGCAGTGAATGTACTAATATAAGCGCCTATCATTCTCGACAAATGAGCATAGAGCCACTCCGGTGTAGCCAAAGAACGTGCTCGCAGCCGCCTGACATCGGCGATGGTAAGCAGAATACTGATAGCACCAAACACCACAGCTACAACGCCAAAGCTGTTGCCATTGATGATATTGTACACGCCGTACCCGGCCATAGCACACCCGCCAACTATACCACACCCGGCCAGAAGCTTATCGAGCAGAGCCATCGGCTTCGGCGGCTTTTTAGTAAAAAGGCTTCTGTAGCCGCTCATCAGCAAATACGAGCTGAACACGCACACAAGCAGCAGAAAGGGAATGGACTTAAACAGCGATATAAACAACGCTGTAAGCAGTACAACACCCATAGCAATCATATAGATTTTTCCCCAGCGCCGGTGCACCGCGTTCCCTTTGCCAACAATCAACGGAATAATTCCGGCAACAAGCGCAACAGTGCCCCCTGCGATGTGGGTAAATCGAAAAACTGATATTATCGTTTCCATAGGAATATTGTTAAAAGAGTCGCGTAGGATACACGACTAATTGAAAAAAATTAGCTTCGAGGTGGTCGAATGAAGCGTTCGCATTGTCCGGCAAAGCAATGTCGAACACAGGTGTATATCGCACGGCGGTACGGACTGTAAACCACTGTAGTCGATTGGGGCGAATATCCCAGCCGAGCACAACACCAGCCGACCACCCTTTCCGGCTTTCGTGCACAGCCCAACCACTTGCAATCTCGCTGTATTCTGTGTCCTCGCGGGAAATCATAGCGCCAACAAAAGGCGCAAAACCATAGTAATCGCCAATGAATTTGATGCCTTCAAGCGTCCATGCCCGGCGCTTCCATTGCTGTTGTATGCCATATCCTTCCTGCTCTTGACCAATAGAACGATAGGTAAGATTGAGCACCGCATCGAGGTCGTGCCAGTAATAGCCCACAGTCACTTCGGGGAAAATCGCAGGCGGTACGGGAAGATGGAGCACGGGTGAACTGCCCACGGCATGAGTCTTTGTAAGGGTAAAAGCGCTCGATAATCCCGCGCCCACAGTGATCCCGTCGAGGCGTCCCTGCTTGGCGAGATATTCTTCTGCTATCCGTTCGCGTCCGCTCATAGCCAGTGGCTCGGCTGATAGCGTAGTCTCGAATGCGAAAGAGTACATCAGCGAAAATACGGTCGCAGGGAGAGTAATTGTCCGAACGTCGTTTGCAGCTATCGGGTAGTCTACTATTGGCGATGTGATGAAGCGCACTCCGGCATCGAATGCTCCGGCGGGTGTGGAAAAGACTAATCCCGCTTCGGGAATTACTTTGTGTTGGTACAGCGTCGGGCCATTGCCATAGCGCCCACCACTGTAGGAAAAGAGAGTCCATTCGACGCCCAGATATGGCCGTACCGAGCCGTGCGTTACACGCCAGGGAAATATTTTGGCTCCTGTGGCGATACCGGGTGAAAAACCTTGTGGCCTGTCTGCATCTGTAGCAATTGCAGCGAGAGGAATGTCGATAAAAAAATTAGCATGTCCCCAGAAATGCAAGCCACCTATGCTTATCACCGGAGCTACGACCGACGAAAGTGGCACCTGCAAAGCTCCGTTCTCATCCCACACCAACGCACCATTTCCCGGTATGTATTGCACACCGGCGCCAATCAAGGTTTGTGCAAACCTGTGCCGCGTTTCTCCGCCTTCTATATACGGCTGGGCATAAAGAGCGGCGGAACTCATTACCGCTGCAAGAACGATGGACACTACGATATTCACTCTACGACTCCATTTTTAAAGTACTTTATTTTTCAAAGCACGAGAGCAAAAAAAATGTATTATCTGCCAACCAGCTTTTCTAATATGGAAACATACTCCTCAAATGCTTTTCTACCAGCTTCAGTAAGCCGGTATGTAGACTGAGGTTTACGCCCTACAAAAGCCTTTTTTACTTCGATATAACCAGCCTCTTCCAATTTGCGGAGGTGTATGCTCAGATTGCCATCGGTGGCCTGCACCCGCTCGCGCAGGAAAGTAAACTCGGCTTCCTCTACCGAGACAAGGACAGAGACGACCGCGAGGCGAATACGCGAGTGAATAACGTCGTTGAGCTGCTGGTAGTCGAAACTTTTCATCTGGAATTGCCTATGAGTTCACGTCGGATCGTTTGCTGTATATAGATACCGGGCACAACCTGAAAGGCCAGCATCATACCTGCGTACAGCAGCAGTATTAGTCGGTCAGGCACAAACAACAGCAGAACACCACCTATCCACCAACAACCGGCTAATACCTGCACCCACGAAAAGCGCATAAGGCGACCCGTTGTAAAGTAGGCAGAACCGAGTACAAAGGCGGTGAGCGAGGGCAGAACATACAGCGAGACTCCTCCTCCCAGAAAAGCAGTAAGGCCGATCAACGTTACAGCTACACCGCTGGCCAACCACACCGACTGCAATATCTTGCCAGTAAAGGTCTCGGCCCGCGCAATCGCTTTTGTCCTGCGACGGTCGAACCACGACCACACCCAACCCAAAACGGCAATCCCCACCCATATCCAAAGGTGAGTACCGTCCATTGTAGGACTACCAGCAAGCATATAGCTCGCCACTAATCCCACTACGACAAGTATGCCCCAGATGATAAAAGGCCGACCATCGTGCATCACAACACTCCGGCTATCCTCCATGACCTGTCGAATAAAACTCAGCTCTCTTCCTGCTTCCTGCGGATCCATGAGTGCCCCACAAAGTACTTTACAATACAAAGCAACAGAGCCAATATACGGAAAACCAGTCGCAGGTTTCACATGCAAAAAAATATATATCACCTTATCGTTGAACGCCATGCCATTGGAGCTGTTTAAAGTTCTTCGGCTGCCCTCGCGTTTGGTCTCTGCACCGCGCTGACGTCCGCGCATCATTCCGATGATAACTTCCACCCGCCGCGTGGTCGGTCGGACTTCTTCGCAGCGGCTCTTGCGACCGGTGACAGCGACCATACGGTAGAGCCGTCCCGCTAGGGCGGCTCCGCCGCAGCGATGCCCGTGCCACAATATCTGTCCATTGGCAGGCAACGTTAGACAGCTTCATTCTATGATGCTGGACATCTGCTTTATAATTGCCCCGGCGCATTCTTCATACGATACAGGCCGACCGCAGATCTGCGACAGGGTAGCTGTCCCGTCGAGCAGGGCAGCCTTCATAGTACCGCGTTCTTCGTCTGTCGCTACCGAAGCAACATCGGCCAGTTGTTCGTGGCCCGACCCGAGTAGTATCGAGCCATGTTGGAGCACAACAGAACCAAACAACCGCTGCGCGCTGCCCACAATTTTTTTGCTCTGCCATTGTAGTTCGTAGCGGGCGGAACTGGCAAAACACGGCAGCGACCGCGTTGGCGATTTGTACAGACTGCGGAAATCCGGCTGTGATTTCTGGAAGTCAATGCCATCGGCACCTATGGCTGCCAGCGCATCGCGCACAAGCAAATGGATGTCCCGGTACACATCATGCACAGTCTGCCGTTCTGCGAGTGGAACTACGACGCAATAGGTAAGCTCGTCCGCGTGCAAAATGGCTCGCCCGCCAGTGGGACGCCGCACAATCTCGAAGCCTTTGCTGGCGCATAATTCCGGGTCGATGTCGCTGTGCCGCTGATTAGCTCCCAGCGATATTGCCCACGGCTGCCAGCCGTACAGTCGCAGCCACGGTCCGGCTTCTGCTGCGGCACAGGCTCGGGCGCGCTGCTCGTCCAAGCGCATGTTTTCAGCCGGAGAGCACAGGCCGCTATCGACGATCTCCGGCGGGATTGCGGAAGCAGAAAAAAGCGATGTTGCCACGTCGTAGGAAATTGTTGTAAACTTGCAGTCGTGTATTTTCAAATGCAAATCTACCAAAAATATGCTGCATAATCTGTTTGCTCTTCCCGCTGCTCTGCCAGAACACGAACTTTTTGAACCCCTTGCCACGGGCAATGGCATAGTAATTGAGCGCATTATTTCCGTAGGCCATGTAACACCCGAAGGCGAGTGGTACGACCAAGAGCGCGACGAGTGGGTTGTGCTGCTCCAAGGTCGGGCATCCATAGAATACGAGCACGGAGGGCAGATAGACCTACTTCCCGGCGACTGGGTGACAATTCCAGCACATGAAAAACACAGAGTTGCTTCTACAAGCAGCGAACCGCCCTGCATCTGGCTGGCGGTTCATGCTCAACTGGCAACATAAAGACACTTTTGCACTATGTATCGACACTTTCGCTCCCATAGCGTTATTTATCTAACGATTTGCCTGCTTGTACTGACAGGCTGCCAAAGCATGGTACGGTTTGCAGTGCGTCCCGATAGCAGCAGGCCATTGCCATCGGGAGAAGGTTCTTCCTATGGAGCACAGGCTCCTGCATCATCGCTCGAACGACGTTTGATAGCCGTAGCCGAGAGCTGGATTGGCACGCCATACCGCTATGCAGGAACTACAAAAACCGGTGTGGACTGTTCGGCGCTCATGGTAAATGTCTTTGCGGAAATAGGTATTGTTCTGCCCCGCACCAGCTCGGAACAATACATTATTGGCAATGTGATTCCAGCAGGCGACCTTGCTGTAGGCGACCTCGTATTTTTCGACATCAGCGGTGGGGGAGTCTCACACGTGGGGATATATATCGGCGCCAACAACTTTATCCACGCATCGCTCTCCTCGGGTGTCGTCCGCGAGTCGCTCGCTCTGCCCTACTACTCTAACCGCTACGCAGGTGCACGACGGGTATTTGTTCGATAGCAACACTGTCTGCACAGTAGCTTCTCCATATACTATCATACTCCCGAAAATGAGGATCAGTTGTTACATGTATATAATACTCCCGAAAATGAGAACCAGAGCTGAAGTTGTGTAAATGATATAGCCAAACAGTTCTTTGAAATAAAAATGTGTGCTTCACTATGGTCTTCCACATCCCAACCGCCTGTGGAGTGACGCTACGAAGAGCTACCGCTTCGGCTTCAATGGGGTGGAAAAGGAAAACACAACGTACGACAACGGTACAGCGGGCAGTGGCGAAGGAAAGATGCTGGCGATGGACTTCAGGATGTACGACGCACGGCTTGGCCGGTGGTGGGGACAGGACCCGATAGTTCACCCGTGGGAAAGTCCTTATGTGGGGATGGGCAATAATCCAGTGAACTTCGCGGATCCACTAGGATTGATGCCAGGGGGAGGAGAAACTGGTGGCGCAGGAGATGGAAGCGATTACCTACAAATGGATGCTAATGGTCAGGTGACCATAGATCAGACAAAAACGCAGGGGACTAATCAAACAGCAACAGCAACTGTGAGTATCGTAACAGGAAATACTCATGTAGAAACATCTCGAACAATTTCAATGGAAACTGCACTATCAATGTCACCGCTTGAAGCGCGACATTATAAAGTTCGCACGCCTCCTACGGGCACTATCTCTCAACATCAGGATACAGGTAACGAGATTCTATCTGAACATTGGCAGGCTCTCAACCACAACCTTTTCACTGGTGCCTTGCTTGGAAAAACATCCGACGAAAGACAAGCAAGCCTTTCCTTATATTTTTTGTCTTCAGGAACATACTCAACACTGGATGGAAGTCTTATTGCGATGACCAATGTTGCCCATAAGACTGGATTCAACCCGGTACCAGCACATCACCTCAACAATGAGTTTGCAAACGACAAGGAAATATTTAATGCGAATATGTCCATGCTCATCAATCTATTTCCCGCTGGTGTTAAAGGACTGGGAGCTGCTACAGCTAAGCTTGCCTTGAGCCCGGGAACAGCAGTGGCTGAAGCAGCGGAAGTGAGCGAGGTGGTAGTGGCGACGGAAGCGGCTGCTATCGTAAAGTACTATCCTGAAAATGATGGAGCGGTGGGAGATTGGACAAGCACTTTTCTTATGCCTGGTGATGAGATAGATAGATTAGGTCACAATTTTGGTAAATATTTTTCACCGCGAGGTACACCAAAAACTATGCGAGCTTTGCCACCTGACAATACAGGGCCTTACAATGCATATAAAGTATTAAAACCTTTTGAGGTTCGATCTTCCGTTATAGCACCTGCGTATGGTGATATGGGATTTGGGATACAATATCTGGCACCGGTTAATGTCAACACTCTATTGAAAAGAGGAATAATAGCACCCATTAATGGGGCTGTTATGCCGCCTTAAAGCCAGATATATATGCTATGTTATATAGATGGTATTCTAAAGATGGCATAACATAATTACTACTTGACCCCTAATACAATTATAATTCTTTCAGCCTTTTCATAGTAGGTAAACTAATGGATAGAGAAGAATTGAAAAAAAAGATGGATTTATTAAAAATCAACCCTAATCAATATTCATTATATGGTGATCTGAAATCAGACGCCATAATCCTTTACCCAAATTATTCAAAATGGGAAGTTTTTTATTTGGATGAACGCGGAGGAAGAAATGATGAAAGAGTGTTTTTGTCAGAACAAGAAGCTTGCAATTACATTTATAGATTGTTTGAGATGTCGCAATCTGTAGCAAAAAAATACGGGTTAAACACATAGAACGAGATTGATGTTATACAAGAACTGCGGTACTCCCGAAAATTAAGACCAGAGCTAATGTTGTGTAAGCGGTATAGCTGAACAGTTCTTTGAAAAGAAAAATATGTGCTTTCCTATGGCCTTCCGCACCCCAACCGCTTATGGAGTGAGGCTACCAGGAGCTACCGCTTCGGTTTCAACGGTGTAGAGAAGGAAAACGCGACGTATGACAACGGCACTGCGGGCAGCGGTGAAGGCAAAATGCTGGCCATGGACTTCAGGATGTACGACGCACGGCTTGGGCAGATGGTGGGGGCAGGATCCAATTGTGCATCCGTGGGAGAGTCCTTATGTGGGGATGGGTAATAATCCGGTGAATTTTTCGGATCCGTTAGGATTGAAGCCTGGGGAAGGAGAAACTGGTGGCGCAGGAGATGGAAGCGATTACCTTGATATGGATTCCAAAGGAAATGTCTCAATAGACCAATCCAAAGCTCCCGTAGCACAGTCATCTGCCTCTGCGACTGTTACGACTACCAATAACACAAACCAAGATACAAGGGAAGGAGCGACATACTTTTTACCTACAACACCTGGTCAACTACCCGAACCTTCAGGACAAGTATGGCATAATGGCCATACAATGCCAAAAGAGCAATATGGAGCGTACTTGCAGCTTCTTGTTCAGAATCATTTTAATGCTGACTTTGATCCGAGTCGCTGGGGATTCAATATGAATGAGGAGATGTCGCCCGAATTTTGGGAGGAGTATGTAAAGCTCGCAGATCTTATGTATGGACGTGATCCTTTTCCAAGTGGATCGGTTGGGAATAATCCTTTTTTCGGGGTCACGGCCTGATAGATAATTCACAAGAGATCGCAGATATCATTTCCATGGTTGTGACACTTGGTGGATCAGCAATAGCAAAACAGGCCTTCCTTAAATTGAGCGCGAGGTGGATGATAAAAGAAGCTGTAGTTGAAGAAGCTTCTATAATAA
>DLHF01000034.1 GCA_002483085.1 Ignavibacteria bacterium UBA7675
TTCGCGTTCATCGCGCTCGGGTCTACGGCGTTCATCAGCTCTGTGCTCGTCGAACCGTTCGGGCTCGGGCATATCTCCGCGTTCCAGTTTAGGGCGGTCGTTCTGTCTGCGTCGATCATCCTGCCTGCGATTATCCTGTTCGCGTTCATCGCGCTCGGGTCTGCGTCGGTCATCAGTTCTGCGCTCGTCGAACCGTTCGGGCTCGGGAATATCTCTGCGTTCCTGTTTGGGGTGGTCGTTCTGTCTACGCCGATCATCCTGCCTGCGATTATTTTGCTGTTTGCGTTCGGGTGGCCGTTGTTCATCGGCTTTGCGCTCATCAGCGCGCATGGGCTCGGGAGTGTCTCTGCGTTCCTGTTTTGGCCGGTTATCTTGCTGCTTGCGTTCGTGTGGCCGTTGTTCACCGGCTTTGCGCTCATCAGCGCGCATGGGCTCGGGAATATCTCTACGTTCCAGTATTGGGCGGTTCTCCTGCCTGCGATTATCTTGCTGCTTACGTTCGGGTGGCCGTTGTTCACCGGTTTTGCGCTCATCAGCGCGTTTCGGCTCGGGACTGTCTTTACGCTCTTGTTTTGGCTCGGGACTGTCTTTGCGCTCTTGTTTTGGGCGATTTACTTCGGATCGGTTTGGCTGGCGTTGTTCCTGCTCTCGTTGTTCTTTGCGCTCCGTCGCCGGAGGCTTAGACGGCTCGACTATACGCCGGGCTACGGGTTCAGATGCAGGGGGATTAGGTGTTGGAGTCGTTTTTTTTCGCGATGCACGGGCTGGTTGCTTCACCACCGCCGGTTCATCCTTGTTTGTGGCTGCTTTGGCAGCGACCTGTTTTGACGTGCGTCGTTGTTTCTTCTGCGGCTCACTTGGCGTGGGCACTACAGCAGGGGAATTGTCTTTTGCAGTAGGCGCAGCCGATTTGCTTGCACGGCTCTTTCGTGGCGCACGTGTAGCAGGTGGTTCCGCAGCGGACGGTTTTCCGGCGGCATTGCTGTCTGCCGGTGTTGAAGTTTCTGCGGTTTTCCGTGTCCGCGAGCGTTTTGGCGCTTTTGCAGGCGTATCCGGTGAGCCCGGAGCCTGCATTTTGGAGTTTTTTTCGTTATCTACGGGTGCCATGGAGCGATTACAATCGTTCGTGAGTAAATAGACTTATGCCTGGGAGCAGCTACCGTCGGCCTCATAGTTACAACACAGACCGGAGGCAACATACTGCCGGATGTTACGCTGCTTCGGCGTCGAGCGCAGTGCTATGCGCATTGAGGGCTTGGCTATGATCCTGAAGGAAGGCTTGGAACTCGCGCAGGCGATGTTCTATTTGATCTGCAGAGTCGTAGCGGACTAAATCCTGTCGCACTGCCGAAGCATTGTACAGACCCCGCAAATATCCCGAGTAGAACTTCCTAAATTCGAGAATTCCCAGTCGCGGCCCCTTAAATTCGAGCGAGAGGCGCAGGTGCTCTATACATGTTTCGATGCGCTCTTCCATAGCCGGAGGTTCCTCAATCCTGCCGGTGTCCATGTACGTCTTTGCCTGGCGGAAGACAAAGGGATTTGCAATAGCCGCGCGGCCTATCATAACGGCGTCGCAGCCTGTGCTGTCGAAAGCGCGTTTGACATCTTCGGGAGTAATTACATCGCCATTGAGGATAATGGGAATAGAAACAGCTTTTTTCACTTTTTCTATCCACGACCAGTCGGCAGAGCCATTGTGTGCCATATCGCGTGTGCGGCAGTGAACAGCTAATGCCTGAATACCTGCTTGCTCAAGCATTTGAGCTACTTCTACAATGCGGATGGACTCTGGGTCCCATCCAAGCCGTGTTTTGAGCGTTACCGGCAGAGTACAGGCATCGACAAGCGCCCGGGCTATGGCGGCCATTTGCGGCGGATCCTTGAGAAGAGCGGCACCGGCATTGCGGGCAACGACATTTTTCACCCAGCAGCCGCAGTTGATGTCGATAAAATCAGGTCCTGCTGCTTCGGCTCGCAGTGCGGCATCGATCATTACGGGAATATCCCCGCCAAAGATCTGAATAGCGACGGGGCGTTCCTCGTCGGCCATGAGCAACTTTTCGAGCGAACGACGGGCGTCGCGCACAAGTCCGTCGGACGAAATGAATTCCGTGTAGACGATGTCTGCTCCCAGCCGTTTGCAAATAAGGCGAAACGGCAGGTCGGTAACATCCTCCATCGGAGCTAGCAGGAGTCCGCGTTCTACTTCAACGTGTCCAATCTTCATAAAGTCGTACTGTGTACAAAGGCTGTGCCTGTTGTTTTTCAGGCTTTTCGGGCTATCTGCTCAAACCGGACAGGCCAGCCCGAAAAAACGGTAAGTTACTAAAATGTCCGGCATTATAATAGCGGAGATTCGCAGAGGGAGACGAAACCAAGTGAATTTATTGTGGGAATGCGACCCTACGGAACAGGGGAAATTCCCTGTTCAAACGACTATTTCTTTTTCATCACGGCAATCCTTTTGCGGATTTCCGAACCGCTGTTGTATTGTAGTACCTCGTTGGCCAGAAGCACCGACGAAGCATACGAGGTTTTGCGGATGCGTTTTTTGAGCTCCGGCAGCAGGGGAGGAACTACGCTGAGCTCTACCATTCCAAGGCCGAGAAGCAGTTCTGTAGCTGCCGCATGCCCCGCTACTTCGCCGCAGACTCCTACCGGGATATTATGGTAGCGGGCTGCATCTACTGTGAGCTTTAGCAGGCGGAGTACCGCAGGATGTAATGCGTCGTAGATGTTAGCTACCGAGGGGTTGAGCCTGTCGGCTGCAAGGGTATATTGTGTAAGGTCGTTGGTGCCAATGCTGAAGAAATCGGCCAGAGCGCCGAGCTCGCGCGCCATAAGCGCTGCCGATGGGGTCTCGATCATCACGCCGATAGGCGTGGATGCGTCGAATTCCAACCCTTCTTTCCGCAGCGAGTTTTTGCACTTTTCGATGAGCGTGCGCGCCTTTTGCAGTTCGCTCAGGCTGGTAATCATCGGCAGCATGAGCCGGATATTGCGGTGGTGCGATGCCCGCAGCACGGCGCGAATCTGGCTCGCGAATAGTTCTTTGTGCTTCATCAGCAAGCGGATGCCGCGCAAGCCAAGTGCCGGATTTGCCTCGGGCGAAAGCGCGTCTATTGTTTTGTCGCTGCCTACGTCGAAGGCGCGGATTGTTACAGGTAGGGGATAAGCACGCTCGGCGAGCTCCGAGTACCATCGCACTTGTTCTTCTTCGGTTGGGAAGCGGTTGAGCTTGATAATAAGATGCTCTGTGCGCACAAGGCCGATGCCATTGGCTCCCGATGCAATAGCCGTGTCGATGTCTTCTACTGTGTCGATGTTTGCGTGCAGATGGATTTTGCGCCCGTCGGTAGTTTGCGAAGGAAGCTTTGCTATCTTGCCGTACTTCTGTTCTTTTTTGTCGAGCTCGCTTTTGCGGCGTATGTACTTTGCTACTGTTTCCGGGCGCGGATTGGCTATGATAACTCCAGCGTATCCGTCCACAATCAGCGGCGTGCCCGAGTCGATGTACTTCGTTGCGTTGCGCAGTCCGATTACCGCTGGGATGTGAAGCGAGCGCGCAAGTATGGACATGTGCGAGGCAATACCGCTTATTTCTGTGATAAAGCCGCTCATGCCCGATTCGTTGTACAGCATGATTTCCGAAGGCGTAAGCGAGGGTGTTACAAGGATGCTGTTCTTCGGTACACTGCTGATAAGCTTTTTCTGCCGAAGATGTGCCAGTAGGCGCTGCTTGATGTGCTCTAACTCTACTGCGCGCTCGCGCAAAAACGAGTCTTTGGCGCTGTACAGTATCTGCTGCTGTGCGTCGAATTCTTCGATGATAGCGCGCTCGGCGCTGATGCCCTGCCCGATGCGGTGCATGATAGACTCGTTGACGGTGAAGTCTTTGAGTATGAGTATCTGCGATTCGATAATAGCTGCTACCGAATGCGGGATTGTTTCCTGAGCCATGCTCAGCACTGTCTCTAATTCGTTGGCACAACTCGCCACCGCATTGCTGAAACGCTTTAGCTCGTGGTGTATCTGCTCCGGTGGGAGCTGCTCTGCAAGTACGGGAGTAGCTTCCTGCCTAATGACAATGGCCGTGCCCATAATAACGCCGTGCGAGGCGGGAATTGCCCGAAAACGGCGCTCGCGCAGCCGCGATTTTGGATTTGTTCTCTTTGCAGTCTTTTTGCCCGTTTTTTTCTTTTGCTGCGGGCTGGCAGGCTTACTAGTACTACTGTCGCTGTTGTCCACAGGAATAACTCTGAAATGTAAAACAAGTCTGATAAAAAAATATAAGGGATTTGCCGGTGATTTACAATTCTCCGAAGCCCGACTCGAAAAAAGCCGTGATTTCCTGCAATGCCTGCTTTTCGTCTTTGCCGTCGATCCGCAGCCGAAGCTGCGATCCCTGCTCAGCGGCCAGTGTCATCACGCCGATAATGCTCTTGGCGTTAATCGTGAAGCCGTCGCGTATCAGATAAATATCCGATCTGAATGTCGATGTTAGTTTTACAAGCATTGCCGCCGGACGCGTGTGCAGTCCCGCCGCGTTTCGTATCGTTACTGTCTGCTCAATCATATTGTTGTATTATGCCAATGCTGGGGTTGAAGACACGCATGATACGAAAAAAAAACAGGTCGAAAAAATAACTATGGGTAGATATGTGGCGCTGGCGTCGCTTATCGGGCGTTTCGTCGTTGCACCGCGCTGCACCACCGCCGCGTGGTGCCCTGCCTTCTTCGCAAGAAAAAGAGATACGGGCTCGGTGTAGACGGTAGCTATGCACACAGCAATAAGCGGGGAACTTTTGGCCAACCGATAAGCGGTTGGTGCGACCGGCGACAGCGACCGAGCGCGTGCAGCGGAGACGCCCGTGCCACATATTTCCTTGCTGCTTTATTAGTGCGTGCGGTTCATCAGCATGTCGGCAAACCAGTGTAGCATGGCTCGTGCGTCGCTCGCTGGCAGTGTATCGAGTGCTGCGTGTGCCTTGCCAATAAGGTGCTCCACATCGGTTTGTGCTTCAAGAAAAATACCATTGCGCTCGAACAGCTCCTGCATCAGCGGTACTTCGTCGGATGGAAGACCTTGCTGATGGACAAATTTTCCGAGCAGCGTAATGTCATCAGCAGTAGACACTTTTTGCAGTGCGCGCAGGATCAGATATGTTTTTTTTCCTTCGATGATATCGCCACCTACCGTTTTTCCAAAGTGCTCTTGCTCTGCGGATGCGTCGAGCAAGTCGTCCTGTATCTGGAACGCAATGCCGAGGCTGTTGGCGTATTGCCGCAGAGCTTTGATATGCTCCGCAGAGCCATTGCCGATGTACCCGCCTACGTTTGCAGCGAGTTCGAGCATTTTCGCCGTCTTTTTGTCGATCATCAGCAAGTAATCGTCGAGTGTTACAGTATCTTTCTTCTGGAATTCGAGGTCGAGCGCCTGTCCTTCGCATACTTCTGCAATGCCGGTGCTCAATGCGTCGATAATTTCCCGAGCATTGTGTGGAGCCGATAGCAGTGCAGCGCTGTAGGCCAGAGCTATCATGCAGTCGCCAGCGAGGATAGCAGCGCTGTCGTTCCACTTAGTGTGCACTGTGGGCATGTTGCGCCGCATCGGAGCCGCGTCCATGATGTCGTCGTGCACTAATGTGAAGTTGTGAATGAGTTCTACTGCAATCGCGCCGTATTGTGCCTGGTTGCAGGTGCCGCCCACAGCTTCGCAGCAGAGCATGGTAAGGACGGGGCGCACGCGCTTGCCACCGCTGAGCATAACATAGCGGATAGGCTCGTACAGCATAGCCGGAGTGTCCTGTGTAAGATAGCTGCGGAGAGTATTTTCTACGATTTCTTTGTACAGGGCATAGCGCTCGCTGTATTGTTCCTGCTCCATAAGTCCGTCCGAATTTCCTGATAAGAAGAGATTTTCTGATGAGAAGAGTAGACACCTGTGACACTTAATTTTACCGAGAGGAACTGATTCCCTCTTGCGGTTTGTGTTTTGTTTTGAGGGCTGCTATCGCACGTGTTTCGCAACTGTAGGCTGTGGCTGTATTGCCATTTCCGCCTGCTGTAGCTGTGCAATAGTTGCCGAACCTGTGAGAAACATCGCGGCGCGAAGCTGGCGCTGCCACAGTGCAATGCGCGCGCGCAAGGCATCTTGGTTCTCGTGCAGCAGAGCTTGCAATAGCACGCGTGCTGCTGCACACATGTCGGCGCCGAGGCCAATAGCTTTTGCTATGTCGAGGCCAGAGCGAATACCGCCGGAAGCGACAAGCGTAAATGTGTAGTCGCGCCGAAGCGGGGCAATAGAAGTAAGGCAATCAACGGTGGGAATACCCCAGTCCCAAAGCGCATCAAACGCCGCCCGCTCGCTGTTGCGCAGGAGCTCTACGCCTGCCCAGCTCGTGCCGCCCGCACCTGCTACGTCGATCACTGCGGCACCGGCATTTAGAAGGCGCTGCGCCACCGATGCAGAGATTCCCGCTCCTACTTCTTTTACAATCACTGGTATCGGCAGCGATGCCGCGAGCTGTTCTATACCGTGCAGTACGCCGCGAAACGATGTCGTGCCCTCGGGCTGCAAGAGCTCCTGAAGCGGATTCAAATGTACGGTAAGAGCGTTGGCTTCTACCAAATCAATAAGCAGGTGGATGTTGTCCCGCACGTCCTGCTGTGCTGCTTCTGCCGCGCCGATGTTGGCTGTAATTGCTATCGAAGGGGCTGCTTTTCGCACAATACGGAACGACTCGTGGTAGGCCGTGCTTTCAAGTGCTTGCCGCTGCGAGCCCACGCCCATCGGAATTGAAAGCTCTTCGCACACCTCGGCCAGCTCGCGATTGATGCGCTCGGCTTCGTCGTAGCCGCCAGTCATGCTGGAAATCATCAGCGGGAGGGAAGCTGGCTTGCCGAGAAATGTCGTCGCCGTAGAAACTTCGTCGAGATCAATTTCCGGCAGTGCGTTGTGGAGAAATTCCACGCGCTCAAATCCAGGCGATTTCGCGCGGTGCGTAACGTCGGCGTCCACGCACAGGTCTACGTGGTCCTTTTTTCGCGAAGGCGTTGTATGTGCGGACGCATCTGGCATAGTGTATCTGCTGTGTAAAGCTGGCTACCGGAATGGCAGCCAGAAGAATAATCCTGTGCTTGACTATATTCGCACAAATTGTCTGCCGGCAAGCTGCCGTATCGCACCGCGAAATTCGAGTTCGAGCAGGTAAACAAGCAACTCCTGTACCGTAGTTCCGCAGAGCTCGGCAATTGTGTCGATGTGCAGCGGTTCTGGGCCGATACATTCGTACACACGCTGCTCGCTGGGCGTGATATCGGCAAGGAGCAGTGCGCTCGATTGTACCACCTGCCGCACTCCAAGAGTTTGCAGTACATCCTCGGGCGACAGCGCCGGTACAGCCTGCGAGTTTCTGATAAGCATGTTTGTACCGATGCTCGTTTCCGAGGTAATTGCACCCGGCACCGCAAAAAGCTCGCGGTTCTGGTCGGTTGCAAACCCGGCTGTGATTAAAGCGCCGCCCCGCGCTCTGCTTTCCACTACAAGCGTAGCCTGTGCAATACCGCTGATAATGCGATTGCGCTGCGGAAAGTATGCGGGCAGTGCTCGAACGCCGCAGGCGTACTCGCTAATAATTGCTCCGCCTTGGTCGCTGATCTCGCTTGCAAGCCGTTCGGCAGTGTACGGGCTAATCGCGTCGATGCCGGAGGCAATGACTGCATATGTCGTTCCGCCTGCGCTCAGCACTGCCTTGTGTGCTACTGTGTCAATGCCGAAAGCAAGGCCGCTGATAACCACGATACCGCTTTGTGCAAATACCCCTGCAAAGCGCTCTGTTGCGAGCTTTCCGTAGGATGTACATCTCCGTGTTCCGACAACTGCAACGGCCAGAGCATCGGCAGATTGTAGAGTGCCCCGCACAAAAAGTACTGGTGGGGGATAGTAAATTTCTCGCAGCAGGACGGGATAGCAGTCGTCCCAGATCGTGAGAATGTCAACGCTGTGGCGGCTGCATAGTTCCGCTTGTTGCCCCGCTCGCTCGCGCAGCAATGCGGGTTTGCTCTCGGCAAAGAGTCCGCTTTGTGCGCTGTCGGCTACTGTTACAGCTTCATCGAGCGAAGAGCAATGCTCTACAAGGCGGCGCAGTAGCGGGCCTTTCGTGCGCGCCAGCGAGAGCGCCAGAATGTCTTCCGGTGTCCAGTTGTGGGGAAGTGGCATGTGATGAGTGGAATAATCAACAGAAAAAAGAACTATGAGCCGTGCCGCTGTTGGCTGCTACGGGATAGAGTGCATAAACGCATCGGCGAGTGCTTCGGCTTGCTCTGGCGTGGGCGCTTCGGCAATGATTCGCACAATAGGCTCGGTATTGGACGCCCGCAGATGTACCCACGAGTGGTCGAACGAGAGCTTGAGCCCGTCGGCTCGTGTGCAGTCCGCATCGGCATTCTCGCTTTGCACCTTGTCGAACAGGTGCGCTGTTTCGCCCTGAAATGCTTTTTTGCGCTTTACAATCGTGTACTTTGGCAGTGTATCTACCAGTGCCGAGAGCGGAAGCCCTTGCTGTGCCAGCACTGTGAGCACCAATGCCGTTCCCACAAGCGAGTCGCGTCCTGCGTGGCAGCCGGGCAGAATAACACCGCCACTGCCTTCGCCGCCTACTACCGAGCGGTGTTCGAGCATCGCCTTTACTACATTAATTTCGCCTACGGGCGTGCGGTGCACTGTTGCACCAAACCGCGCGGCGATGTCTTCCACTGCACGGGTTGTAGAAAGATTGACTGCTACCGACGGTGTTGTGTCGGCGCCAAACAGCGCGGCATTGCTCAGCACCGAGAGCACGGCGAGAACAACAGTGTTTTCCTCGCCAATGGGCTTTCCTGTTTCGTCGATAAGCACCAGGCGGTCGGCGTCTGGGTCGACGGCAATGCCAAGATCGGCTCTGTGTGCTGCTACGGCTTGCGCCAGGCTGCCGAGGTTTTCCGGAAGTGGTTCGGGTGTGTGCGGAAACACACCGGAGCCATCGCAATACAGGGGAATAACTTCGCAGCTAAAATGCGCCAGCAGCGCGGGAATAGCCGCCGAACCAGAGCAGTTGACGGCGTCCACCACCACGCGAAAGCGTTTAGCCCGAATTGCCTCCACAAGGCCGCTACTTGCTGCAAAAGCTGGAAGCGCGAGAATAGAAGCGATATGCGCTGCAATAGGCGACTCTGCCGCAGTGATATGCCCGCCTTGCTGCGTAGCCACAAAGCGAAAACCATTGGTGTCGAGAATATCCCACATGCTGCGATTCTCCTCAGCATCGAGAAATATTCCCCGGCTGTTGAGAAATTTCAAACCATTCCACTGCTCTGGATTGTGTGATGCTGTAACCGCAATCCCGCCTGCAATGCCATCGCGCTCGGCGAACAACTGCACAGTAGGCGTGGGAACAGTGCCGAGCCGTACTACATTGCGCCCGCATGCAGCAAGCGCCCCGCAGACAATGTGCTCAATCCACTCGCCGCTGGGCCTGCCATCGCACCCCACGACAATATCGCCCTCGGGCAAAATAGCGCTGAATGCCGCTGCGTACTCGGCGATGCGCCAGGGAAGCATGTCGTCGCCAAGAGTAGCGCGGACACCGGAAATAGATCGTATAAAAGCCATGCGTGTATGCTATGTTGGATAATGAGCGGGCAAATTACGAAAAAAGCGTCGAAGAAGAAACGATTGCGATTGAGGCCGAACAGCACGCGGCGGCTGGAAGTTATCAT
>DLHF01000009.1:0-2779 GCA_002483085.1 Ignavibacteria bacterium UBA7675
TGAACTGTCCAAACTGGTGTAGTTTATTAGTAGTGCTCCTGTGTGCGATCCTCGGTAATTTGACAGCGTAAAAGAAAGGGAATGCGCTTCCTCCCTACCTGTAAATAATCCCTGCAAATATTCTCTACAACTCATCGAATAGGAGTACTCTGAATGGCACGAACAATCGCTTTGCAAATGCTCCGCAGCAACGGAACAAAGAAAAATGGGGCTCACAGCAATGGCTCATCCAGCAATACTACAAATGGTAAAAACAGTATCGCTCATATCTCCGAGATTTTTGGCAAACTTGTTTTCGGACAGGAATCGCTCAAAAAATACGTAGTAAAAGAGGCATACGAAAGCCTGATGGATTCTATCGAAACGGGCGAGCCAGTCGACCGCAAAACAGCAGAGTTTGTAGCTGTAGGCATGAAAAATTGGGCACTCGACCAAGGCGTTACTCATTATTCCCACTGGTTCCAGCCTCTTACAGGCAAAACCGCAGAAAAACACGATTCGTTCTTTCAAGCACCGATTGAGAACAAAGGCATTGAAGATTTTGGAGCCCCAGCTCTTATCCAGCAGGAACCGGACGCCTCGAGTTTTCCTTCTGGGGGGCTGCGCTCGACCTCCGAAGCGCGCGGCTATACAGTGTGGGACCCGTCCTCACCCGCTTTCATCATGGAGACAGGCCACGGCAAAACACTGTGTATTCCCTCGGTTTTCATTTCTTATACAGGTGAGTCGCTCGACCATAAAACACCGCTACTGAAGTCTATGCACCTCATCGAAAAGGCGGCAACAGACGTGTGCAGGTATTTCGACCCAACCGTAAAAAAGGTCATACCAACTCTCGGCTGGGAACAAGAGTATTTTATGGTGGACGAGTCGCTGTTCAATGCTCGCCCCGATCTCGTGCTGTGCGGGCGCACGTTGTTCGGTAATACATCTGCACGCGGGCAACAATTAGAAGACCATTATTTTGCGTCGATACCGGAGCGTGTCTACGATTTCATGCTCGACTTTGAAACAGAGTGTCTGAAGCTCGGTATTCCCATTAAAACACGCCACAATGAAGTAGCACCGAGCCAATTTGAATGCGCCCCGCATTTTGAGTATGTGAACGTCGCGGCTGACCACAATCAGCTACTCATGGACATCATCGACAGAGTGGCAAAGAGACATAAGCTGCGTGCGCTGCTGCACGAAAAACCGTATGCGGGTATTAATGGCTCCGGCAAACACAATAATTGGTCCATCAGCACCGACAAGGGCAAAAATCTATTATCGCCCAGCAATAATCCAGGGTCGAATCTACAATTCCTTACCTTCTTTATTAATGTGATAAAAGCTGTGCATGCCAATGCCGACCTGCTCCGCGCTAGCATTGCTAATGTAGGCAATGAGCACCGGCTTGGCGCCAATGAAGCACCGCCTGCAATTATCTCCGTATTTACTGGCGAATCGCTGAGCGCCGTCCTCGATCAGTTCTTGGAAAAGGCCGAGCACGTCGAATCGCCAGAAGACGCAGCTACAATGATGCAGCTCGGCATTTCCAAAGTATCCGAAATTCAGCGCGATACAACAGACCGCAATCGCACATCGCCATTCCCGTTTACGGGCAACAAATTTGAGTTCCGGGCTGTTGGTTCCTCGGCCAATGTCTCGATGCCTATGATGGTGCTCAATGTTATCGTCGCCGACCAGCTCATCGACTTTAAGCAGAAGGTAGATGAACGCATCGCCCAGGGCGAAGAGACTACTCTTGCCATTATCCATGTGCTGAAAAACTATCTGGTAGAATCACAACCCATTATTTTCAATGGCGACAATTACAGCGACGAATGGGTTGCCGAAGCAGAACGGCGCGGGCTCGCTAATATCAAATCGACACCAGAGGCACTGGCGGTATATCTCTCCGAACAGGTACAATCGATATTTGTGCGAAATAATGTGTTTACAGCACGGGAACTACAAGCGCGCTACAATGTACAAATCGAAGAATACATCAAAAGAATCGAAATCGAATCGTTGCTTGTAGAAGAGCTCGCGGCCACGATCATTGTCCCGGCGGTCATCGGCTACCAAAACCAACTAATCGAGAACGCAAGAGGCTTACAGGAAATTGGTATAGGAGAAGCAGGCGAATCACAGAAGCAAACAATTGCTATGATCTCGCGCCATCTGCTTGGTATATCGCGCGGACTCGACCAGCTTCAGATCGAACGCCACCAAGCACACGCAGCGAGCGACCACACAGCAACGGCTGCGGCCTTCTGCAATAAAGTGAAACCGTTGTTCGATGAAGTGCGGCTCCACGTCGACGCTCTGGAACGCGTCGTTGACGACCGCTCATGGCCTCTGCCCAAATACCGCGAACTGCTGTTCTTGCACTAATCGTTGAAGTCTCCTACGTGTGGGCTCTTCCCGGCAGGGCAGCCAAGAAGAGCCCAGCGCAGCGATGCGATACAATCGATTTCCCATTATCATCATAAGGATCGTTCAACAATGACACGTCGCTTACTCGCTTTTATCGCTGTGCTCTGCCTGCCTGTAGCAGCACTCGCAGCCGACACGCCGAAGCAAATCAACACAGGTGATACAGCCTGGATGCTCATAGCAACAAGCCTGGTCATGCTAATGACTCCCGCAGGGTTGGCACTGTTTTACGGCGGTATGACTCGCTCTAAGAATGTACTCAACACAGTAGGTATGAGCTATATATCCTATTGTGTAGCCAGTGTGATCTGGGTGGTGTGCGGCTATGCACTTGCCTTTGGCACAGACATCGGCGGGG
>DLHF01000009.1:2802-3164 GCA_002483085.1 Ignavibacteria bacterium UBA7675
AATAGGCTCTCCTGTGCACGTGCTGCTACATGGCATTAGCACGACGGATGTCACGGGCACAATTCCTACGCTGCTGTTCATCTCGTTCCAAGGAATGTTCGCGGCCATCGCCGCCGCACTTGTAAGCGGTTCGGTAATCGAACGAATTAAATTTTCTACCTGGACAGTGTTCGTAGCACTATGGGTTGCACTCGTGTATGCACCTACGGCACATTGGGTGTGGGGAGGAGGCTTTTTAAGCAGCATGGGCAATCTCGATTTTGCCGGAGGTACAGTGATTCACATCAGCGCCGGTGTATCTGGCCTTGTCATAGCGATTATGCTGGGTAAACGCAAGGATTTCGACAATGGCGAGGTTATTG
>DLHF01000009.1:3231-6587 GCA_002483085.1 Ignavibacteria bacterium UBA7675
GTGGTTCGGTTGGTTCGGCTTTAATGCAGGAAGCCAGCTCGCAGCCGATGGGATAGCGGCATCTGCGTTGATGGTCACCAATCTCGCAGCGGCAGTTGGTACACTCGGATGGCTGGCTACGGAGTGGTTGCTCAGTAAGCGCGTTACAATGATAGGCGCGGCGTCAGGCGCTATTGCCGGGCTTGTAGGAATTACACCCGCTGCCGGATTTGTCAATATCAGCGGTGCTCTTGCTATTGGTCTGCTCGCCGGTGTTATCGGGTATTTTGGCGTATATGAACTCAAAAAGAAATTTGGCTACGACGATTCTCTTGATGCGTTCGGTATCCATGCCTTGGCAGGTATATGGGGCGCAATTGCCACGGGCATCTTTGCCGACCCCACAGTGAACCCCATCGGTACGGGTGCTTTATACGGCAATCTCGGGCAAATACTTACCCAGTGCTTGGCTGTAGCAACCACTATTGCCTTTTCTGCTATCGGCTCCTTTGTTGTCTTTAAAGTGGCTTCTCTTATTACTCGCGGAGCGCGTGTAGATGCACATAAAGAAACTACAGGACTCGACGAATCGGTACACGGCGAACGCAGCTTCAATCTTACAGCGTAAAAAGCAGCAAGCGCTGCACTACACTCAAATCTGTAACGGACTCTATTCACGAACTTTCCGTACAAAAGGAACTCATGGAAACCATCGTTGCACGAAAGAAAAATCCGGCAGCAAAGTCCGCTGTTCGGAAAGCCTCCGACGAGACGCTACCGACCGGGAAAGAACCGGATGAGATTAGTCTGCTTGAGGTCGAATACATGAATATGTTCGCATCGCTCGACAGCGATGGGAAAGGATATTTTCATCTATCCGATCTGCTGCACCTGTTCCGAGAAGTAGGCATCAGGCCAGATGATTCGCGGCTAAAGCTGACCGATAACAACCTCGGTGGAGCATCAGCCAGCAGCAGTGATGAGCAGAAAATATCCTACGAAGAATTTAAAAGAATACTTCAACGAAGTAAAGGTCATCTGGTGCGGGACGCCATCCAAGGCAATCTCGTTATTCCCGATTTCCATGATTTTCGCAGAGAGCTCATGCGTATTTACGAGCTGACAAAATCAAACAAGGAAGGCCATGTAGCTACCTACATCCCGCAGCTCGGCAGAGTGGACCCGGAACAATATGCGGTGTCGGTGTGCACTATCGACGGACAGCGGTTCTCCATAGGTGATTCGCAGACAAATTTCTGTATCCAGTCTATCTGTAAGCCGATTAACTACTGCCTGATACTGGAAGAACATGGCGAAGAAAAAGTGCATAGCCATATTGGTCGCGAGCCAAGCGGTATTGGCTTCAACGGATTAGTGCTGAATAACCGCAAGCTGCCGCATAATCCCATGATTAATGCCGGTGCAATTATGGCGTGCTCGCTTGTAAAGCCTCAGCTCGATATGGCTGATCGGTTCGACCACGTGCTCGATATGTGGACACAGCTCAGCGGTAATCAACAGATTGGTTTTAACAACTCTGTCTATCTCTCCGAACGCCAAACTGCCGACCGCAATTTTGCTCTTGGCTACTTTATGCGAGAGAATAAATCGTTTCCAGAAAACACAGCGTTGATTGATACGCTGGAGTTCTATTTCCAATGCTGCTCGATCGAGCTCAATGCCGAAGCACTGGCGGTTACCGCAGCAACGCTTGCCAATGGCGGAATATGTCCAACAACAGGTTCGCGTGTTCTGCGCCCCGACACGGTAAAAAACTGTCTTTCGCTTATGTACTCCTGCGGTATGTACGACTTCTCAGGAGAGTTCGCATTTACTATTGGTTTGCCAGCAAAAAGCGGTGTCGCAGGTGGATTGATGGTCGTGATCCCCAATATTATGGGCTTCTGCGTGTGGTCGCCACGCCTTGATGTGCTGGGTAATACTGTGCGCGGCATAGAGTTCTGTAAGCATCTGGTAAGCACGTATAATTTCCATAATTACGACAGCCTGACAAGCAGCTACAGCCGCAAAAAAGACCCGCGCCTAAAGCGCAACGAATCGCGTATCAATGGTGTAATAAGCCTGTGCTGGGCAGCAAGCGAAGGCGATCTGTTGGAAGTACAGCACCTTGTGGCTCGTGGCGTGGAGATCGACACAGCCGACTACGACGGGCGCACAGCTCTGCATCTGGCGGCGTCGGAAGGCCATGAGCATATCATCGAATATCTTATTTCCAAAAACGCGCGAAAAAGCCCTGTTGATCGATGGGGAAATACACCTCTGGACGACGCCCGCAGAGCAGGCCACGCAGGCGTAGTGCAACTGCTCGAACAGCGCAACGCATAACAGCACAAGACGCTATCCTACACACAGACAGACCCAGTGGCCATCCATCAGGGTCTGTCTTTTTTTTTGGAGACAACACAGAGCCCGCTTCAGTCTTCGCCCTCGCGTTTGGTCTCTGCACCGCGCTGCACACGTCCGCGCATCGTTCCCTACGATAACTTCCCGCCGCGTGGATAATCGCACCCAACCGCAGAATAGAAGGAAAAAGGCGCTGGTAAAGAACCGACGCAATGCCACCCGGTAGCCAGCGCAGAACCTTCGGCCAGAGCTGAAGCGGACGCTGCGACCGGTGACAGCGACCAACCGGGCGACGCAACGACGCCCGTGCCACACAATATCCAAGCGAAGTAGAAATAGCGGTTCTTGCTTATATTTGCCACACAAGAAAAACTATATGACGCGGAGCAGATAGGACATGGCAACGGTGCGGACGATCAAAATACTTGTAGTGTGTGGAGTTATATTGTGTACCGCGCTGGCGGCATACAGCATCATGTATTACCGCAACAATCTCGCTTACCGGGACGACGCGCTTTTTGCCACACAATTTCTGGCGCAAGCTATCGAGCGCGAAAGTCCCCCAGATGAATGGTACCAACAACTAGCAGAAGAAAAGCGCAGCGATGCCGACCAAGCATTTTACTTTCTCAAAATCTGGTTTATTGAGTCTGGAACCACACTCGCAGACATTCGCGGAGCTCGTATTGCAAGCGCCAAAGAAGTGCCGCCCAACGGCAGGCTGATTCTTGGTTTGCAATACAACGACGACTCGTCAATACTACAATGCACCATAGACCAGAAAAACGGAAAGCGGATAATTTCCCCTCACTTTCCTACAAACAATTGCCTGTACAACCCCGATTACAACGGCGATGGCATCATCAGCGCTGCCGATGTTGTGCTTGCGCGGAAACGAGCTGTACAGGCAAAACAGCAAGAGGCATTATAAAAAGACCTCGACGCGGAACTCGACTATATTATACACCAGTTTGGACAGTTAAGTCATGAAGAATGAACGAATAAGGGAATCA
>DLHF01000074.1 GCA_002483085.1 Ignavibacteria bacterium UBA7675
TACTTTCGCCTTGAATTCTGCGCTATGTACTCGTCTTGTCGACTTCATATGTAGACCTTTCTGTTTTTGTGTTTTTACAACTTAACATCTGGTCCTAATTTCCGGGAGTATTATAATCCAAGTATCAAAAGGATCGTCCTGAACGGTTCCCACAACGGATGTTGCGATTATATCCACAGGAATACCCTGTTCGCCAATCCTGCCTATTAGCGCTCGGTATCTTGCCCAAATTCTACAGCAATGTGCCGTGCAATACCAAATAGGCCACAGTAAAGTAAATGACAATACCAGTGACATCTACAAGCGTAGCTACAAAAGGCGCCGACGACGTGGCCGGATCGAACCTAAATAGCCGCAAAAGGAATGGCAACATCGAGCCAGCCAGCGTACCGAGCAAGACCACACCCACCAACGCAATACTTACTGTGGCTCCCACGAGCAGCCAATGTTCGCCATACACATTAGAAAATGCCGACCACGCAGCAATCCGCAAAAAGCCAATGAGACCGAGAATACAACCCAGCGCTATGCCCGTCGCAAGCTCGCGGCGCATTACCCGCCACCAGTCGCCTAATGTCACTTCGTCCAGCGCCATTGCGCGTATCATCAGCGTGGCAGCCTGCGAACCGGTATTGCCCCCGCTGGAAATAATAAGCGGTAAGAATAGTGTCAGTACCACAGCCTTCTGTATTTCTCCCTCGAAGAATGCCAAGGCGCTCGCAGTAAGCATTTCTCCTACGAGCAGGACTATAAGCCACCCCGCACGCTTGCGGATCATAGCTGGCAGCGGAATGCGTAAGTAGGGCTCTTCGATAGCTTCCATACCGCCAAATTTCTGAATATCTTCCGTCGCTTCCTCTTCGGCTACGTCCAAGACGTCGTCGGCGGTGACAATGCCGAGCAAAATGCCATCCTTGTCGACAACAGGCAGCACAAAGCAGTCGTACTTCCGAAAAACAGAGACAGCTTCCTCTTGTAAGTCGTTGGCAAAGAGCGCTACCGGACTATCGTCCATCAGCGACGACACAGTGGCTTCTGGCTGAGCGAGCAGAACATCACGCAAGCGGAGTTCGTCTACAAGCCGACCACGGTCGCCCAGCACATACAGAACATCGAGCGTTTCGCTGTCGCTCCCTACGCGGCGAATATGGTCGAGCACCCTATCCACCGTCCATTCAGTGCGCACGGCAATATAGTCGGGCGTCATCAGCCTGCCAATACTTCCTTCGGGATAGCCCAGCAGCTTCTGAGCCACAGCACGTTCCATTGGCGCCAGCAGCGTAAGAAGTTCTTTTACGACCGCACCGGGAAGCTCTTCAAACAGCGCTGTCCTGTCGTCGGGCGACATTTCGTTCAGCAGCGACGCTACTTCGTCTTTGAGAAGCCCCTGGAGAAGATTCTTTTGGGTTTCGGCTTCTAAATGCTCGAACGTATCGGCGGCGAGCTCACGGGGCAGCAGCCGGAAGACCACCGCTTGTTCATGTTCTTCCAAGTCGCCAATGATTTCGGCGGCATCCTCTGGCCCCCACTCTTCGAGCAATTCGCGCAGAAGTGCAAACTGCCGCTGCTCTATGAGCTCAGTTACTTCGGGCTGTATTAATCGTCCAATGTTCATTCTACATGCCAGAAAAAAAACTATTGATGCACCGGCCTCTTATACGCCGCGTGTATCCGGATGCCAGATAAATTTATGTAACTGTAGTTGAAACCGGGCAGGCAGATGGTCGTCGAGCATCCATTCCACAATACTGCGGTATTCCACTGTGCCAAATACGGGCGAAAGAAGAACAGCCGCAGTCCGGTTTCCGAGGTCGTAGGTGTTGATAATTTCGCGCGCAAACTCGTAGTCCTCACGCGAGCCAATCACGAACTTCACTTCGTCGTGCACACGGAGAATTTCCATGTTTTTGTAGTTGTTCAGCGGCGTCATTTTCGACGACGGGCACTTGACATCGATGATGCGGATAACACGCTCGTCGCACAGCTCGGTATCAATGTGCCCGCCAGTCTCGACAGCCACTGTATAGCCCTCATCGCAGAAATACGCCATCAGTGGAAAGGTAGCTATCTGCTCCAATGGTTCACCGCCAGTGAACTCCACAAAGCCACAGTTGTATGCGCGCACCTGCTCGGCAATATATGCACCAGACACGTCGGTTCCGCCGGAACGCCTGTCGATAGAGTATGTAGTATCACAATAGGAACAGCGCAGCGTGCAGCCGTGCAGCCGCACAAATACACAGGGCATGCCTGCGCGCGTTCCTTCGCCTTGCACGGAGTAGAATATCTCATTCAGCCGAAAGCCAAGTTCAGGTGCTGGCCCAGCGGGCAACAGCTCTTTTGTAGGTTGCTGGATCATAATTTTCGATGTTTCTGCGCATTTGCATTCCTGTTCCGGACAACGACAATGCCCGGCAGGAGTCCTGCAAACTTCGCAAATTTTATCGCTATCTTACTGGAAAATCGTAAATTGGCGTTCATTACAACGCCGCCTGGACGGCGACAAACCGTTACTGAGAGGAATAAGATATGCCTTATAATATTGCCGTTATCGGCACTGGATATGTCGGACTCGTTACTGGTACGTGTTTTGCCGAAACAGGAAACAATGTCACGTGCGTGGACATTGACGAAGCCAAATTAGAAAAATTACGCGCTGGATTTGTTCCAATCTACGAACCGGGCCTTCAGGCGCTGTTCGAGCGAAACATTCGCGAACGGCGACTACAGTTCACAAGCCAGCTCGAAGAAGCTGTACTTAGCTGCTCGCTGCTGTTTTTGTGCTTGCCTACTCCTCCCGGTGGCGACGGGGCTGCCGACCTCTCCTATGTGCTGAATGTTGCCAGTGATATCGCCCATATTCTTACCAAGCACAATATTACCGAGCTGAAAATTCTTGTCAATAAAAGCACAGTGCCAGTTGGCACTGCCGACAAGGTGCGCGATGTGCTGCACGGCGTCAACCCATCGCTCAATGCAAAAGTGGCTAGCAATCCGGAGTTTCTGCGCGAGGGCTTTGCTGTGGAGGATTTTATGAAGCCCGACCGCGTAGTAGTTGGGGCGTCTAATCCAGAGGTGGCCGACATCATGCGCGACCTGTACGAGCCCTTTACACGCAGTGGCAACCCCATCTACATTATCGACGAGCGCAGCGCCGAAGTGTCTAAATACGCAGCAAACTCCTATCTCGCTATGCGTATTTCGTTTATGAACAATCTTTCGCAATACTGCGAAAAAGCAGAAGCAGATATAGATGACGTCCGCCTTACCATGGGAGCCGACAGCCGTATCGGCAAGCGATTTTTGTTTCCTGGCATTGGCTATGGCGGCAGTTGTTTTCCCAAAGATGTTCGCGCCTTTATCCACTCTGCCCAGAGCGATGGCATCGACCTGTCGATCCTGCGTGCAGCCGAGGATGTGAATCTTCAGCAGCCCGTGCGCTTTGTACGACGCATTAAAGAGCGGTTCAACGGCGAGCTCGCTGGCAAACGCTTTGCGGTGTGGGGCATGGCCTTTAAGCCGAATACCGATGATACTCGCGAAGCTCCGGCATTCCGCATTATCGACAAATTGCTGTCCGACGGCGCTGTGGTGACAGCCTACGACCCAGAGGCCAAAGAAGGAGCAGAAAAGTATTACGGCGATAGAATTATCTATGGCAAAGATATGTACAGTATGCTGGATGGCGCCGATGCGCTGATTATCGCCACCGAGTGGAATGAATTCCGCAATCCAGATTTTCCGCGCCTGCAACAACTGATGATACAACCGCTCATTTTCGACGGTCGCAATGTATTTGACCTCGAAAAAATCGAAAAAACGGGTTTTATCGAGTATTACAGCATCGGTCGCAGAGATATTATCCCAGCGCTACAGTGATATCGAGCGCATAAAGTGTGTGGCACGGGCGTCGCTCGGGCGCCCGTTAGGTCGCTGTCACCGGTCGCACACACCGTTTCGTGGTTGGCCAAAAGCCAGCCGCCAATAGGCATAACCTTATGTACATACTCAATATTTTCGCATATCTGCCGAATCTGTCTGTATCTATCCCGCTTGCAACTGATGGCGAAAAGCCATGCAACGGGAAGCGACTGTAAAAATAAGACACAGACAACGTGCTGTGCGGAAACTATAAGCCGGGCACAACGACCGAAGAACAACTACAAACTTCGGTGAATTTCATCTCAGGTGCCTGTAGAAACAAGACCAACAGCACCATTTTCCGAAAATAAAAAAGAGAGCCGCCCTCCCCTGCGACGGCTCTTGCTCAAAAAAGAAAGCCGCTCTCCCCTGTAGCGACTTCCATCAGTGGACAGATTGATTGTGCAATAAAGCGTGTTCCCCTACGCATAAGCGCAGTGTGGCAATATGTGCGACCAGTCGGCAGTGGCTCTCCGACCTGTTTTTGATCATCACTTTTTCTATGTTGGGTTTTCTTGGAATTTCCCCAGTATTCCGCATTACAGATGGCTTGTCCTGCAATTGCACCTGCTGATAGCAACAACAACGAGCTACAAAACTACAGAATGGGCATACCGGGAACTATAGGAAGCAGGCTGAATTACGAGTAGGTAGAATACGGATTTGGGCATAGGGAAAATTCTCTGCTGTAGGTAGGACAATGCCGGATACGGGCAGCAAAACAAAGTGAGTAGCAAAACAAAGAAGAGCCACTACTCCCCATAGCAGCTCTTCTTTTTTAGTATTCGCACTCACTTAAAAAGTGAGAAAAATTGTTGGCATCAGCAAGACAAAAGTGCGAGGTTCTGCTGCTTACCTCATCATCATCATTTTTTTCGACGTTACGATTCGGCCATTCACCGACACACCGTACATATACACACCAGTGTCTAACCCTTTTGCAGAGATCGTCAACTGCTGTGGCGTATTGATTGTAGCGGGATAGCGCTGGAGCACTTTGGTACCGCTGGCATCAGCCACAACAATTTCGACCTTGCCTGCGATATTGGAGGGCACGAGCCACTCGAACAACACGCCCGGAATATGCGACCGGCGACAGCGACGCCCGGTAGAGCCGTCCCGTTAGGGCGGCTCGATGCAGCGACGCCCGTGCCACAGCACAGGCGCCCTGGTATTTGCCATCACTAACTGTTTGCCGCACTACTGGTATTAACCGCCGTAGCAATTTCCTCATATCCCCAGAATTTCATCAGATCGGTGCCATTAAATGTGTCGCGGTCGCAGGCGCCAATGCCGTCTACGGTGTGCGGCTGCGGCCCAACCGCTCCGTCTGTATACTGCCACAATGTCCAGGTCGACCAGTTAGCAGGTACTTTTGCTACCGGACCGTATTCCGACAGCCAGAACCAGCAGTTTGCGAGTATAGGATCGTGGTTGTTGCCGAGCAAGGTTTTGATATAAATACCGGAGTACAAGCCCGGCCACCGCCCCGTATGAGCCTGTACAATCTGAACAAACTGCCGCGCCTGATCCAAGCTCATGCTGCTGCCCTGTGTATTGGTCTCGAAGTCGAGCACAAGCAGATCGAGCGGCCCAGGCTGCACCGTAGAAAGAAAATGCTGCGCCTGCTGCTGGACATCGTTGCCAGTGCCGAAATGATACGCTCCCCACAGAAGCCCTGCGCTCTGCGCCTTTTGCTTGTTGACAGCGTACATCGGGTCGGTGTATGCCGCTCCCTGTGTCGCTTTGTGAATAACGCCGAGAATGCCATCGGCCTTTGCTTTGCCGAGATCGACATTCCCATTGTGATGCGAGAGATCAACAATAACATTAAGTCCGGTCATAGAATCCTTTCAAAAGAAGTACCTGATGATACTGGTTGTGTAGAGAGAATGGATGGATTCCAAAACATTCGCACTCTGTGCACAGCGCTCATTACTTCCCCGGCGGCGTTTTGGAATGCGTCAAATTAGAGAAAAACAGATGGGAAAGCAAGAACGAAGGCAGGAAGGATTGTCTGGAGAAGAACCGCAACAACCACTCATTGGAATGGCGATAGCCGCGCAATCTTGCGGCCAGTATGGCAATGTGGTATCTTTGGAATATTCGCGAAAAAAGCCTATCAGCTACAGTACAACCGCGACCCAGAGGCAAACTCATGTATCAAGGAACAACGATGAAGATTACCTACCACGGAACGCCAAAAGCGTACTTTGAGAGCTTGGACACTTCTGCCCCGTATGTGCCTGAAGCATTCGGCAAAGAGGGGTTTATCCACACAACAGAAGGCCGCGAGGCAGTATCAATTATCCTGACTGGTATCTATAAAGCATACAAGGAGCCATTTGTGGTGCTGCACATCGACAAGGATAGCATCGCGGCACCAGTGAGATATGACGACCCGGCCTGCCTTTTCCCACACATCTACGGTCCATTGAACCGCGACGCAATTATCAAAGTGGAAGACATACAGCGCGCCGAAGACGGCACCTTTATGCAACCACAGGAGTAGTCCTACAAAACCAATAACACCGTGTACGTGAAGCACAACACGGCAAAAAAAATCCCCTGTACATCAGAGACATACAGAGGAGTATTTTTTACTTTATGCGGTCCCGAGAGGATTCGAACCTCCGACACCAGGTTTAGGAAACCTGTGTTCTGTCCATCTGAACTACGGGACCACGGCTACGTGCGAACGCACACAGAGGCAAAGATACGGAATTGCAGCGGGAAGGGCAAAGCAGAAAGGGAAAAACAGCGGAATACCAGCAGCCAATCAGGCGCCGGCCCCCCGTTTTCACATTGTGAATAGAGCGATGTCAGTGTATGGTATCGTCGCCATTAAGCATCAGCCTGCTACCGTGCAGCGAGGCATCAGCATCGAACAGGATAGTAGCTATCACCGAGTGCAACTGATCCAAATCCAGATTGCGGTATCCGGTAGCAATAGCCCGTTCGATCACCATTTCTAGATGCTCGTTGTTCAGAAGGCCGAGCTGGTACAATTGTATAAGATAACCGTGTATTTCCGGCGAGATAATTTCCTTTTCGGCATTATTCAGAAAGCGCAGCGACTTGCTCTGCGAGAACGCTTCACTGTTGATACTGTGATTGCCAAAATGGATTTTGTCGAACAGCCAGCTAAAGGCTGCCGATATCTCTGTGGTTGAATACCCGCGATCGGACAGCCGATCGAATGTTACCTTATCAATAGGGTGGTTGTGATTGAGCTCAGAAATCAGATATACAATGATTTCTATAATTCGTTCGCGCATAATCAATCCTGATAGCGTAACACGTGGACAGACTACAGGGCAATATACCTATCCTCAAGCTTCCGCATCTGCTCTCGTTCTTCTTCCGTTGCGTCATCGTAGCCTGCAAGATGCAGAGCACCATGTGCAGCAAGCCTCATCATCTCATTCGTAAACGAGACACCGTATTCCTGTGCTTGCGAGCGTGCGGTTTCGGCGCTTATGTAAATTTCGCCAGTAAGAGGTTGCTCGTCAAGGTAAAAAGTTATCACATCGGTAGGATAGTCGTGGTTCAGATACGTTCTGTTCATCTCGTGGATAGCCTTGTCGTCCATTACCACAATGTTCACTTCTGCCTTCCGAATCTTTTCGCCTTCAAAAACACTTCTCACTGCCCGGCGCATACGAGCAAGCGGGATGCGTGCAATAGACGTGGTATTATGGGCTTCAATTGTGAGCATGGTAAAATTTTCTCTCTGTGTGGTTTTGCATTCCTGCTCCTGCGGCTAGTCATGTGTTTTTACCAGCAGCAGACTGCATATCAGCGCACTACTGAGGCAGGATCTCTTCGGTAAGCGAAAGCTGCATTGCCGACATCAGTACACGGGGGTCGAGGCGGGTAAAATCAGTAGTCAGTATCTCGCGCCGAATATTCACGAACATCGAGCAGGTGCACTGCCTGCCTACGACGATGCTGGATATGGACTCTCCGTTGGTGCTGATAAAAATCACCTCGTCGGGCTCGAATACCATAAAGCCCACGCAGTCGTGCAACTCGAAGTAGCCGTGCTGTGTCTGGGCTACGACTAATGCGCCCCTGTGATCTTTCCCAAGTTCCACATCATTGTGGATATTTACCGTAAGCGATTGCCGCGAAGCCGGGTTGGTAAGCCGGACAGATGTTTCGTCGCCGGAAGTCTGCGGCTCGCCGCCCAGCGTTTCGGTAATGCGTCGTATGTCGTCGCTGCTGAACGAAAATGCCATAGTATCATATGGAATGGATGAACCGCACAGCCACACCAGCAGAGCAGGTCCATCGCGCATTGTAAAAATTTCCGTAAGTTGCGCTACTATGTGTGCCGAATACACTCCGGCCTCATAGTACCGCTGCCAACGAACATACGAAAATAGCAAACTGCGCCGTTTTTGTGTAATCATTTTTCCGCATCAGCCTGAAAGCGGGCTCACAGGTCTGCTTCTTTGCTGATAAACCGGTTTTGATTGCAGTAGTACTACACGCCGGGCTCATTGCCGTACCACTGCATCAGCCTGCTCATACGCTGTTTTATGAAAACTATATTCACGTCTTTTGGCATCTCGGCCACTAATAACCAAGTAATGCTACAAGCTCGTACAGTGTACAACCGGGGCTTGGTGTCTTACAAAGCCGGAGATATGCAAAACGCCCAGCAGGACTATCAGCTTGCACGCCAGCTCACCCCATCACAACAGTGGAAACCGTATCATCCGACCGGAATAGAAGAGATTATTGGGCTGGATGTCGACGACAGCCGCGCCGATCTGCTATCAGCACGCGCAGCGCTGCTGCTTGAATATTCATTAGAACACGCTTTGCAGGAATGTTCAAAGGCCATCGAGGTGGCCCCAAGCTCGGGGGCACATGTCGAGTTATTGTCGCCCGGGCGCACGCGTCCGCGCATGTCTTACCGCGCAGGGACAAGCCAAGACCATGATAACCGCCTTTCGGCGACCTGCCGCCGACATCCATCCCAATTGCGGTAGAAGCCGTAAAATCACAAGACGGGTGTGCAGCGCGGTGCGGAGACCACGTGCGAGGGCAGAGACCGAAGCGCAGAATCCTGCTCGAAGAAGTTTTTGGCGAACAATAAGCGCCAATACTCTTATATTTCGGAATTCTACGTTCATTTTTCATACATCGTTTTATGATTATTACGTTTCCAAACGGCGACCAGAGGGAATTTCCCGACGGTTCTACGGGTATGCAGATCGCAGAGTCGATCTCCCCGGGCTTGGCGCGCAATGCGCTTGGCGTTATTGTCAACGGCAAACCTTTTGACCTCTCGCGTGCAATCAGCGGAGACGCAACGGTACGTATTGTGACGTTTACCGACACTGAGGGCAAAGAAATCTTCTGGCATTCTACTGCCCACCTTATGGCCGAGGCGCTCGAAGCCTTGTACCCGGGTGTAAAGTTCGGTATCGGGCCGCCCATCGAAAACGGTTTCTACTACGATGTGGACCTTCCCGAAGGCGTCAAGCTCTCGGTAGACGACCTCCCGGCTATTGAAGAAAAGATGCGGGAATTAGTGAAAAAAGACTCGAAATACGAGCGGCGTGAAGTCGAGTGGGCGGATGCAGTGCAGTATTTCACCGAGAAGGGCGACGAGTACAAACTCGAACTGCTCGAAGGGCTGAAAGACAGCGAAATTACATTCTACACGCAGGGCGGCTTTACCGATCTGTGCCGAGGTACACATGTGCCGTCCACAGGTATGCTGAAGTACCCAAAGCTGTTGTCGGTAGCTGGTGCTTACTGGCGCGGCGATGTATCGCGCAGGATGCTCACGCGTATCTACGGTATTGCCTTCCCTAAAAAGGACATGCTCGAAGAATTTGTGAAGCAGCGCGAAGAAGCTGAAAAACGGGATCACCGCAAACTGGGGCGCGAGCTTGAGCTGTTCTATATTACACCGGCAATTGGTATGGGTCTGCCTGTGTGGCTGCCCAATGGCACTGTGGTACGCCGCCAATTGGAGGCATTTCTGCGCGAAGAACTCCTGCGGCGCGGCTATCAGGAAGTCATCACGCCGCATATCGGCAATTTGGATTTGTACCGCACATCGGGACACTACCCATACTATGCCGATTCGCAATACGACCCGATCAAGGTGGAAGATGAAGAGTACATGCTCAAGCCCATGAACTGCCCGCATCACCACCAGATATACTCCAGCAAACCCCGCAGCTATCGCGATTTGCCGCTGCGCCTTGCTGAGTTTGGTTCGGTCTACCGCTACGAACAGTCGGGCGAGCTGAGCGGCCTGTCGCGCGTGCGCGGCTTTACACAGGACGACGCGCATATCTACTGCACACACGACCAGCTAAAGGCTGAGCTTGTGAATGCAATTGAACTAACGCAGCTTGTATTTACAACATTCGGCATGGATGTAACAACGCGGCTTTCGTTCCACGACCCGGCCAATCCTGAAAAATATGCTGGCGAACCAGAAATGTGGGCGCAAGCTGAGCGCGAAATCCGCGAAGTGGCCGACATGATGGAGCTGAACTACTTTATCGGCGAAGGCGAAGCGGCGTTTTATGGTCCGAAATTCGACTTTATCGTGCGCGATGCTATCGGACGCAAGTGGCAGCTCGGCACAGTGCAGGTGGACTACGTGATGCCTGAGCGCTTTCAGCTCGAATACACAGGTGCCGACAATACGAAGCACCGCCCGGTGGTAATCCACCGCGCGCCGTTTGGCTCGATGGAGCGTTTTATCTCTATCTTGATCGAGCACTATGCAGGTAATTTCCCATTCTGGCTGGCACCGGTGCAAGTAAGCGTGCTACCTATCGGTGATGATCAGCAGGAACACGCGCAGGCAATCCTGTCACGCCTTGAAAGCATGGGCTTCCGCGCTTCTATCGATAATCGCTCGGAGAAGATCAACCGCAAAATCGCCGAAAGCGAACAGAAGAAAATTCCGTTTGCGCTTATTATTGGCCGCAAAGAAGTGGAAAATGGCACAGTTGCCGTCCGCGAACACGGTGTTGGCGACAAGGGAGCAATGGCTATAGATGATGTGGTCAATATGTTTACGCAGTTGAATGAGCCGGGCAAAGGCTAACTCTGTTAGCTTCAGGAAAGTAACGAGAAACGGGGCAGGTATCAACCTGCCCTGTTGTATTCTGTACTGAAAGGAGCAACTCTTTCGAGCTGGCAGAATCAGTAAAATGTGGATAACTAACGAATAATTGTGGATAACTCCTATTGTATCCACAATGTTGGCTGTAAGCGGACAGGGGAACGCGTTTTAGGACAAGACAATCTGTATGAAGCTGTCGAAGGTACCTACCCTCTGATATAGGACGGCTACAGGCGGGACACGATCAGGATATAGGCATAGAGACCGCTTCTATGAGCGACACGGTCGTTTGCTCAATACAATAGGTGGCGATGCGCTCTCCCCGGAAACTCCTTTTCCTATTTCGGCGTTCATCCGTCATCGGTTCAAAAGAATGTTCATCAATAGAGAAAATTTATGCGCTGGATTGGCAGACGCCAAAGCTCAAATATCGAAGACAGACGAGGCTCATCCCGTGGTGGTATAGCCATAGGCGGTGGAGTCGGCTCCATCGTTATTATCCTGATCATTTACCTGCTGGGCGGCGATCCGAGCGCACTATTCGACAATTCTCCCGCGTCGCGCCCGATGAACAACGAGCGCCTAGCCAACCCGCAGCAGGAAGAACAAAAGCAATTCGTGTCATTCGTCCTTGCTGATCTTGAAGATGTATGGCACGAGCTTTTCCAGCAGGAAGGTAAGGTGTACCAAGAGCCACGTCTCGTGCTGTTCACCGACGCCGTACAATCGGCATGTGGTATGGCAGGCGCTGCGGTAGGGCCGTTTTACTGTTCGGCAGACAACCGAGTGTACATCGATCTTTCTTTCTACGATGAACTCCGCTCGCGCTTTGGCGCCCCCGGCGATTTTGCCCAAGCGTATGTCATCGCCCACGAGGTAGGACACCATGTGCAGCATCTGCTTGGTATTTCCGACCGCGTACACCAGATACAACAGCGAGTAAGCAAAAAAGAAGCGAACAGGCTTTCGGTAATGCTGGAACTCCAAGCAGATTTTCTGGCGGGCGTGTGGGCGCACTATGCCCAACAGCGCAACATACTCGAACCCGGCGACCTCGAAGAAGGATTGCGCGCCGCAAGCGCTATCGGCGACGACAAGCTGCAAAAGCAGGCTCAGGGCTATGTCGTGCCAGAGTCGTTTACTCACGGCACCTCTGCACAGCGCATGAAGTGGTTCAAGCGCGGCTACGAAACTGGCAACATGAACAAAGGCGATACATTCAGTGCACCTGATTTATAACATGGAGGGAGAGGCATTCTGCTCTTTGCGCTCCGGTCTTGCCCTCGCGTTTAGCCTCTGCACCGCGCAGCAAAACCGCTGCGTGGAGTTCGTCCCCAACCGCAAGAGTTATAGGAATAGGCCGAACACAGAAGAATCGGCGACTGGCAGCCGGACAACCACCAACAGGCTCGTGCGACCGGTGACAGCGACGCCCGTCCGTCCCGTTAGGGCGGCTCGATGCAGCGACGCCCGTGCCACAACAATGGAGCACCATGTTCGATCCCTCTATGTAGAATCCTGCACATCTTACATATCAGCGCAGTACCACCCGATGGGAAATATTTGCAATATTATCGGCGTCTGTGTAAACTATCTGTTCACAACCTTCCAACCCCTATTTTTGAGAGTACCTATGGAGCTTGTAATTGTCATTCTGCTTGGGCTTATTCTTGCAACGCTTGTGGCCATTGCTTTTTCGCTACACATGCTTATGAAGCACACAATGAACAGGATCGACACTCTCGCCGGAACCGTAGAAGAAATCAGTACGCGCCATTTGTGGCTTACTACATCATTTGCCCCAACTGTCACCGACAACAATACCAAGCAGGCTATTATTCTGGAATCAATCCGCAAAGAATTAGGAGAGCTGCGAAACACACTCGAAGAAGCTGCCAAACTCTGATATGTCGACAATACTTTCCTACCTCCGATATCTGGATGTCATGAGTCGAAAAATAGGCTCGGCAACAGGTATGACTCGCATATTCAGCAACAGAAAAACACCGGGACTCAACCGGCATTACTACGATTACGATTCGCTGCTTCGCAACAACAACGAGCAGCAGCAAAAGCGGTGTAGGCTGTACCTGCGCGCCATGTACGACGCTACAGCACAGGAGGGAAATCGAAGGTTGTTTCTCGGTATTGGCTGCTTGGCCGGGCAAATCCGAAAGCACAACAGCCGCAAGAGCACTATTATTGCGCCACTGCTGTTTGTACCTGTGAGCCTAGAGTACGAATCAGCAGGTGTTGATTATGAAATTCTCTGGGAAGATATTCAGTTGAACTATGACGGCCTGGCGACGCTTTTACAACTTGCCACTGTTGACGACAGCGAAAGCGATAATCCCCACCATCTCGCCCCGGAAATGCTCATAGCGCTGAGCGCCATCGAACAGAGCCTGAGCACAATCCATCATCAGCAGGAATTTCTTGAAGAGACTTTTGTAGGCAACATTTGGCGGACATTGCAGCAAGCCATTCGCCAGCTCTACGGCATTGCCACAAGCCAGCAAGAATTTGCTATCGACAATCTACGCAGCTATCTCGACAACGAAGCAGTGTTCTTCAACACGCGGTTCTTTTTTCAAGCAGATACACCCAGCGATATTTCTATCGCTCATGGCATACGCAACATTACTTCTCAAATCGAGCAGGAAGGCGACTGCGACAACAATTTGCTCAAGAAGTTGCTCGAAGGCGTACTCGAAGACCGCTCCATCGAAATACAACGCAACCTCATGCCAGACGACGAGGTAGAGCGAGCTATCCTACAACTACCGATCTCGCTCTCCGAGCCCCAGAAACAGGGCATACGCAATGCGTGGACATCCGAGGTCTCGTACATACAGGGGCCACCCGGTACAGGAAAGTCGCATACTATTACGGCTATACTGCTCTCGGCTATTTTACTCGGCAAAAAGGTGCTGTTGGTGTCGCAGAAAAAAGCGGCAATTGATATTATCCGCGAGAAGCTCAACCGCACCACACGCACCAGCACGTACATATCGGATAATACAATTCTGTTTGCAGGCAGTCTGCCGGAGGACCGCCGTGCATTAAAGAGCTACATCCAGAGCTATATTCAGTCTGCTAAAAATAGCTCGGTGGCGTCCACAAGCTCTCCCGCCCTCCATTATTCTCACCTCATCAACGCCCTTACGGATAGAGTATATGAGCTTACCAACGACTTACACATGGAGGTGGAGCTACACCACGAATTTTATAAATCTACATTTCGCTTTTCAGCACTGCACTCCTACTTCCGATCTACCTATCCCGATTCTCTTATTACGTGTCTGGCAGAACGGCCCGGCGACCTATCTTCCCTTGTCGATTATCTCTTTGAAATCGACAAGCGGTATCGCAATGATGGAGCACTTCTAAAGAAGGAAGTCCTATCGCTAAAAATAAGCTTGAGGCGTTTACTTCACGTACTTGGTGCCGATGCCGACGAAGCAAAGATATACCAATGGCTTGCGTTGCGCCAGTTTTCTAACATCGCTCAGTACTTCTCACGTCTGCACGAAGTAACGCTTCTGCGCTCGCGAATACTTGCCCGACAGCGCAGCCTGCGCCCGCCCGATGAATTGCGCAGCGAAATCGAGCAGCAACAGACCCGGCTGAAATCTACGACTCTTGAATACCTTCGTACCAGCTACGAGGAACATTTACGCTCGTCGGCCACCACCAGCCGCAACAACGCCGACCTTTTTGCCCGCATGCTACACTTCCGCAAACCGAACCGCATTACACGGCTGATGCAATCAATCGACTATAAGAATTTTACTGATACGTTCAGGCTATGGACAGGCGAGATTCGGGACATTGGCGACTACATAGCATTTACACCTGAACTCTTTGATCTTGTGATTGTCGACGAGGCATCCCAAGTTAATATCGCAGAGTTTCTTCCAGTTTTTTATCGCGGCAGGCGTATCTGCATCGTTGGCGACGAGCATCAGCTTGGCCTTCAGGCATCGGGAATGTTCACGCTCAATAGAAATTTTGAAAGGATGATCTGGAATCAACAATTTCCAGCTTTGCCCTACGAAGCAGCTAAAACAAAAAATATACTCGTGAGCGAGTCATCTATTCTTGATTTTATTATCAGTGATAATACCTTTGCGGTGCCAAAGGTCATGCTCAACGAACACTTTCGCTCTATGCCACAGCTATCGCACTTTACGAGCAAGCAGTTCTACAATGGCGAGCTGCGCATTATGACTGAAGTTGGCAACAATCCACTTCGGAGTTGCTTCCAAATGATACAGGTCGCAGGGCAGCGCAAGGACGGCGAAAAAATGATTCCGGCAGAGGTCGAAGCTGCTATTGATATTATCCGTGGAATCATTCGGAATAGTCTGCACCGCACCGATCCACAGCTTTCATCCCATACCTTCCCGGATGATCTCCCTACTCTTGGCATTGTCGCTTTTACATCCGATCAGGTGCAGGAACTCAGAGAGCGCCTCCGCGATGAGTTAGACACAAACGAACTCGCGCGCCACCATGTGCTGGTAGGAACACCTGAAGAATTCCAAGGGAACGAACGCAATATCATCATCATTACTCCGGCTGTCGACAAGCTCCATTCCGGAGCGGCATTCTATGGCAATGTCCGGCGATTCAACGTTGCAACAAGCCGCGCTACTCACTTCACGTATTTTATCTACACAGCCTTGTCGTCGCAGCTCATGCACTCTTACCGCGATTACATAGAATCAATGCAGCCAGCATCTGGGCACAGACGCTCTGCTTTTTACAATGAATGGAAGTTTTCTACAGACTTTCTCACAACGGAATTTGACCACAATATGAGCGAATGCCTTCATCGTTTTGTCGAGCAGCACTCTACTGGCAATCTCCATCTCTATAACGCCGTAGAATCCTGCGGACACCACCTGGACTTCGCCATCCTCAATACGACGACGGGCACATGTGTCGCTATTGGCACAGAAGGAAAAACCTACACAAATGATACAGGCAAACCATATGCAACAAGGCACTATGAACAAACTCAGGTATTACATCGGGCAGGCTGGCGGATTGTTCATCTTCCTTATTTTCGGTGGTATAACGATGGTCGGGCTCAGCACGCCAACGACCCGCTCATGGCGGGCGAAGTCGAAAGCCTATATCAGCACCTTGCGGCACTGCTGGATATAGAACATCTATAGTGTGCGTTTATCGCCCAGCATGGGCATAATTCCTTCCGATGAAAAGCTCTCTAAATGGCTCAACACATCGACAGTCTTGCCAATTGCCTTGCCGACAGCTACCTCGGCTTCTGTGGCAATATCATGTGCATGCTGAATTGTTGTCTCATCGGGAAATTGCAGGTGAAAATCGACATATACACAGGTACTGCTCTCTCGCAAACGCAGCCTGTGAAACGTAATTCCATACTTTTTGCAGAAAATATCCAGTGTATAGCGTGCTTTTTCTTCGAGCTCTGGATTCGTTTTATCCATCAGGCCGCGCACAGCATTACGCATGAGCTTGACGCCCTCATACACAATGTTAAGTGCAAAGAATATTGCCACTAACGGGTCGAAAAATGTAATATTCGTCAGCATAACGACACCGAGACCGATGATAGCTCCTATACTTGTCCAAGCATCCGTCAGAATATGCTTTCCATTGGCAAGAAGAATCACCGAGGATGTCTTCCTACCTACACGCATGAGATACCACCCCAACAGCCCATTAATAGCTCCGGCCACCCCAACAAGGATGCTCCCAAGTCCGATCCGCTCCAGTTCAATACCGCCGATCAGTTTATCAACAGCAGTGTACACAATAACAATTGCGGCAATAACAATCAGTCCACCTTCAAATCCGGCAGAGAGGTACGAAATTTTATCATGTCCAAAATGGTGATCTTCGTCCGGGGGGCGATAAGCTATGCGCAGGCTGTAGGCTGCAAACGCCACAGCAAAAATATGGACAACAGTTTCTGAAGCATCTGAGAATATTGCCGAGGAGCCGGTAAGCAAAAATGCGCCCCACTTCAGGAACAGCATGGCTATTCCTGTAGCGAGCGAAATATTCATGGCACGGCGTTCCTGTCTCGAAAGCTCATGGCCTGTCGTTCGGCTTTCTATTTCGTGATCCATCTATTCCACTTATACTGACAGTTAGAACGAGAGCGAATACGCGAATATCCGACACCTGCCAACTATAACCAACATCTATGGGTACAATGCCAGAATTTAAAACACAACACCCTTCCGAAATACGAAAGGGTGTGTTTACAAGACTGCACAACGGCTTTTTTTTAGGAATTCATCGAATTCAGAAAGTCCCTGTTGCTCTTGGCGGCGCGCATGCGATCCAGCAAAAACTCCATTGCTTCGATAGAGGAGTACTCGCTCAGAAGCTTGCGTAAAATCCAGATTCGGTTCAAATCGCCGCTGTCCACGAGCAACTCTTCTTTACGTGTACCGGAGCGATTCACATCGATAGCCGGGAAAATACGGCGTTCAGCCAGCTTGCGGTCGAGCACCAGTTCCATGTTACCCGTACCTTTAAATTCTTCAAAGATGACTTCGTCCATACGGCTTCCAGTATCGATCAGCGCAGTAGCGATGATAGTAAGCGAGCCACCTTCTTCAATATTCCGCGCTGCGCCAAAGAATCGTTTTGGCTTGTGCAGAGCATTAGCGTCCACACCACCAGACAAGATTTTACCGGAGTGAGGCACCACAGTGTTGTGTGCACGAGCAAGACGAGTAATCGAATCGAGCAGGATCACGACGTCTTGACGGGCTTCTACAAGGCGCTTAGCTTTTTCCAGCACCATATCTGCTACCTGCACATGGCGCTCGGGCGGTTCATCGAATGTCGAGGAAATCACTTCGGCCTTAACCGAACGCTGCATATCAGTTACTTCTTCCGGGCGCTCATCAATCAGCAGCACCAACAGCTTTACTTCGGGGTGATTCCGGGCAATACTGTTAGCCATTTTCTGTAGGAAGATAGTCTTACCAGACTTCGGCGGCGATACAATAAGTCCGCGCTGCCCCTTGCCAATGGGAGAGAGAAGATCGACAATACGCATATCGTATTCGCCGGGACTTGTTTCGAGTTTCAGCCGCTCGATGGGATACAATGGCGTCAGGTTGTCAAAGATTGTGCGGTCGCGCATAACATCGGGATTCACGTAGTTTACGCGTTCCACTTTTAGCAGCGCAAAAAACCGCTCGGCGTCCTTTGGCGGACGCACCTGGCCATTAACCGTATCGCCGGTACGCAGACCAAAACGCTTGATCTGCGAAGGAGAAACATAAATGTCGTCGGGTGAGGGAAGGTAGTTGTAATCCGCAGAACGCAAAAATCCGTAGCCATCAGGAAGAACTTCGAGCACCCCTTCGTTGAACGAAAACCCGTTGGCCTGAGCCTGCTGGGTTTGCAGCAGCGCCTGCGCTTCTACGATTTTGAAAATAAGTTCCTGTTTCCTGAGATCGCTGTAATTGGTAATACCGAGTTTCTTGGCAATTTTCGTCAGTTCAACGATCTTCTTAGCCTTCAACTCCGCAATGTCGATCGTTGCAGGCAGAGCTATATCGTCATACACTTGAGACATGATAAAAGAACCTGAATAGGAATGTGGAAAAGATGGGAGATAACGCTAACGTAGCCATTTGCAGATACGTTCCATCGAAATTTGATCGCTTCGCACACGAAAATTTCTACCGGTTACGGTACAGGAGACGCCGAAGACCACTCTGCACACGATATTGCAATGGAATGCGGAAGTACAATGGCAAAGGAGTCGGGAGAAGTCGGTCGTTTCTGTCAGAGGATGACTTTATCAATGGAAGAGATTCGGCTACACCGCAAAACCGAGCATCAATATAGCTCATTTTAGAACGTTAGTCAATAGAAAACATTGTGAAAAAATGTACAAAAAGAAAAAGAAAAGTCCGGTTCCTCCCCTGGTACCGGACTTTACATTTGCGATGTTTTGAGTAAGAAAACTGCGCGTCCCTGCGCTTCGCTGTACAGGGCTGCTCGTCCATGAGCTGCCTGTACAGGCTCTCTCTCCGTGAGTACGCCCACACACTACCTTCCCTGGCTGTGCTATGAGGGCATGTTTATCCTACTCTTATCGTTTCAACTGATTGATTTCCTGGAGAAACTGGTCGCTTATCGTTACTGTCCGGGATGCGGCTTCAAAGGCCCGCTGTGTCGAGATCAAATCTGTGAACTGTTCTGTAAGGTCTACATTACTTTCCTCCAGCGCGCCTCCTGCGATGCTGGTGGAAGGGAAAATTTCGACCGCAGTTCCTACAACCGGCAGCCCGCTATTGGGCGATACCGAGAAAAAATTACTTCCCTGTTTGAGCAAGCCCCCAGGATTTGTAAACTTTGCGATGACTACTTGGCCGAGCAGTTCTGCTTGACCATTGGTAAACGCACCGATAATTTTGCCAGTCTGGTCAACGCTTATACGTTCCAAATCGCCAGAGGCGTAGCCATCCTGTCCTGTAGCAGATACAGTGTCCTGAGCCGCAAACTGTGTCAGGCCGCCCAGCAGATCGGAAGGATCAGCCAGTGTAATAACCATATTCTTCGGCGTTGCAGCATCAAATGTAGGCGAGCTGCCTATTGTTGTAAGCGCCGTGTTAATGTCAGCCGCATTCACAGTGAACGACGTAGGCGTGTTCAGTGTGCCATCAGGATTAAATGTTACTGCTGTTGTTGTTCCAATCGGGTTTGCCGTATCACCATCAATATATAAATCGAGGTCGTAGGTGTCCGCAGCAGTTTTTGTAAATTCTAAGCGGAACACATGCTCACCACCCTGATTGTCAACCACGGTAATACTCGAATTGGTAATATCACCTACATCGGCACCGGCATTCAGGTTGCCTGCAACACCCACATTTTGGGTTTGGCGAGGCGCTGATTTAAATGTCGGAGAAATCTGCACATCAGTCAGAGCCCTGTCGAGCACATTGGTTCCGTTGGTGTCTTTTACCACCAGACCATTGGCATCGGTGCGCAGGTTGTACCCTTGCACATAGGCACCTGTAGAGCCATCGACAAGGTAGCCATCGCGATCGAAAGAAAATGCTCCAGCCCGCGTAAAGAGCTCTTGTCCATTGCGCTCTACCATAAAAAAGCCATCGCCCTGCATCGCGAGATCCGTAGCGCGATTTGTTGTCTGGATTGCTCCTTGCGAGAAGTCCATATTAACTGCACCCACTCGCACCCCAAGCCCAATCTGCAACGGGTTAATACCACCAATACCGCCACCTGTAATGGCATTTGGCGAGCTGCCGAGAGCAAAAGTCTGGTTAAACTGGTCAGCGAATGTAGCACGGCTCCCTTTGTAGCCAAGCGTATTCACATTTGCAATATTATTGGAAATAACGTCCATGCGTTGCTGGTGCGCGCGCAGCGAGGATGTACCTGCTGTAAGCGAACGAATAAGCGCCATAGCGGATCCCTCCGTTAAGAAGTTTATAAGGAAACAGTATATGTCGAGATAAACGTTTCCTGCCCGGTTGCCATCCTGGTACCGGCGGGAACGAGAAAATATGGGGTTTTCAGTCAGATACGCTCGTCAATCAATCGGAGCGCGTTAGGAGGGTCTCCTGCCCCCTGTCGGACGACAGGGGGGCGAGGTCCAACCCTTGGACATCAACAGCAGTTACATCCTGTAAAGAGCTATTTGCGCATCATGCGCGGTCCAGCCGAATCCATGGCTATACAATCACGGCAGAATCAATATTCGTAAAGACATTGTCTTTCAACTGGTCGTTGTGCACAGCGGTAATCACCGTCTTGTTGCGAACACTTACGATGAACGCCATATCACGCATCAGCACGAGCGATTCCTTCGCACCTTTTGCTTCTGCTTTGGCGACCGCCGATTCCAGCTTGTCCATATCTTCCTGTGAAAGAGCAATCTCTCTACTATTCAACCGTGTCTGTGCATGAGCTGAAAATTTAAGTCGATCAATTTCCTGCTCAAAGATAGTCTTAAATGAAGCTGAAGGCTGTCCCGAAGGAGTAGGCGGCGTTTTGTGCCGCTTTAGCTCTTCAACACCACCGGCCGGGATAAACGGAAGCGATACTCCGTTAATATCAGGCATATGAACCTCCTTGTCTGTCTTCCGAATTTACAGCATTCCGTGCTGTAAATCAAGCCGGTTGATCTCCATTAAAACTACCGACACAGTATCGTCGCGCTTTTCCGAAACTTTAGGACTGTCTGCAAAAAAATCAAATTTTTTCTCTTGCTATCTTTGCCTTCCAACAGCCGTGTATCACATAGCACAATACCTGTACAGTTCTTTTGTGCTTCGCTCGATATGGCATTCGTCCTCTGCACGGCGCTATACGTCGTCTGCGCATCGTTCTTACGATAATTTCCCGCCGCGTGGCTGCTCGGGCCTAACTGCGCCGGTATTGCGACCGGTGACAGCGACCGAACGCCAGGACAACAATGCCCGTGCCACATCTCATTCTTCACAACTATCGTGGAGGTCCTCATTGGGTAATATCTGTAATATCGCCAAGCGCTACTTCGCGGCCATTGATGACCACAGCGGCGCCATCCGCCTTGAAGCGCACGGACTCTACAGTACCAAATGTGTAAGGATCGGCCTCCAGCGTTATGTCGTCCTTACCCTTTGCCTTTACGGTAAAGGTATAGTCCCCGGAGGGCAGAAATGTGCCATCGTTGTTTGTGCCATCCCATGTAAGAGTGTTATCGCCCTGCTTCCGCTCTATTTTGGGTTCGAGTGTGCGCACCAGATTGCCTTTGGAATCGCGAATTTCTACGGTGACTTGGCGAGCATCTGCCGACAGCGTATAGCCGATTTTGGCGCCATTAGTACCGTCGAAGTCTATTTTGTTGCTGTACGCTTTTACACTTTTGCCGATAAGCGACGCAGCCGACACATTTGTAATGGACTGAGACAACAGCAGGTTTGTCTGAATCTGCTGCTCAAGAGCCGACCGGATATCGCTTAGTTGTTCCAACTGCGAAAACTGCGCCAGTTGTGCAGCGAATTCTTTGTTGTCAGTGGGCTGCAACGGGTTCTGCTCCTTTAGCTGAATAGTCAGCAACTTCAGGAACTCATCGCGCCCAAGGTCTTTTACTGGTTCTTTTGCCTGGGCTTTTACATCCTGAAAAATCGAGCTATTAACCCCGGAAACTCCGTCTGCCATTGGTTCCTCCTGCTATTCATAAAAGTACATTGCTCTCTGTTTCCAGATTATCACGCATAGCGCTCGAAGTACCCATTGCCAGCCCCGCGCTGGCGCGGCGGAATAATTACTACCGGCTCACGCGGCTCATCTGGGGCAAGATGGCGGAACGACCGCACGAACTCCTGCCTGCTCTTCTGCTCTTCCTGCGTCTGGCCTCCCTGCTTCCACGAGCGGGGATCGCCTTGAACAATGTCCTGCTGCTTTGTGCGCACTTCAATATGTTCTACCTGTAGCCCTGCCTGCGCGAGTTTCTCTTTCAGCGCCGGAAGTTGTGCTTCTACAAGCTTGCGAGCATCAGGAGTTTCGGTGTGAATGGACACCTCCGTCTGCCTGTCCTTTACAGAAATAGCAATCACTACTTCGCCGAGCGCTTCGGGTGCCAATGTCATCTGAACAAATCCACCCCCACCAACTGGGAATGTGCGTATGGCATTCTGCACTGTACGCGGAATATCCGCAGGAACTACCTGCCGATATGTGCGGACAGGCGGCAGGGGATTTCTTACACCCTGGAATGGTGCATAGACCGGACGTGTATCGGGCAGCACAGCTTCGTTTTCTGGCTTAGTCGGAATTTTCTCCGCTGTACCACTCTCTGCAACCGAAAATGTATGGCTGCTTTCTTCTTTACCAGTACCAGCACTGCTATTCCACAGCGACTCCATCTGTGCAAAAGACTGATCGCGACTGCTTCTATCCTGTTGCGGATTGCCCCCTTGGTCGCCAGGCTTTGCCTGCGACACAGCCGAGAGAGCGCCTATAGACGTCGACGGTACAGCATATGGATCGGCGCTGTTCATTCTCTGCGCCATCAGCCTGCCTACAGTTGTCCTCGGATGCTCATACACACGGTCTGTAAGGGGAAGCATCCGACCAGTGCGAACCGCATTTTCATGTGTGGCTCGCCCTTCGTCTTGCACGGATGGCTCGCCCTGAACAGGAAGGATATTATCCTTGTCGGGTGCAGTCGATGTCGGATCCGTAGCGACACTCTCGCCACCGGGCATAAGCGCGGCAGCCGCACGAGGTGCTGTATCAATATTTATATATTTATCATGCGCCTGTTCCGATCTTACCACAGGCTCGTTTCTGTACATAAATTCCGGTGCACTTACCGGTTCCAGCTCTGCTACAGGTACTGGCTTTGCCGAATATGCAGGTTTTGTCGCTTGTTCCGGTTTTTCCGCTTGTTCCGGTTTTGTCGCTTGTTCCGGTTTTGCCGCTTGTTCCGGTTTTG
>DLHF01000063.1:0-79606 GCA_002483085.1 Ignavibacteria bacterium UBA7675
ATCCACAACTTTTGGAAATATCTCATGGAATTGGCGCTCCAATTATAAAAATGAAATTGGTAAGAAAAAATACATTTTGCTATGTATCTAAATGCACGCATAACTCCGAGTTTCGGAAGCGTAACGAAATAAAATGGGGTGTTTTGTTTTGCGTGTTCAACCATAGAATAACTTGTGGCTTCTAGCTATTTGCCGCAGTCATGGTACACTGATAATAGAGAATCTATAGTGTGTGGCCTGATAGTACAAGATTTTAAGCATACTCCATGCAATGTTGTATTATGGAACAAGTGCCAACAACTGTGGTCTATAATGGGATATAGACATTCCCAAGACTGTCTTTTCCCATTGATCTTAAGGGGTAAACTTCGTAAGTTCTTGGGCACTGTACGCACAGTGATAAACCTGCACAAATTACTGACAGAGAGTTCTTTACATTATCGTACTAATAGCCTATCCGAAAACCTCAAAAAACAACCACTCCGATTTGTCGCTAATAAGAGGGATAGAAGATTTTCGGATAGGCTATTAGTCTTACTAACCGGAGCGTGTTATGCTAAAACATTTTTACCGTGTGTTGATACTGCTGTTTGCAGTATTGATGGCGGGTCACGTTGTACAAGCCCAGACGACCCCCATCGCGTCTCGGTATTCAATGACAACGTCGCCTTATACTTATGTGCCGGTATCGGCTGCCAACTCAACAGAGTTTTATGACCTTAAGACGGGAACTTCTTATCTGGATCAGGGGGGAACAATATATTATCCAGCAGGGGGCTCCATAGATGATGCTATTTTTCTTCTGGGGCCATGGGGATTGAATGGTTCTATAAATATACCGTTCGCCTTTACTATGAATGATGGTGATTTTACGGGTGCCTATGGAGGGGTTAATTCAAATGGTATTTACCAGACGCTTCGATTGAATTCGGCGAATAGCGGTACTGTTTTTGTTGATGCCTTCAATAGTCCATCTGGCTCTGGGTATTATGATAACAGCCGTGCTGCCAATCTAATCTTTGGTTTTGCTGGTGATCTAGAAGTCAGCCCTTCTACAGCCGGTTGGTACTTCGCTGTTCAGGGGGCAGCCCCAAATCGCAAAATGATCTTTGAATGGCGTAATGCTAGAATTAAGAATACTACTACTACGGTCACTTTTCAGATTATACTCAATGAAACAAAGGAAATTGATATAGTATTTGGCTCTGCTAATGGAACTATTCCTAACTCAGCTTTTTACACCGGTATCAATGAAGGAACTGCTGCCGTTGCTGCTGCTACTCCTGTGAATGCTAAATCAAATAACGGTCAACCTGGAAACTATCTCGGTTCCCGCTTTATCAATGACTCTTGGCAGTCGTCTTCAAATGTGACTAATCCCTATGGTAGCACGGGTGTTTGGCCAACGCAAAACATCAGGTATTGTTTGACGCCGAAGCTCACCGTTTCTGCTCCCAATATGACGCTGTTTGATGGTGAGAACAATACGGCAGATAGAACAAATGCTGGTACGCCTATTGTCAGAACTTATACCTATACGAATAATTCTACGTCGACAACTCCTGTCAAAATTACGACGCAGTTAACGGGTGCTGGGTCCGCCCACTATTCTGTATCACCTACTTCAGTTGCGGCGCTTAATCCTGGCTCGTCCCAGACATTTACTGTGACATTTAATGCCACGGCTTTTGGCGATTTGCCTGCCTCGTTAATTTTGAATGGTTCTACTCCCGACGGCGCTACCTGTCCTGTATTCCTGACGCCTACCACTGTCGTGCTTAATGCACGAACCGTTGGTATGTCTGCTGTTGCAACTACCGTTGACTTTGGCGCTGTAGCGATTAACAGTGTGCATACGCAGAACGCGCTGCTGTTCCACAATGATGCAACTACTCCGCTTGTGTACTATTTTACCGGGCCGACGCCGACGACAGACTACGGCATCACGGGTGCTACTGGTACTCCGAGCACGCTTTCCGGCACAGTTCCGGCAGGTGGTAATGTCTATCTGCCCGTAGAATTCAGACCGGCAAGCCAGGGTGTAAAAAATGCTACGGTGAATTTTTACTATACAAATCAGGCTGGTACCGTGCGCTCGCTCGACCAGACAATCGCTCTTACGGGTGAAGCTACACCTTCGCGGATTAAGATCACCCGTGGCAGTACGGCTCATGTCGCTACCGGTAGTGTATTTGCTCAAAGTGTGTTCGGTTCTGTCGGCGAAGATCCACTGAACTTTGACTTCACGGTGACGAATAATGGCCAGGGTGCTCCCGTTACTCTGCGCGATTTCGAGTTCTACGATTTGGATCGGGATAATCCTGTCAATGGTCGCCTTCGCGTGATGTGGACCGGTGGCTTCGGTTCGGGTAGTCCCATTGCTTCCAATGACTTCCGCGTTCAACAACTGGTGAATGGCCAGTGGATGACCGTTGGTGCCAATGATGAAGTAAGCGTTGCGGCTCAACAGTCGCGCCAGATGCGCGTGCAGTTCGTTCCCGACCGCCGTGGTGTGAATTTCGTGCGGATGTTCTTCCACACCGATGCAACGGTGGATGAGAATTTCAATGCTATCCAAGCGCTGAATGTGGGCGATGTGATGACTCCGGGTCTGCAAAGTTATGACTTCTACGGTATTACCGCTCGCAATAGCCGTATCGAGTCGATAGAGGCCCTGTTGTTTAATCCGACAAATGTTGGAGAAACCAGCACAGCGACGATCACGATTCGGAACACGGGGAACTCACGCCTTTTGATCGAGGAGCAAACGCTGCGCCTGATCGCCAGCGACAAAGACTTTACGATTGAAAGCGCGTTTGTGGGCTCGGAGAAAGATAACGGTCGCTACGTGATACCAGTAAATCAAAGTGGTGATGTGAGGATTCGTTTCACCCCGCGAGCCAATGGCACACGCCTGACGACGTTGGTTCTTGTGACCAATGATTCGACAGATGTGAATGGTTCGGTGGGTACGCGCTATGTCCCGATCACGGGAGTTGGCGTGGCACGTGGCTTGATTGCCGTCGCAGCAGTTGGCAGCACAACGACACCTTTCAGCCGCGATACGGCGATTGTGTCGGTACCATCGAGCTACGACGAGGCAGACATCGAAATCCAGAACACGGGGAATGCGGAACTTCATATTGTAGAGGTTGGTATTGAAGGCTTGAACTCGTCGGATTATATGCTGGTAAATCCGGTTGGTCCGATGACCTTAGGCATCGGCGAGATGTCGACGGTTCGAGTTCGTTTTGCTCCGTCGAGTGGAGGAGAGAAGAGCGCAGAATTTGTAGTGCGGAGCAGTGCGGAGAATGGCGACCAGCATGTTTCTCTACGTGGTTTTGCAGGCGAACGCCTTGTCTCGAAATCGACTTCGACACTGTTTGCCGACAAGCAACTTGTTGTGGGTGAGAAGCAGGTAGAATCGGTGGTAGTACGGAACACGGGTACAGTGGATTTGTCTATAGATGCAGCAATGCTCAGCGGCAGTAACGCCGGAGATTATATGATCAGCGGCAGCAACACGGCACAGACGATAGTTGCAGGTGGTTTTGTGACGATATCTGTGGAGTTCACCGGCGGAGATCGCGGAGCTCGTAGCGCGACGCTGATGGTGACGAACAACTCGACAAACGAGCCTGTGGTGGAAGTATCGCTTGGTGGTTTTGTGGGTGTTCGGACGAACACGCATACCCCGGATCAGATCAGCATGAGCAGTACGTTGTTGCCGAATGGAGAGTATGAAGAGCAGGAAGTGTGTGTAGAGGTGACGAACACGGGTGACATTCCGATGAGTATCACTTCAGTGATTGTGAGCGGTAGCCAGTCGTCACAGTTCGAGGCAGATGACAAGTCTGGAACGGTTATCGGCGCAGGTGAGATGGTGAGGGTGTGTGTGCGTTATCGTCCGACGCAGTCTTCTGCGGCCTCGGCTACGCTGACGATAGCCACCAATGGTACACCGGGCGACATCATCATTCCGATCAACGGTTTGGCGACGGGCGTAGGCGATGGCGTGGTTTCTTTGGGAGGTTATGTATTAGAGCCGAGCCGTCCGCATCCAGCAGTAACGAGCACCGAGCTGGTGTACAATCTTCCGGTAGGCGGGTTGGTGAGCTTGGAGTTGTACGACATGCACGGTCGCAGCGTTCGCAGCATAGTTGCGGGTTCTTATCGTTCATCGGGCGAGCACCGCGAGCAGGTAGATGTTCAGAATTTGGAGAGCGGTATGTATGTGTACCGTCTGAACGTCAACGGTTATGAACTCCGGTCCACTATGGTAGTTGTCAAATAATTGACAATTGTGGAGGCAAATATACCAAAGGCCGCTATATAGCGGCCTTTGGTCGTTTAAAGAGTGACAATCTTTACTATCAAGTTTGGTTAATGCGCTTCGCCCCAGTTCATTCCAACGCCAGTTTCTACCAGCACAGGAACATTGCCAAGAGGCATGGCGGACTCCATAAGTGATTTCACAAGATTTGGCAGAATATCTTCTTCGCCCGGCATCATTTCAAACACGAGTTCATCATGCACCTGTAGAATCATCAGCGAGCGCAGCTTTTGCGCTTGCATTTCGCTGTGAATCTTGATCATCGCGAGCTTAAGCATATCTGCGGCAGTACCCTGAATAGGCATATTAATAGCTGCCCGTTCTGCCGCTGTACGTACTGCGCGGTTGCTGCTCGAAAGGTCGGGATAGTAGCGCCGCCGTCCGCGCAGAGTTTCCACATATCCTTTTTTCCTACCCTCTTCGAGTGTAGAGTCGATATATTCCTTAATGCGCGGGTATGTATCGAAGTAGTTTGTTATAATTTCCTGCGCTTGTCCGCGAGGGATTTTCAGGCGCTGAGCCAGACCAAAAGCACCGAGACCATACATCACCCCAAAGTTGACGGTTTTAGCCACCCGGCGCATATCGCTATCAACATTATCCACCGGTGTACCAAAAAGAGCAGACGCTGTAGCAGCGTGAATATCGAGGTTGTGCTGGAATGCGTCTACAAGTGTCTCATCGCCCGATATGTGAGCCATGATGCGCAATTCAATTTGGGAATAGTCCACAGAAAGTATTTTTGCTCCTTCGGCTTGCGGAATAAAAGCGCGTCGTATCTGCTTTCCGAGCTCGGAGCGGATGGGAATGTTTTGCAGGTTTGGATCGGTTGATGAAAGGCGTCCCGTTCCTGCTACTGTTTGGTTAAACGTCGTGTGGATACGCCCTGTGCGTGGATTGATGAGCTTAGGCAGGGCTTCTACATATGTAGACTGTAGCTTGGTAAGCTGCCGGTATTCGAGGATGAGCGAGGCCACCGGATGGTTTTCCGCCAAAATTTCAAGGACCGATACATCAGTGCTGTAACCTGTTTTGGTTTTTTTAACGGGCGGGATTTTCATACGCTCAAACAGCACGTCACCGAGTTGTTTTGGCGAGTCAAGATTGAACTCCGTACCCGTTTCCTTATAGATTTCCTCGCGTAGTACTGCCGATTGGCGCAGTATATAGGTAGAAATATCGCCTAATGACTGTGTGTCAATGGCTACCCCATTGTATTCTATCTGTGTAAGTGCATCGACAAGAGAGAATTCGACATCTGCTGCAAAATCGAGCAAGTGCTGTTCTTCGAGCTGTTTGCGGAGTACATGATAGAGCCGGAGCGTTACATCCGCGTCCTCTGCTGCATATTCCGTAATAAGATTGAGGTCGATCTCGTACATCGAGCGTTGGTCTTTTTTCTTCTCTCCGATCAGGGACGTAATCGGAATGGGCGCATACTCCAGCAAGCGGCGTGCTAGGTCGTCCATACTATGCGAATCAGATGGATTGAGTACATAGCTGGCCAGCATTGTATCAAAAGCGACAGGGTGGACTTCTACACCATAGCGTTTCAGGATGAGGGCGTCAAATTTTGCATTTTGCCCAATCTTTCCAATGGCCTTATTTTCTAATAATACCTTTAGCTCATTGAGAATAGCTATGGCACCTTCGCGATTGTGGTAGTGTACTGGCTGCTCCGATGGCTCCTGATCGAACAAGCTGCTTTGCTCTCGGTCTGTTTGCCCGTTCTTTTCTTTCGCAGCCGGTGTGTTGACGTCTTCAAAGTCCTTTTCCACACAGTACAAAGGCACATAGTAGGCTTTTCCTTCTTTTGCGGCAAGCGAAATGCCCACAATATCGGCCATCATACAATTAAGGCCGCTTGTTTCAGTATCAAATGCAAGTGTGGTAGCCGTTGCGAGTTCGCTTATCATTGCGTCGAGTTTTGCCCGTGTATTCACAAGAATGTAGCTATGCTCTCTATCAGCCGCAGTTTTGAACTCGGCACTGGTTGGTTCGGAGGCTGTGGAGCCGTTGCCTGCTTCGGCAGAAGCGGTGGCGGAGGAAGGCAAGCCAAAGCGTTCGCGCATACGTCGAAACCCAAGTTTATCGAACAACTGTCCGAGGGCATCGGCATCTGGTTGAGATGTAGCACATTCTTCTATATGAAAGTCGATAGGCACATGAGTATCGATGGTGACAAGTTCTTTAGAGAGAAAGGCCATATCGCGATTGTCGGCCAGCTTCTGGCGCACAGACTTGCTACTGAGTTCTTCGAGGTGTTCGTAGAGATTTTCAATAGAACCATATTGCTGGATAAGCGGCACGGCGGTTTTCTCTCCAATACCCTTCACACCTGGCACATTATCGGATGTATCGCCAATAAGCCCGAGGATATCGACCACTTTTTCGGGTGGTACACCAAATTTTTCACATACTTTTGCTTCGTCGACGACCTCATAGGTTGATTCATACATATTTGGTCGATAGATTTTTACTCGTTCGGTGACAAGCTGGCAGTAGTCTTTATCGGGGGTTACGCAATATACTTCCATCCCCTGTTCGCCAGCGACCCGCGCTATAGTGCCAATAATGTCGTCGGCTTCGTAGCCAGGCATTTCAATCTGGTGAATGTTCAGGTAGGTAATGAGCTCTTTGATACGCAACATTTGGGGTACTAATGGCTCTGGAAATTCCTGTCGGTTGGCTTTATAGGCATCGTACTGGGTATGGCGGAAGGTAGGCGCCGCCGTATCGAAGGCGATGCAGACAAAGTCCGGTTTTTCCTTGGCGAGTACGGAATAGACCATATTAGCAAACCCGAACACCGCGCCAGTCGGTTCGCCGGTAAGCGGCGACTTCATATCCGATTTTGCCATAGCGTAATAAGCGCGAAACACGAGCGACATTGCATCGATCAAAAAGAGCTTGGACATATGGTCTCTTCTCCTGGAACATAGATATATCGGAATTATCACCTGATGGGGCATGCAAAATAGAAAAACTCCGGCACATACCGATAGTCGGGGTATGTTTCAATTTCGTAAGCGAAACTCTATTCCCGGATAAAGATTATAGCAAAAAATATTATAAAGTTCTGTATTCTGTCTGCCGATTGATACTACATACCTCATAGCAATGGATAGTAACAATTTTGGGGTTGATGGAGTAGGGTAGAAATACGTATATTTCGCCGTCTACTCCTTGAAGTACATTTTTCTGTCCCGTCATAATGAGGCATGGCGGAATAGTCAGTTGGAACACAAATGCAATACGGCAGGGTCGCAACCAGACCGGAAGGACATCTTTTAAGCTATAATAGAACAGGTGGTGTTTTCGTCCCACCTGTTGTTGCGTTCACAGACCTACAGTGGGGATATACTACGTATGTAGTACCTATGCCCAAGGACAGTACGCAGGAACTGGGCACGAGTGTATTTGTAAACAGAAGGGGCAGGCCGGTGTCCTCAGGGTGCCGCATCCGCAGAGCACAGAGCCGGATCCTTTAAGGAGAACGCAGAGCCAGAATATGGCTACAGTCCGCAGTGTATAGAAGGAACAACTCTGCAACTTATAAATTTCGCCATCCTTACTGCAAGGCAATGATCCCAGAAGCTTCTTCGGATAAACAACAGGATACAATCTCCATCGTGGAAACTATCGCCGATATCGACGAACTTCTGGCTGAAGCGGAGCGTATTATGCGTTCCGACCCCGTGCGGCTTCGCGAACTGGCCGTGGAAATCCATGAGGCTTCGCTCGAACTTGCTTACATTCGTGGGCTTGCTTTTGCCGAGTTTTACCGTGGTATGGCTGCACGGCGTACTTCCGACTACGAGATGGCTTTAATCGCTTACCAGAACGCATTGGAGGCATTTCAAAAGATCAATGAGGAAATCGGTATTCGAAGGAGCTTGCGGCAGATTGGCCTTGTGCATCAAACGGTGGACCGGCATGACCAAGCGCTTGAGTATTTCTGGCGCGAACTTGAACTCTGGGAGCGCCTTGAGGACAGTACGGGCATAGCCGGAACTTTAATTAATATTGCTATCACATACTATTCTATCACCCAGTTCGATCTCGCCCTTGAACACTGCTTTAAAGCTCTTGATCTGGTTGTGGAGCAAGATGCCAATGTTATGCACGCCGGAATCTACGTAAATGTAGCTAATGTCTATATGGCGATCAGTGAATATGCTTCTGCTATGGAACATCAATTGCGGGCATTGGAGATATACAAAAAAATTGATGATAAAATTGGAGAGTCTCGCACGCTTCTGAATATCGGATGGAATTATTTTCAAATTAGCCAGTACGAACGCGCCCTTGAATATGGACAACAAGCACTCCAGCAATTTGAAGTGCTTGCAGACAGGGAACAGAAAGCGATAGCACTTCTGCAAATCGGGCAAATCTATGCCCGGCTCACTATGAATCGGGAGGCGTTAGAGTTCCTAGAGCTTAGTTTGCAGCTTGCCCGTGAGGTTGACAATCACCGTGTTTCTACTGATGCTCTCCGTGCTATAGGGGATATGTATGAGAAGTTGGGCAATATGATGCTGGCCGAAGGGCATTATACAAAGGCATTAGAAATTGCTGTGCAAATCGGGAACCGCCAGTGGGAATACGAGTTGTCCGAGCTCTTGGCGAAGTTGTATGAGCAATTAGACCAACCGCAAAAATCATTGCAACACTATAAGCAGTATATCGCTATTAAGGACATTGTACAGGACGAACGCCGTCGGCAGTCGATAAGCGAGATGCAGATGCGTTTTAATGTGGAGAAATCGGAGCGCGAGAAAGAAATTTACCGGCTGAAGAATATCGAGCTCGCCGATGCGCTTGGCAAGGTGGAACTGCTCAATGAGCACTTGGCTGATATCAATAGCGAAAAAAATGAACTACTAGGAATTGTCGCCCACGACCTTAAAAACCCTATCTCCGGCTTGTCGATGTCGTTGTCGCTGCTGTCGAACTATCTGCCCCGCATGTCGCAAGAAGAAATTGTGCGCCAGGTAGGAACCATGAACAAGACTGTGCAGCGTATGGAGACAATTGTATCAAAATTATTAGACCTCAATATTCTCGATTCCGGGAAAATTGTTTTTTACCCGGCGGCATTTGATCTCAACGAGGCTGTGTGCTCGATCATGGATGATTACGGCGACCGTATGCGCGAAAAAAATATTGCTGCGCGGTTTGATCTCGCCGACTGTGTTGTGCCTGCCTTTGCAGACAGAAGTGCGGTGTTAGAAGTTTTGGATAATCTTATTTCTAATGCTGTAAAGTATTCCCCCCGCGATACGGTCATTACTGTTCGTTCTCATGTCTACGGTGGCAAGGCGCGGTTCGAGGTCGAAGACAAAGGGCCGGGCATTGATCCTGCCGATCACGATAAGCTTTTTAAAAAATTTGTACGACTTGGCGCACAACCTACGGGCGGGGAAAGTTCGACTGGGCTTGGCCTCTCGATTGTTAGAAAGCTTGTTACTGCCATGAATGGACGGGTGTGGTGCAAAAGCTCAGTGGGTAAGGGCGCTACATTTATCGTAGAATTGCCAGTAACAGTGCCGTAAAAGAGAAAAGGCAGCCTTAAGAGCCGCCTTTTCATTACGTCGATCAAGTAGTTAATCAATCTATAGGAACATTCGATGCAACTACTTGATGTGAACTCACGCTTATATAGATCCTCGTGCCACTTGGCAGGAATACCGGATACCCCGAAAGACCGCTTTGTACTGTGTACCCGTTAATCGTTACTGATGACACTGACTTTACGCCAACATCCATTGGTTGAAGGGATGAAGCATTAAGCCACACGGATTCCGACGAATTATCGGTATAATTGAGAACTACAGTGAACGCCTCGTTACATCTGTTGTCTAACGTAAAGGATGCTGCATAAGCTGCGACAATCATTATGCCCATAGCAACACATACAGCAAGCATCCTTGCCATAAAACGCATACTACACTCCAAAGAAAACTGTGGTTAAAGTAATAGGAACTGTTGGACCTGCACGGTCAGATTTTTGTTGCAAAACACAAGTATACTATCTTTACATAACATGGCCAAAAAATATTATTCAGATAACATTTACGTATTAAAGGGACTGACGTGGTGGCAGACGATATGCGCTCATTATTCCGCAGTATAAAGCAAAGTAATAGCCAGATATTTGTAGGGCTTACCGGGGGGATCGGCAGTGGAAAAAGTACGGTGGCAGAGCTTCTGCGCGAAGCTGGCTATACCGTGTTGAGTTCCGATGCTATCGCGCGCGAAATTACAGACACCAGCAGCGATATTCGCGAGGAACTTGCCCGCGAGTTCGGCTCGGAGATAGTATCGGATGGTGCACTCGACAGAAAGACCTTGTCTGCCATTGTCTTTGGACCTACGCCCGAACATGAGCAGGCTCTGCGAAAGCTCAATGCTATTGTACACCCCTATGTTGTACAGGAATTGCACGACCGCCTCAAAGAGCGCTATACCGCCGGGGAGAACTGTGTCTTCAACGAAACGGCGTTGCTGTTTGAAGCAGGCTTGGAAGATTGCTACGATTATATCGTGGTTGTAGACGCACCCGAGGAGCAACGCGTACAGCGGGTAGCCGCATCGCGTGATATTACAGAAGAAGAGGTTCGACGGCGCATCGCTATGCAGATGCCTGCCAGCGAAAAAGTACAAGCGGCAGACTTCGTGGTAAACAACAGCGGTACAGCCGAGGACCTGAAAAAAGCTGTGCGCTTTATACTCGCCGTGGTGCCCGCACTAAAAGCGCTCGACTGATATTCTGCTTGAAGACTACATAAAAAAATCCGTGTCTGAAGTATCAGACACGGATTTTTAATAGTACTGCCACCTATTTATTTACGAACCGGCTTTAAACGAAGCCAGAAGCTGTGTACGGCCAGTGACAACGGATTGATCGAGCGGGTTGGTAAATTTATTGATTTGAAGCTTTACCATTGTGTTCGGCGAGTTCGACGAATTTTTCACTCCGCCAATTTCCAACGTCATCGGTATTGTAATACTCGCTATACCAAGATTAGCTGTTCCCGTGAGCTGCTGGCGGAATACTGTATAGGTTTTTCCTCCAACATCGCTGGTCGTCTTGCCTTGATTCTGTCCTTGGATATTTACTGTGAGTTCTGTGGGCGTACCTGCGAAGACCATATTGAGCTTCAGGCTGCTGGTAAACGACGAGCTTTGTTCTTTGAGCTCAGCCACTTTTACCCACGAAGCAATTGGTTCGAGCTGGAACGGCGAATCCTCGGGGATAAGGCCGGTAAATGTATTAGCAAAATTGTAGATGTACAAGCTGTTGCTGTTGACGCGGTAGTAGATTGTATCTACACTGATCACCTCGGTATTGCCGCTAGCAAAGAGTGAATCGACAGCCATTGTGACATCGGTTTCACCCTTATACGACATGTTCGTTCTGAGAACCGTTCGTGTAGAATAGGTTGCAGTTGTGCTTTCTGGCTCATTGTTCTCATCCAAGCTATACACATCGTAACCGGACGCGTCGCCTTGCTTAGATACAAAGCTATTCTCTGTTGTTCCACTGGTATCGGGGCCTGTCGTTTCGTCGTCGGAACAAGATACTATGGCGAGCGCACAAAGGCCGAGGAAAAGCGCTTTCAGCATGTTCATTCTTATCTCCATAGGATATACATAAGGTAAATATAAATTAGCCAATCAATAAGTGCTGCGAATATCGCACGCGCGCGGCCTAAAAACAACAGAGCACAGCGTGCTTTGCAGACTGTGCTCTGTTCCAATCGTATTGCCGAGCCTGCACAGTGCAGGCATAAACGAAACTATCAGAGAGAAAGTTTCTCCATGTTCGATTTAACGTCGTCGGCAGAGTGTTTCAGTGCTGCGGCTTCTTCGTCGGTCAGCTTTATCTGAATAATCTCTTCAACACCGTTTTTGCCGAGTTTGATAGGTACACCAACTACGACATCCGAAAGGCCGTATTCGCCTTCAAGAGCGACGGCGCAGGGCAGAATTCGGCGTTTGTCGCGGGTAATAGAGCGAACCATTTCCACGGTCGAAGCCGAGGGAGCATAGTAGGCGCTACCCGTTTTCAGATGGTTTACAATCTCAATACCGCCATTGCGTGCGCGCTGCACAATTGCGTCGATGCGGTCCTGCGGCAGCAGTTCGGTGATCGGAATGCCAGCTACTGATGTGTAGCGGGGTAGCGGTACCATTGTGTCGCCGTGCCCACCGAGTACAAAAGCTGTGACGTCTTCTACGGATACATTCAGCTCCATAGCGACAAACGTGCGGTAGCGAGCTGTGTCCAGAACGCCAGCCATACCCATAACGCGGTGGCGCGGCAGTCCCGTAGCTTTCAGCGCCACGTAAGTCATAACGTCGAGCGGGTTGGACACAATAATGAAGATCGCATTCGGCGATTTGGCAATAGACTGCTCTGCACAGCTTTTTACGATCTCGGTGTTTTTGATAAGCAGGTCGTCGCGACTCATTCCCGGCTTGCGTGCAAGGCCTGCGGTAATAATCACGATATCCGAACCTTCCGTTTCGTCATAGCCGTTTGTGCCGATGATGCGCGTGTCCGATCCTTCTACCGGCATCGATTCGAACATATCCAGACCTTTGCCCTGCGGAATTCCTTCGGCAACATCAACGAGTACGACATGATGTGCAAGTTCGTTGTCTGCGATTCGCTGTGCTGTTGTCGCGCCGACATTCCCGGCGCCGATGACTGTAATCTTCATGGTCCTGTACGAATGATTAAAAAACAGTATGAAAAGAGAAAGCACAAACTTACGGCTAAACGCTGTAATAATGAAACAAAGCAGAAGATTCCTCGCATCTTTTCGCGGAAAGTACAGCTAAAGTGGAGCGCTGTGCCGCAATAGACTTTTAAGCAAGGTATTCTTTTGATTCCGCCCTGGCCAGCTACCTGTATAATTTGCAGCGTTGGAACTGAGTCTTTACTGTTTTATAAACCCAAAAGGAACGAAATACGATGGATGCACATCAGCGATTCGACGTCTACACGGCTGTGCACAAGGGCCTACGCAAAGCTTTGTTTGATCTGGGGTATGCAATTGGGCGTACTGATGCCGACAATGCCGCCGAATTAGAAGCATTGTACAATCAGTGTACAGAAATCTTCCATTTTCTGGACGAGCACGGCGAAAATGAGAATCGCTACCAGCTCGTACTGCTGGAGCAAAAACGCCGTGGTGCAGCACAGCACAATCTGGATGAACATGAGCAGCTCGATGCAATGGTACGCAGTCTCCACGATAGCCTGCAAGCTATTGTCGAAGCACCGCGAACACAACGCAGGGCAATGCTCCGAGCCTACTACGGACAATATCACGAATTTGTGTCGCGGTATTTGCTGCACATGGAATTGGAAGAAACTGAAACAACAAAGCTCCTGCACGAACTGTGTACAGATGAAGAGCTCGCAGGCGAAACACAAAAAATTATCAGCAACACGCCGCCTGCTGATCTGGCTATGATGTTGCGGTATATGATTCCGTCGATGAATGGGGCTGAACGGTTGGAGATGTTGCAAGGTCTGAAAAATAGTGCGCCACCCGAGGCTTTCAATGGAGTAAAGGGGCTTGCCGTACAAGTGCTGCATCCTGCCGAATGGGAAGCACTGGAAAAGGGACTCGCGTAAGCGATCCGGTTGTTGTGGATGCCGCATAGCACATACGTAGGTATGGGTTGTGCGGCATTCTTATTTGGGCTGCCGTGGAGATATTCGCAATGATAGATGCGGCACGGGCGTCGCTGTACCGCAGGTTCTGTCGCTGTCACCGGTCGCATATCCGCTTGGTGGTTGCCCGGTTGGTTGCCGCCAAACGCGGGGGACGGGTGAAATTGCACGCGGCGGGAAGTTATCGTAGGAACAATGCGCGGACGTATGCAGCGCGGTGCAGAGGCCGTAGCACCAGGTCGAAGACCGAAAGCCACGAATTCATCATTGTGCTGTGAGCGGTTGAGTTCGGGCTGATCTTGCTCTAAAGCAAGAGATACATTGATCAGTTATTCTGAGCGCCCTCTTTTATCCACTGCCGTACACCGTCGATGTGGTTCTGGGTGATCCGCTCTGTAAAGCTCACAGAGTGGGGCAATTTTCCTTCGAGTACCTGTGATAGTACGCTGCTCTCTGGCTTGCCTTCTACAATGAGCCCCGGCGAGTCGATAAACTCCATATAGGTAGTAAGAGCGAGGTTCCCCGCGCGCGAGTCGCTGCTGTGGCAGCCGCTGTAGGTACACGTCAGGTTTAAAAACGGTTGCACATGCCGTTGATAGCTTACGTTGGTATCGGGGAAAACGATTTGTTTGGGGTCTGTAAGCACATCGTCGCCACAGGAAAACAGGCTTCCAGAAAGCAGCAATGCGCCTATGAGCAGAGCAGGGACAAAGGGAGTGCTGAAGCGAATGTGTACCATTGTAGTTGTTCCTTCCATCAATAAGTGCGTGTTCCGACTACATTACCGCTAATAGCTTTCCTCAGTCGAGGGGAAGCTGTTGTCGCGAACATCGCCGAGATAGCGCCGTGCTGCATCTCCTGCGCGGTCGTACAAATTATCATAGCGGCGCACAAAGCGGGGGTGGAAATCCTTGGTAAGACCGAGCATATCGGTGTACACGAGGATTTGCCCGTCGCAGTCAGGTCCGGCACCGATACCGATAGTCGGAATTGTTACCGCTTTGGTAACCTGTGCCGCCAGATGTGCGGGAATTTTTTCCAACACAATAGAAAACGCACCTGCTTGCTCTAAAGCCACAGCATCTTTGATGATCTGCTCTGCTTCGTCTTTGTCTTTGCCACGCGCCTTGTAGCTGCCAAACTGGTGGATACTCTGGGGCGTAAGCCCGAGATGACCCATTACTGGGATACCAGCTCGCGTCATATTCCACACACTTTCCACTACGCGTTCGCCGCCTTCGAGCTTTACGGCTCCTGTTCCCGCTTCCTTCATCAGGCGCCCGGCATTGCGAAATGCTTCGTGCGACGATACCTGATAGGACATAAACGGCATATCGGAGACAACCATAGACCGCTGTACGCCGCGTACAACAGCTTTTGTATGGTAAATGATTTCATCGAGCGTAACAGGGATCGTCGTTTCATGGCCTTGCACCACATTGCCCACAGAATCGCCGACGAGCAGCAAGTCGATACCCGCTTCGTCGAAAATGCGCGCTGTAAGAGCATCGTAGGCTGTAAGGCATGCAAATCGCTCGCCCCGGCGCTTCATATTTACGAGACTTTCGGTTGTTACGCGCTTGTAGGGGGCAGAGGAAGAGTCCGACTGCATATAGCCGGTTGTTTTTTGTTTGTCTGTCATGCTATCCGCTGAAGAGTTCGAGAATACCGCAAAAATACAGCGAGAGAATCAGGAAGCAAATCCATTGTGCATGAGGAGCAAAAATAGTGCTAGCGGACAACACCCGTGTACAGAAATGCAACACCAAAGGTAAGCGGCTGGTAGGAGCATGCCGAGAACCTGCCGCTTGCGCGCATGAGGTCGAGAAATTCTTCGCCGCTTGGAAAGCGAGCCGCCGTGCGAGGCAAGTATTCGTAGGCCGCGCGATTGCCGGTGAGCAGCGAACCGAGGGCGGGCATGACAAATTTGCTGTACAGCGTATAGGGAACGGCAAACAGGCCATTGGGCTGGCCGAATTCCAGTACAACTACCCGTCCACCCGGGCGGACTACACGACCCATTTCGGAGAGGCCACGCGTTGGGTCGTCCACGTTGCGGATTCCAAAAGAGATACTTGCGATGTCGAAGGAGTTATCTGCATACGGTAGGTTCATCACGTCTGCGAGCTCGAAGCGTACATCCATGCCTGCGTTTTGTGCCTTAGCCGGGGCAAAATCCAGCATTTCCGCGCAAAAGTCTGTGCCTGTAACATGCCCGGAGGAGCCCACCGCCTTTTTAAAGGAAAGAGCGAGGTCGCCTGTTCCCGTTGCACAATCTAGCACCGACATGCCTGGTTGTGTGCCAGCAGCTTTCACTGTGGCCTTGCGCCAGCGGTGGTGAATTCCAAACGACAACACGGTATTTGTTCGGTCGTAGTTTGGCGCTATGTCCGCAAACATTGTACGCACTTGTTCACTCATAATTCTCTGCCCTTTATACGGGAATGCTACCTGTTCACCACTATAATGGTTCATCGGCGAAAAAATTGTATTTTTGCCATCCAACACGGGCGCGGACACCGAAGCAACAATGCAGGGCGAAGGCCGACGCCGGATGTATCGTACAAAAATAGCGAATGAAGAGAACCGACGAAACACGCGCTGTGATTATCGGGGCGGGGCCGGCGGGCCTGACTGCCGCTTACGAGCTGCTTACCCGTACATCAATCAAACCTGTTATTCTCGAACAAAGCACGAGGTTCGGCGGTATCGCCACGACAATTAATTACAAGGGCAACAGAATCGACATTGGCGGGCACCGCTTCTTTTCTAAATCCGATCGGGTGATGAACTGGTGGCTAGAGCGGATGCCGGTAGAAGCAGGCCAAGCCGAATCGCAGACAATTACCTATCAAAACCGGCAACGCCCAATAGACGTCTCGCCTTCTGGCCCAGACCCGCAGCTCGCCGATTTGGTGATGCTCGTGCGAAGCCGCCTCTCCCGCATATACTTCCTCCGCACGTTTTTTTCCTATCCTGTAAGTCTCAGTGTGGATACTATACGAAAGTTGGGGCTTTGGCGCACCTTTCGCATTGGTATGAGCTATCTGAAAAGTGCGCTGTTTCCAATTCGCAAAGAAGAAAACCTCGAACAGTTCTTTATTAATCGCTTTGGCGAAGAGCTCTATCGCACGTTCTTTAAATCCTATACAGAGAAAGTCTGGGGCGTAGCATGCCGGGATATTAATGCAGAATGGGGCGCTCAGCGGATAAAAGGTCTGTCCGTGCTGAAGACGCTATCGCACGCTCTGAAAAAGGCGCTTGGGCTTGCTCGGCGGGATATTTCCCAAAAAACGACGGAAACATCGTTGATCGAGCGCTTCTTGTATCCTAAGCTCGGGCCCGGCCAAATGTGGGAAGAAGTAGCGCGGCAGGTCGTAGAACTCGGAGGCGAAATACACCTCAATTATACTGTAGATCGATTGCTGACGGACGGTAGGAGCATTGCAGCGGTGGAGGCCAACGCCGACGGCGAACGCCGCTTGTTTGAAGGTGATTATGTGTTCTCTACGATGCCGATAAAAGACCTCGTGCGCGCTCTTGATGCAGATGTTCCCGCCGATGTCCAGACCGTAGCCGAAGGGCTGATGTACCGCGACTTTATTACCGTTGGTGTGCTGGTGGACCGCATGAAGGTGTCGGGTAGCGAACGCTTTGTACGCGATAACTGGATTTATATTCAGGAGCCCGATGTTCGCGTAGGACGCCTGCAAATATTCAACAACTGGAGCCCGTACATGGTCGCCGATCCTTCCACTGTGTGGCTCGGCCTTGAGTATTTTTGCAACGAAGGCGACGACCTGTGGCAGAAGTCCGATAGCGATATGACCGCGCTGGCTTTCGAAGAGCTCGCGAAAATCGGCATGATCGACCGCGCTGCTGTGCTCGATGCTACGGTGATTCGCATGCCCAAAACCTATCCAGCCTATTTTGGCACCTACGACCGATTCGATGTCGTGCGCGATTATCTCGACGAGTTTGGCAACTTGTTTCTGATAGGGCGCAATGGTATGCACAAGTACAATAATCAGGATCACTCCATGCTCACAGCCATGATCGCTGTGGATAACATTGTGGAAGGCAGGACCGATAAATCCAACCTCTGGTCAGTGAATACTGAACAGGAGTACCACGAAAGCCGGTAGTGGATTGCAGATAAGGCTCATACGAGTGTTTTTTGCATAATGGAGCTCCGCACTGCTCGTTTCTGTGGCCTGTCGTTTTCCTTGTGCACAACTACCACAGAGTGTAACTTTTTAGCCCCGTTCGTGCTTTAGTGGAATTAAGCAAAGTTGTCTGCAAACTATGGAGCGTTCACTAATTATTTTCGAGCCGTTCACTAATTATTTTCGAGCCGAATCCGTGTAACAACATACAAAAAACGCCCCGTTTTTCGGGGCGTTCACTAATTATTTCATTTCCAGCCTGTCAAATTCGTTCCGGCAGATCGTAATTGGCGAACAGTAATTCACGTGCCTGGATGTTGTTCGTCGGGCCTGCCGTGTACTTGGTAGCAACCTCTCTCATACAGAACTCACTGAACACAGATCGCACCTGTGGCGTATCGTTGATCGACAGTAAGAACCTCCCTCGAATACCGGCCAGAAGGCTTGCCAGCCGCTGAAAGTCTTCCTTGCCAAACACCCCCTTGCCATAGTCCGTCTCGCAGTCCCAATAGGGCGGATCGATGTAGAAGAAGGTTCCTTCCAGATCATATCGCTTTATCAGTTCGGCATAGTGCAGGTTCTCTATATAGACACGGGAGAGCCGCAGATGCACAGCCGACAGCTCTTCCTCTATCCGCAAGAGATTCAGGGAAGGCGGACGGGTTTTACTTACACCGAACTGCGGGCTCGCCGCCTTACCGCCAAAGGCCAGGCGCAACAGGTAGTAATACCTCGCGGCCCGCTGGATGTCCGTCATTGTGTGCGGTCGCTCTTCCACCAGGCGTCGGAACTCCTCACGGGCAACCAGAGACCACTTAAAGCACCTAATAAACTCCTCCAAATGGTTCTGTATCACTCTATACAGTGTTTGCAGTTCGCTATTAATGTCGTTCAGCACTTCGGCCTTTGACGGCTCCTCACGGGCAAAGAACAACCAGGCTGCGCCTGCGAACGGCTCGACGTAGGTTGTATGGGCAGGGATCAGCGGTGTCAAACGGCCAACAAGCCGGGACTTACCGCCCAGATAGCGCAGGAAACTTCTCATGGGTAAACCTCCGATAATGGGGTAAACAGTGAAACGGGACTCATTGAGATTCAGTCGCGAAACTCATTCAAATATGAGCGGCATCCCTATCTGCACGAGCAGATCAGTGGTAGTAATGGCGACCGCTACGTGCTGGATAACGTCTTCCGTGCCGCTTGGGACGGTTAGGGGGCTGTGAGAGACGTTCGGTGTGCCTACGCGCAGCCAAAGAGCGCTTCCGGGCGTAAATGACGCCCCAGGGACGGTAACGCGCTCCGGTTGGTCAAGAGAGACGACCTCGCCGGATGCGTATGTCCGCGAGGCAATAAAAAAAGCAATTTTCGAGTCGGAAAACAGCGGTGTGGCCTTGTAGAGCAGGCCATCAGGACCAACAGCAACAGCGTAGCCCTTCGGCAGCTCCTCGGCGGCATAGGCAACGGACACGTCGGACGACGGCGCGGACTCGCTAATGGTAACGACATTCGCACCGGCAGAGCCCGTTTTTGGATAGTACGAATCGTGCTTACGTGTAATGCGGCCAGCCCGCTCCGGCTGTTGAAATCCTCCTGCCATCACACTACCCTTATTAGTTCAACATCTGCCTGCGATTTCGAGGCTTTCACTGTGATTTGGCGCAACCAATACGTGCCTGAATAGATAGAGAACCGACCCGGTAGAGTAATCAGATAGGAACTACCTACGTGGTTAGGGCTGAACTTTTCGAGGCCAACGGTCGCCTTAAGCTTGCACTGGCTGCTGGATGAAAACCTCTGCGCAATAGCGCGAGGTATAACATTTGGCATGCCAGACACGCGCTGGATTTGTTTGGATGCGGCGTTGAAATCTTCTGTCAGTGCTGTAGGCGTAGGCGTACCCCACCAATCAATTCCGTCGTAATACTGGCAGTGGTCGTGCACGCGAAAAAACGGATCAAACACCCATGCGCCATCGAACCAGGCGGGCGTGTCCTGATAGTAAATCTTCCTGAAATCGCGAATGCCGGTCGCGCGCTTTACAGCGTCGCCGGTGACATCGTTCGTAACGTCGTCGTAGTATGTAGTCCGAGCGCTCGGCAAATTATGCGCGATCATTTTCGCCTCCCAGTCCTCCTGGTTCTGACCACCGGCGATGTAGTGGCGGTATTCGTCTGCATCCTCGGAATTTGACGTGTCGATATTGAACGCCGCACTACGCATCGTGTACTCACCCTCGGTGATTTCATAGTCGCCTATGAACTCCGTAGCAGCATCTACAGACTGTTCGTCATAGATCGTTTGCAGCGTCGGGCCACTTTTTAGCGTCAGAATTGCGGTGCCGTATAAGCTGCTCGTTTGCCAAATCAATTTCGCACCCACCGACACAGTCCAGTTCTCGATTGCATCCAACATCGTTTCGCCCTCAAATCCAGCCGCTCGGCTGGTAGCCGGCACAAGAAGGCCTGCCACTGGGGATACGGACTGTAGCACTACGGCAATCAGATATCGGGTATCCTCGCCACTGTTCAGTTCAGCGCCAGGTTCATTTTCAGGTGTATACGACTGTCGGAACAGCTTTAGGTGGTCATTTGCGAACATATCGCCAGTTAGAGTGCTGGCAGCAACGCGGTAGAACCCATACAGTTCATTCAAAAATTCGCGTCCGGCGTTGTTTAATACCAGCAGCGAGATCATCACCATAGTGCTCGTTAGCCCAGGTGAATCAAGCAGTAAGTATGATTTGCCAGCAATCTGAAACGCATACTCATAGGCACGTGAGGCTACTTTATAGGTAAATGGATCGGCCTCGACGAGTACGCGATGCAACAGCCGTTTGCCATAATCGAAAACAGACCAGCTCCTCACAATCGAGAACAAAAGATTCTCGACAACGATTTCGGCAGTCTGCTTACCCAGCCCGACTGTGGTGGTAGGCGACCGCACACCGCGCTGCACGCCGATGAAGTACACAGGGGCAAACGGCAGAGCGCCGGGGGCAATTTCATCAAAATACGAGCGCAGCCCTTCAGGTATGGAGCCTATTGTGTAGTCTGCACCATCGCCATAATCGGTGCGCAGTATCCACGTGTTGTAAATCCGCCACGACGCAATGTCTCCTTCGGGTCCCAGCGAAAACTGGGCATAGGCTGGCGCTATGCGGCTGTACAGCACATCGAATAGATCGTCGGACGCCAATGCTGTGTCGAACTTCAGTTTCATAGTTGGAGCCGACGCCAAACCGATAGGCAGCTTCTCAAAACCCGCAGTGATCTCATCGACTGATTCAGGCAGGAATACATCGTCCTGCAACTTCTCCCAGACAGCCCAATCGCCCGTACCACCGGCGCGGTTATTCTGCCAATCGCTACTAGCCGGACGCAACTCTAGCCGCCAGCGCCAGCCGTTGGTGCCAACCCACTCCCGGTAATAACAATTATCAGCATAGCTCATGCGGACACCTCACGCGCTCTCCACACCTGCGACACATCCGTCCAGGCCGCCGCTTCCACCATCGACGATTCGATCTGTTCCGGCTCGACGCGCACCGGCAGCAGCGCGTAGGTGAGTGGGAAATTTACGGAATCGTGGTAGCGCGTCGGCGCTTCCAGACCCGAGGTAGCAGGGCGGGAAATCCACAGGTACGGCTGTTTGCATACCGTGCGGAACTGTAGCAGTGTGTCGCTGTTCTGCGGTACGTCCTCACTGATCGGGAGCGAATTCCAGAACGGCACGAATTTGATCGCGAGCACAAGACGATCCAGGCGCGGCGATACCAGCACACCGCCCAGATAGACAGTCGCATCGCCCTGCTTCTCGTGATCGTGCTTCATGGTGAGCACGGCGAGCTCAATCGCGACTGCATCCTCGTGTGCCGCCGCCACCGCGAAATCCGGATCGGTGCTCGGCGTACCTGTGTATTTGATGAAAAAGAAGTTGCTCATTTTAGGTTACTCATTTTAGCAGGCTCTCGCGTTGTTTGATGTGGAGCAATCCCGTCATGTCGTCGCCATCGATGCGCAGGGGGACAGGCGGGACGTCGACACGCGTAGAGTGTCGGAACTGGGCCTGTAGCTCCTGCACGTCGCGCCGTAACTCCGCGTTCTCCTGTTGCAATTTTCTCGTCTGCCGGTCGATAGCGGCCTCGACGCGGGACGAATGCGCTACTTCGTCCGGGCGGGTAGCAGCGGGGCCGGATGAGGCCGTGTAGCGTTCCCTCCGGAACTTCTCCGCGAGCGATTTTTCAATGCGGGGAATGAAATATTCCTCCAGCGGCCTGCCGGTCGTATTCAACCAGCGCAGGGCGTCCTCGTTCGATGAATAACGACCCCTTGCCAGCGTGCCTTCTGCGGTGACTACCGATTCACTCAGCGACAGATAGCGCGGTATATCATCCGATTTAGTTGTGCCCGGCCCCTGTATGTTTACTTCGCCCATATTGCGGCCCAGTCCCGCTTTTGCTGCGGCAGCCAGACCGTAGAGCGTCGCCGTCAGCCCGGCAGCAACCGCTATGCCGAACGGCCCCATCTGAGCCACTGTCGTGCCAAATATCCCAGCCACCCACACAGGGATTTGAGCCTGCAACACCTGCACGGCGCTATCAACAACGACGAGGCCAAACTTCTTAAACGTCAACTCGCCCGCAACCGCATAGGCCGCGAGTGCAGCACTGGCCTGGAGCGCGCTATTATTCAGTATCTCATCGCGCTGTGCAGCGATAGCCTTCTCGTTCTGTACCGATGCAGAGAGCAAATTGGCGTACTTCTCCTGTGCTTTTGCGCTCTTGTCGCCAAATCGCTCCGCCATCTTCTCCAGACCAGCCACCGCGCCCTTTTGCGCCGCCTCGAATACGTTCACCGATGCAGTGCCGAGCTCGCGCCGCCTCTGCTCCAGTGCAGCGGATTTCGACAGATAATCTTCGTACATCAGCTCGCGGCGGTCGAACGAGGATTTTAGATCCGCTTCCTCTTTGTCGAGGGCTTTTTTCTTGTTGTCGAGTTCGCCAGTCTTGTCGGGATTCGTGGCGTCCAGATATGCCTGATACATCCCTTCCCGGATGGCAAGCGAGGCGGCCACGAGCGTGTTTGTATCGCGCAGATACGCCTGTTCTGCATCGCGCTTTGCGCCGAGGAAATCCAGCTCTGCCTGAAGCTCTAATGCTTTATTGCCCCGTGCTTCCTTCAGGCGCTCCTGGAGCGTGATCCGGGCCTCCAGTATGGTGAGGTCACGGGTGCGTCGGGCCAGGTCTGTATCCGATTCGATCTGCACACGCTCGACTTCGAGTGCATTGGCTTCGGCCTGTTCGACAACTGCCCGGCCCTGTAATTGCAAAGCGTTCTGGATGCCTTCGTCGGTCGTGAGCGCCTCGCGCTGTGCAGTAGCTAAATTGCGCCGGGCAGACAGGATTGCGGCGAGCCCGCCATCCAGCAGCGCCCGCTGGAGCTCGACCTGTGCGGCCTGTACTTTTACGTTGTTCGCTACGAGCTCCGCGATCTCGGCATCGTTGTTCTGCTTTAGGATGCCGAGACGCAACGCACCGGCACGGCGCACGGCGTCGAGTGATCCCGTTGCAGCAAATGAATTTTCAGCGAGCTGGAGTTGCTGCTGGAGGGCTTCGGTCTGCGCCCGCGTCGCTTCTTCTGCGGTCTTGCGTTCAGTGTCCACCCGGCGCTGTGCGAGCTTCGAGATCAGCTCTTCACGCTTCAGAATACCCTGGGCTTCAACAAGAAGGATCTGTTCGGAGAACGAGTCCTGCAACTGTTTGCGTTCGGCAGCGGAGGTCTTTTCGATGGACTCAACTTTGGTGCGTTCCGAGCGCAAGAGTGCGAGCTTTTCCTCCTGTGCGTCCTGGAGCGCCTGCAATTCTTTCTGGCCGTCATCGGTGATCTGCTGGCGCAGATTCTCGGCGCGTATCTTCGCGTTCTCGCCCTGCACTTTTGCGATCTGGTCTAGCAGGCTCTTTTGCTCCTCGACTTTGCCGGGCGTCGGCACGGCGGCTTCGGCGACCTGATCTGCGGCGTCCTGCGCGGCCTTTACTTCCTCGCCACTCGCGCCTTTCAGCGCGGCAACACGGGTGGTGGAGAACTTCTGTATGCCGTTACGCAGGGCGATCTCATCAGATGCGTCGACCTTAAAGTTCGACAGGGCTTTGATGAATAGCTGCGTTTTATTCTCTACGTCTACAATATCCTGTTCGGTGAAAATGTCCGCTTTGAACTTCTCTACTTCTTTGTTGATCTCGCGGCCCTTGTCGCTCAATATCCCGAACGTTCCAAACCTGTCGTCGATAATCTCCGACAAATCGCCAGCGGCGACATTGACTTCGAGGAAGAGCTGCGTTTTGCGGTTCTGTGCTGTCTGTTTGTCCAGTTCGGTGAGTTGCGCCGACAGCTTGCCCAGTTCGTCGACGCTTTTACGGCTCTGTTCCTGGAGCGAGCCAAGATTGTCGCCGAACGCTTTCGTGTTGTCGATCAGTCCCGGATAGGTCGTATTGATGCGCGTTTGCAGTTCATTAAATCGGGACTGTTCGGCGGCTGTGAGTTTGGCTTTTTGTCCCAGTTTGGTGTACTCATCCACCAGGCTTTGATTGCCCTTGATCTGCGCCTGTGTCGCGACGTTCTCTTCGCGCTTCTTCGCGATCAGCTCCGCCTCGGCTTTGGCTTCGTCGAGTTGTTCTTCTGCGGTAACGTTGATCGCATCGGACAGCAACTTGTACCCTGCAACGAGCGCGAGAACCGCGATCCCGACAGCGACGAACGGATTGAGAGCCATGATCGCGTTCAGCGCACCCTGGGCGAGTGTCGCAATCTTGGTGGCGATCGTTGCGGTATTGGTGACAATCGTGTATGCGCCATAGGCGACAGTGATCGCGATGAGCATGGGCGCGGCTGTTTGCAGTACATCGACGAACGCTTTCACACCTGTGAGAGCTCCGGACACAAAGCCGCCGATGAGCGACAGCGCACCTTTCAGCGCCGGTTCGACTGCCTGGAACGCCCCGATTGCGGCATCGGTAATTTGCGCCTGCCCGCGAGCGAGCTGTGCGGCAAATGTATTCTGGTTTACAGCTGCCTGTTCGGTCGCGGTGTTGGTTCCTGTTATCGCAATCCGGAGTTTGTCCTGATCGTCGACACTGCGAATGAGAATGGAAGCTGCTGCCGCGTTTTCCGTGCCGAACAACTTGGTGGTGAGCGCGGCATCACTCGAAACCTTTTGCAATTCACGCAGTCGATCCGTGAACGGCAATGCCGTATCCGAGAGCTTCTGAATATCCACGCCCGCACCGCGCAACTCCTTCTGTACATCAGCCGGAAGGAATCGTCCTTCCCCTAATTTCCCGAGCACATTCCGGAGTGCGGTTCCGGCCTCGGCTCCTACTTTCCCGCCCGCCGCCAGCGCCTGTATAGCGGCGTTTGTTTCCTCAAAACTCACCTTTGCACCGCTGGCTGCAACACCCGCGACTTTGATCGCATCGGCCACCTGCGGCACCTCGGCTGCGCCGAATTTCGCACCCGCCGCGAGCACATTCATCTGGGATGCCATTTCAGCGGCGGCGGCGTTTGCATCGCCCAGAGGAATCTGGAATTGTAACAATCCGGTCGTGAGCGCATCCATCGATGCAGCCGCATCGTCGCCGGTCGCAGCACTCAACACATTAACCGCCCGCGTCATTTGTTCGAGTGCGGATGGCGTCGATGCGATGTCGGGCCCGAGCTTTGAGAGGATGCCTTTGAAGGCCGTCAGATTACCCGTAGCGGAACCGCCGAACTCAATGGCGAGAGATCGGGCTTTATCGGCGAGGTTTTCCAGTGGCGCACCGGCAACGCCGGTAATAGCGGAGAGTTCCGCAACACCTGCGCGGAACTCTGACCCTTTTTCAATTGCGTTCTGGAGGCCGTCAACAAAACCGCCGACACCCGAGGCGAGAAGATTCCCGGCAGCGAAGGAGAGCGCCGTTTTCCCGACCTCTCCCAATTTGGAGAATGCGCCACCTGCGTTCCTTGCTTTATCACCGGCCTTGTCGGTGGCGTCCCCGGCCCGGTTGACTTCGTCGGTGAGTGGCTTTAGTGCAGCGCCGTCGCCGAGCTTCTGAAACCGACCCGACGCGTCACGCGCACGGGCCGCCATCGTATCGGTTTCGGTCGAGACCTTGCGCACATTGTCGGTGAGTTGTGCTGCTGCTTCTGACGCGGTACCGAGCGCCGCGCCAATGGTGCGGCCACCGGCAAAATCGACATTGCCGAGGGCTTTCGTGGTCGCCTCCGTTCGTGCCCTTGTTGGCTCATCAACCAGGTAGCGGACGACAATATCTACAGTATTTCTTGCCACGTTCAACCACGCCCGCTGCCTGCGTGTAGGTTGAGAACTCTTCGAGAGAAAGCCCCGGTGTGGACGGGGCTTATATCTGCATCAATAATTGGCGGCCCGCTGCAACAGTAGTATCTGTACCACCTCGACGTAGCTGCCGTCCATGAGTCGTTCGTATTCGCCCGCCGATCCGCCCGCCGCCTGGTAGCACTGCATCCGGACGCGCCATGCCGCCGAGGTGTACGGGCCATAACCCTCGCGCTCGCAGGGGATCAGATTCCAGGCGTTCCAGTATGGCGGCGGCTTTGACTGCTCTTCGGGCGTCTTTGCTTTTTTGACGACAAACGCAGGCGTCTGGCACAGCCATGCAATCTCGTTGTCCTCGGCTTTTAACTCATCCTCGAAATCGTGAGATCGCTGATGCGACCTCCTCATCGGGCTGCGACATCCAGAACTCTGAATCATACTCGCTGTTCAGGAGCGCCTTGTGTTCGGGCGTGACACCGCGCATGTCCAGTATCAGCTTCAGATACCCGACGTTGTATTTCGTGCCAACGCCTACCGATGCGAGGTTGCGCACAGCCTGTTCCTGCTTTATCTCTTCGTAGATTCTATCGGCGTCGGCAATCGCCTTCTCCGCATTCTTGATTTCCTTCTGCAACTGACTTGGCGATGCCGCGCCTTCCTTCGTCAGCAGACCCGGATCGGCGAGCAGGTTCCGCGCATTATCGATGGCAGTCTGCGCATTATTGATGGCAGTCTGCGCTTGTGCGGCACGTGCCAACAGGCGCTTGGATGCCGCGTCCCACTGCTCGGCTTCGTCGATATGTTTCTGGTTCAGTTCCATGTATTGCATGCGCAGCCTGGGAGTAAGGGGGCGGAGCTTGCATCCGAACTCTTCGGTTTCGCCGTCCGGCGTCTCATGGTACAGTCTGATAACTTCTTTCATATCCGTGTTGTATTATGTGATTGGAAAATGAGTCTGAATAAATGCGGCCAGCCGCACTCGCTGGCCGCACGAGAGCACTACTTATGCGGCTTCGGTCAGGAAGAACCGGTCGTAGTAGTACTTATAGCCGAGTACCGGATCGGTAATGGTCGCGACATCGATCAGGTCGGCAACGAACAGGTCGGCGGCGATTGTCAGTCCCGAGGCGGCCAGGCACGGCACCGATACAAACTCGAACCCCGGTGCAACCCAGTCACCGGCTTTTTGCGAGTGTCCGCCTGATGTCTTTTTGAGTGTACCGATTGCGCCGTACACCATGCGTTTTGTGCCGCCACTGATTACGCCACCGTAGGACAGACACAGTACATGCACACCGCCTGAAGCGGAGCCGCCGATACTGCGGCCTGTCTCATCTATAAGCGTTTGCGTTGTCACCGTGGCGCTGGACGACGTGCGGGGGACGAGAACCTTAACCGCCGCATCTGACGTGTCGTCGAGCGTTGTCTGATTGATCTTGATGTTCAGCTCGCCGGTCTCTGTGATCGAGTAATCGGTCTGCACGACAATACCGTCGCCGGTCGTACCGCCCAGTACCAGTGCCGCGCCGGATGCGGCGGTGGCTTCGGTTGTGCCGGACGTTCCTGAATAGATGGTGGCATGGTCTGCACTTACGCGAAAAAACGCACAGCGACCACCACCGGAATTAATAGCACCCATGTAGACATCCCATTGGAGAGATAGAGTAATCGCCTGCTGTGATTTAATCGCTACGTGTGGTTGAAATTTTTATGTCCAGAAAAGCACCCGCCACCGTGAATCGTGATACCAGAGGAAATAGCAGTAGTGCGAGCTGGACGATCCGCTGGGCCAGTTGAATCTGTTTTCTGCAACGCTACTGGTATTCTCATGCGGCAGCACAACATGGCCGCCGTGAAATACGAGTATCCTGATCTGATCCTCTACGCCGTCAGCAATGCCCGACATCGAATTAGCCGGATCGGTCGCGTCGATAAACGTGATAATCGCATCGCCCAGAGCAACGTCGTGGTTCGCGCCGCCTGTCACCAGCGTCCCGGTGTTACTTTTGAAGTTCAGCAACTGCGCGAATACCATGCCCAGCGCATCGATGCGGAATTTCTCATCGCCGAGAATCTCAGCATACGCGATGTCGCCTCCGGAGCCGTATGCGTCGATCAGCCGCAAGAGTGGCTGCAGCGCCGTGAATCCGGCTTCGATCAGCGCCCGACTGATCGTGAATGTCGCGCCCGTGTTGTTCCCCGTGAGTGTGCCGCCCTGGTGGGCGAATCCGGCTCCGTGCTGCCGGGACTCCATGAACGCCCCGTAGCTTTTATCGCTTTTCAGATGTCCGCCATACCCGGTATCTGCCGACGTTCGTATCGGCATGCCGCTACTGGTCGCCACGGCATCGATACAGTAACCCGAGACAACAAACAGCTTCATCACTATTCCGCTATTGGCCGACGCCCTTACTCCTTCTCCCGATCCGGCGTCGCCGATACTCACCAATTGCCCGAACGTGGGCGCGGCACCGATGCCGATGTATGAGCCGTCGACCTGAATCGCGCTGGTCGCTGTGAGCGTCGTCCCGTTGAAATACAACGTTTGTTTGTTTGTGCCGCCCGGAACAGTTCCGCCGCCCGTGATCTTGATGTGTCGCCGTCCACCGCCATCCGTCCCGATTGCCGTTACCGTCACACCGCCGAAACCTTGAATCGCGAAACCTTGCGAGTTGTATAAATCCTCGCCGACTACATTGATTTCCACAGGTGCAGAGGATGCGTACGAGAGTCCATCGCCACCGGGCTTTACGACGACAACCTTGCCGCCGTGCCCGACGTAGGAATCAACATCAGCGAGGTCGAGGAATCGCAAGAGTACAAGCTTGATATATCCGGCAGCAACTTTGAGGACATACATTTACTTCTCACGTGTTAATGCCTGGGCAACAAGTACACCGACAACGCCGACACCGGCACCGTAGCTAGCCCATTCCAGTTTCTTTGCGACCGGGAAAACTTCCACCGGCACCATGACTGATCGCTCGACGATTTTCACCTGTCGCGCAGAGGGCCTGTGATACAGCGCCAAACGCTCTGAGAGCGCGAGGAACGACAGAGAGATGGTGTCGCAGGCATTATCTACACACAGCAGCGTGTCGGCCCTGTATATGCGCTCTACGGTATCGCGTCGCTCCTGCGCACGTTCGCGGATCAACGCGTAGAGCGAGTCGATCTGCTTCATTGCCTTTTCGTAGAAATAGCGATCTGTACTGTTGTGTACGACGTGTATATCGTGTACCGTATCGATGCGCTTTTCGATGCGTACGACCGGCATCGGTATCTCGCGGATGACCTCGCGGTCAACGTATTGAATCCCGGGCGCATCCTTGCTGCGAGAGCATGACGGAATCAGCGCCGCAAACAGACCAGCGATAAGGATTACGCCCGAGACTATATACATCAGTAGTTTACGCATAGCGCACAGGGGTTAGATGAGTAGATCTAAAAACATTGAATGGGCTCGACAGTTTCTTCAGGTCTCGCTTTCGCCTCCAAACGCCGTCGCCGTTGTGTTGCGACCCTTTCTCGCCGCTGCTGGTGTTCGCCTCGACGGTCTCTGTATTGGTCACGAACACCGCGATATGGCCGCCGCCCTGCCGGTAAAAAATGAGGAGCCATCCGCACAGATCAGCGGGCGGTTTTTTGGTCGGCAGGGCGATACTTTCACTCGTGATAAATGCGCGTGCCCTGGCTGATCGAACGGGCGGATACACAGCGCCGGACAGGTGCAGCGCGTACGAGGTAATAGAGGCGCAATTGGAGGAGCCGAGCGCAACCTTGCAGAATGTGTTAGCCGAATCGCATAACCAGTTTCGGTTCGGCCTGGTCTCGACGATGCCGACCCATGACAGGAACAGCTCGACGTGAGGAGGATACATCGCAGCCGTTACCGGCTCCGTTGTCTGCATTAGCATTTCGGCAGGTTCACCCGTTACGGTGATCGGCGCTACGGCAACGGTTGCCGTCGTCTCTATTAGCACCGATTGCGCCTGGAGCTGCGCGGCGCGATTGGCAGACATAACCACCGACGAACCGACGACAGCTCCAGGCGCTTTCGGCACCGCCAGCAATGCCGCCGAGAATATCAAGGCAAGGGCGATGTACCGCGAACCGCGTACGACTGCGGCAGCCATGTTGCCCTTCTTCACTTCTTCCTGGTCGTCTACATCGTTCCAGACTACAGCATCGTGCAGGTAACTAGCAACCTCCAGAAAACCCCATCCGATAAACGCGAATGCGATAATCGTGTACTGGTTGATTCCGTACTCGTACATCAGCGCCATTGAGCAGATGGCCGCGAGGAATACTGCGAGGACATAGAGAAATTTCATTGCGAATCCTTTTGTTTGTTATTGATGTTTTGACGGCTATCTCTGTGCATTTTCCACAACGTCACCAAAGCCGTAATCGCGGCGATAAGAAAGCAGCCTCCCGACCCCCAGTCACCAATCACCTGCGACCATGCCGCCAGCTCCGGACTCGGCGCAGGAAGCGTGGCAAGCTGCCCGGACAACAGCCCTGCTGTTGCCCAGGCAAACACCCGTGCGCACACGGAGTACAGGTTTTTTACCGAGTCGAAATACATGGATAAACTCCTTACTCTACAACCTGGATGAAGTAGCGCGAGACTGCATAGGGCGGCATGATGTTGACGTCCTGGCCGCCACCGGCGTTACCGATAGAGCCGATGTGCATTTGCGCCGGAACGAAAAACTCCGGTGTCGTGTACTCCGGATCGACAGTCTCACCCGTCCCGCGATCTACCACGGATGCAGCAAAAACGTTGCCCTCCGGCGACGCGACTAACCCCGGCATGGATGAGGCGAACATCGGGTGGTTGTGCGGCGGCAGATTATCCACGCCGATTGCTGTCGTGGGAGAGCCTCCGGTGTCGCCAAGCTCAAAACCCTGGACGCCCGAAGCACAGCCGACGCTGAACATTCCACGCTTGTCGGCGATTTGAACCTGATCCACTCCCGCAGGAATGTTGAGAGCGGCGAAATAATCAGGATAGTCTACTCGCTGGATGGTCTGACCCAACTGCTCCAGGCAGAGTTTGCCGTCGATGAGCAGACTGTGATCCGGCAGACTCGCCAGAACAGGAACCTCAATTTTGTGTACTCTTCCGATCATAAAATTCCCTTGAAAAAAATTAAAAATGCTATGCGTATTTTCTGATCACAACCTGCGTGTACACTTCCTCTACAGACTGTCCGGCAGGCTTGCCGAGCTCTCCGCCAGCCGAGTTCCAACCAACGATAGCTTCAAGGCGATACACTGTTGCAGATGCAATCAAGATCGTCGTTACGCCGAAGCTGTGCGCTTGCGTAGCCGCATCGCTACGGTCATTGTATCCGGCACTGCCGTAGCGTCCAACGACCTCGCTGTTCGTCACATCGTACAGGCGCGATTTGAACGGGTGAGCTCCAACCGCAGGCATCACCCACATGATCTCGTACGTGCCCGGCTGCAATGTGAACTCATCAGAGGATATGCTAACTATGCCGTCCGGATCGTGCCCTGTGTTCAGGGCGCGGGTGATCCATGTGTTTATCGCAGACGGGGTGCCACCAGCCGTACCCGCACTTTTCACGTCGTAGAGGATCGCCTCTTTCACACGGGCACCTGCTATGGCTGTGCTTACCTGTGCGGCAGTCTGAAAGGTCGACGTGCCTGCGACAATAGCCGCCTGCACTTGTGCAGCCGTCAGTCCAGGCTCCGGAACGATCTGCCTTCTCATAATTTGTCCTTCGACATGATAATTGAGAGAGCCCCGCCGTTGCAGCCGTTTGCGGTGTACTCGTAGCCGAGTTCCTCAGGGCATCCCGTGAAGTCAAGACTATGCACATCGTCGTCGTTGTCTGCTGCATCCAGCACGATTTCACCGACGATGGATTTGTGCCCGGCTGTGATCCCGTAGACCGTCACAACGCCGTCGAGCGCACCTGTTAGACCTGCGCACGGCACCTGAATAAATGCCCGCGTAGCCGGATAGAACGGGACGATCTTGATAGCCATGTCAGCCGAGGCCGAGTGCTCCGATACAGCAATTGTGTGCAGCATAATCGCGGGGTAAAACTTGAATAAAAAAAAGGCGCGTGCGTGCAGGCAGAGAAACGCACGCGCCCCACACGGAAGCGAATTATTCGTAAGGCTTTTTTACGGTTTGAAGTTGCGGACACGCAGTGCGCAGTTGCGCTTCTTCAGACGCCACGAGCAGCGGAACTCCCATTCTTCCTGACCACTGCGGAGCTGTGCCGCCGAGAGGTCGAAGGCTTTCCAGTCCAGGCCGGAGTTGGTGAGCAGCGACAGCCAGTTCTCCGACACGCGCACGTAGTAGATGGATGTCGTCACGTTCAGCGGAGTGCCTGTGTCGTCCGGTTCGGTGTTCAGGATCGATGTGTCCAGAAGCGGAATGATGGGCAAACCGTCGATGGATTTGATTGTGTATCCGAATCGGTCGCGACCTTCCGATCCTGCATGGGTTGCGTCGGCGATCGCGCAGATGCTCGCATACATCGCAGGCGATACCCACATCGCGTTACAGCCGGGCACAAGTTGACGCGCAGTGCGGTGCAGCTTCATAAACTGCGTATAGTTCGCGGTGTTCGTCATGTCGAACGACTTCGGCGTCGATCCGGTGGAATATGTAGCCGCGTTTAGAACGCCCTTCACACCTGTGAACCCCGGAATATCATCCGTCCCATTCAGGATATATTGCATCCCCTTAACTGGCGTAGGATCACCTGTACCCGCACTGCGAATCAGGCTCTGCTCGAACAGGTGTGCGAACTGTGTAAATTCTTCGGGCACCCTCTCATCCATGTACATGCGAATGTCCGACAGGCCGCGCTCGTGATCCGCCAGATGAGTGTCGTCGATTTTGATAGCACCGCCGTGGAAACGCAGTAGAGTATTCACTTTGCTTTCGGGCGTGATCGCAGAGGCCGTGTAGCCTTCGCCGAGATCACGCGCCTGGATCGTCGTCGTCGTCGCATTCACCGGACGCCATGCGTCATCAGTCGGGGCGAGCTGGAACCCAGAGTTATCTTCGAGATTGCGGATAAGCGGGGATTCCTGAATCAGAAGCCCGAGGGCCGACAGGCCGCGCTGATGTCCGCGCAGGTTGGATAGCGACGCAAGAGTTGCCATGTGATAAACCTCAGTTGAGTTACAGAAGCGAATTAGATTTGCGCTGCCCGTGCGGTTAGGATGCGCTTATCCGCCTGCCTTAATTCTTCGCGTTCTCCGCGACGTAATCCATAATGCTGCCCTTGACGCCGTCTGCGATTTTCGTATCCCACTGATGCTGTGAGCCGCCTGCCTTATCGCCTTTTTTGTCGTCGGTTTTCTCGCCCGGCTTCTCCGGCACAGGCGCTTTCTTGTTCTCCTTTGCAACGATGCCATTGGCGGGCATGTCGTCGAGAATCGACTTTGTGATGTCGTAGTTCTCTTCGAGTTTAGTCTTGTAGAAATCACGCTTGTTCGACGATATTTTGCCGAAGTCGACTGCGCTGTCGAGCGTCGACGCGATGTCTTTTTCGCGCTGTGTTTTTTCCTGTGTTTCCGTCTGTGTTTGGAGCGCCGCCAATTGATCCTGAACCGGCTTAACCGCCGTGGAGATCGCAGTGTTTACTGTGTCGCCGATAAGTTTGCCGAGCGCCGCCATATCTAATCCAGGCTGCTGCTGGTTGTTCTGTTGCTGTTGGTTGTTTTGCGTCTGGCTGCCACCGGACAGAGTAGCGAGCGAGTCTGTTAGCTTCTTCACCGAGTCGTCGGTGAGGACGCCGTCGGCAGGGATCGTCTTCATAAAATCACTGATGGCCGCCTCATACGCAGGCTTCTTATCCTCAGGGATCGTCCACCCCATAATGCCCGCCAGCTTGTTGAGCCATTCACGTATTTGCTCCAGCTTCATCGCCGTGTCCTTGTTGGTTGTGCAATCAATTTTCGTGCAAGCTACGGCGAGCGCAAAGCGACAAAATCGCATTAGCGGTAATGCAATTTTTTCGCGCTCGACTACATTTATTTTGCGTCCAAACAAGGAGGCGCAATGCCGTTCGCAAGTCTGGATACCATCAAGCCGTACATATCAAAAGGGATGCACGAGGCGCTCAACCGCACAGGTTCGGCGATTGCGACATACATCGCCGACGCCGATGTGGAGATTCGTGACGTGACCGGATTCCCCATTCCCGAAAGTCTCGACGGGCGGCCCGACTGGGTTGACCGGATCGCGGCGTGGCTGATTGAATACTACGCACGGGCACTCGTACCCGCTGGCGGCGGGGAGCACGACCGCATAGCAGACAACTACAAGACCGCGATCACATCGATGCGGAGATACCGGCAAACCGATCCCACACAGAACGCCAGCAAGGGCGGAGGCTCAGTCGACTGCGGGGCATTTGAAAATCAGGAGAAATGGTAATGGCACGTCCTACGTTTCGCGGACTATGGCAACAGGTGATCGACGCACTTATACTGGAGGCTGCAACGCTCCAGGTTCCGGCAACGGCGATAGAGGCTGGCGTTATTGAGTTCGACACCGATGGCAATCTGGTCATACCACAGATGGCTCCGCCGTTTCTGTACGTGTACTGCGTACCGGGGGTGGGCGCACTCTCAGAGGCCGACGAAGTGCGTGTACGCAAAGCGAGTGTCGGCATCCTCGCCACACCCGAAGTACGCGACACGATCACCGCGACGATCAGCGACGCGGTCGAACTCTGCGAACGCATCGAAGATGTTGTGCGCAGGAAGCTGAAACAATTGAGCCCGGTTAATCCATTGACCGCGATCGACAAGCCAGGCACTAACGTGATACGCGGCGTCCTGACATTTCAGGCACGCTACAGATCGACAACGGAACCGGAATGAACAAAGCGAAAAAAATATCGCAGACTACGCGGCGGGACATTGCGAAATATAAACGCGATCACCCGAAGGCGACAATGGAACAGATCGCGCAGCACTTTAACGTTACGTCCCGACAGGTGCAATACGCGCTCGATCTGGACGAACGCGGGGAGCTATCGCGTAGAAAGACGAAGACGGTAGACGCCCGGCAGCTACAGAGCGCACTGACCAAGCCGCTGCCGCAATTAGTGGAGGAACAATCGCACTACACAATGGCACAGCTCAGCGCCATTGCAGACATTGATCCGCTCATGCGCTCGCGCACAATTGAGCGCGTTGCACGTGCCAGACAGGTGAACCTGCATGCAGATATGCAATTGAATTTGCACGGTGTGGATTGGCGCATCCTGTGCTCCACCATTCGCAGGTTCTGGCCGGAGGCGACCGACATAGACTGCATTAGAATATTTAATGAGGAGCGCGACAGATGCAGCCACAATACTCCCGAATAGCCGATCAGGTAGCACGCGCTGAAAAGAAGATTCAGCGTACGCTGAAATTGCAGCCTGCTACCGCATGGCAGGGCAAGGACGCGACCGCTGCCGCCCGCGAACGCCGCCGCGAAGAGAATAAGAATTTCTGGACGTACGACACGAACTACTATCCGCCAGAGATATACAAGCAGGGCTATGCCAAACCCGCCGCATTCCACCGATCACTCATTGAATACACATACCAGCCTGGCATCCACACCGTACTGGGGCCGCGTAAACACGGTAAGACAGTCACCGCGCTGAAGAGGTTCGCCCATGCCCTTGTTGTGGGCGAATGGAGCTACGTCGTTACCTGGGGCAGCACACTGAAGAAAGCCCGTCGCCTCATGCGGTCGATTGCGCTACTCATCAAGCGCAACGCCCGTATTCAACACGACTACGGCATCGAAATTGTCACCGACAACAACGAGGAATTTCGCGTCATTATCGACGGCAGGGAAATCCTGATCGAACCGGCGTCGCCGGGCCGTTCACTGCGCGGAGCACTCGACCTCTTCGATCGTCCGCAGGCGGTGCTGTCCGATGACCGGCAGACGATCATGTCAACGCGCAATCCCGACGCGAACCGGGCCAGCAATCTAAAACTGCGCGAGGCATATAAATCGTGTACGGATGGCGCGGTCGTGATCGACCTCGGCAATAACTTTTCCGAAGACTGCGTTTACAACGACCTCAAAAAACACCACGAGGAAAAGACACTCGACCCCGGATGGTACCTGTATATCTACCGCGCATGGAGCGACGACACCGGCTCACTGTGGCAAGAGAAATACAACGCCGAGAAAGAAGACGATCTGCGCATCCTGCTGGAATGCAGCGAAGAAGAATGGTCGGGCGAGATGCAGCAAGACCCGCAACCCGGAGGTGGCTGTATTTTCCCGGAGACGCACTGGAAAGAGTACAACGAACTGCCCGCCGATGCGATCGGCATAGGCTACTGCGATCCAAACCTTGCGCTTAAAATCGACATCAGTGATACCACGGCGATTGGCGCTCTGTTGTACAGCCCCTCGGAAAACTACTTCTACGTGTACCGCCCACGATGCCAGGCGTACAGCGGCTCCGAAGAGCTACTAACGGACTACTACGAGGTGTACGATCCGTCGCGTGTGCAGCGCCTGGCATTCGACGGCAATGTGAATCAAGAGGCAGTGTGGAGCAACAATGTTTTGAACTGGTGCATCCGGAATAAAAAGCCGTTCCCGCAAATCGACTATCGCAGATACGATGTCGACCTGCATATTAAATCTGTGCAGACTGTGTTTGCGCAGGACCGCATTTTCTTCCCTGTTGTATGGGAGGATGCGAAGGAAAAAGCCCGTGCGAAAAAGCAGGTGACGAAGTTCAAAGGGAAGAAAAAGAAAGGCAAGATCAAAGTGGATTTTGCCGACTGGCTCGTGTGCGCATTTCAGGTGCTGCACGATCCGGAAGTACAGCTCGGCGAAGGGCACTCGCGAGAAATAAAAGTCACGACCTACGTAGAACCCACAGAGTTTTAAGGATTCGTAATGGCAGAAGAATTTAGATACCCGTTCGACCGCGAGCGACAACTGCCCGAGCTGGCGGAGATCGTGAGCGCAATTTCCAAAGCCGACGCACCCGAAGAAAACAGCCGGGATGTTAGGCCGCTGATGTCGCTATTGCAGCGACTGCCCGCCGTCGACCCCGCGCTGCCGGAGACAAAGCCGGTGGCGAACCTACTGTCGGCGGAGTGGACGATCACGCCGACACGTGAAGAGTTTGCCGACGACGCAGAGATCGCAAGAGAGAGGCTCAAAGAAGCTATCTATCAAACAAAAAAAACGTGGATCGAAACACGGCACTTTGGCAAGTGGGGCCTGAAGCTCGAATGGGCGCAACAGGAGTGGAGCACGAGGAAGTCGTCTACGACCGAAAAACTGTGGACACCCGTGACAGCGACAAAGCTGGAGCAAACCGACTTTGAAGCGCATCGGGACTACGAGCGCGGCATCACACTCCTGGAACACACGAAAAGTAAATTCACGCGCAAGGAGCCAAAGGACACGACGAAGGAAAGCTACCTCACCGACACGTTCCGGCTGGGCATCGCAGGCGGCGTGTACCGAAGTGTGCTTATCTACGAGTGGCTGCTGTATGCGAACATTCAGGACTGGAGGAATTTTCTGAAGAGACTGCGCGGCCTCATCGTTGCAAGCTATGCAGACGGCGGAGCCGAACTCGACTCGCCACAGCAGAAGAAGGCAGAGAAGGCAGTCAGAGAAGCGGGTGCAGTAAACTGGGTGGCTGCGAGTAACACCCTGAAATTCGAGTTTCTCAAAATCGTAGACTCGCTCGGCGCGAAGGCGCACGAGGACTTCGACAAGATGGCGCAGGAAAAAATTAATATCGCCCTGTGCGGCACCGCGAATAGCAGCAACCTCGCCGACAAGGGCAGCCGTAGCGCACAGGAAACGATGATCTACGGCGTCGAAGAGTCGCTGGCATTTCTGAACCGGGAAGACTGCCAGCGCGTCATCAATCAACAGTTGATACAACAGGACATCGAACGCAACTACAAGACCGATAACCAGATGGCTCCGTACTCATTTCAATTTCTACCCAGGTTCGTCGAAGACCGCGAGAGCAACGCACGGATCGCAACCATGCTGCTCGGCGAAGGCGTTCCCCTGCTCAAAAAAGAGGTTGCCGAAAAAACAGGATTCACTCCGGCGGTCGACGGCGAGATCATTCCGGCCCGACAGGGGATCACTCTGTGAACACGTTTCGCGCATCGGACGCAACACTCCAGCGGGCAGGGCTCCGGATTATTGATATGATCCGGCAGCGCACTCTCGCGGGATTAGACAAGGACGGCAATCCACTCGCGGCGTACAGCCCCATCTACGCGCTTTTTAAGGCGAAGCGTTACCCGCAGCAGGGCGGTCGCGTGACGATGTCGGCGACAGGCGCGATGCTGCGCTCGCTCGCCGTACTCAAAGTGTCGGATGATACAGTCACGATTGGATCGGACAACACGGAGGATGCCCTAAAGCTCCTGTGGCACAACGCCACCGGCGCGGGACGTTCGCGCATCCTGCGCATCATCCTCGGCATCAGCGAAGAGGAAGGCAACGACGAAACATTGATCGAAATTTTGACTAATGGAATTGTTATCGAAGGGAGTTTTCTATGATGATGCGCTTTACTGTTCCGGTGGCGATATACGAGACACAGGTGTGCGTTATTATCACAGACGATTTGCAGGTGACAGCCGATAAGTTGTCGCGCAAATACAACAATCCGAAATTCGATACAACAACCTATGACGCATTTACATTCTTTTGTGGCTATTGCTACATCGTACTGGAGCCCACCACACCCGACCACATTGTCGTGCATGAATGCGTCCACGCAACAACGTTCATACTCACCGACAGAGGCGTCATACACAGCCAGGAAAACGACGAACCGCACGCCTATCTAACCGAATTCCTGTACCGTGAAATCGCGAAAAAACTGCACGAGAAAAAAAAGAAAAAGCGCATCAAAACTATTTGATGACGTGGTACCCGTATCTCGTTGCGAGGCGCGGAGTTGCGGGGATGAAATTTAGAAAGAATCACCGAAGAGCTAAATTTAGCTCTTCGGTGAAAATGGCGCGAAAATTCACTGATTATTCAGGGGGGGCTTCCAGCTTCTTTGTGTCTGAGATAAACACGTAACTATACGCCGTCGATCCCTTTGGATTGCAATAGTCAATAATGTAATAACTGACCCGGTAATTTCCGTACTTCCGACATTCGCCATCCTTAAACTGAAGCTGCTTATCCTCGTGTTTAGCACCGATCTTACGCAGGAATGCCGACACTTTGCGCGACTCTGCTGCATTGTAATAAACCTTATACCCGAACACTAACCCATCTTTAAATATCACCATAACGCTGTCCGGCGTCCCGCCACAAAAAACCCGAACACCTATCATCGTATGCCCGGTATCCGATTTCTTGCCGCGAATGGTGGTTGTAATTTTTCCGCCCGCAGACTGCAACCCCGACATCGCCGACAGTGAATCGCCGACACCGTAAGTAACTTCATCAACAACGCCCTGTGCGCAGACTGGGACAACGCACAGCAAGAAAATGAGAACGAGTTTCACAAATCCCCCTGTTAAAATAGTTTTCGATGAACGCCCGTGATAACGGCGATCGTTTGAAATGAGTCGTCAGGATAAATCTCCCGAACTCTGTACGTGTGATTTTCCGAAGCAAGCGACGTGATGCCTCCCTCGCATACGAATCGCTTTACGACAACTTCTCCATTGAGAACAGCAACAACAATATCCCGGTTCGTTACCGGCCTTTCGCAATCCACCGACAAATAGTCGCCGTCGAGTATTCCGGCTGCGACCATGCTGTCGCCCCGGATACGCAGGATAAAGGCGTCGTTTGGATTACTGTAGAACATTTCCAATAGATCAACGACGCTATACTTGTCCACGTCGTACAGAGGCTCGTTACCTCCGGCTGTTGCTGATGGTGTCAACATACGCACTGGTACGGTTTGGTTTGAAATCTTCAATATCTCACTGACATTGCTTTCCAAGTGGTCACGCTGGCTCATGCTGTACTCCTTTTGCAGTAGGTGTCATAACGTTGAATTTATCTAATATCCGTTCAGTCTGATCCAATCGAATTCGCAATTCTTCACGCGCCTGGCTGCATGTTACCAATTCTTCCTCTAACTGCCGCATTTTCAGTTTCGACGCTCGCAACGGAGCGCCGATGTCTATGACCTCGGAAACGTTGCTTTCGCTCGCCCTGCGAATATCTTCCGGCGTTGTAGCAACCTCGTACCTATATACTCCCGGTTTTGGCTCTCCTTCCCCAGTAGTAAGCCAATGACAGTTTACTGAATATTTCCTATATATTGAATCTATCACCCCCACGTTAGGCGTGGATTTCCCTTTTTCAATAGTGTTCACAAACCCGGTCGAGATACCAATCTCTTTGGCGAAATTCTCTGTATTTAGCCGGGCTAACTCGGTTCTCACGTATTTGAACCGCTCCCCAAATGCGATCTTATCCATAGGTTAATTCAAGTAGTTGAACGAAATCACTTGACAATATTCAATTAATTGAATATCTTTGCGCTGTACACGATGGTACACGACGGTACACGACGGCCAAAATATAAAAAGTTGCAGTTATGAAGACAGTTGATTTACGGCGCTACCCCTACAAAGGCACACTGATCGAAGCCGGGATCAGGCTCGGAGAACCGGGTAAACCCAAGTCACGGCAGGCGGTGCGGAACTTACTGGATCGCAATAACGAGACGGCAAAGAGAACGGTCAACGCAATCGTGGCAGAGCGCACGGCGAAGCTCCAACAGAAAACCGGGGGGGGTAGTCGATGAACGCAGTCACCGCAAAAATGATCGCCTCCCGTGTAGGATGTTCGGAGCGCACCGTGAGCAAACGCCTGGAAAATGCAACGGAGTTTTTTGCAGGAACAGCCAGACCCGACGGCAAAGCCGGTGCACCGGCAAAGCTATACAACCCCGCCGTGATCCCGGCTCTCTGGGGCAACCGCTACGGCATCGAACTAAAAGCAGAGCAGCCCATCGCGTTCCGCAAGGAACGCAGCGACCGGGGCAAGGCTCGCGGCAAATCGCAGGCGCTGGTCGATCTGGCTACGCGCTACGTGTTCACCGAATACCTGTCCGGCGCGATCCCCGATGTACGGGGCGCATGTCGCCGGGCGATTACTAAACTCAAAGAGAAGGCGCACGCCGGTGAACTGCCGATCTGCGGGGATCAGCTCGCAGAGGTAGAGAAATTAGAGAAGTCCGAGTGGCTGTATAAAAAGTGGATTTACTCCAATACCAAGAGTTTCACCGGGCCGTATTACGCACAACTCTGGAAGGCAGCCTGGGAGTCCGAACACAAAAAGTATAAGCAGGCGATGGACTACGCGACAGTGCGCTATGTCACATGGGAAGTTCTCGAATCCGGCTTTGGTTGTGGACGCGGCAACGGCTTTGCAAAATTCGTGATGCTGGACGACAGGCTTTCAGATGCACGCACCGGGCCGGAGCAAAAACAATCCTATGCGATATATGCCTGGTGCGTACTCACGGGCGCTCTGCTGTGGGTTGAGCCATGCCAGACGGTCACGGCGCAGGCATATATAAAAACGATCCTCTCCGTAGTTGCCGCACATGGTTTGCAGGAAAAGATAGTGTGGTTCATGGAGAACGCGAAAGCGGCGATCGCGAATAAAGTTCAGGGTGTGATCCGGTCGCTCTATACACCGGAAGAACTCGCGAATCCCGGCGAGGCCCACAAACTCCTTTTTCACGGCAGCTCCTACATCGTGCGCAACGTTCCATCTATTCCTCGCGGTTTTGGAAAAGGTTTCGGCGAGCGCTCTTTCCTCCGACTCAAGACCGGCTATGACGCGCTGATGTATCCAAAGGCATTCCAGGGCGGCAACAGGAATGAAACGGTACAGCTCACTCGCGCCAGTACACCAGTGTTCCGCGATGTGCCATCGACAGACGACTATTTCCGCCGCCTGTTAGGATTTGCCTATACGGAGTACGTCGATACACCCCGCGCCAGCCTGCGCGAATGGGCCGCAGCTCATGACTCCGTGCCCACGATCCGCGCAATGATGGACTACTACAGATCAGAAGAAAAGCGAGTGCCCACGCCGGAGCAGGTTGCCTATCTCCTATACTGGGCGCAGCCGTCGCTCACAGTCGTGAAGCGCAAGACGCCGGGCGTCATCAATTGCCAGATTGCCGGGCGTTTCTACAACCTCCGCCATGATGCGCTGTATGACGGCAAACTGAGCAACAAGAAAATCGCCGTAGTCCCTATCCCGGACAATCCAGATTTCTGCGCTCTGTATTTGTACGACAGTGAGAATCCCCGATTCATCTGCGTCGCTGAAGACTACCGCGCCCGTACCCCGCAAGATGCCAACAGAATGCAACAGGATTCACGCAGGATGCGCGAAGACTTTGCCGACCGTGTAGAGGCTACCAAAGAAGGATTGCGCCTTACTACGGTTGCGGAAACCGTATCGGAGCGTGTTGCGCGGCTGGACGCCGTAGCGCCAACAACGCACGTACTGCCCGCATGGGCGCACGTGCAGGACGGAGACGACGAACACAAAATAATTGAGGCCGAAGTGTACACCGTTGAGAATGACGACGATGTGCTCGGCGAAATTCAGCAGTTAGATTTTTAAGGAGGATATACCATGACGGACTTGATTGAGGTGAAAGAGGCTGCATTGAAAATCGAAGCAAAGCTACTGCCGTGCCCATGCTGTGGCGGTAGCGGTAGAATCGGCCCGATTAAATCAACGGTGTGCGGCTACCATATTGAATGTTCGCGGTGTACGCTCGTTGCTTCTGATCCACAGGAACACAGCCCTGTGCCCCATACCTCAATGAAACGCGCAGCCGAAGTGTGGAACAGGCGCGAACCGCTATCAGGCAATGTGGAAATTCCCGGCTTTGATCCGCCTCCGGAGGATTCCATGATTAACACCCGCTGGCGCGAAGAGTGCCCCCATTGCAAGAAAGACCGCGAGCTGAGAAAGTTCAAAATAAAATTGTGCGGTGAAGATGTCTGGTGTCGCGCCTGCGAGCAGTGCAAGGCGCGACTTGAAAAAGACGACGCAAGTATTTCCAACAACTCGAAATAAGAATACACACACGGAGCAACTATGAACAACAAAATGCAATTAGCTTCCCAGACGGGCAGCAGCATGACGATGGTTCCCCACATCGACAACGACCTGATCCGCAGCCGCTTATCGGACGACGACAAAGCCTACCTGCTAGAGATACAGGCAAAGCTCTCCAACCTCACCACGCTACGGCAGAAAGCCGAGCGCAAATCGGAGAGGCTGATCCGCAAGATTGAATCGACACCGGAATTTCAGGAAGCCGCACAACTCAAAAAAAACATCAAAGCAATGAAGTCTGTCGAGGAAGAGATCGGCACGAAGATATCAGCTATCATGGAGAAGACCATGCACGATGTTCCGGGCGACGGCATCTTTGAAAAGATGGCGAACCTCGCAAAACGAGGAGGCCAACGATGAACACGATTGAGTTCTCAAAAGGGGGTGTCGAATCAGCCGTGGAGTTCGCAACCTATTTAGCCGACACGATGGAGGACACAGCGCGAGCGATAATTGCACGACACAAAGGCGGGCACGACACCAGAGCAGCCGTAATACACGAAACGGTTCAACATGCGTGGACGGCGTTTCTGAAGCGGGATGCAGAACTAAAGGTATTGATAGAGCCACTGTTCACTCAAATCATGAAGGAGCGACTGCAATGAGAACCAGCAAAAACACAACGTCGGCTAAAATACAGCACATTCCCGGCGATGGCATCTATGAAAAGATGGCACACCTGGCAAAAGGAGGTCGGTGATGGCCACTATGATGGACGACACCGTCGAGATGCGGATGCACGCCATGCGCATCATAGGATTTATCGAAGGGCGGCGATTCCTTGATGGAAGCGCGCAGATGGAAGAGGAGGCGCGAGGTCTGGAATCTGCGTATAAAAAGATGGCAGCCGACATTGTTGAAAACGGGAGCGTCGACCTACCTCTACCGCCCTGCACTATAGTGTCAGCTATGTGGCTGCGTGTAACTATGCAGTTTGCACAAAAACCTCGTTTGGCTGGATTCTCTACTCTAGAGAAGCAGACCGCGTACATCCTGAATTTCGTGGCGGAATTTGTTTACGACGGCATCCGTTCAATTACTCACACAGGAGAACCCAATGGCTAAAATACAACTCAATCCACACGAGATCGCGCACGCCGAGCGGTACGGCGCGTCAATGGCCAGCATTTTCAGCCAGGAGGCTGCAAGCGTTCTGATCGGTACAATAAAAAACACAGAGAGCGATATCGGCGTTGACGAAGTTATTGCAGCCGTAACAAAATTTTTCTGGGGTGTACACGCCAGACGCGCGGCGGTGAGTAATCGAGTGATGCGCAAGAAGTTTACTGATTCGCTCCGAAAGGAACTACTCCATGCCCTACAGAACAACTATTAGGAGAATAGCGTGAAGCCAATTGAACACGTGTCAGATCAGCGCAAGCTGTTAAATCGCACACTATACATTGCATGCAGGAAATACCTGATTCGCATCGCAGGTGGCGAGCCGGACGAAGACGCTATCCGCGAACACCGGGCGGAATGCTGCTTTGACGCGACAGAAGAGAAGCGCGGCCAGGGCAAGGGTGTACGGGATTACAAAGCGCTGTCGCTCGCAGAGTTAAAGCTGGCCGTTCAGTATGCAGAAGGCAGAAAGAAAGTGCACAGGATGGCGTCTGAAGAGGCGCGTGCAAAAATGAACTATCACGCCATGTACTGCGCCATCTATTACGCCGATCTATCCGGCATCAGCCTGAAAAGCCAACAGGTCGGGCTGGTCGTCGAGGGCGACGCACTGCGCGCTACTGTATTTTCGCTATTCCAGCGTCGCGGCCAGTTGCCGCCGAATGTATTCCAGCTACTGCGAACCAGATGGGTTAATCGCAAATGCAACGAGCTGTTGTACCAGGCGAATATGAGACCGGAGACCAGAACGCCCGAACAGTTTTACGACGCAGAACTAACCGCTGCCGAATGCAACGAACTGATAAAACGATTCAAGAAAATTCAATCAAACCTGCCGCCGATTTCGGCGTCGGCGATATCATCAAACTGAGCGACTATGGACTTTATTACCAACATCCTGGCCCTTGCACTCGCTGGCGGCATTTGGGTTGCCAATACATATTATTCCTGGGAACTGCGTCGGGCGCTCCGTAGCTACGAGTCGACACTGAAACAGAGCACGGCGTTGCGACCCTGCACATATATAAACTGCTCAGCGGCAGGCTGGAGTAGATCGTCTGGCTGGTTCCATCAATGGAGGATTCACGGCGTTGGGTGTCAGAGTGAGCGCACATTCGGCGTCGTCGAGACTAAAGACGGGCAAATCATATACGTGCATCCGAACGATATAATATTTACCGACCGGAGGCCACATGATTACGCTGCAACAACAGATTGAGTGCGTCGAGCGAGAAATCAGCCTACGTAAACGCGTGTATTCCCGCGCAGTCCGCAACCGCACAATGACACCGGAAGACGCCCGCAGAGAGCTCGACACAATGACCGCCGTACTGGAGACGCTGAAAAAGATTAAGGAGACCGGAAACACTATCGGGATGCTCTAATGATAACAATTGCAGAGCAGGTCGACGTTGTAAAGCGCGACATCAATATGAGACAGAGCGTCTACAAAATCCGATTGCAGGAAGGCTCCATTTCACAGGATGTCGTCAACAGCGAACTGGCCGCAATGCGTGCCGTACTCGAAACCCTGCTGGACTACGAGCGCGTGCAGGCAGAGCTGGCCGCACATGACGCGATGGTGATAGATGACAAAGACCGCGAACTATTCCGGCAGGCATTCGAGGACGGAGGCTGCAAAGGCGCATTTGCGATCTACCTCCAGCGGCAGACAATAGCTGCGAAGAAGCAACGCGAGACCGCACAGGACAACAAGAAATTAGAACAAAAGATTCGTGAGTTACAGGGCCGTCTCATGCGGCACGAACAGACGCAAAATGATTTCGAGATAACCGGCGCATTACCGGAATTACATTCAAACACACAGGAGTAATTATGACAACTGAACAGGCATCAGCACGTAAAAGCGTTGCGAGAGTATTGGCGATCCTGGTCGAAGAGTTCGGCGAGCTGGCAAAAGAGATTATCGAGCTCGGCGCTCTGCTCAAATCCAGCCCCAAAGACTACGACGCCAGGCGAGTGATTGTCAAAAAGATAAGGCGCGAAGCGGTACAGACGGCGGCGGTAGCAATGCAGATCGTGCAGTTTATCGACCTTACAAACCACGAAGCGATTCCTGCCGATGAAACTGATGAGCGCATAAAGGAAGTGTTATACGACAATATGTGCGATTTGAGTGTCGCCGCATTCCGCAGTTTACTGGGAGATTCCAATTCCGAGACACTGCATGCGGAACTGCCGTATGAGTCCGAAGCTGTATCACAGGAATTACAGAACATAGTCGCGTATGCAGTTGGCGCTGCCATACACAAAGCAGCAGGCGGCTCTCTAACATGGGAGACTGTAGTAAAGGCGCTCGGCGCGCAGTACGATGTGAGCATGTTCCCGAATCCGGAATCCTACGTAAAGTCGCAGGAGGATATTCAACACGTAGGTGTCGAACAATTCATAAGCATTGTCAAGGACAAAGCGGCCAGAGCACAAGAGGCGAAACTCAGCAAAGAGAACGGGCAGCCCGCCAGCGAGGAATGGAGCCAGCCTTACGTAAAGGCCATCAACAACGACGAGACAGGGCAGCCGGTCATCTTCGGGAATACTTTCGATGCGTTCGAAGCACTGGACAAGATTAACAAATCGCTATCACCTGCTGGTAGTGTAGTCCGGCAGGCGGAAGAGCCCAAAATTGTTCAGCAGCTCGTGTACGATCTGAACTATGCTCCACCTCGAATAACCGATGACACCCGCAAGTTATGCAGAGCCATCCAATGGTACGACTACCTCTGCGCAGTCCAACCGGATAGTCCGGCAATCGAGGAACTCGATAGTGTGATCACAACGGTGCGGAATACAGTCGCACGAAGACACAGGGGTGACGCTGCCGAAAAGCAAGCAGAAAACAAAAGCGAATATTGGATGCGCACGTGCAAAGCGAAAATGGGTGGCAGTTTGGGATGCGTAGAGGGTTACGTAATTGTGCGAACAGAAGATGATACTACCAGTATAGATAAAAATCTATTCTTTGATCGCAGCAACGGATCGTGGTTAGAACATATTGAACCAACATCCTTCTTTGATACACTTGCTGATGCGGAAACCGCGATACTATACATCCAGCGAAAGGCAGACAGAGTCAAAACAGATAAAACAAAACAGGCAGACGCGAACGACGCCAATCAACCCGCGCCTGCCGTTTCCTAACGTCCTGTAGGACACAAACAAACATACAACTATGTCTAAATCAAAACGACAAAAGGTTCAGGATCGTGCAGAATACATCGCGTCCTGGGAAGAAGCTGACCGCGCTCTGGCAGAGATCGCCATAGCTCAACAGAGTATAGCACACGACGAGGCTGCATACAACCAACGTGAGCAAATTACTCGACAAAAGATGACTGACAAGCACTCGCCTATGCGGTCGCGCATCGAGGAATTGCGGTTAGGATTGAAGAATTTCTGCGAAGAGCGACGCGCGGAATTCGGGAAACGTAAGTCCGTAGAACTACAACACGGCATACTGTCGTTCCGTCTCGGCACGCCTCGCGTTGGTAAGGATAGGCGGTTTACATGGGAAGCCGTATTGGAGCTGGTTCGGCGGTCGGTATGGGCACCAAAGATCATACGCACAAAAGAAGAGCTAAATAAGGAGAGCGTTTTAGAGCTATCTACTGCATATGACCAGGGCGATACAGAAAACGGCATGTCGCCAGATGCGCTACGCGAATGCGGGATGGTCGTAGAACAAGAGGAAACGTTTGCGTTTCAGATCAAGCTCGCTGTGGATGAGGGGGGTATATGATAAAATCGCAATCAGAGATCGCCTTAATAGGCGACTCGACAGGTACAACTGTTGTTACCCCAGTGCCGTCAAAGCTCAAGCCGCCGATTGTGCGAATAGCGATTGGAGGCTACTCGATGTACGAAGTAACGTACTACCACAACGCCAGCAGCACGCCGCAGGTGCGGCGTGTACCTGCTAATCGCCCCGAGGAAGCGTGGCTCTCCACAGTGAAACACTGCTGCATAGCATGCCGTGCAGTCGCCTACCACTGCGTTTCCATCCTTCCAGTAGAAAAGCGCGAGACCAAAAATAAAGGTGTCGAATACGTAGAGACACCGGAGCCCGGACTGATGAGCAAAACAATGGAGAACGGAAAGAAAACAGGAGGTTTCTGATGTTGTTGTTATTCATCGAACGCATGAAGCACACCAATCCCCGCGAGTTGTCCCCCACTCTCTACGCGCTCGCGGTTCGCGTGATCCGCGTAGCAAAGAGACGGGGTGTCGCATGATGTTGAGTATGATCGTAGCGGCACGGCGGAAACGCCGTGGCCGCTACAAAAAGCCGACAGTGCAACAGCAGAAACCGGCTATAGAAAAACCTGTTGTTATCGATGCCGGATTCTGTCTTTATCAGGTTGTCTATGTAGATGAAATCGGCGTGCAGTATTCAGACGGCGTCGAAGCGGTCAACCCGGCGACCGCTGTGGGTTTCGTTATCCGTGCTGCATGCGAGAGAAGAACGTCAGGAAAATACAGCGTGTTCGCCCGCCTGGTGTCGGTAAAGCCTTATAATAAATTTTAGAACTCTCTATTCGCTACCTGCAACTATGGATATTACTAATCAATTGTATGATGTTGTCAGTATAGAGGAAGGCGATCCGCGCCGCTATACAGCACATCCGTACAACACTGAATACGTCGGTGCCGACAACATGAAAGCCAGTCCGGAACTCGTTGCCGACATCGCGGAAAACGGCATAGCCAACAAGCCGCGCATCCTGCGTACGCCGGACGGTGTCGACTACATTCTCGACGGACATCGCCGGATCGACGGAGCAATACAGCTTGGCGCGAAAACTATTCTGGTCGAGATCGTTGTGCCCCGTCCCGGCGTGGATGTGAAGCGCATTATCCGAACGGGAAATAAGTACAGAGATCGCAACGAGCGCATGCGCAATATCGAAGCCGTTGCACTCCTCGAAGACCTGGAGCAATCCACGAAGCTGCGAAAGTTGAAGAACCTCAAAGGCGTATATTCCGCCATTGAGATCGGCGATTCAGATCAGACAATGAATGATGTCGCAAAATATGTCGGCGAAAGCGTTGCAACGCTAAAGCTACGCAAGCTCGTACACTATCAGCCGGTGATGAATGCGTTCTGGAAGACCGTCAACATACCTACTGCACGGAGAGATGAAATCGAACCGATGCGCGAGAAGTGCAGCAGGCGGTGGCTCGAAATCCGGGAGGCGAACAATTCCGAGGAAATCTCCATCAGCCGGGCGGCGGAGATGGTTCGCGCTCTTCAGGAAGAAATACGGCAGCGGGCATCCGGTAAAAAACAGAAGGTAAAAACCGGCCCTGCAAAAACAAAGGTGAAGGCTGAGAAAGCAGAACAGCCGAAAGTGGGAGAGGTCGACCTGACATTCTCCTCCAGACCGAACGGCCTAATCTGGATTGCCGTCAGCAATGGATACAAATTTGGAATTGTATCGGAGATCGGCGAGTTCGTCCCGGCGTATGAAAGCCCGGAGGGTGAACTCATTCGCCTCGACTGGGACGACATCGTGCAACCAACAGCAAACTAAATGAATTGCCCCAGATGCTACAGAGACAACATCAGAACCCATCGTACCGAAAGGCATGATGGGTTTGATATTCGCGTCAAACTCTGCGAGGATTGCGGGGCTCGCTGGCGGTGCATTGATACAGCGCAGTACGTGTACGTCTACAATCCCCGCACCCTACGCGATGAGCTGATCCCCTTCTCCGAGTATAAAGCCAGGTATTTCGATTATCACATCGGGCAGGCAAAACATCCAGATAATAATGAAACAAATTCTTGAAGAAGTAAAGCGACTGGTGCTGCGCCTGATGGCGCGTGGTGCGTCCAGCGCGGACATCGATGCAGAAGTCCAGAAGCTCCTTGTACAACGGGGTTTCGACGGCGCACTTATGCGCGAGACACAGCGGGCGATGGAGCGCGAATGGGCCTCACAATACACGCTCTCCAGCGAGGAAAGGGCCGTAGCCGCCCAGATACTCGAACGATCCGAACAGGGCTTTGCACGGGCCCGTAATCGCATAGTTAAAGGCGTTGCAAACACGGTGCTGGATGGTCTGCGCCGCGATCAATCCTCAAAGCAGGTGGAAGGCCGCCTGGTCGTTGAATTAAAGGTAGCGGAACGCCATGCGTCCACGATCGTGAACACGGCGCGAGCTGCGTTCAGTCGGGGCCGGGAGATCGGGCAGGCGTTAGACCTGGGATTGGATACGTTCCGCTATGACGGTGCCGGAGCGCAGAGACCGTTCTGTATTGCCCGGCTTGGGAATGTCTATACAATAGACGAAATTCGATTAATGGATAACGGGATGGGTTTACCTGTCCTTTACTACTGCGGCGGTTGGCGCTGTGTACACACGTGGACAGCCGTGGAAAGGAAGCGGAAATGAGCGACTTAAAATTTCAGGCAGAATGGCGGGACGATTGCCAGGGCAAGAAAGATTACGATGGTGATATCCTGTCGATAAGTACGCGGTACTGGCCGCGTGGTGGTGGCTTCAGCATCATAGGTGCAACCGGTTGGCAGGACAACCCAACACAGAAGAAGCCGAGCGCCACGTCGGAGCTGTTGCTGCGCATCAAAGGTGGTGTCTTGGAAGACAGCATCTGCCTGTCCTCACAGGATTTCGAGGCTGAGACAGAAGAGGAAGTAAAAACGCAAATGGAACGATGGGCACAGGATCGGATGGATGAAATTGTAGGGCTGTTGAGAACCAAGTATAAAATAGCCACCGTTCACTAATTAACGTTCCGTAATATCCGTAATTGATTTTCGCCACCGTTCACTAATTAACGTTCCGTAATATCCGAAATCCCCCTTCCGTAATATCCGTAATATCCGAAATCCCCCGCCTGTACTTCTGTTGAAATTGCCGTTTTTTCGCAAAATTAAAGGAAGGCTTTGTTTGAGCCCGGCAACCGGCGCACCAGATCGACCCGTCGAGAGTGGTGTGCGGACAATTATTTGCCAATAATTAGTGAACGACACCCCGAATTTCGCTAAATTTCCCCGGTCTCAGTAACAACTAATTAGTGAACGCTCCCTATGGCTGCGGTAAGAATCTGTAGCACGGGCGTTTTTTTCAGAAGTTCCGCCGCTGTCACCGGTCGCACAATCCGTTCTTCGGCTGGCCAAAAGCCTTTCGCTGGTGTGGAAATCGGAGGCGAAAGGTCGAAAGAACACATCTGCGTGCATCTGGTGCATACAGGTTGCCTGCGTTACGCCAGCACTATGCGGAAGGCGGGTGGACTACAACGCGGCGGATATGCAGCGCGGTGCAAAGACTAACAGCATGGGCAGCGACCAAAGCGCAAAAGATGTCTCTATCTCTATAGTTTGGCTTTGTTGGCGGAATTGGACAACTTCCTGTTATTCGGAATACATCTATGAAAAACTCGTTTTTGCGCTCGTCTGTGGTGCGCCTTGTGATGCTGTGCTGTCTTCCTGTGGCTGCTCTTGCTGGTAAGGAAGATGCTCGGCGTGTAGTGCCCAACACTGTGCTTGTAAGGCTCGTGCCGGGCGCAGTTACTATTGGCCAGGCTGGGTCGGTTGTCGGTGCTCCCGAAGTATATGCCAGCCGCCAGCTCTTAGCCGACAAGCAGAGCATATTGGCAAATACGGCACTTCGCAAGCGCATGGGAGTGCTTTCTGATAAGCGACTGGCGGAAATGATAAAGGCCGAACAACCGCTTTTACGCACCTTTGTCCTGAGATACGCAGGCGACGAAGACCCTATCAGCTTTGCGCAGCGCCTGATGAAAAACAATCCCGCTGTTGAGCGTGCCGAGCCTTCCTATATTCCCCGGCAGTTGAGCCCACCCAACGATCCGATGCTCAGCCAGCAGGAGATGCTCGGAGTTATACACGCACTGGAAGCATGGGATATCTACGACGGCGACGCTTCGATGGCTGTGGCGGTGAGCGACGACGGTGTGAACCAGCAGCACGAAGACCTCATCAACTCGCTTTACGTCAATACCGGCGAGATACCAAACAACGGTATCGACGACGACAACAATGGCTATATCGATGACTACAATGGTTATAATTTTGCCGCTGGCGATGACGACCGGCCTTGGGGCGACACATACAATACGCGCCAGCATGGTACGAGCGTAGCCGGAGTACTCGGCGCTACAGCGAACAACAATATTGGCACTGCTGGCGTGGCTGGTAAGTGCAAAATATTTCCGCTCAAAATTGCTCCATTTGGCACACAATCGCTCGACTACGGCTATGAGTCTATTATTTATGCCGCAGTTAATGGCTTTAAGGTGCTGAACTGTAGTTGGGGTATTGATATTTATTCTGATATCAACCAGTCGATCATTGATTTTGCAGTGAGCCGCGACGTGGCAATTGTAGCTGCGGGTGGCAACGACGGCGACTCGCGGCTTGTGTTCCCGGCAGCGTACAATGGCGTGATGGGCGTAGCAAATAGCTGGCCGGACGACTACTTGTACAGCGGTTCTGCCTATGGTGCCCATGTAGATATTACTGCACCGGGAGAAGGCACAATAAGCACTGCAAATTCTGGCTACACGACTTTTGGTGGTACCTCGGGCGCTGCCCCTATTGTATCGGGAGCGCTGGCTATTGTGCGTGCACAGCACCCGGAGCTTACAGCGCCACAGGCTATCGAATTTCTCCGCCGCTGTACCGATGATATTACAGCGCAGAACATCGACAAAGCAGGGCTTGTGCCGGGACGCCTGAATATGCTCAAGGCTGTTACACTCAACCCATTCGACCAACCGGGCGTAGCGCTTATATCGTATGAAATGGCCGATGCTATTGGTACGATCACAAATCGATTCTCCACCGGAGAGGATATCCATCTTGCGGTGACACTGAAAAATTATCTCGCGGCTACTCCCGGTGTGTTGTGCTCGCTGTCGGTGCTTTCGGATCCCGATGGAAGCCTACAGATTCTTGAAGGCGAAGTGCTCACACCGGCTCTGGCTTCCGGGCAGACGGCTACTGTCGGTGGATTCACCCTGAAAAAATTAAAGGAAAATACATCGACGGTGTTTCTGCGCGTAGATATGGCCAGCGACAACGACTACAACAGCTATTTTATTATTCCCTTCCGTCCATCGCTGGGATTTACTGTATTCAGCAACGACTCATTAGAATTCGCGATGACCGATGGCGGGCAGATAGGCTTCGAGAACCGCATGAAATACCCCGAGGATCGGGGATTCCATCTTCAATCGTTTGGTAATTTCCTGTTCGAAGGTGGTATCATGGCCTGCGAAGGTGGAAGCCGGGTAGTAAGCGCCACGCGCAGCCATCTGTGGGATGGATTAGAGCAAACCACAGCAGTGGATCACGATTTTGCAGTGCTCAAGACGTTTACTGCACCCGACCGCAACACGGGTGTAATTCGCGACGAAAACGCATCGAGCCCGATTGGCCTGGAAATACAGCAGCGCGTGCGTATTCCCTCGCCGAGCAGCCGTATCACTGCCGTAGATATCGATGTTAGAAATGTTTCCGGCTCCGTGCTGAACGATGTATCCACAGGATATTTTTTCGATTGGGATATTGGGCGCTACGGCGAAGACAACACCATGGAAATTGTGTATGATGGCGTAATGAGTTCCGGTGTACAGATGGTGTGGGGAGTGGCTTCACGTCCCGGCCCTTATCCAGTTGTCGGCTGTGGTGTATATACAAGCAACCAGTCTGCTGTACGCCAGTTTGCAGAATTTGACAACTACAGCAATAGCGCCGCCAATCCTTTGAATACCGGTACAGGATTTGCGATAGAAGATAAAATTCGCTCACTCACAAGCGGCAGAGCGCTCCATTACGACGGTTCGGGCGACGTTGGTTGCGTAGCTGGCATGCTGTTCCCCGGCGAATGGCAACCGGGTGAAACGCGCAGCTTTACGCTTCTACTCGGTGCAGCCTGGACGCAGGAAGAGCTACAGCAATCACTTGATGCCTATTGGGTGGCAACTGCTGTAAGCGAGCCGGAGCCTGTGCTTGGTGCTATACAACTGCAGCCCCAGCCCGCACAGGATTTTATGGATGTTGTTGGTTCTGCCACAGGCTCGTATGCAACGCTGGCCGTACTCAATGCGCTGGGTATGCCTGTGCAAGAGCCTTTTTCCGTGCCTGCCGATGGCGAGCATTTTCGTGCGCGTATGGATATCCATAGGCTTGCTTCCGGCGTGTACTTTCTCCGTGTGAGCGATGGAGCCGGGCAATCTGTTTCTGTACCCTTTGTTATTGTTAAATAGATGTAATAGGAACTTTCGGTTTGTGCAAACGGAAAAAAGTCGTAATTTTTCCGACCCAGCGCACACCGCGTATCTTAATTGTACACATGTATGTTCTCTAATATCAATGCCTGCCTGCTTAGGTGGTTGGCAGCGATTTTCCAGTACTAAAAAACGTATGGACTATTTGCTTGTAGATCGGCACAATGGTGTCGCTGAAATAACATTAAATCGGCCTGATAAACGCAACGCCCTCAGTCCTGGATTGGTGGGAGAACTGCGGGATGTCTTGGCCGACTTACGCAAGGACGATTCCGTAAAGGTGTTGGTATTACAGGGCAGTGGCAAAGCATTCTGTGCTGGCGCCGACCTCGCTTATCTTCAGCAGCTTGCGGATTTTTCTGTATTAGAAAACATGAGCGATTCCCGACACCTGCAGGAAACTCTTCATGCGCTGTACACATTCCCCCGGCCTGTCATTGCAAAAGTTCACGGCCCGGCTATTGCCGGAGGATGCGGCCTTGCTACGGTTTGCGACTTTATTGTGGCAGGGCGTGAGCGGGCTGTCTTCGGGTATTCCGAAGTGAAAATCGGCTTTATACCTGCCATTGTGATGGTGTATCTCGTGCGCAAAATTGGCGATACCCAAGCCCGTCGTCTGCTGCTGAGCGCCGAGCAGATTTCGGCAGATGAGGCGCTGCGGCTCGGCCTGATTACCCATGTTGCAGAGGATGCTGCGCTTGATACTGCTGTACAATCGCTGGTAGATACCCTGCTTGCCAATAGCTCTTCGGCGATGATGCTCACAAAGGAAATGCTGAATAATGTCCACGGTATGTCGCTCGATGCCGGGCTGCGCTATGCCTCGTCGATGAATGCACTGGCTCGCCAGACTGACGACTGCCGCAATGGTATTGCTCGATTCTTAAACAAGTGATAACTGCAACTGCGCTCTGGTGTTGCTGATTTACAATTTTTAATACTGTATTATTCTACTATTTTTTCGGATTCACTATGAAGCATTTCTTCCCTACTCCCACCCTTCACAAGTGTGTTGTTTTCTGTCTTATAGCGTTTTTCGCTTGTGGCCTCTCTTCTGCAATTGCCGGGCAGACCACTGTTCTGCTTCAGGGCAAATTGATGGACGAAAAAACCGGCCAGCCTGTAGAAGCAAGGTATGTAATTGCTACGCCGTCTGGCAAAAATCTCAAAGGTAAATCCACTGCCGATGGCTCCTTTAAGCAGGTGCTTAATGCAGGCGAAAGCTATACAATTACTTTTAATGATTACAATGTCGTGAAAACGGCCTCTGGGTTCTCCATGCCCGCTTCTGATAAATACTACGAAGAGAAGAAAGAGTTCCGCGTGCGTATGTTGCGTACTGGCGACCAACTCCTGTCGATAGTCGGATTTGACAAAAGCCAGTCTTCGCTCACGACCGCCGCTGTAAGCGAACTCACAAAAATTGCCGAGCTCCTGAAGGAAAACCGTAGTATTGAAATCAACATGACTGTTGCTGCCGACGAGCTGCCCAAAAAGCAAGCGCCAAAGGCTAAAGCCAAAAAGCAGAAAAAGGGCAAAAAAGCTGATGTGGTAGCAGAAGAAGCCCCGGCTACAGATGCCTCTGTATCGTTAGTGCAGGCCCGGGCAGATGCTCTGCGCAAGCAGATGGAGCAATTCGACGCTTCTATCGTTAAACGTATAACATTTATCAACAGCCCTTCTCCCAGCGCCAGCGCTACGCTTGTTGTCGATATTGGCCAAGTGAAAAATAAATTTGAATAAGGGTGTTGGCGAGATCAGGCAGAAGGCTGTGCGATGACAGGCCCGGCTGTGTGATACGGCGGGGATTCTCTCGAAAATAAAGGAGATGTATCATGAGTGGAAAAATGATCGAGTTTCAAGGGAATGGCACAACATATCGAGGTTATTGTTCGCCTGCGTTCAACCGCGGTCCCGGTATTATTGTGATACAGGAATGGTGGGGGCTTGTCGACCACATCAAAGATCTGTGTGACCGATTTGCTGCAGCCGGTTTCACTGCCTTTGCTCCAGACTTTTATCACGGCAAAGAAACAAAATCGCCCGATGAAGCCGGGAAGATGATGATGTCGCTGAATATCGACGACGCTTCCAAGGTGATAGAAGGCGCTATTGGGGAATTGCTGAAACAGTACGAGTGTACGAGCGAAACGGTGGGTGTCGTAGGTTTCTGCATGGGCGGACAACTCGCTTTGTATGCTGCTGCTGCGAATCCCGACCGTGTTTCGGCTTGTGTGGACTTCTACGGATTTCCTTTTCATCCGGATATCAAACCACCTTTCGACCAGATGAAAGCGGCGGTTCTTGCGTTTTTCGGTGAAAACGACCACCTGGCAAACGCCGATGTCATTGCTTCTCTGCGCGGGCAGTTAGAGCAGGCGGGAGTTGATGTAGAAGTTGAGGTGTATGAGGACGCCGATCATGCGTTCTTCAACGACACGCGCAAAGAAGTGTTCGACGAAGAAGCGGCTGAAGATGCTTGGAAGCGCATGCTGATTTTCTTCCGCAATCATGTGCCCAATGCAGCGTGACAGCAGCAAATCCCATGAGAAACAGAAAACCCCGGTTGCAGTGTGCCGCCGGGGTTTTTTTCTTGTACAGCTCTCTGATCCGCAGAAGCGATGATTGGCATAGGCGTCTTGTGCATGCTGCCGTGGCCAGTTGCTTCATCGGCGCATCGCTCCGGCGATAGCGAATTACTTGTGTCCGTATCGCATGATACCGAGCTATGTACTTGCTTCTGATTACTTGATGAAGTCGTAGGAGTCGACGTACTCCATGTCGAAAGCTTCGGCCACACCGCGATAGGTGATATGTCCCTTGTAGGTATTGAGACCATAGCGCAGTTCTTCATTGCTGCGAATAGCTTCCTCATAGCCGAGATTTGCGATTTGGATCGCATAGGGAAGCGTAGCATTGGTAAGGCCGATTGTAGATGTAAAGGGAACTGCACCCGGCATATTTGCCACGCAATAGTGCACGATACCATCTACAGTATAAATCGGATCAGCGTGAGTTGTGGCCTTGCTTGTTTCGAAACAGCCACCTTGATCAATAGATACATCGACCAGAACGCTACCTTCGCGCATCTCGCCGAGCATCTCGCGTGTAACGAGGTAGGGAGCTTTTGCGCCCGGGATCAGGACGGCACCGATAACGAGATCGGCTGTTCTGATTGCTTCGCGGATATTATAGGGATTCGACATCATCGTTGTGATGTTTTTCGGCATTACATCATCGAGGTAGCGCAGGCGGTACAGATTGCTATCAAAAATTGTAACACGGGCGCCAAAGCCTGCTGCGATTTTTGCGGAGTTTGTACCCACAATACCACCGCCGAGCACCAGCACATTAGCCGGTTGGGTGCCCGGGATACCGCCGAGCAGTACACCGCGACCGCCCATTGTGCGTTCGAGGTATTTTGCACCTTCCTGGGGAGCCATACGTCCTGCAACTTCGCTCATCGGAATAAGCAGCGGCAGCGAGCCATCTTTGCGCTGCACTGTTTCGTAGGCAATCGTAATGCTTTTGCTTTGCAGCATTGCATCGGTAAGCTCGCGCGATGCAGCGTAGTGGAAATAGGTAAATACAATCTGATTTTCGCGGATAAGGCCGTACTCTTGTGCAATCGGCTCTTTTACCTTCATAATCATATCCGCTCTGTCGAATACTTCTTTTGCCGTAGCTACGATTTCAGCGCCTGCTGCTACATAGCTGTCGTCGCTGAATCCGCTGCCTTTGCCGGCATTGGTTTCGATGAGGACGGTATGACCGTGTTGTTTAAGCGCCTCTACGCCGCTGGGAGCAAGCGCAACGCGGTTCTCGTTCGACTTGATTTCCTTGGGAACACCGATGATCATGACGAAATCCAGAATGATTGTAAGGAAAAATGCGAGATAGTCTCGGATGTTTATACGAAAGCCCAAATTTACATAAAATCTTCTTTCCCGGCGACGAGAATTTGGGTGGACGGCAAAACAACACGTGCTTTTAGAGCCTGATAAAACAAAAGCGCCCTGATAGAAAAGCAGGACGCTTGGCGGAAATTATCTGGATGCCTATCGCGAAGGGCGTATCTGCCGCGTAGCTGCGGGCTCTGCTTTGCGGCTTTTTCCGCTCGGAATAATAGCATAGGGGACATTGGGCGTGGGCTGGTAGGAAATCTGAACTTCGATGTATGTATCGTTGCCCGACCCCTGAATCACTTTGCCATTTTTTGCCAGCACAAGTACCTTGGCGTAATTGCCTTCCTCGGTTTGCACGACAAATGCGAAACCTTTGTTGCTGTTAATGATCTGTAGCTGTTCGATTTTATCAACAAATAGCGGCGAAGGATCGCCCATATCTTCGAGGTTGGTAATGTCGGAATAGCGATTTGTACTTACATAGGTACGTCTGGCGAGCGCTCCATTAGGAAAGGTGAAGCTATTATCAACATATATGGTCTGTGCGGGCGAGCCAATCGCTGGCTGCATTGGTTCGCTATCGTCGAATGCTAAATCCCAATCGCCTCCGTCGGCAATAGTCAGTACTCGTATCTGGCCAGTATTATCCTCGAAATCGACACCTGCGCCCATCGTTGATTTGGAGCCGTACAACCGTATGACTGGCGAGATACGCGCAGGAGCCCAACTGATAGATGCGTCGGAGCTTGCTTTCCCGGTTGTCGTTCGTGCGCGCAGAGTAAATGTGTACACGGTGCCTGCTGTAAGCTCGCCTACAGTGTAGGAAGTCTTTTCTTTGCCAATGGCGATAGGTTGCGAAGAACCACCGGGTTCGTAGGCCAGCTCGTATTTGTCGAAATTGGAATTACCTGCGTCGGGAGAGGCTGTCCACTGCAGACGTATTTCTGTGCTGCTGGTCGCTGTGGCAAGCAGACCCGACGGAGGTGCTGGCGGAGGGGTATTGTCATGTGTTGTTGCCGACGTTGATACCGATATGCTGCTGCGGCCATCAGCGGTGCGGGCTACCAGAGCAAACGTATAAAGCGTGCCTTCTGCAAGCCCGGTAGCTGTGTAGGAAGTAGCGGTGCTGGCCAGCTCGATGTCCTGCGCTCCATACGAAAGGATATACCCTGCAAAATCGCTCCAAGATGCACTTGTAGATGCAGTCCACGCAAGCTCTATTTCTGTGGCGTGGATATCTACTGTTCTGAAGTTAGTAGGCGAGGCAGGGGGTGGTAATGGGGGTGTTGCCACGCTGAATATTGCTGCAACGCTTTCTTCGCCTTCTGAGTTCAGGGCTTTCAAAGAGAATGTGTAGTTCGTGTTGGGTGCCAGCCCTGTTACAGTGTAGGACGTTGCTGCTTTGTTTATACCCGTGATAGTAGTATCTGCATAGGAGAGCTTGTAGCCCGCCAGAGCGAGAATGCCATTACCACTTTTACCAGATTCTTGCAGCATGGCTTCCGAAGGAGTTTTCCAAGTGAGAGTAACGCTGGTGGGCGTGACCGATTCGGAACCAATTTCCCGGGGTATGGATGGAATGGGCTCAGGCTGAACGGGGTCGTCGCCACTACAGCCGGGGAGCAATGTGCAAAGTATGAGTAGTAGGGCAACGTAGAGTTTCATGGCAGTTCCTGATGGAGCTGTATAAGTGTATTGGTTGCCGCAAAAGTAACAAAGATTTTCCGATAAGTGGTTTTAAAATAAAAAATGCCCCGCCGAAAAAGCGGGGCATTTGGTTGTAGCTATCTGTAGCTCAACAACAATTACTTGGTAGCGCGTGCTGTATTGCGCTGTACGGTGTTGCCAACAACGAAGTCGGTCGGAACACCTTTGGGCAGTGCATACGGAGTATTGATTGTCGGTTGGTACGAAATCTGTACTTCGATATAGCGATCAGCACCTGTACCGTGAACAACTTGGCCGCCGGTTGCGAGTACTAATACTTTTGCGAAGTTACCTTCGGCAGTTTTAGCTATAAAAGCGAACGGCTGTGTTGCTGTAGGTGTAAATGCCTGAAGCTGCTCTAATGTACCTGCTTGCAGAGCTGCGGATTCAAACACGCTCTCCAACGAGCTAGCACCTGTATAACGAGCCGAGCTTACGAAGGTTTTTTTAGCCATTTGATCGTTGTTCGGAGCTTTGAATGCTCCTGTTTCTGTAACATAGCTCGTCTGATAAGGCGAACCAATGCCGAGTGTATCCGGGTCTGTATCGTCGAAGCCGATATCCCACGCGCCGCCATTGGCAACTTTGAGCTGTGCCGGAGCACCATCGGTACCGCCGTTAAAATCCAAACCACTTCCCTGGCTCGATGCTGAACCGTACAGGCGAATAACGCCGGAGAAACGAGCCGGAGCCCATTTGATTTGCGTACCGCCGCTTACTGTACTGTTGCTGCCTTTAGCCTTCAGTGTAAAAGTATAAGGCGTTCCCACTGCAAGGTTTTCTACCGTGTACGATGTCTGATTAGCAGTAATGCTGATCGGCGTTGTACCACCGGGTGAATAGGTCAGCTCATAGCCTGAAAGGCTGATGGTAGCCGAGCTCGACGGGGCTGTCCATTTCAGAAGGATTTTACCTATGTTGCCTGTGTTGGCACCAGAGGTAGCCATGAGATTTGTTGGATTGTTAATAGTATCGGTGGGACCATTTTCATTTTCGTTACAACCGAACGCAATAAGCGCAACGGCCAGCATAGCAAAAAAAGTGCTTGAAATTCTGAACTTCTTCATACAGCGACTCCATAATGATAAAATTGTGAGAACAATATATTAGCCGACAATCGAAATCTGGGGAATATACGAAAGCGTTTTTGCGATTGTTCCAACTCTGGCAAACATTACTCGGGGGCAGAATGTTTCACAAAGGTAGAAACACTGTAATTTCACGGGTGCAAATATTGAACAGTTCGCCCAAAAAATCAAGCGTTTTCCGCAGGTTGTGCTGGGTGGGTGGGCTATTATGCGTCAGTAATTTACTACCGATCTGTGCCCCTTGATCCACACTTCGCTTATATGATTGACGCCAAAGTGGTAAATCATATCTGTGTAGGATGTAGTTCCGGCAATCAGGAAGCTCGCTTCTTTGCCCGGTTCCAGGCTGCCCATGCTATCGGAAGTAGCAATCGCCGCCGCGCCATTCAGCGTTGCTGCACACAGGGCCTCTTCCATTGTCATTTTCATTTGGGTACAGGCCAGCGAGAGCATAAGCTGCATATTTTCGGTAAAGCAAGAGCCGGGATTGCAGTCCGTTGCCAAGGCAATGGCCATTCCTTCTTCAATCATCCGGCGGGCTGGTGCGTAGGGCAAGCCGAGGAAATAAGCCGTGCCCGGCAGAAGTGTTCCCACAACTCCAGCTTTGCTCATTGCCGCAATGCCTTCGCTATTGATATTCAGCAAATGGTCGGCAGAGCTACAGCTCAAGCGCGCCGAAAGAGCAGCGGCGCTTACGTCGCTGAGCTCGTCGGCGTGAATTTTCAGCTTCATTCCAGCTTGCTCGGCCCGCAGCAGGATGCGCTCTGTTTCTTCGATAGTATAATACCCTGTGTCGGTAAAAACATCGCAGAATTCTGCCAATCCTTCCTCGGCTACAGCAGGTATCATTGTGTCGCAAAGCAAAGTGATATAGGCTTCGCGGTTGTTTTTGTATTCGGGCGGGATATCGTGTGCGCCCAGAAATGTAGCACTGATGTGCAGCGGCAGTTCATCGCGCAGAATACGAATAGCACGGAGCTGGTTGAGCTCGCTTTCGAGGTCGAGGCCATAGCCACTTTTGATTTCTACAGCCGTTGTGCCGTAGCGCATGGCGCTAGTTACTAAATGCAGACCAGTTGCGGCCAGTTGTTCCACAGAACTTTCGCGAACAGCGCGCATTGTCTTGAGAATGCCGCCGCCTTCGGCTGCAATTTCCTGGTAGGTTGTACCGCGCAGGCGCCGTGCAAATTCGTCCGACCGGTTGCCAGCAAATACCATGTGCGTGTGTGAGTCGACAAAACCCGGCAGCACGGTTTTGCCACTACAGTCTATAATCTCATCGGCGAGGAAGTCGAGGTTTTCCATACGGGTGTGAGCTTCTGCTGCTGTACCAATCCAATGCACAGTGCCATCGCGTATCAGCAAAGCACCGTCAGAGATTGCACCGATATCCTGCATTTGCGCGCCGCTTTTGCGGGCTGCGCCGTTGGCATTCATTGTAACAAGAGAAGCAATATTTGTAAGAAGTGTGGTCATGGACAGAAGGAATAAAAGCGATAACAGGGAATGATAAGAAAACAATCGGCACGCGCATCATTAGCGGAGAGCGAGAGCAAATTCGATGAATTCGGGAGGGATGTCGGCATAGCTGGTCTGCGAGTCGTCGGCAGCCACTGCCAGTGGTAGCGGATCGCTCATATGGCCTGTGTAGAAGGCAGAGTAGTAGCCGCTTTCGCATCGGTCGAACGCGTCCTTTACCATGCGATAGCCAAGCCAGCTCGCACGCAGGATGTCGGTAGTCGCTGCTGTACCGCCGCGCTGGAAATAGCTCATATCGACCGACCGGATTTCGCGCCACACATTGCGCTGCTCAAAGATTTGTTCGAGTATGGATTTGATCTCGTCGAGCGATTTCGGGTACGCTTCGCTTACGATGATGCGCGAGTCGCGGTCGCGTTCGCTTATCATGGAAGCCATGCGCTCGAAGTTGACCTGTTCGTGTGGGCGGATAACGTACTCGGCACCGGAGGCGATACCGGCAAAAAGCGGAAGGAATGCGGAGTTGCGCCCCATCGAGCGAATCAGGTACACGCGGCGGTGTGCGCTGGCTGTATCGCGTATCCATTCCAGCATCTCAAGGCTTTTGTCGATGGCGCTGTAGAATCCTATCGACGAGCCGTGCATATTGCATACGTCGTTGTCGATAGAGCCCGGGCAGACCAAAATGCGCGTGCGCAGCTTTTCACGGCGGAGAATGTCTTCGATGACGGCAGCCGCTCGCAGGCTTCCATTGCCTCCGCATACGAGCAGGTAGTCGAACCCAGCATCGTCGAGGTTGCGCGCTACCGTTTCTTGAATGTCGCTGTCTTTTGCCAGGTCGGCAAACCGCACTGTTCCCAGAATCGTGCCACCAGCGCTTGATATACCCGCTACATCGAGCTTGTTGAGCCGCCGGTATCTGTTTTCCATAAGGCCGCGCCAGCCGTCTAATACTCCCCACACTGATGTTTGGGGGCGGATGTTAAGTGCTGTACGCACAACTGCGCGAATAAAAGCATTCATTCCCGGGCAATCACCGCCGCCCGTCATCACTGCAAATTTCATAGATCGTATCCTGCATAATACCATTAAAGGCACGTAAATATATGTGTTGAGGCGATGGTACGCAAAAAAACTGGTGTAAAGTTTACACAATCAGCAGCTATACCCTGCCAATGATGCATATCTCTACAACGGCATGCGCCTGTTGAGTTCGGCGCGGACAGCCTGCAAAGTATTTACCAACTCCGCGCGCTGTTCGTCCGAAAGCACAGAAAAAACATCGTGCATCGCACGTATGTCTGCGTCCATCGATTCCAGAAGTGTAAGGCCGCTTGGGAGTATCAGCGTTCGCACAATGCGGTTGTCGCGGCTGTCGCGTGCCCGTGTTACATAACCGCCCAACTCAAGTCTTCTTATCAGCCGTGTGATATCCGGGCTGCGCTGTATCATGCGGCTGTTCACTTCCGAGCACGAAAGCGCATTCGGATGGGAGCCGCGAAGAATTCGCAACATGTTGTACTGCTGGGTTGTAATCCCGTATCGCTGGCAGATGCTTAGAAAATAATCCCGTAATCGCTCGGCTGTAAACAGCAGGCCTACAGTAAGTTCGTGCTGCTGCGAGATGAACGGTTTGTTCATCTTTAGTTCTTCGCTAAGGCCCATAGGTATGAATACAAATGCGTCGACACTGTCGATATAAAAATCCGGGCTCGCAGCGGGCGAGCCGGTTATCTTCTCTTGGGAGCTGTCTGAAATTCGGTTCAGCGCTTTTGTCCTTGTGTGCAAACACCCATCGGACTGTCTCTGTATTGGAGCCTTTGTAGGCTTGTCGTACCTTCCTGCGCTCATGATGCAAGGACTAATGTGCTGCGCTGCACACCTGTCGATACGGCGAGCCGGTACAAGGGATTTCCACAGATAGTATCTGTAGAATGTAGTAATAGCTGTGCGCCTATGTCTTCGGCCAGCCTTTCTGTCTCCGCACCGCGCTGCACGTCCGCCGCGTCGTTGTCCGGCCTACTCTCCGCGTATTGTTACCGTCAGTTCGTCTTTACACCGATTCTTATGGCAACAGTGCGAAGACGAGCCCACGATAATCCCGCAGTGGCTATCACAGCGGTTGGAGGCATCGGCGCCTATTCCCAAGCGAATAGCGGTTGGGCAGCGGATAACCGGTTTGTGCGACCGGTGACAGCGACCGGGCGTGTGGGCAGCGACGCCCGTGCCATACATCGTTCATCACAGGAGTCTGCTGCAATGCCGTATTGTTATCGGACGACTACGAACAAATATGATGTTCTTTTTCCGGCTGTGTCAATAAAAGTAGCTGTGTATATGCCGGGAGCCAAAGGCGTAGCATCGAGCGCTATGCCCGATCCATGACGCCGCACATCAACAGTGTACTGGCGCCCGGTCATATCGGCTACAGCAACTTCTACTGGAAGTGGACGTCCGGCGGGGAATGTTGCTGTCAACCACGTCGACACGGGATTGGGGTGCAGGTTTGCACGTCCGGCATTGTATTCGGCAACACTCGTGCTGAGCTGGCCTATGCGGATTTCGTCGATATACCAGCCGTCGTTGTGTTTTGTGACACCCGAGCGAAACCGCAGCCGTGTAAAGATTGTTTTTCCACGCATATCATCGAGAGAGATGTCTTCAACAGCAAAGTCGTTTTGGTCGAATGTGCCATCCTGCCATGCTGCGAACGACGCATTGTTGTAGAATGCTATGCGCTGCCATGTGGCCATAGTATCGAGCGATACTTCGATATAGGCGGTATCGGATGGGTCGATAATAGCAGCGTGCCTGATGCGCAGAAACGAATTTTCCTGTACAACACCTACCGGGAAGAGGACGAGCGTATCGGCAGCAAACCCTTTGTAGTTACCATCGGGAGATTCGGTGACGACTGTTCGCCCACCGAGGACTGTAATTTGTTGCCATTTTCCGCTGTTGTAATACGGGGGAATCACCGTATTTGCAAAATCTTCGCTGAGCTCGGCTGCGACAGGGCCTGCATATGCAAGGATCGTATTACTGCGGGCGCTTTCATTCTGCGGGATTGCATTATCTACCACGCTTACGCTGTAGCTGAAAAAACCCTGGGCGCCGGTTGTGTCGTACACAACAACTGTCCGGCCTGTATCCTGCGGCTGAATAGCTTGTTCCCGTACAAAAACGCCATTGCGGTAGATGCGAATAGCGCTGGCATTGACAAATGGCGTCAGAGTATCAGCTCGGAGCGACGGCACGACAACGGATAGTTTGGTACTGTAGTCGGCTTGTGTGCCTTGCCATCTAATGATGTCGGGGGCAAGTGGCAGCCGTGCTCCACCGGCATATGAGTTGACCGTGCGATACACGCTGGAATCGCTTCCTGCAACCACTGCGATAGAATACTCATAGCGTTCAAATGGAGTAAGCTCTGTGTCGTGCCACTGAAGCGCCGACGACGGTAGCACGCGTTGGAACTGGCCATTACGGAAAAGAGCGTAGCTGAACTCTTCTGGTAAAAGCGGCTGGCCAAAGACTCGTGTTGTTGGCGCTTGCCATGAAAGATCGAGTTCGGTGGGCTGTTCGGCCAGAATGACCGCGCGGAAATTTTCCACAGGATTGGGGATACTGATATCGACAATAGCCGTATAGACATCGTTATCGCGGTTATCGGCGCCCGCATTGCGAGTGTCGAACCACGAGGGGTAGATAATTCCGCCGTGGAAAGCATTGCCACTGTAGTCGCCTGCAAAATTTTGTCCCTGAAACGGATTCTTGCGTACATCGCTCTGAAAGTCGGATACACGTCGGTCGATCCAAGTTGTACCGCCATCGTTCGAGTAGCTCACATAGCAGTGTATGGCCAGATTCGCTATGTCGTCGCGGCTGTCGAGATACATTACTGCCAGATCGCCTGTTGTCTGGTCGATGCTCAGCCAAGGCCAAAACTGGTCGTTGGCAGGATTGCTGTGCACGTGCATCGGTGTACTCCATGTATCGCCGCCGTCGTTAGAGCGCGAGAAGTACACATCTGGGAGACTGTCGGCAGCCCAGCACAGATACAACGCACCGCGCCGGGAGCCATTGGTAATATCGCATACTAATGTTGGATAGCTCTCTACTCGTACTCTGCCTTTGAGCGTGTGGCGCACACCTTCGTTTAGCCGCAGCGGTGTACCGAGGGGCTTGTAGGTCTGTATCAGCTTTGGAGTGCTGAATGTAGCTCCGCCATCAGTTGACTTTGAAAAGCCAATAGAGTGTTTCGGGCCGTAATTCCACACGACGTACACTTCGCCATTAGGGCCCGTGACTGCCAGCGGGAAACTCTGGCCGAATGTTGTGTCCTCCGAAGTTCCTGTAGCGCGCGCGCTAACAGGTACAGGAACGCTCCAAGAAAGGCCACCATCAGTTGATTTGGAAAGGACAATTTGTGTAGCCGAATCGGCGTCGGTAACGCGCTTCCAGGGTATATAGGCGTGCTTGAAGTACGGAGAAGTTGCTGAATTATCGAGCCAGACATAGTATTTATCTTCAAACACGGAGTCGCGAGTCTGCGTACCTCTATGCAGAATTACTGGTATGTGTGGCTGCCATGTTACTCCTTCGTCCTCGGTGACAGCTATAAACACCCCGTTCTCCCGGGTTGTTGTGTTAAATCCGCCATAGCAGAGGAAGCCTCGCCCCGTCATGTCAAATCCCACCGATGGGTCGTTGCTGGCAGCCCAGTCGGGAAAAGGCTTACCGAGCATTTTATTCTCCCAGGTGCGGCCTCCATCATGCGATACATACACCCAGGTGGAAGAGTTGTTTCGGTAGTCTACAGCCGAGGCTATGAGATTCTTGGGATTGGTAGGATTAACGGCGATAGACGACTCATTCTGCACCGGCAGCGGGTCGCTTTCTTCTCCTACGAGATTGGAGTTATTGAACACCGAGCTATGCGACTGCTCAAGCAGGACATAAGGGGGATACAGGATGTGTTTACCTGTTGAGATAGGAGTGGGGTGGGCCCATTCCATGAATCGCTTAAATTTTCGCTCCGTGGCCGACAGCGAAGTGTCGGCTTGCTGTGTATGGAGGGAAACTGCCGCCGCGAGGCAAAAAAACATTGTAGCAATGTATTGCATAGTCATATCCTACTATCGAAGAGAAGAGTCTTTCATACTACACAAGAATTTGCCCAAAAACAAGACAGGAATGTGGGTAATACTGTATTCTTGGACATTTGCATAGAAAGGGGAAACGGCGGTTGAGGCCGCCGTTTGTCTGATATGAATCTTTAGTTTTCGCGGAGAAACTGTTCGGCTTCCAGAACATCTTCCTCGCTGCCCATGAAGACCGGAGCGCGTTCGTGAATTTCTGTTGGTTCGAGATCGAGAATGCGCAGGCTGCCGTCGGTAGCGCGCCCGCCTGCTTGTTCGATAAGCATAGCCAGAGGATTGAGCTCGTACATGAGGCGGAGTTTACCTCCGGGGTACTCGCTATCCCGGGGATACATAAAGATACCGCCATAGTGCAGTGTGCGGTGTATATCGGCCACTGCCGTACCAATATAGCGCAGGCTATAGGGCTTGTGCGTATCGGTAGGCGTCTTCAGAAAGTCGATATACCGCTTCATGTTGGCGTCCCATTTGTGGTAATTGCCTTCGTTCACACTATAAGTTGCGCCGCGTTTGGGCATTTGGAGCTTTTCCACGGTAAGCAGGAAGTCGCCTATGGTTGGATCGTAGGTAAAAACATTTACCCCATTGCCAGTTGTGTAGACAAGCACCGTACTACTTCCGTAGCAGGCATACCCTGCGGCAACCTGTTTATAGCCGGGCTGGAGCAGGTCTGCCATGCTACCGTCGTTATTCTGATTGGGGTCGAGCCGCTGATAGATAGAAAAAATCGTACCTACTGAAACATTAACATCGATATTCGAGGAGCCATCAAGGGGGTCGAACAGCAGCACATACTTACCTCTATTGTATTGTTCGGGTATGCTGATTAGTCCGTCGGATTCCTCCGATGCCATAGCACACAGATGGCCGCCGTGATCCATAGCACGGAAAATTGTATCATTAGCATGCCGGTCTAGGACTTTCACTTGTTCACCGTGTACATTCTCATCTTCGGTAATGCCGAGAATATCATTGAGACCAGCGCGGCGAACATCGCGCGAAATGATGCGAATAGCAAGCGTGAGATCGCGGAGTAGGCGGGAAAATTCGCCTGTAGCGGCCTCGTGGAAGAGTTCTTCTTCAGCAATATGACGCTCTATCGTAATGAGCTTGTGAATTGTTACGGGCATGAAAAAACCTTCATCAAGTGGAAAAGCTCAGAAATATCAGTTGTTCTGTATCCGATGCGGAGGTATGCGAACGGCAAGGACGGGGCAGGGCGCTTTGCGGAGAACTCGCTCGGTTGTGCTGCCAAACAGGAAGTGCTCGATACCACTTCGCCCGTGTGTGGCAATGCTGATAAGATCAATCTGGTTATCGGTTGCGTATTTGATAATCTCGTCGGATGCGCGCCCACTGCATACGGATTTCACCACTGTGAAGCCTTCTGCAAGCAGCTCCTTGCAATTTTTTTCCAATTCCTTATCGGCGGCGCTGCTCAGCTCGTGCTCAATATCAATAAACCCCACCTGCGAGTACCCCCAGTCTGCCGGATAGACTGTTGGCTCTACAACGTGCATCAGATGAAGCACTGCTTCCGAACTTCTGGCCATTTCTTTGGCATAGTTCAGCGCGTTGTTCGACGGATCGGAGAAATCAGTAGGAACGAGAATGCTCTTTACTATAAACATAGAGGTGTCCTTGTATAGTTGAGGCAAAGAAGCCAAACGCCGAGAGAAACAAAACTTCTGTCCACCTTGTTTACTCGCGTATGCATAGAGCAATTTACGATTTTTTTACGTATAGCCTTCTTACTATCTGCACATTCTGAACGGTCGTAATGGCACTTTGTCCAGATATTTTGTCATGGGTGTTATGGCCTTCCTGACACAATTGCTCAAGCTCCTGCCATTCTGTCCGTTAATGTGTGGTCGCAAAAGGCTGGCACACTTTTGCTACAGGCAGGTACAACTACAGAATTACGGTTTAGTTTATCAGTATATGGAGATATGAGATATGTACACCCATTTTGGAACAAAGCGCGATATCGAGAATGTGATGGAGCAGATAGGAGAACAGATCGGTAATTTTATTCAGCAAGTAGGCCGGGAGAACCCGTTTACGCAGCGCCCGCAGGAACCTGTGCCACCGCAGCCGGAATACTCCTATACGAGTACAAACTGGCCGCAAATTGATGTGGAAGAAGATGAAGAAGGGGTGTACATGTACGCCGAGCTGCCAGGCATGGAAAAGTCGGATATCCATATTGTTATTGACCAGAACAACGTACTAAAAATTCGGGGTGAGAAAAAGCAGGTGTCACGCCAGGGAGCCACTCGCCTTGCCAGCGAGCGCTCTACCGGTACATTTGCTCGCTCGATTGCACTTCCTGATCAGATCGACCCAGCAGCGGTCCAAGCCGAGTTTACCAATGGTTTGCTGACAATTACGATAGGAAAAAAAGAGCATGCCAGTGGCATTCGGGTGGAAATCCGCTAATACATACATCAGCAAAACAACTACAGTACTATATATTCTACTATGTGAGGAGGATGTCGTATGACACTCGTAAGATTTGAACCGTTTCGCGAACTTGAGAACATTGGTCGCCGTGTGAACGACAGAGTAAATGGATTTGTAAAAATGATGGAAAACGAAGGCGGCTGGGATAAAAGCAGATTCGTTCCGCGCGTGGATGTAGCAGAAGACGACAAAGGCTTGTATATCCATGCCGAGCTTCCGGGCATGACCAAAGAGAATGTGCAGGTAACAGTGGATGAGGAAAGGATTCTGACGATTAAGGGCGAAAAAAGACAGGAAGAGCAAACGGAAGACAACAAGAAAAACTTCGTTCGTGTCGAGCGGAACTACGGCAGCTTTACGCGGTCGTTTACTCTGCCCGATAATGTGAATGCCAATGCAATCAGCGCTGTGTTTGAACATGGCGTGCTGAATGTAACACTTCCGAAAATGGAACCGGCAAAGCCGAAAGAAGTCAACATCGCTATTCAGTAAGCCCGTAAGTACACAAAACTGTGCAACTCTGCACGAAAATAATATCAATTTAGAAAAAGCATGCAGGCGGTATTTATACTGCCTGCACTATGTATGTAAGGAGCAATTATGAGCAAGATTATCGGTATAGACTTAGGCACAACGAACTCGGTTGTAGCTGTGATGGAAGGTGCCTCTCAGGTAGTAATTGCCAACAGTGAAGGTGGGCGTACTACTCCCTCTGTGATCGGCTTTACGAAATCGGGCGAGCGCGTTGTGGGCGAGGCAGCTAAACGCCAGTCTATCACGAACCCCATCAACACAGTGTACTCTATTAAGCGCTTTGTGGGGCGCCGCTGGGACGAAGTGCAGGAAGAAGCTAAGATGGTGCCCTATAAGGTAAAGCCTTCTACCGATGGTACAGCGGTACGCGTGGAGATTGACGGTCGCGACTACTCGCCCGAAGAAATCTCATCGATGATTCTGCAAAAGATGAAGCAAACAGCAGAGGACTACCTCGGCCAAAAAGTAACGGAAGCCGTTATTACCGTGCCTGCATACTTCAACGACTCGCAGCGCCAAGCTACTAAAACCGCTGGTGAAATCGCGGGCCTCGACGTGCGGAGAATTATCAATGAGCCGACGGCTGCAGCCCTGGCTTATGGCTTGGACAAAAAAGGCCAGAACATGACAATTGCCGTGTATGACCTCGGCGGTGGTACATTCGATATCTCGGTGCTGGAAATTGGCGACGGTGTCTTCGAAGTGAAATCTACGAATGGTGATACTCACCTCGGTGGCGATAACTTCGACCAGCGTGTGATCATGTATCTCGCCGATGAGTTCCAGCGCCAAGAAGGCATCGACCTGCGCAAAGACCCGATGGCTCTGCAACGCTTGCGCGAAGCTGCTGAGAAAGCAAAAATTGAGCTCTCGCAAAAGCTCGAAACAGAAGTAAATCTGCCCTTTGTAACGGCAACAGCCGATGGGCCGAAACACTTGAACATCCGCCTTACACGCGCCAAGTTTGAAAGTTTGTGCGAAGATATGTTCAGCAAAACTCTGGGCCCGTGCGAGCAAGCTGTGCGCGATGCCAAAATTACACCTTCGCAGATCGACGAGGTGATCCTCGTAGGTGGTTCTACTCGTATCCCGAAGATTCAGGAACTCGTAAAGAAATTCTTTGGCAAAGAACCGGCTAAGACTGTAAACCCGGATGAAGTGGTTGCAATTGGTGCAGCAGTACAGGGCGCAGTGCTGGCAGGCGAACTCAAAGACGTTCTTCTGCTTGATGTAACGCCGCTTACACTCGGTATCGAGACCTATGGCGGTGTGATGACTCCTATGATTCCGTCGAATACGACAATTCCCACGCGGAAAACAGAGACATTCTCAACCGCGAGCGATAATCAGCCTTCTGTGGAAATCCACATTCTGCAAGGCGAACGCCCGATGGCAGGCGATAACCGCACGCTCGGGAAATTCCATCTCGGCGATATTCCTCCGGCTCCGCGCGGTGTGCCGCAGGTTGAAGTGACATTCGATATCGATGCCAATGGTCTTCTTAATGTGTCGGCACGCGATAAAGTTACTGGTAAAGAACAAAGCATTCGCATTACGTCGTCCAGCGGTCTGAACAAAGACGAGATCGAGCGTATGAAACGCGATGCGCAGGATCATGCTGCCGAGGACAAAAAGCGCAAGGAATCTGTCGAGGTTAAAAATCAAGCAGATAACCTTGTGTTCTCAACTGAAAAACAACTGAAAGAGTTTGGCGATAAGCTGAGCCCGGAAGTGCGTGGCAAGATCGAGAGTGCTAAAGAGCGCTTGGCCGAAGCTGTGAAATCCGACAATGCCGAAGAAATCCGCACTGCAATGGATGCACTCAACGAACAGTGGAGCGAAGCATCGCAGCAGATGTATTCCCAGGCAGGTAGCACAGGCGGCGAGCAAACGCCCCCCGGTGGCCAGGCCGAAGGACAAGCCGGTGCCCAAGACGGACAAAAAACAGCCGATGGCAATGTAGAAGAAGCCGACTACACAATTGTGGATGAGAACCAGAAGTAATGCATGCGATGATGGATACAAAACCCGGAGAATCTACAACTCCGGGTTTTTTTCTTTTAAAGCGGGGGGGGAGTGCTTTCTTCCGTTCGGTTTTGTCTCTAATCGTGCAGATGGTGGTGCGCTTCGGTCGCTGCTCATGCGGCGAGTCTGAGTTATCATAGGAATGATGCGTGGACAAACGCACTGCGCTGCATTTATACATAGGCTCGTCTGCGCGCAATGCTCCTACGGCACGCCGCAACAACTGTACTCCTTATGTGTTCTTCTCCTCATCGGGAGGATTGTGCGGCCTGATGTGTCTTTCGGCGGCTGGCGGGTGGTCAACGGATAGGCGGTTGATGCGACCGGTGACAGCGACGGGACTTTGGGACAAGACGCCCGTGCCACAGAGCGAGCATAACAGAAACGACAGGCAATTACATACTACAGCATGGCAATGAATCAAGAAAAAATCCAAGCACTGCTTTATTCTACAGGTGCTCTTCAGGACGAACACGTAGTGTTGCCAGACGGCAGGCATTCCAATACTCGGCTTCGTCCCCTTAAGGTTTTGCAGTTCCCGCCCTTTTGCCGCAAAGTGGCCTTTGAGCTTGTAGAGCATTTTCTCGACATCGACGCGCAAGTTGTCGTAGCCGCAAGTGTGGATGCGATTTTGTTGGCTGCCGAGATGGCTCGGCAATTAGAAGCACGCGTGGTCTTTGCTACAACGCCTGCCGGTGCCGACACTGCTGCACTGCATCCGGATTTTGCCATTCACTCCGGCGATAGAGTCGTGATGGTCGATACTCTTCTCACCGACAACCCGGCAGCTTTGCGCTCACTGGGGCGCAGGATTCTTATGGAAGATGCCCGATTGATCGGAGTTGCTTCCCTCTTCGACACGAGTACGGCTGCTCATATCTTTAATGTACGGCAGGTGACAGTGGCAAAAATCACCCCACAGTACTGGGAGAAAGAAGCCTGTCCTACATGCGCGGGCGATACCACCGCACTTGTTCCACAAGAGTAATTTTGCTGGTTCTTTTGCTCGTCGAATAGGTGTGTTGCCAGCTTACAGCACATGGATATGAATTTTATCCTTGCCTTTCAGCGGTGGAATATGTAACCTGCGCGTTGTCTCAGCGGTTTTATCTTGAAGTAATTTATAAGTGCCTTCTTTAATACCAACAAGTGCGTCTATGACAACAATGATACGTCGTATTCTTTTCTTTTTGGTCGGTTTTTGTATGACTCTGCCCCTCGCGGCGCAGACAATGTCGGTGTTTTCAATCGACCCTACCTATTTTCCGACCATCCAAGCCCGGCTCATTGTAGCCACTAAGCAGGAACAGTCTATCCGGAATTTTTCTCCGGGGGATTTTGTCATTACAGAAAATGGCAAGCCGGTTTCCGGTATTACCGTGAGCTGTCCACCGGTGACAGACAAGGGGTGTGTGAATGTTGTCATGGTAATCGACCAAAGTCTCTCCATGATGGAATTAATTCCCCCGGCGAACATAGTTACACGTTTGGAAGCTGTAAAGGCGGGTGCAGGCACATTTCTGCAGACCATTGACTTCAAGCCTCCTACCGTTGTTGCTCTTACTTCGTTTGACAAATACTCTTATGTGCTCAACGATTTTAGCAGCTCGCGTCTTCCGCTGGAAGGCAAAGTGCAGGGTATCAAACCGAATGAGGACATTGTAGGTACGAACTACGGAGCTGGTCTTGCCGACCCATTTGCTGGCGCGATTCCCTTGCTACAGCAGCGCTCGAAGCAGTGCCCCCGCGTGATTGTATTTTTGACTGATGGTTTTCCTTACAACCCCGATTTTTATCCTGATCAGGCCGATTCCATCCAGAAAATCCTGATACAGGAGGAGATACAGTTGTATGCGATTTCCATTGGCACCGACCACATGCACCCCTTGCTCAAGCGTTTAGCGGAAAAATCCGGCGGGATGGCTTTTGTAAAAGACAATCCTACGGTAGACGAGTTAAAAGGCATCTATAAAAGAATTGCAGAGCAGGTGCAGGGAGCAGAGCCGTGTACGATAAGCTGGCAGGCTAATCTCGGTTGCGGCGATGACAGCAGGCTGCGCAAGCTCGAAGTAGCGTATCAGCCGCTGAGCATACGAGCTAATGAGCAGTACATTGCGCCCGAACGAAGCGTAGGGGAACTGAAGCAATCGGCGTATGTTCTTGCTTTTGGCAGCCCGCCGGTGGGCACACCAGTTACCAAGCAACTGAAGCTCACGGCTCGCAATTATCCCTTTACTATTAGTGGATCGGCATTTGACCCACCCAATCCTTACTTTCAGGTGACCGACTGGGGCGGTGCTACTCCCGGTGAAGTTCCTCCGCTTAGTATTGCTGCCGGTGAAGAAAGAACGATTACCGTAACTTTTACGCAGGCAGGCTCGCAGCAGTACCGTTCCGCTAATCTTTTATTGGCAACATCGCCTTGTGCGGTAGAGCCCGTAGCCGTATGGGGGGGAGCTCCTCCAGAAGAAGGCTCGCCTATCCGCTTATTTGCGCCCAATGGCGACCGCGATCTGTCGATATGCGACACGACGACCATTCGTTGGGGTGGTGTTCCCGAATATATGCCTGTGCGACTGATGTACAGCACTGACAATGGAAGCAACTGGAATCTCATAAAAGATAATGTAACCGGCGATAGCTATGTATGGCAGCCTAGCCAGGTCACTAATCAAGGCTTGGTAAAAGTAGAGTCTCTCAAGGATTTTATAGACTGGAAATGGGCGCGCCGCGAGGGCGATTTGGAGATAGATCGGGCGATGGGTCTTGGCGTGGATGGTAATAACTACAGCTATATGGTCGGCGACCACAAGGGCACGATCATGGTCGATACATTCGAGCTAAAGCAAAGCCCACGCTTTCTGGCTCGTTATGCGCCCGATGGCTCTGTGGTATGGGCTCGCGATATTGACAAGACTTCCATTGACATCGCTGTCTCCCGCGAGGGCGATTCCTATGTGCTCGGGCATACATTCCTTACCCGATATAGGTCTGATAGTACAGAAGCTTGGACTGTGAAATACCCTATTTTCCCAATTGATACTCTTGTGGATATTGCCATTGATGGGTCAGGCAACTGCTGGGTAGGCGGGATTACGACAATTGAAACAGGCGGGCCAGTTGATAATTACGAAATTTTTGTCCGCAAATACGGATCTAATGGCCAGTTGCAAATTCCTTCAATTGCCCGTCAGGATTCAAAGCTGTACGCTATTGCCGCTGATGCAAGTGGCAGCGTCGTGGTAGCTGGGTATTTTCAGGGTAAAAAAGGCGATTTGTTTGGAGGAGCTGCTATAGACCCGGGCTATTTCCTTGCGAAGTTCAACAATACAGGTAGCCAAGTCTGGGTGAAAAATACCGAAGAGATTCATACGACAGCACTCGCGTGCGATAAGGACGGGAATATACTTCAGACCGGATGGTTTACTTCTACACGTAAATTTGGTACACTCCAGGTGACATCTTCCGGTGGCCAAGATATGTTCGTAGCCAAGTATCAGCCTGATGGCACTATCCAGTGGGTGAAAACTGGTGGCGCTACAGCGAGCACTTCCGAGTCTGGTGTTGATGTTTCGACCGATGGCAATGGCAATTGTTATGTGGTCGGTACCTTCGAAAAGAGCACGGCCAAAATGCGTATCGACGCCGTAGATGTTGATGCAAAAGGCCAGAGCGACGTATTCCTTGTAAAAATCAAGCCCAGTGGCGCAGTTGAGTGGATGAACGGTATTGGCGGTGTAAAATCGGATACTGTTGCGGCTCTTGGTGTAGACCAAGCTGGCAAGTGCTACATCGCAGGGGCTTTTGAAGAAACCGTTACGTTGGGTGTACACTCTATTACCAGCGGTGGCATGAAAGATGCGTTTGTAGCCTGTATTGGTGTAATTCCCGCAGGCGCCGACCTAAGCGACAGTGCGTTTGCCGTGCTTGCCCCGCAACTAACTGTGAAAGACAATCCGCTTAATGTAGGCGATATTGCCGTTGGAGAGTTTCTTTCCGCAACATTTAAGCAAGTTGTATGCAACACGGGTGCACAGCCGGTGCATATTATCACATCAAGTATCGGTGGTGCTAACAGTGCCGATTTTCAGCTCATTTCCAGCCTCGATAATATTACCATTGAACCAGGTGAGTGCAGAACAATAGAGGTCGTGTTTAGTCCCTCGGCAGTTGGTACGCGCAATGCCAGCCTTGTCATAGAGGCTGAGTGCATTCCCACGCTTTCCACTCCTCTAGTGGGCGTGGGGCTCAATCCGTGTCTGCTTTCATACACTAAAACGCTCAATGTCGATGATACAGATGTAGGCATTCCACTGGCGACGACATTTACTAACACGTTGATCAATACAGGTACGGAAACAATTACTTTTACTGTTGCGATCTTTGGCCCCGGAAGCTCTGCCTACACGCTTCAGTCGCCTGCTACAGTGATACTCGGTCCTGGTGATCCCTATACACTAGTTGTAGAGTTTACACCCACGCAGCCCGGAGAGGCAGCCGCAGCCTATGTAAGCTATACATCTGAGTGCGGTACGCTCGTTGCCGAACTGTTCGGCAAAGGTGTGCCAGTGCCCCCGGTGATCGAAAGTGCCGAGGTGTACTGCGGCGATTTGCTGTGCCTAGGCGATACACGCGATACGATGGTCGTGATCTACAATCGTGGTAAAACCGACCTTCAGATTAATAATGTCACACTTTCCAAAAATACCGAAGGCTTTACGGTGTTGTCGTGGCCGGCGAAAATCGCTCCACAGAAAAGCGATACCGTGCGCCTGAACTTTACACCTGCGACAACTGGGTTCAAATTAGACAGTCTGGTGGTAACGAGTAATGCGTCGAACGATCCCATCTATCGTATTCCTGTAAGCGGTAAACTGCAAGACATTCGCTTAGATATTCCTGTGAGTCTTGCGTTTGGAACTGTTGCACCACGGGACTTGCCTGTGCGTAAAACTATTACAGTGCACAATACTGGTGATGCCCGCGTGGAACTGACGGCAGCTTCATTCCGCTTGCCTGCGCCCTTTATCATTACCGGTGGAGTGCCTGCCACATTGAAGCCCGACTCAAGTGCAGAGATTGAAATTGAATTTGGCGATCCGGGCAACAATGGCAGCTTTAGTGATGTCGTGGATATAGCGTGTACACCATCCTGTAAATCGTGGTCGGTAGAAGTATCCGGACGCCGCAGTGCAGCAGAAGCTCTGCTCTCGATTCCCGAACTTATTGCCGATCCGCACGACAGGAATTTCCGTATTCCCATCTCGCTTACAAGCGGTGGCGACTTTAGCCAGGCCGAAGGACGGAAGTTTACGATTGAAGTAAAATACAACGATGCTCTGTTCTTTATACATTCGTGCAGCAATGGTAAGATTCTAAAAATTGACACTCTGGCTGCTGATAAACGAATCGTCGTGACAATCGAGGGCATCACGCCTTCGTCGGGAACGGTGCTCACAGAACTGATAGGCGATATCTTGCTCGGCGATACGGTGGAAACGCCGATTGAAGTCGTAGTTGTGGACTGGGAAGACGTTGTTGGCTCGGTACAAAAGAATGGCACCTTGCGGCTTGTCAATACTTCCGACAGTGGTGGTCTGGATCGCCTGATACACGATCGCGGTCGCAAGCTCGGAATTGACCGCGTGGTACCCAATCCGGCGAATACACAGGCCAAAGTGTATATCAATACAGTGGAAATTGGCGAGCACGTGTTGGAAGTGTATGATACGGGTGGACGCAGGATATACCATATGTCGTGGACAGAAGTATCTACAAGCCTTGAAGGTGAAAATGAGATCATACTTCCTACGGAGCAATTCCCGGTAGGCTCGTATAATCTCGTGCTGAAAACACCGACGCGCACGGCTGAAGGCCGCCTCGTTGTTATCCGCTAATTTCCCCGGAGTGGGCGAAAAATCAACAGCCGGTCCGTAGAGGGCCGGCTGTTGCTGTATAGGGGAATTAGGTTCGCCAACTACCTGCCGATAATGAGTGAGATTTCCCTTGTTGCAGATGTAGTTGCCGGTAGATAAATTATGTAATGCTGTCTGGATATCTGCTAGGGGTACGGGCGTTGTGATGGCGTGAACACAGCCGCTGTCATCAGTGGTTTCGTATAGGCTTGCTACCGTAGGAATAGATTGCAAATGGGCTATTGCAAATG
>DLHF01000063.1:79665-136869 GCA_002483085.1 Ignavibacteria bacterium UBA7675
CAAATGGGCTATTGCAAATGGGCTTTTGATTGCTGTGGTTATCGTAACGACAATGCGCGGATGACGGGGCTGCACGCAGCGGGCGTACTCGCATTTGTTACCGTAGGAACGGTGCAAGGACGAGCTTACGATAATTCGCGCGGTGCAGAGAAAAGGCGGTAGGACGGAGGTCGAAGCGCCGCATTCATTTACAATTGCAATGCACAGTTTATTGCTGAACACAGCACAATCCTATCCGCATAATCCGGGTTTTGTACTCATATGATTTCCCGATGAAACTACTCTACTGCTTTTATCCGCTTTGGTTTCTCTCTGCATGGCTGTACGCTGATGCCGCTCCCTTTTCTACTGCCAACCAGCCCCAGTTGGGTGGGCAGATGGAGCACATAGGCCACACCGTATTTATCGAAAATCGCGGGCAGTGGAATAGCCAAGCCTTATTCTGCCTGCCATCACCGGAAATAACGGTATGGGGTACGGCAAGGGGATTGGTGTACGACTACCAGCGTGCTGATGCCGACGGTGAGCACATTCGCGGGCAGATTGTTCGTATGGAGTTCGGCGGGGCGTTGCTTCCATCTGTGCTGATGCAGAACCAGACAGCAACGGAGTACAACTATTTTCGGGGTCGTGATTCCTCGCAATGGGTAAGCGGAGTACCCGGATCGCGCGAAGTGCTCTATCGCACTCTATACAGCAATGTAGACATGCGCCTGTATATCGACAACGGCATGCCACGCTACGATTTATTGCTCGACCCCGGCGCTGATGTTTCTGCTATTGTCTTGCGCTTTCGCGGAATGACATCGCTAACAGTGGGCGACAAGGAGCTGCGGTTGCGGCTGAACGAGCGCGACATTGTACAGGGGGGGCTGTTTGCTTATCAGATCGAGCACGGCGAGCGCAGAGAAGTACCCTGCCGCTTTGTGCAGTACAGCGACGGCGGTATTGGGTTTGAGCTGGGATCCTACGACCACAGCCGCCCGCTGGTTATCGATCCGCTTGTCTACAGCACGTTTATAGGCGGTGTTCTCGGCGATGAAGGCTATGGAATTGCACTCGACGCAAGCGGAAATACATATATCACCGGCACGACGCTCGCGCAAAATTATCCAGTGACGACGGGTGCTTATAATACCACAAAGTCGGGCGGGATAGATATCGTAGTAAGTAAAATTAATGCTATTGGTTCGGATCTCATCTACTCCACATTTATCGGTGGCAACGACGACGATTTTGGATACGATATTGCTGTCGATGCTTTTGGCAGAGCTGCTATTACGGGGTGTTCGTTTTCTGCGGATTTTCCGGTGACAACGCAGGCTTTCGACGGTACGCTCAGCGGAGACCGCGACGTTGTTGTCGTGCGCCTCAGCGAGAGCGGCAGCAGGCTCGATGGCTCTACATTTCTCGGCGGTAATAACTGGGACGAAGGCTATTCTGTTGCTGTAGACGCCGCTGGAACAGTGTACGTGACAGGTATGACGACATCGTCTGACTTCCCTACAGCGAATGCTTTCGATAACAGCTACAATGGAGCGCAGGATGCCTTTGTCGCCCGATTGTCGCGCGATGTGTCGAGCCTCCAACTCGGTTCATTCCTCGGTGGTGCGAGCGGCGATCAGGGCAACGCCATAGCAATAGACAACAATGGCGCAATACTCATTGCTGGAACAACAGGATCCAATGATTTTCTGACAACTGGTGGTGCATTTGACCGAACCTTTAATGGCAACGTAGGTACGACAGATGCTTTTGTTGCTAAAGTGTCGGCAGGCGGTGGGTTGGTCTTCTCCACGTACTTAGGAGGAAGCGATAACGAAGAAGGACGTGGTATTGCCGCCGATGCTTTAGGTGGTGTCATTGTGGGCGGCTGGACTTCCTCGCCAACACCTGGATTTCCCATAACAGCGGGTGTGTACGACTCAGAGCTCAATGGTATCGACGCTTTTTTTGCCCGGCTGAACTCATCGGGAACGGCGCTACAGGTCTGTACATACTTCGGGCAATTAGGTGCCGACGCTATTACCGATATCGCCGTGGATGCCGCCGGTATGGTCTATGCCGTTGGCTACACGCTGTCCTCCACGCTCCCGACAACTCCGGGTGCTCACGATACGACATTCAACGGCGGGAATCGCGACGCATTTCTCATAAAATTTGCACCGTCTTTTACTCCGTCGTCGTTTCTGTATGGCACGTATCTCGGTGGAAACAACTACGACGAGGCCAAAAGCTTGGTTGTGGACAGCGACGGCAATGCCTCGATAGCAGGCGTAACACGGTCGGGAAACTTTCCTACTACCATTGGCGCGATAAGCCGGAACTTTGCCGGTATGAGCGATGCCTTTGTATCGAAAATTGGCACGGGCGTGCCGCAAATATTTCTTATGCAACCGACCGGGGGCGAAACATGGTGTGCCGGTAGTGTCTATAAGATTACTTGGCGAAGCCGGAGCGTAACGTATGTGCGCATCGAACTATCTTCCAACGGTGGTGTTTCCTACCCGGTCGTGCTCGCGGACTCTATTCCCGCGTTCTACGAAAGCTGGGGCTGGCTTATACCGCTTTCGATAACACCCGGCTCGCAATACCGCGTTCGTGTTGTTAACATCGACAATGAACAGATCAAAGACGCGACGAAGACGAATTTCTCCATTCACGCCCCTCCAGTGATTACCCGCCAGCCGCAGCCAATCACAGCTTGTGTAGGCGTTGATGCCACTTTCCGCATAGACCTGACGGCTTTCCCTGCGGCTACTGTGCAATGGCAATACAGCAGTAATGGCGTGGACTGGCTGGATGTTCCTGCCCCTGCCGGACTCCAGAATCCGCTTGTACTCACGAATGTGCAATTGGCACAGCACAACCTTCAGTACCGCATGATTGCCCAGAATTCGTGCAACACAAGTGGAGTGATAAGCAGCACAGCTACGCTCTCGGTTCGTGCGCAGCCGCGTGTGCTTACAGCGCCTATCGGGGTATCTGTGTGCGAGGGCGGCGATGCGACATTGGGAGTGGTGGTGGATGAACCCGGTGTCAGTTATCAGTGGCGTCGGGATGGCAAAGCTCTTGCGGGAGCCACGAGTCGAGAACTGGCTATTTCTAACGCCTCAAGTATTCATACCGGTACGTATGATGTCGTTGTCACCGGAGCCTGCCCGCCGTCGGTTATCAGTACGGCTGCTACGGTGTCGGTGCAATTACCGCCCGACGTTTCCCGTGTACCTGTTTTTCGTTCGATTCTGTGCCACGGCGAAACGCGCGATACAACACTGACACTGACCAACAACGGTCCAATCGATATTACAGCAAAGATTGTGTCGATAAGCAATCCCCGGTTTACTGTGATTAGTCCTGTTGGCGATTTTATTGTGCCATCCCACGGCGACCGCGAGATCGGCATACGGTTTACTCCAACACGGGCAGAATTTGAACAGGCCGAGCTGGTGCTCTCAACAACGCCGTGCAACCACGAAGTACGAGTTTCCTTTGCTGCGCGAGCTGACTCCGTTCGGCTGGCTACTGCCGATGTTGCTTTCGAGGCGATGTCGCAGTGCGACACCGCGCGGACAGCCGTCGTGCGCCTTGTAAATTCCGGTACGGTGAGCTTGCCTGTTCATCGTGCTCTATTTTCCGATCCGGGCTTCTCTCTTGTGTCGCCAGCGCTTCCTTTTACTGTGAAGTCCAATGGCGGATGGGTGGATGCTGTGGTGCGCTTTGCCGACGATGGTGTTGTTCCTGCGGTGTTGGCCAAAGCGGAGTTTATCTCCGATACCTGTACAGGTATCTCGGCTGTTTCAAATTTGTCTGTGCGGCGCGACAGGCTCTCGCATAAACCCTCGCAGGCGAAATTAGATTTTGGCACGATGTCTTCCTGCGATTCTCATGTCGATAAGTCGTTTCTGTTGTTCAACACTGGGACAGCACCTATTACCATCGATAGCATGGCAATCGACAATGCTGCGTTTGGCGTAGTAAAGCCCGCCGTCGGATTTAGTGTCCGGCCCGGCGAATACGCAGAACTCACAGTGCGATTCAGCGGGGGCAGCGACAATCTGGCAACCGGTCGATTAGTGATGTACGAATCGGTGTGCGGTGTCGCTTCTTCTATTGAACTGCGCGGCGCAAGAGCTGGTTCGTCGCTCATCGCTGGCACTGCTACCGTGAATATGGGCAGCTATCTGTTATGCCAACGTATTCCCGACACAACGTTTACGATGATTAATCTCGATGCCGAAGCGGTGATTATAGAGCGCGTGCGTGTGGATGCTCCTTTTGAAATTGTTTCCCCATCGTTTCCAGCTACCATTGCACGGGGTGATAGCCTGCGCGTAACAGTCCGTGTTGTCGGTGGTCTGGGTACTCTCAACGGCCAGGCCGAGTTTGATTATCATACGGGAAAATGTTCGTCGTCGGTGGCTGTAGCACTTGCGGCTTCGCGACTGCAGCCCGCTGCTACTCTCGCTCCTGCCGAAATCTTGCCGTTGGAACTGGGGGCGTGCGATGAATACCGCGATACAATAGTTGTACTGCACAACGATGGCCCGGTAGCTATCACTCTCGACCGCGTCGAGGGGTCGACCGTGGTGTCGGCTCTTACGCCGCTGCCCATAGTTGTAAAGCCCGGTCGTACAACCGAGTTGCTGCTGCGTGCCAGGCCCGATGGAAGTGCAACAGGTAAAGACACGCTTTGGCTGCATATTGCCGAGTGCGATACTGCGATATCGCTGGTCGTGGATGTACGCAAGCCCGGCGCTTCTTTTTCGCTGTCGGCAGATAAGGGCGGCGATACTCTGTATTTCGATACTGTGTTCAACTGTGGCGAACAGACGAGTAAACGCAGGTTCAGGGTTGATGTAGCCTTTGCGAAGGACGAGCCCGTGGATGTTGCTGCTTCCGTTGTGTCGGTATCTCCACCAGGACCTTTCTCTGTTGCGCTGGCTTCTGGCGCAAAGCTCGGGGCTGGCGAACAGTGGTTTGATGTAGAATTTGTTCCTATAGGCGATGGCAGCTTTACATCAGTCATGTCGGTGACATTTATGCCCTGTGGTATTACTAAAAAACTCGTATTCAAAGGGCGCAAACTCTATAGCCGCATGATACCTCCGGCACCAGTGGATTTCGGCATTGTACAGCAGGGCGGAAGTCGCATGGCGCGGATTGTCTACCGCAACGAAGGAAGTGCCGCCGTTGATGTGGGCGCTCTTGTGGTAGATGCGCCTTTTGTCGTCGTTTCTACCAAACCTGATTTACCAGCCCACCTTGAGCCGGGCGATAGCGTGCAAGCTGATATCGAATACACCGCAGGCGATGGCATGCAGCAGGGCAAGGCCGTCCTCCGGTTGCTCCAGCCATGTGCTGATTCCGTATTTGCAACACTTACAGGCAAGGGACAAAATATACCGACGACCATACTTACGGGTCTTGCACTGGACTTTGGCGATGTACTGGTAAATGCTCCGGCACAGCTCGCACTTTCTATCTACAATCAGGGTGCTGCTGATGCTGTCTTGTACGGAACGCCTCTGCTCGCCGGAGCTGATGCCTCTGAATTTTCGCTTGTCACTCTGCCCATCGCAGTTATCCCACCCGGTGGCAGCACTTCGTTCGATATTGGCTTTCTGCCCTTGTCCACAGGCGATAAAAAGGCTGTATGCCGGATCGACTACAATGGTGTAAGGCTAGATATCGACCTTTCGGGGCGGGGGGTGGAGCGCGGGCCGGTTTCTTCGGCGGTGTTTCTGCCGGATACATCTGCTACGCCATTTACGCGTGGTTTGCGGTTGCCGATTACGCTGGTGCCGGGTGAGAACTTTACCTATGCCCTTGTCGATTCCTTTGCTGCTGTAATCCGCTTCAATGCCAGTCTGTTCCTGCCTACTGGTGTCGAACATGCAGTAATTATCGGCGACACGACATTGTACCTCGACGATGTTTCCGAGCGAGTTCTTACGATAATAGGTCGCCACCGCGATACTGCGGAGCTGTGTGCGCTTGTTGGCGATGTCCTGCTGGGCGATGCTATTTCTACGCCACTCAATTTGTCGTTCCAGTGGCTGAAGCCGGGCGTGATAGTACAGGCTCAATATGGAAAGCTAACGCTGGAAGGCGTGCGCGAGGGGGCGCTGCTTCGCTCCAAAGGCATGCCGGGCTTTGTGGTCGTTGGCCCTAATCCTGCACAGGAATCTGCCAGTGTGGAAATCCGTGCCATAGAGGACGGGGAGCACTATCTGGAGCTTTTCGACATGACGGGTAAAAAAATATGGGCGACATCCTGGCCGCGAGTATCGACCGGAAGGTTGGGCACGGTGTACACGTTTAGCATTCCGGTGGCGCAGTTTTCCTCGGGGTCGTATTCTCTTGTGTACAAAGCACCCGGCGGCTATGTCGATAAGCGAACTCTTGTCGTCGTACACTAATGCCCTGGGATATTCGAGATAGTGTACAATCCTGTCGGGAAAAATATATGGCACGGGCGTCGCCGACCAGAAGTTTGGTCGCTGTCACCGGTCGCATATCCGCTTTTCGATTGGCCAAAGGCTAATCGCCGAGCAGTGCCGAAAAACGCGCGATCTATCCCATCGGTGCCTCCAATTTTTGCGATTAGGGGCGTAAAGCTACGTTATAGAACAGAATGCGGCGTTGTTTTGTGGATGTGCAGAGCAATGTGTTAAAACATGTTAAATATCGGTAGTGTCCTGAACTTCTTTGGAGCTATAGCGTATTCAGGGTTCGAGACAAAAATGGCGGTGCGGCAAATCATCAATTTTGCATTCGTCTATACGTCCTTCAGAAAGATTTTTTCGAGGTAATAAGAGGAGCAGTATGGGTCATTGGCACAGTACTATGTACAACGAAATTCAATCCAATTGACACCTTCCAAGGAGTACATGAACCATGAAAAACAAACCGTTTTTAACTGCAATTGCATTAATGGGCGCCGGCGTCGTTACCGGCGTTTTCCTTGTTTCGTCGTTTAATCCTGAGGGAGTTTCTTCGCTGTTTGCAGCCGATAGACCGCTTGGTGCAAAGAAGGCGCCTATTGTGATGGATAACCAACTACAGATGCTGAATAATGCGTTCGTGGCTGTAAGCAAGGCTGTGACTCCGGCGGTAGTGAGTATCACAGTTACCACCGAAAACAAGCGTTCGGAGGGCGGACAAGTTCCTGATGAATTGCTGCCGTTCTTTAACTTCCGCGACGATGACACCGCGCCCCGCCAGAGCGAGGCGTCTGGTTCTGGTGTGTTTATTACCGAAGATGGTTATATCGTAACCAACAACCACGTAGTTGAAAACGCAAAAGAGGGTGGCATTCGCATTGCTACGCTCGACCGCCGCGAATACAACGCCCGGCTGATTGGCCGCGATCCGCTTACCGACCTTGCTGTGCTGAAAGTAGATGCTTCAGGGCAAACGGCTGCTTTTATTGCTAACAGCGATGATGTGCAGATTGGCGAGTGGGTAGTAGCTGTCGGCAATCCACTTGGCTTGCGCTCGACGATTACTGCTGGTATTGTAAGTGCTATTGGGCGTGGACAATTAGGCTTGAGCGGAAATAGCTATGCAGTAGAGAATTTTATCCAGACCGACGCAGCCATTAATCCGGGCAACAGCGGTGGTGGTCTGTTCGATCTTCAGGGTCGGCTTGTGGGCATCAATACGGCAATTGCCACGCGTACAGGCTACTATCAGGGCTATGGATTTGCTATCCCGGCCAATCTGATGAAAGCCGTTATACAGGATATTATCGAAGATGGCAAAGTCGACCGTGGATACATTGGTGTTCAGATTAAAACAATTGATGAAACCGATGCAAAGGCCGCTGGCCTGGAGCAGGTGACAGGTGTGCTTGTAAGCGATGTGATAAAGGGAAGCGCGGCAGCCGCAGCAGGTATTGAAGAAGGCGATGTCATTCTGGAAGTAGACGGCATGCCCGTTCATTCTTCCAATGAACTCCAAAGCCGCGTAGTGCTGCACCGCGCAGGCCAGTCGGTAGCTCTCAAGCTCTGGCGTGGTGGCAAGACCATGAATAAAAATGTCACGCTGCGTCCTCGTGATGAAGATGCAAGTGTTGCGTCGTCGGCTCGTCCCGGCGACAGTGGCGACGAGCGTAGAGCTGAACCTATGAACTTCGATAAACTTGGATTCAGCGTGCAGCCGCTCGACAATACAAACAAAGAAGAGCTCGGTATTAGTGCTGGTGTTGTCGTAACAAAGGTCCTGCCGTACAGCCATGCAGCGCGCCGTGGTATTCGTGTGGGAGATGTGATTGTTGCTGCTGGTGTCGACAAGAAAAATATTACATCGCCCAACAGCCTGAAGTCGATTCTTGAATCCAAATCGCCTGGCGATGGCATTCTGCTTCATGTAAAGAGCAAAAATGGTTCGCGGATTGTTACGCTGGAAATTCCGCGCGAGAACGGCTAACCGGATATAATAGAGAACTACAGCCTGGTCGGTGCATATCGGCCAGGCTTTTTTGTATGATGTGGGCTTCTTTGTATTTTCTTCTTTTCTTTTATGCCAATACTCCTTCGCCTGATCGCCACTTCCGCGATGCTCGTGTGCTTGTGGAGCACGAATGTGCGAGCTGCCGAGCCTGATTCTTCGACTGGTCTTTTCGACATTATCGCTGCCGACCTTGGAATAGCAGGTGGCGATGCGCTTGGCTATTTTCTGGCTCCGCTTTCGTTCGACGAACGGCAGTGGCTGGGCACAGCCGGAGTGCTGGGGCTCACAGCGACGGCGATGGCTGCGGATGAAGAGACTGCGCCGTGGATACGCAAGCAGGCTTCGCCCTTCAACGACCGCTTGGCTTCTACTGCCAAGCTCTATGGCGAGGGAAAATATGCTATTGTTTTTGCTTTGTCTGTCTATACGGGCGGCCTACTTGCTGGCGACGACGACATACGGATCACCGGGCGATTGTTGTGTGAGAGCTTAGCTCTTGCGGGAATTACATCGCAGAGTATCAAAATGCTTGCTGGGCGCAGCAGACCTTACAGGGAAGCAGGATCGTGGTATTTCGACCCTTTGCAATTTGACGACAACAGCCGGTTGTCGTTTCCTTCCGGCCATACTGTGGTTGCATTTTCGCTGTCTTCGGTTCTTTCCGAGCGCATTGGCAATGTGTGGGCGAGCGTTGGCCTGTACTCGCTTGCGTCGCTTACGGCGCTGTCGCGCGTGTACGACCGGGAGCACTGGCTATCGGATACCATTCTTGGCGCAGCGATTGGCACGGCGGCGGGGCTGGCGGTGACGTCATTTGAAGAGGAAAGAGAAAAAGGGACACAAGGTCACAGCCTGATACTGTTTCCTACGATGCAGGGAATCGCTATTGCATACCGTTTCTGAAACGGCACAATGTTACGGACAAACCAACTGGCATCTGCTAAAAGAAAAGGTAGGGTTTCCACTTATCGTCGATAACACCACCAAAGTCTTTGATAAACGTTACATGCGTAGGTTTGCGTGGTGCCCGGGACAGCTTCATCTTTGCCTCTTCAGGTGTGCGGCTGCCCTTTCTGTTGTTGCAGCGGATGCAAGCACATACCAGATTTTCCCATGTGTCGCCTCCTCCTCTGGACTTGGGCATAACGTGATCAACTGTGAGCGGCGGTCTGCTCGTACCGCAGTACTGGCAACGGCTGTTGTCGCGCCGGATAATATTGCGCCGCGAGAGTTCGATCCTTTTGTAAGGCAGATGGATGTAGGCAACCAAGCGGATAATGCTGGGGTAGGGCAGTGTGGACGAGATAGCATGGACTCGGCGTTGTTCGCGCTCGGCGATAAGCTCGGCCTTGGTAAGTAGCAGGAGAATAATAGCGCGTTTTACATTGCAGACGCTGATAGGCTCGTAGCTCTGATTGAGCACGAGTACTCGTCCGCTCAGCGTGTTAGTAGTTGGACGGTCGGCGAAGAACGAAGGCTGCGCAGGGCTCCTTCGTGCCGACAAACGGGATTCGTATGAAATACTGAATGTGATCTCTCCAAATAAGATGCTTGTAAAATATGTGCTGTCTGAACATAAAATTCCGTAGTTTTATAGCCGGATTTTACCGCGAAAGAATTGCAAAAAAGAAAATAGCGATTCACATGGTAATATTCAATAGGCAAATTCGTGTTAAGCCCGAGCTGAATAGTAATGTTTTCTTAATCTTCAGGACAGCCGCAGAACAGTATGAAAAAAGCCGCGTACCTTGCACTTGAAAACGGGGTGGTACTCCGGGGTTGGGCCTTTGGCGAGACAGATGCTGAAGCAGAAGGAGAAGTCGTATTTAATACGGCGATGACCGGATACCAGGAAATTCTTACCGACCCCAGCTACAAGGGCCAGATCGTTACCTTTACGTATCCTCATATCGGTAACTACGGTGTGAACAGCCATGATGTCGAATCGGGTCGTATCCAGGCCGAGAGCATGGTTGTAAAAGAATATTCCCAGGTGTATTCCAACTGGCGAGCTGAGCGTTCGCTGGATGCTTACCTGAAGGAGTCGGGTATTATTGGCATCGAAGGGGTAGATACGCGCATGCTCGTAAGGATTCTCCGCAGCGAAGGAGCCATGCGCGGTATTGTATCAGCGCGGGAGCTGCAAAGGGATGTGCTCGTTGAGCGCGCTCGTAGCATTCCGTCGATGAGTGGATTAGATCTGACGGGGTTAGTGACGAACGATCATGCGTTTTTCTGGTTGCCCGAGAAAGATGAACCCTTCCTTATTCCCGCCGAAGGATGTGCTGAAGGCGAATGTATGCGCGTAGCTGCTCTGGATTTTGGAGTAAAGCGCAATATTCTGCGGCGTCTGTCGGCCTATGGCTGCGAAATCAAAATTTTTCCGGCCAGTGCATCCTCGCAAGAGATTCTCGCCTACGATCCTCATGGTATTTTCCTCTCCAATGGCCCAGGCGATCCAAGTGCTGTAGAGCAGGGCATACGCACTATACGCGAGCTCGTAGAAGCGCGCCCGGTCTTTGGCATATGCCTTGGACACCAGCTCCTATCGCTGGCTTTTGGCGCCAAAACCTACAAGCTGAAATTCGGACATCGCGGCGCTAATCATCCGGTGAAAAATTTACTGACCAACACTGTAGAAATTACATCGCAGAACCACGGTTTTGGTGTCGATCCGGACTCTATGCCCGATGAATTAGAGCTGACACATATCAATTTGAACGACAACACTGTAGCGGGCTTTCGCCACAAAACGCTGCCGGTATTTTGCGTGCAATATCATCCGGAAGCCTCGCCAGGCACACATGATTCCGATTACTTATTCCGCGATTTTGTGAAGTCGATGCAGGAGCGTGCGGGCAGTGGTGCTACACAGAAGCAAGCGCAAGCGGCCACAGAAGCCGCTGTATAGGAAAAAAATTCCAAAAAATTCCTTTTCGCTTGAAAATCTATTGACAAATGAAAAAACTTGCTTATATTTGCAAGCTCGTTTCGTTTAGCGAGTGACAATTCGATGGGCAGGTGGCCGAGTGGTTAAAGGCGACAGACTGTAAATCTGTTCTCTGACGAGTACGGAGGTTCGAATCCTTCCCTGCCCACCATCACGATACGCATGGCCAAGCGGGAGTAACTCAGTTGGTAGAGTCACAGCCTTCCAAGCTGTTGGTCGCGGGTTCGAGTCCCGTCTCCCGCTCCGCAGAATATTCCCGACTTTACATACATCTGAGATCGCAATCACATGCGGGAGTAACTCAGTTGGTAGAGTCACAGCTTCCCAAGCTGTTGGTCGCGGGTTCGAGTCCCGTCTCCCGCTCAGATTAGACAGTGTCTTTTCCGATAGCGCAGATGGAAGTAGCCAAAGTACGGAGCATACGCTGATGTAGCTCAGCTGGTAGAGCACCACCTTGGTAAGGTGGAGGTCACCGGTTCAATCCCGGTCATCAGCTCTTTGTTTTTGGGAGTAATCCCTTTTCTTTTTTGTAGCCCTATCGAACGGCCTGCGCCGACGAGGCCTCGGGCGATACACGAGCGTGGCTCAATTGGTAGAGCAGCGGTCTCCAAAACCGCAGGTTGGGGGTTCGAGTCCCTCCGCTCGTGCTGCGAGACGAGCCGGTAACTAACGAGAACTTTGTTCTCTGGATTTACGTAACCCATTGTACTGTCGAAGCCGATATGATTGAAAAACTCAAGCAGTTTCTGGCTGATGTCTCCAAGGAGATGAAGAAGGTCTCGTGGCCGACGAAAGAGCAGCTCCAAGAGTCAACTGTCGTTGTTCTCTCCGTGTGCTTTATCATTACAGTGATAGTGTTTGGTATCGACGCAGCGATGACGAAGATCGTTGAGTTGATTTTTTAATCATAACAGCACAGTGTGAGGTCGGCAGCTCTATGGAGATACAGAAAGAATCCGATTTTAAGTGGTATGCCCTCCGCACGTTTTCCGGGCACGAGCAGCGTGTGAAGCTCGCGCTTGAGGCTGAGATCAAACGCTTGGGTTTACAGGACAGAATCACCGATATCTTGATTCCCCAAGAGACGGTCTTTGAAGTACGTGGAGGCAAGCGCCGCACCCGTATCCGTAATTTCCTGCCCGGCTACATCATGATCCGTGCAATTCTCGACAATCGCCTGCGCGATACTATTACCAATACGCCTTCGGTGATTGCTTTTGTAGGCACGAAGACAGAGCCTGTAGCACTTCAGAAAGATGAAGTAGACCGAATTCTCGGGCGTGTGGAAGAGCGTAAAAATATTGAGACAATCGAAAATAGCTTCTCTATTGGCGATCCTGTAAAAGTGATCGACGGTCCGTTCTCCGGATTTTCCGGGGTGGTGAAAGAAGTGAACAACGAAAAGCAAAAGCTGAAAGTAGAAGTTGGTATCCTGGGCAGAAAGACCCCGGTAGAACTGGACTTCAGCCAGATCGAAGTGGAAAACCACTAATATTCGATCCTGTTCTCCTGAAAATTTCTCTGTACATATATTTTCTACGGAAAACCAATGGCTAAAAAAGTAGTAGGCAGTTTTAAGCTGCAGGTTAAAGCCGGTGAAGCCACTATGGCACCGCCCGTCGGCCCGGCATTCGGCCAGCGCGGTCTGAATGGTATGGAATTCGTAAAACAGTTCAATGCCCAGACGGCCAAGACCCCCGGCCAGGTGACTCCTGTCATCGTTACCTACTATGTCGATAAGACCTTTACCTTCATTGTAAAGTCGCCTCCTGCGGCTGTTCTCCTGCGCCAAATTTCCAAAATACCGAAAGGCTCTGCCGAGCCGAACCGCAACAAGGTGGGTACGGTGACAGAAGCGCAGATCGAAGAGGTTGTGAAAATCAAAATGAAGGACCTGAACTGCGATAGTTTGGAAAGTGCAGTCAGTATGGTAAAAGGCACGGCACGCAGTATGGGCTTGGTTGTAGAAGGGTAATGCGCATCAAAAATTCTTCTTTGTACTCTTTTCCTGTGGAAGCGTCATGAAACGCAGTAAACGTTTTAAGCAGATCGAAAAAATCATTGACTCCCAAAAGCAATATGCTCTTCGCGAGGCAATCGGTGTGGTGAGAAAAACCGCAACGGCAAAATTCGACGAGTCGTTTGAAATCGCCATGTCGCTCGGAGTCGATCCCCGCAAAGCTGACCAGCTTGTGCGTGGTACGGTTTCCCTGCCGCACGGAACCGGTAAAACGGTGCGTGTACTCGTTATTGCTAAATCGCCGCTCGACCAGGAAGCTCTGGCTGCTGGCGCCGATTATGCAGGTTTCGAGGAGTACATCGAAAAACTTCAGTCGGGATGGGCAGATATTGATATCATTATCGCTACTCCCGACACCATGGGCCAGCTCGGTCGCTTGGGTCGTATCCTCGGTCCCCGTGGCCTGATGCCGAACCCCAAAAGCGGTACTGTCACCATGGATGTTGCAAAAGCCGTAACCGAAGTAAAAGCCGGTAAAATCGAATTCCGCGTTGATAAAGGCGGTATCGTGCATGCTGCTATCGGCAAATGCTCGTTCGACGAAAGCAAACTGGAAGAAAATATCCGGACATTCGTTCAGAGCATTATGCGCTCGAAGCCTTCGACATCGAAAGGCAAATACGTCAAGAGCATCCATTTCTCCTCGACAATGGGGCCCAGCGTTGAAGTGTCTGAGCTTTCTGTGACAACAGGTGGCGCAGCCTCCTAATATTGATATTACGCACTCTCGCTTCATAAATGCTTCTGCCTCAATTCACAAACGTGTTCCTGCTGAAGGCTGAATCGACATGGTAACAAAACAAAAGAAAGAGGAAGTCCTCGCCGAACTAACCGAGAAGCTCCGTGGTACAAAAGGTTTGTACCTTATGGACTACACGGGCCTGACGGCGGCGGAATCCGTAGCGCTCCGACGCGAGTTCAGAACTGTTGGAGCCGAACTGAAAATTGCCAAGAACACGCTTGTCCGCCGCGCACTCAAAGAAGTGGGTGGATTTGACATCCCCGATCAGCAGATCGTGGGCCAGACCGCAATTGCGATGAGCTACAAGGACGCCTTGGCGCCCTCTAAGATCATCAAGCGTATTGTCGACAAAGACAAAAAACTCGCGCTTAAAGCGGCTGTGATCGAAGGACAAGTGTTCGCTGGTAATCAGCTCGATACGATTTCTGCGCTTCCGTCCCGCGAGGAGCTTATCGCAGGGATTCTGGGCAGCCTGCAAGCGCCGATTTCCGGCATTGTGGGGGCAATCAACGCTGTTATGCGCGATGTAGCTTCGCTCGTCGAAGAAGTAGCAAAGCAAAAAGCTGCATAAATGGCGTCCGACTTTAACAATAACCTGAAAAATATTTTTCTTACAGTATTTCCGGAGATAGTATAATGTCAGTTGTTGAGGAACTGGTAGAAAAGATCGGCAATCTTAGCCTGATCGAAGCATCTGAGCTCAAAAAAGCTCTTGAAGAAAAATTTGGTGTTACCGCAGCAGCTCCCATGATGATGGCAGCTCCTGGTGCTGGCCCGGCTGCTCCCGCCGAAGAAGAAAAAACGATGTTTGATGTTGAGCTGAGCGACAGCGGTTCGCAAAAAATTAATGTGATCAAAGCTGTTCGTGAGCTCGTCGGTCTCGGCCTGAAAGAGGCTAAAGACCTCGTAGATGGTGCGCCGAAAATGGTAAAAGAAGGCGTATCCAAAGAAGAAGCCGAAAGCATCAAGAAGAAACTCGAAGAAGTAGGCGCGAAAGTAACGCTGAAGTAAGAATTATACTTCGACGGTCTTCGGGCAACTATTGTTATAATAGTTGCCCTTTTGCAGTTTAGAGAGGAATCGGTAGCTATGCCGTATTCTTATCCCCTGGAAGCAGCAACAGGCGGTGGACAACGTAATAAATAGTTCGGCAAGGCGGCAACGCCATAAGGTTCCGGGCAGAATTGCAGCAGTCTGATTGTCATTATGATAGAGAGGTACTCTGTGAAAGGCCGGACTACGCACACAATAGGAAAAATCATACAGCGTCTTTGTGGCACTATGCAAAGACTGACCTCTTTAGAGTAGAACACAAGTAGGATTTTCTGGCAGCGGTTACGCAGCAGGGGAATCCTATTTTTGTCATTGTTATATAAACATCCCTTTCAGTGGAGGTGTTCGTTGAGTCCGAATAAACAAACCCCCGCCTTGATGACGAAACAAACTCGTGAAAGAATATCCTTCGCCGCTTTTCCGGATATAACGGAACCGCCCGATCTTCTTGCGGTTCAGATTCAGGCTTATGAGGATTTCCTCCAGCTCGATGTTTCAGCCGATAAGCGTAAAAACATTGGTCTTAAACAGGCGTTTGCTACAAATTTCCCGATTACAGACGCCCGCGAGATCTATGAGCTTGAGTTTATCGACTATTATATAGAGCGCCCGAAATACTCGGAAAATGAATGTCGCGAGCGCGAGCTTACGTTTGCCCGCCCGCTTAAGGCGAAGCTGCGTCTTTCCAGTAAGGTTGATCCCAAGTCGGAAGATTTTGTGGAGACAATCGAGCAGGACGTCTACCTTGGCAATGTTCCCGCTATGACGCCGCGCGGAACGTTTATCATCAACGGCGCCGAGCGCGTTGTCGTCAGCCAGTTGCACCGCTCGCCGGGTGTATTCTTCAACGATGCCATGCACCCGAATGGTACGCGCGTTTATTCTGCGCGGATTATTCCTCTGCGTGGATCGTGGGTAGAGTTCAGCACGGATATCCACCAGGTGATGTATGTGTACATCGACCGCAAGAAAAAATTCCCTGTCACTATGCTTCTGCGAGCTCTGGGCTATTCCTCTGATGAGCAGATCCTCGATCTGTTCGACCTGACTATGGAAGTACCAGCAACTGCGGTGAACGACGACTTTGTAAGCCGCCGTGTAGCTGCGGATGTTATCGACATGGCATCGGGCGAGATCGTAGCAAGCCGCGATACAATTCTTGATGATGCTTTAGTAGCTAAAATCAAAGAGTCGAAAGGCATTGAAACAGTAAAGGTGTTCCGCTATGTTGTGGCCACCGACGAGCCAATTATTGCTCGTACTCTTGCCAAAGACCCGTCGCGCACAAGAGAAGACGCTTTAGAAGGTATCTATCGCCAGCTCCGTTCCGGCGAGCCGCCTGATCTAGAAGCCGCACAGGCTTTGCTCGACAAGCTGTTCTTCAATCCGAAGCGTTATGACCTCGGCACAGTAGGTCGCTACCGTATCAACGATAAGCTCAGCTTGGGAGTGCCGTTTGAAACAACGACGCTTACAGTAGAAGACATGGTGGCGATTATCAAATACCTGCTCGAACTTCGCGCTGGTAAAAAACCTGTGGATGATATTGATCACCTTGGTAATCGTCGTGTGCGTACCGTAGGTGAGCAGCTTACAGCACAGCTCAATGTCGGCCTTGCGCGGATGGCGCGTACTATAAAAGAGCGCTTGAACATTCACGATACCGAGACGCTTACACCCGCAGAACTTGTCAACGCCCGCACAATCAGCAGCGTGATCAACCAGTTCTTCGGTACGAATCAGCTTTCGCAGTTCATGGATCAGACCAACCCGCTGTCGGAAATGACCCACAAGCGCCGTATGTCTGCGCTTGGCCCGGGTGGTCTTACACGCGAACGTGCAGGCTTCGAGGTACGCGACGTTCACTATACACACTATGGCCGCTTGTGTCCAATCGAGACGCCTGAAGGTCCGAACATCGGTCTTATTTCGTCGCTGGCTATTCACGCTCGGGTAGATGAATTCGGCTTTATCGAAACGCCGTATCGTCGTGCTCGCAATGGTGTAGTAAGCGATGATGTGGAGTTTCTGCGCGCTGATAAGGAAGAGGACAAGATCATTGCCCCTGCTTCTACGATTATCGACAAAGACGGCAAAATTCTCGGCGACCGCGTAAAAGCGCGTCAATCCGGCGACTTCGTTGTTGTATTGCCTGATGAAGTAGAATTTATGGACGTGGCAACCAACCAGATCGCCAGTGTTGCTGCTGCTCTGATCCCCTTCCTTGAGCACGATGATGCAAACCGCGCGCTGATGGGCTCGAACATGCAGCGCCAAGCTGTGCCGCTTCTGCGACCGGAAGCTCCGCTCGTAGGCACAGGTATGGAGCGCCGTGTGGCCGAGGATTCTCGTGCTATTATTGTGGCTGAAGCCGAAGGCGTTGTGGACTATGTATGTGCTGATTATATCACCGTGCGCTACGACAATCTCCTGAACGAGACCGAGCAATTGGTAACATTCGACCAGCGCACGCTCGTTACGTATCCGCTCACAAAGTTCTTCCGCACGAACCAGGATACCTGTATTAACCAGCGCCCGATCGTAAAGGCCGGACAGCGGGTGAAAAAAGGTACTGCACTTGCCGATAGCTCTTCTACAGAGGAAGGCGAGCTCGCGCTTGGCCGCAACGTACTTGTAGCGTTCATGCCCTGGAGCGGTTACAACTTCGAGGATGCTATTGTGCTTTCGGAGCGCATGGTGGCCGAAGATGTGTTTACTTCGATTCACATCGAAGAATACACACTTCAGGTACGCGATACCAAACGAGGCGAAGAGGAGCTTACACGGGAAATCCCCAATGTGAGCGAAGAAGCTACCAAAGATCTCGACGAGAATGGTATTGTACGCGAAGGTGCAGATGTGCGCGAGGGCGACATCCTCATCGGTAAAATTACGCCGAAAGGCGAGACAGACCCGACACCTGAGGAAAAACTGCTGCGCGCTATCTTCGGCGATAAGGCTGGCGATGTAAAAGACGCTTCGATGAAAGCGCCTCCCGGACTGCGTGGTGTTGTAATTAACACCAAGCTGTTTACGCGTCGTGTGCTCACGCGCGAAGCTGATGTCCGCCGCCAGGAAAAAGATCGCCAAGAGAACATCAACCGCCAGGAAGGCGACCTACTGGTAGCGCACGACAAAGACACAATCGAGCGCCTTGGCAAACTGCTCGACGGCGCGAGAATTGTAGGCGGTATGCGCCTGAAGGACGGCACGCTTGTATTCCGCAGCGGAACGGCACTCAAAGCCGAAGACGTTGAGAAAAAATACAGCGACGGCGCATTAACACCCGAGCAACTCGATGTATCGGAAGTATGGGTAGAAGAGGAAGAGCGCATGGAACTCGTGCGTACACTCGTTGCCCGCTTCCTCGACAAGCGCGCGTCGATCAAAGACGACATGCGTGTCGAGCGCCAGAAAGTGGTAACCGGCGATGAACTTCAGCCCGGTATCATGCAAATGGCTAAAGTATATGTCGCCAAAAAGCGCAAGCTCCAGGTGGGTGATAAAATGGCAGGCCGCCACGGGAACAAAGGTATCGTAGCCAAAATCGTTCCTGTGGAAGACATGCCGTTCATGCAAGACGGAACGCCGGTAGACATCGTACTCAACCCGCTGGGCGTACCTTCCCGTATGAACTTGGGGCAGCTCTACGAAACAGCACTTGGCTGGGCTGCATCCAAACTTGGTTCGCGTTTCGCATCGCCTATTTTCGACGGCGCATCGTGGGACGAAGTCGGGGGCTTCTTGGTAGAAGCTGGCTTGCCGCGCGAAGGCAAAGCTACGCTGATGGATGGCCGCACAGGTGAGCCATTCGACTACGAAGTAACTGTGGGTATTATCTACATGCTCAAGCTGTCCCACCTTGTGGAAGACAAAATCCATGCTCGTTCCATCGGGCCATACTCGCTCATTACGCAGCAGCCTCTCGGTGGTAAAGCGCAATTTGGCGGTCAGCGCTTTGGAGAGATGGAGGTATGGGCACTGGAAGCATACGGTGCCGCTCATACGCTACAGGAAATTCTCACACTGAAATCCGACGACGTACAGGGACGTGCTAAGGCATACGAAGCAATCGTAAAAGGTGAAAACCTGCCGAACCCGAATATCCCTGAGTCGTTCAACGTACTTATCCGCGAGCTCCAAGGTCTGGCGCTCGAAGTACGGGTGGAAGAGTAAGACTGCCTGCGGTGTCGGTACGTTGATTACATAGAAACTAACTTCTCAATGCTGAAATATGGAGGGAAACCTCAATGCAATCACAACCCATTCCAAGAAAAGGTTTTTCCCGAGTATCGATACGCATCGCTTCGTCGGATGAGATCCTGCACTGGTCGCATGGCGAAGTGACAAAACCCGAAACGATCAACTATCGCTCGTTCCGTCCTGAAAAAGACGGTTTGTTTTGCGAGAAGATCTTCGGGCCGGTTCGCGACTGGGAATGCGCCTGCGGGAAGTACAAACGCATCCGCTACAAAGGGATCGTGTGCGACCGCTGTGGTGTGGAAGTGACGCAGAAATCTGTTCGCCGCGAGCGCATGGGGCATATTATGCTTGCTGTTCCGGTGATTCACGTGTGGTTCCTGCGTTCTCTGCCCAGCAAGATCGCCGGTGTGCTCGGTATGCCTACCAAGGATGTGGAACGCATCGTGTACTACGAGTCCTATGTCGTAGTACAGCCGGGTAGCACAGGGCTTCAGCGCAAGGACCTTCTGACGGAAGAAGAATACCTGCGAATCCTTGATACTTTGTCGCAATCAGAGCGCAATCTCGACGATGAAGATCCGAAGAAATTCGTGGCTCTTATCGGTGGTGAAGCTATCAAGGAACTGCTTCGCCGCGTCGATCCCGATGCAGAAGCCTATCGTCTGCGCGAATCGCTACGCGAAGAAACATCGCAGCAGAAAAAGCTCGAAATGCTGAAGCGCCTGCGTATTGTAGAGGCTTTCCGCGAGCACGACAACAATGTGCCTAACCGCCCAGAGTGGATGGTGCTGGACGTAATTCCTGTGATTCCACCGGAACTTCGTCCGCTCGTGCCTTTGGAGGGTGGACGCTTTGCTACGTCCGATTTGAACGACTTGTATCGCCGTGTGATTATCCGCAACAACCGCCTGAAGCGCCTTATTGATATTAAAGCGCCTGAGGTGATTTTGCGGAATGAGAAACGCATGCTCCAGGAAGCTGTCGATTCGCTGTTCGACAACAGCCGACGCTCTACTGCACGCAGCGATTCGCAACGCACGCTGAAGTCGCTGTCAGATATGCTCAAAGGTAAAACAGGTCGCTTCCGCCAGAACCTGCTCGGTAAGCGCGTGGATTACTCCGGTCGTTCGGTGATCGTGGTAGGCCCGCAATTGAAAATACACGAGTGCGGTTTGCCGAAAGACATGGCTGTGGAGCTTTTTAAGCCGTTTATTATTCGCAAACTCATCGAGCGCGGATATGTAAAAACAGTGAAAAGCGCCAAAAAGCTCGTCGAACGCAAAACAACGGAAGTGTGGGATATTCTGGAGCAGGTTATTGTAGGGCACCCTGTGCTTCTCAACCGCGCTCCTACCCTGCACAGGCTCGGTATCCAGGCCTTCCAGCCCAAGCTCGTTGAAGGCAAGGCTATCAATCTGCACCCGCTCGTTTGTACGGCTTTTAACGCCGACTTCGACGGTGACCAGATGGCTGTCCACGTTCCTCTGAGCCACGAAGCACAGCTCGAAGCGCTGCTGCTCATGCTCGCTTCGCACAATATCATGCACACGCAGGATGGTCGCCCGATCACAGTGCCGTCGCAGGACATGGTTCTCGGTTGTTACTACCTTACAAAACTGCGCCGTGGTGTGCAGGGCGAAGGTAAAATGTTCGCTTCGTCGGACGAAGTGCGCATTGCCTATAACAACAACCGACTCCATCTGCATGCGCGTATTAAAGTACGCGTTGGTGGCGAAATGATCGAAACGACGACAGGCCGCGTGCTGTTCAACAATATTGTGCCGAAAGAGATTGGCTACCTGAACGAACTGCTGACAAAAGCGCGTCTGCGCCAGATTATCAGCACGTGTTTCCACAAAGCAGGTCTTGCCCGCACTGTGGAATTCCTCGACAACCTGAAAGACCTCGGTTTCAGCAATGCAACCAAGGGCGGTCTGTCGGTGAGCATTCAGGATTTGGTGATCCCGTCGGAAAAAACCGATATCATTGCCAAAGCCCAGCAGGAAGTAGACCGTATCGACAACTTCTACTTGAACGGCGTTATCACCAGTGGTGAGCGCTACAATAAGATCGTCGATATCTGGTCGTCGGCTACCAATCGCATTGCTGATAAGCTGTTCAATGAACTGCAAAAAGCGGATCAGGGCTTCAATACATTCTATATGATGATGGATTCGCAGGCCCGCGGTTCGAAAGAGCAGATCAAACAGCTCTCCGGTATGCGTGGTCTTATGGCGAAGCCGAAGAAATCGCTGACGGGTTCGACGGGTGAGCTTATCGAAAACCCCGTTATCTCGAACTTCAAGGAAGGTCTTACCATTCTTGAATACTTCATCTCTACGCACGGTGCGCGTAAGGGTCTGGCGGATACAGCTCTTAAAACTGCTGATGCTGGTTACCTTACACGTCGTTTGCACGATGTATCGCAGGACGTTGTGATCTCCGAGTGGGATTGCGGCACGATTCGCGGTATGGAAATGCGCGCGCTGAAAGATGGGGAAGAGATCAAAGAGCCGCTGTACGAGCGTATTCTCGGTCGTATTGCTCTTGTAGATGTTATCAATCCGCTGAACGGTGAGATTATCGTTGCCAAGGGCGAACTGATCGACGAAAGCGTTGTGCAGTTCATCGACGAAACTTCGATTGAAGCGGTGCTGGTTCGTTCGGTGCTTACTTGCGAATCGCGTCGTGGTGTGTGTGCTAAATGCTATGGCCGCAACATGGCTACGGCGAAGCTCGTTGACGTGGGCGAAGCGGTAGGTACAATTGCCGCCCAGTCCATTGGCGAGCCGGGTACACAGCTTACACTTCGTACATTCCACACAGGTGGTACGGCGTCGCTTATTACCTCGCAGTCTTCGATTGTTGCGAAGTTCGACGGTCTTATTCAGTTCGACCGTATGAAAACGATTACAGCCATTGAAGAAGAAACCGACGTAGAACTCGTGGTCGGTCGCGGTGGTGTGATCAATATTCTGGAGCCGGACAGCAATCGCGTTCTTACGAAATACGACGCCATGTATGGTGCTCGCCTGTTCGTAAAAGAAGGTCAGTTGGTGGCCAAAGGCGCTCTCATTTACGAATGGGATCCCTATAACGCCAGCATTATTACCGAGCGCGAAGGTCGTGTACGCTACAGAGACTTCATCGAGAATGTTACATTCCGCGAAGAGATCGACGAACAGACGGGCCACATTACCAAGACGATGATCGACTCGCGCGACCGTACAAAGTCGCCGATGATGGAGATCCTCGACGACGAGGGCAACCACCTTCAGTCGTACATTCTGCCCACGAGTGCACAAATCATCGTGGACGACAACGAATGGGTAACGGTTGGTACAATGCTTGCTAAGATACCGCGTGACGCAGGTAAAACACGCGATATTACCGGTGGTCTTCCCCGCGTAACAGAGCTGTTCGAAGCGCGTTCGCCCCAGAAGTCGGCTATCATTTCCGAAATTGATGGTACGATTAACTTCGGTAAGCCCAAGCGCGGTTCGCGTATTATTACTGTGACAAGTTTCGACGGCCAAACAGTAAAAGAATACGCTGTACCGTTTAACAAATACGTACTTGTACAGGAGAACGATGCTGTGCGCTCGGGCGACCGCCTGACCGACGGCTCGATTGACCCGCACGATATTCTGCGTATTAAGGGCGCCAACGCTGTGCAGGAATACCTCGTGAATGAAATTCAGGAAGTGTACCGGATGCAGGGCGTGAAGATCAACGACAAGCACATCGAAGTTATCGTGCGCCAGATGCTCCAGAAAGTGAAAATCACCGATCCCGGCGATTCGCAGTTCCTGGAGAACGACCAGATCGACCGTATCCGCTTCCTCGATGAAAACGAGATGCTGAAAAACGTGATGGTTGTTACCGACAAGGGCGATTCGAAAATGAAGCTCGGTGCTCTTGTGGACAAACGCAGGATCAGAGAGATCAACACGGAACTGAAAAAGAAGAGCAAAACCGAATCGGAAGCCCGTGCTGCCGAGCCTGCTATTGCCGAGCCTTTGCTGCTTGGTATTACACAGGCCGCGCTTATGACGGAAAGTTTCCTCTCGGCTGCTTCCTTCCAGGAAACAACGCGCGTGCTTACAGAAGCCGCTGTTGCAGCCCGTGTGGACACGCTCATTGGTCTGAAAGAGAATATCCTGCTCGGCCAGCTTATTCCCGCAGGAACGGGTTTGCGCGTGGCTCAGGATATGCTTGTTACCAGCGACATCGGCAATATCTTCGGTTCGGATGCTATTCTTGACGGTGGTGTAGAAGCTCCCGCTCCTGCCCCCGCGAAAAGCCCGAGGAAAAAAGCTGCTGTGTAATCAATACACAGGTGCATTCCTCGCATAAAAAAAGCCCTGGTCGGTTCTGCGACCAGGGTTTTTTATTACAGAAGGCTCGAACTGAAACTGTGCGGGAGAGAGGGGCGAGAAAAGCTCTCTGTGCTACGGATACCGCAAGCTCTATGAACTGAACAGGAGTAATCTGCGGTGGCTGGCAGCGGTCATTGTAGAATGATGTGCGGACAACGGGGAGAACGACCACGAGGCGGGGAGTGCTGCGCGGTGCGGAGAGAGCTACGGCGGGCCAGAGGCAGAAGCGCACAGCAGTGAAGCGCAGCGCATTGCCATTGTCTATGGAGAGAACTATGTAGTAACTGATTTACGACCTACGACTTCTTATGTATCCGCCTGCGCGCTCTGCCGCAGTGCTGGGGAAGGTGTCAAATAAACAACAGTGATTGTACGTCAGAAGGCAGAGTTTTGCAAGAAAAATTGTATATTGCAAATCTTTATTTTTCCGGCTGGCCGGTACACGGCAACTGGAGTATCATAAGCAAACAACACAGCTCAATAATTTTTTTCAGACTTTTTAACAGTTTTTTTACAGGATACTGCAATGGCCAATCTCACGAAAGTGCGAAATATCGGAATTTCGGCCCACATCGATTCCGGTAAAACCACTCTGAGCGAACGCATTCTGTTCTATACGGGAAGGATCCACAAGATCCACGAAGTCCGTGGCAAGGACGGTGTCGGCGCCAAAATGGACTCGATGGATCTCGAACGCGAAAAGGGTATCACGATTCAGTCTGCGGCAACCTTTTGCGAATGGAAAGACTACAGCATCAACCTTATCGACACACCGGGTCACGTGGACTTTACGGTAGAAGTTGAGCGCGCACTTCGCGTACTCGACGGCGCTGTTCTCGTATTGTGTTCAGTTGCAGGCGTGCAGAGCCAGTCGATCACCGTCGACCGCCAGATGCGCCGGTACAGTGTTCCGCGCGTAGCGTTCATCAACAAAATGGATCGCTCGGGTGCGAACTCCGACCGCGTGATTTCGCAGCTTCGCGAAAAGCTGCATCACAATGCCGTTGCAGTAACGATGCCGATTGGCGCTGAAGATAAATTCGAGGGAATCATCGACCTTGTGCGTATGAAGGCCGTGTATTTTGATGGCGAGGCGGGCGAGACCATGCGCACAGTAGACATCCCGGCTGAACTCCTTGAGGACGCAAAAAGACGCCGTCATCAGCTTGTAGAAGCTGCAGCCGACTTCGACGATGCAATTGCCGAGAAATTCCTGATGGAAGAAGAAGTATCAGCAGAGGAACTCGTGCCTGCAATCCGCAAAGGAACGATTTCGCTGAAGCTCACACCTGTATTTGTGGGTTCTGCTTACAAGAACAAAGGTGTTCAGATGCTGCTCGACGGCGTACTGGACTACCTGCCGAGCCCGGAAGAAGTGAAAATCGAGGCGCTCGACCAGGATCAGAACGAGGCGAAAATAGAGCTGAAATCCGATTCGGAGAAGCCTCTTGTGATGCTTGCTTTCAAATTGGAAGATGGTAAATATGGCCAGCTCACATACATGCGTATCTATCAGGGTACAGTGAAAAAGGGCGACATCATCTATAACATGACAAACAGCAAAAAAGTGAAAGTGCCGCGTCTTGTGCGGATGCACTCCAGCGATATGATGGATATCGAAGAAGCGAGCGCGGGCGACATCGTGGCGTTGTTTGGCGTGGACTGTGCCTCGGGCGATACGTTTACCGACGGCAAGATGAACGTAACCATGACATCGATGTTCGTGCCGACGCCTGTAATCGAGCTTGCAGTAGCGCCGAAAGAGAAAAGTGGCCAAGTGCACTTCTCGAAAGCGCTTAACCGCTTTACGAAAGAGGACCCGACATTCCAAGTGTACCGCGATGAAGAGAGCGGCCAGACCATTATCAAAGGGATGGGCGAGCTTCACCTCGATATTTACATCGAGCGTATCAAGCGCGAATACAATTGCGAAGTGATTGTGGGCAAGCCGAAAGTGGCGTTCCGCGAGACAATTCTTCAGCGCGGCGAATTCAACTACACCCACAAAAAACAAACGGGTGGTTCCGGTCAGTTTGCACGTGTTGCTGGCTTTGTAGAGCCGATGGGTCTCGACGCTGAAAAGAACTACGAATTTGTAGATGATATCGTAGGCGGTTCGATTCCCCGCGAATACATTCCTGCTTGCGACAAGGGCTTCCAGGAAGCTATCCACCAGGGCTCGCTTATTGGTCAGCCAGTAGTTGGTATCCGTGCAACGATCAACGACGGCCAGCACCACCCTGTGGACTCTTCAGAGATGGCGTTCAAGATCGCATCGATCTCTGCTTTCCGCGAAGCATACCAGAAATCGAATCCGATCATTCTGGAGCCGATCATGAAAGTAGAAATTTCCTCGCCGGATGAATTCCAGGGCGTGGTTATCGGGCAGATCAATCAGCGCCGTGGTGTCATCATGGGTACATCCAACGACGCAGGTTATGTGGTTGTAGAGTCGGAAGTACCTCTGTCGGAAATGTTCGGCTACTCTACCGATCTTCGCAGTGCAACGCAGGGCAAAGGCGAATTTGCTATGGAATTTGCCCGTTATGCACAAGTACCGAAGAACGTGCAGGAAGAGATGATCAAAGAATATCAGAAGAAGCGCGCCGAAGAAAACAAGTAATTGTGCGCGCGATAAAAAGCCTGCAGGGTCGCAGAGGCTCTGCAGGCTTCTTTTTTTGCAAAAAAAACGGGACTACCCCGTGTTGATAACACGAAATAGAGCTGCTGCGAATTTTTTCGGAAGATTTTTCTTGATTGAAAAAAACATTTTTAGTAGATTTGCAGGCTCTCGTTGAAGGTAAGTCAAATACAGACAGTTTTTCAGGAGTTACACGTGCCTACGATCAGCCAATTGGTCCGCAAGGGTCGTAAAGTAGTAGTAGAAAAAAGCAAATCGCCGGCGTTGGACGCTTGTCCTCAGCGCCGTGGCGTCTGCACCCGTGTCTACACAACGACACCGAAAAAGCCGAACTCGGCATTGCGTAAGGTAGCTCGTGTTCGCCTTACCAATACAATTGAGGTAACTGCCTACATCCCTGGCGAGGGGCATAACCTGCAAGAGCACTCAATCGTACTGATTCGCGGCGGACGGGTAAAGGATCTTCCCGGGGTGCGTTATCACATTGTACGCGGTGCAGCCGATACGCAGGGTGTAAACGGACGCAAGCAGGGCCGTTCGAAGTACGGTGCAAAAAGAGGCAAGGCAGGCGCCAAGTAAGTATTGATCCGAACAATTAGAACCTGTATACTACAGACATGAGAAAGAAAAGAGCAGAAAAACGCCGTGTTTCCCCCGATCCCAAATACCGGGACGTAATTATTACGCGGTTTGTAAATAATCTGATGGAAGACGGCAAAAAAAATATTGCCCGTACTCTGTTGTATGATGCGCTAAACATCATTCGCGAGAAAACCAGTCAGGACGAACTCGAAGTATTCCACAAAGCATTGGTGAGTGTTGCTCCCGCTGTGGAAGTGCGTTCGCGTCGTATCGGCGGTGCTACGTATCAGGTTCCGATGGAAGTTCCGGAAAATCGCCGTTTGGCGCTGGCAATTCGCTGGTTGAAGCACTACGCTTCGGAGCGCCGCGATAAAACGATGGCACAGCGACTCGCTTCCGAGTTTATGGCTGCCGCTAATGGTGAGGGTTCCGCCGTGCGCAAGCGCGACGACGTTCACAGAATGGCAGAAGCAAACAGAGCGTTCGCGCATTTCAAATGGTAATCTAAGGGCTATTCTTTCCCTGTTTTTTCTTTGAAATAACAACTATGCCGCGTTCCATTCCGATAGAAAAGGTCCGTAATATTGGCATCATGGCTCACATTGATGCCGGTAAGACGACAACCACCGAGAGGATTCTTTTCTACACGGGGGTGGTTCACAGGATAGGTGAGGTTCACCACGGTACAGCCGTGATGGACTACATGGAGCAGGAAAAGGAGCGGGGAATTACCATTACTTCTGCCGCGACAACATGTATCTGGCGCGAGTATCAGATCAACATTATTGATACGCCGGGCCACGTAGATTTTACCGCTGAAGTACAGCGTTCTTTGAGAGTATTAGATGGAGCCGTCGCGCTGTTCTGCGCTGTTTCAGGCGTAGAGCCGCAGTCCGAGACGGTATGGCATCAGGCAGAAGAATATCGCGTGCCGCGCATAGCATTCGTCAATAAGATGGATCGGCCCGGTGCAGATTTCTTCCGAGTTCTCGACATGATGGTCGAGCGCCTGAATGCACGGCCTGTAGCTGTGCAGTTGCCAATCGGAAGTGCTGATACATTCTCCGGTATCGTCGATCTTATCGCTATGAAGGCGTATGTGTTCGACGATGATACGCTGGGGACTTCGTTCAAAGAACAAGAAGTTCCGGCGGAAATGGCCGAAGTAGTGGAAGAGTACAGGCAGAAGCTTTTTGAAGCGGCTGCCGACACGGATGATGAGCTCCTTGAAAAGTATTTAAGCGGTGAGGCTCTGAGCGAAGAGGAACTCTTTGGGGCATTACGCAAGGGAGCAATCGGAGCAACGATTACCCCTGTATTGTGCGGTGCTTCCTTCAAAAACAAGGGCGTGCAGCAACTGCTCGACGCCGTAACCGCTTATCTGCCTTCTCCTGTGGATGTTGGTGATATCCACGGGTTTGAAATTGAAGGCCACAACGAGCTGACGCGCAAGCCGGAAGACAACGAACCGCTTAGCGCTCTGGCATTCAAGATCCTTACCGATCAGTTTGTCGGTAAGCTCACCTTCGTTCGGGTTTACTCCGGCACATTACAAGCCGGTTCGTATATTCTGAACTCCGTAACAGGAAAGAAAGAGCGCATAGGGCGCTTACTCCGCATGCATGCGAACCATCGGGAAGATGTTGAGGAAGTATATGCAGGCGGTATCGTAGCAGTCGTAGGACTCAAGAATACGCGTACGGGCGACACATTGTGCGACCCTCAACGCTCTATTGTTCTTGAGAAAATCGAATTTGCAGATCCCGTCATTGATCAAGCCATAGAACCCAAAACACTCGCCGACCAGGATAAATTATCCCAAGCATTGCAAAAACTCGCGGAGGAGGATCCGACGTTCCGGTATCGTATTGACGACGAAACTGGGCAGACGATCGTCAGCGGCGTAGGTGAACTACATCTGGAAATTATTGTCGACCGTATGAAACGCGAATTCAGCGTTGCTGTCAACGTCGGCAAGCCACAGGTGTCCTACAGGGAAACAATTGGATCGGCTGTGCGCCACGAGCACAAATTCGTGCGGCAGACCGGAGGTAAAGGCCAGTTTGGCCATGTGTGGCTCGCCATAGAGCCCAACCCAGGACAGGGTTTTGTCTTTGAAAATGCAATTACAGGCGGTGTCATTCCGAAGGAGTACATTCCTGCCGTAGAGCAGGGAGTACGCGACGCCACGAACAGCGGTCCGGTCATGGGTTATCCAATGATCGACGTGAAAGTGCGATTAGTCGACGGCTCCTTTCATCCGGTTGATTCCTCGGAGATGGCCTTTAAAATCGCAGGCTCGCTCTGTTTCAGAGAAGCCGCACGCCTGGCAAATCCGGTTCTGTTAGAGCCGGTGTTTGAGGTCGAAGTGGTAACACCCGAAGAGTACATGGGTGAAGTTATCGGCGACCTCAGCTCACGACGCGGAAAGATCGAAGGCATAAGCCCCCGTGGGATAATGCAGACAATACGAGCTCTTGTCCCGCTCTCGGAGATGTTCGGCTACGTAACACAGTTACGGTCGATGTCGCAAGGGCGAGCGAGCTACACGATGAAATTTTCGCGCTATGAGCAGTCGGCAACCGTAGCGCAATCGTACTGAGACTACTATTAACTTTTTATCAAGTCCTTTTCGTAACAGCAATCTTGAGGAGCTTGTAAGATGGCTAAAGAAAAATTCGAGCGCAATAAGCCGCACGTCAATATTGGTACGATCGGCCACGTTGACCACGGCAAGACGACCTTGACGGCTGCTATCACTGCAGCGCTTGCAAAAAAAGGTGGTGCGCAGTTCCGTTCGTTCGATTCGATTGATAATGCACCCGAAGAGCGTGCTCGTGGGATCACAATTGCAACCGCCCACGTGGAGTACGAAACGGAAAACCGTCACTATGCTCACGTTGACTGTCCCGGCCACGCCGACTATGTGAAAAACATGATCACGGGTGCTGCTCAGATGGACGGTGCTATCCTCGTGGTTGCTGCTACTGATGGTCCGATGCCGCAAACACGTGAGCACATCCTTCTGGCTCGCCAGGTAGGTGTACCCCGTATTGTTGTGTTCATGAACAAAGTGGACATCGCTGATCCGGAACTGCTCGACCTCGTAGAGCTTGAAGTTCGCGAACTTCTGAGCAAATACGAATTCCCCGGTGATGATATTCCGATCACCAAAGGTTCTGCTCTCCACGCTCTGGAAGCTGGCTCCAGCCCTTCGGCTGCTGTCGATGATGAGCGCCTGCAGTGTGTTTACGACCTCATGCAGAGCGTAGATGATTACATCCCGACGCCGACACGCGACACCGAAAAACCCTTCCTGATGCCTATCGAGGACGTGTTCTCGATTACAGGTCGCGGTACAGTAGGTACAGGTCGTATTGAGCGCGGTAAAGTAAACGTCAACGAAGAAGTTGAGATCGTTGGTTTTGGTCTGAAAAAGAAAACCATCGTAACGGGTATCGAGATGTTCCGCAAGCTGCTCGACCACGGTCAAGCTGGCGACAACGTAGGTCTGCTCCTTCGCGGTGTAGACAAAAACGAACTCGAACGCGGCATGGTTCTCGCTAAGCCGGGCTCTATTACCCCGCACCATAAGTTCAACGCTCAGGTGTACGTGCTTACACGTGATGAAGGTGGCCGTCATACGCCGTTCTTCCAAGGTTATCGCCCGCAGTTCTACTTCCGTACAACGGATGTGACAGGCGTAGTAACATTGCCGGAAGGCACTGAAATGGTGATGCCTGGTGATAACATCGATAACCTTGTTATCGAACTGATCACACCGGTCGCTATGGAAGAAGGTCTGCGCTTTGCTATTCGCGAAGGCGGACGTACCGTAGGCGCTGGTGTTGTAAGCAAAATTATCGAGTAAACTAATGAAGGGGACGCAGCTTCCGTTGCGTCCCCTTTTCAATTCTTCCTCATTTTTCTCTTTGGAGATAGAGGTGGCTGGACAAAAGATTCGTATCAAACTCAAGTCGTACGATCACAACCTGATTGACAAGTCGGCTGAGAGGATTATCCGGACGGTAAAGCAGACAGGGGCGGTAATTTCCGGACCTATTCCTCTGCCTACGGAGAAAACGGTGTATACCGTACTGCGCTCTCCGCACGTCGACAAAAAGTCTCGTGAACAATTTGAATCCCGAACACACAAGAGATTGATCGACATCCTGAACTCGACGCCGAAAACGGTGGATTCGCTGATGCGCCTGGAGTTGCCGGCTGGCGTGGATGTCGAGATCAAGGTATAACAGGAGTACCCGAACCATGAGTGCATTGTTAGGCAGAAAAATTGGTATGACTAGCATTTTTACCGAAACGGGCGAGTACGTGCCCTGTACGGTAATCGAAGCCGGCCCCTGTCCGGTAGTGCTGGTGCGTACTGAAGATCAGGACGGCTACAGCGCCGTGCAGATAGGCTTCGGAGATATCGCGGCGCGCAAGGTAACGAAGCCGTTGACAGGTCAGTTCGCAAAAGCGAAAGTAGACCCTAAGCGTCACCTGCGTGAATTCCGCGAACTGAAAAAGGAATACAGAACCGGGGATATGATCACGGTTGAGGAGTTCGTAAAAGGCGACAAGCTGAAAATCTCGGGTGATTCTAAAGGCCGTGGGTTTCAGGGTGTGGTAAGACGCCACCACTTCAGCGGTGTAGGTATGTCTACGCACGGTCAGTCCGACCGCCAGCGTGCTCCTGGTTCTATCGGTTCGTCGTCGTATCCTTCGCGCGTATTCAAAGGCATGCGTATGGCCGGTCGTATGGGCGGCAAGAGAACAACCGTGCGCAATATTGAAGTACTGCGTACCATTCCCGAGTCCAACCTGCTTCTGGTAAGAGGAAGCATTCCGGGAGCTCCTAATTCAATCGTAGAAATCGTCAAGTTATAAGGCCAGAACAATGAAAGTTGATGTTTTTTCCAGAAACGGCCAAAAGTCCGGAGAAATCGAACTGCCCGATGAGGTGTTCAACGTCGAACCTCACGAACATGCGATGTATCAGGCCGTGCGTGTTTATCTGGCTCACCAGCGCCAGGGTACGCACAAGGTCAAGGAGCGCAACGAGGTATCGGGTGGCGGTAAGAAGCCGTGGCGCCAAAAAGGTCGCGGTACAGCTCGTGCGGGTTCCACTCGTTCGCCCCTGTGGGTAGGTGGTGGTACTGTGCACGGACCGAAGCCGCACAAATACACCATCGACATTCCTAAGAAAATGAGGAAACTTGCGCGCAAATCAGCGCTGTCGCTGCGCGCTCGTGAGAATAGTATTGTCGTGGTAGAAGACCTGTCGCTGAGCTCTATTAAGACTAAAGATGTGGCGGCTGTTCTGAAGGCACTCAACCTCGAAGGCGAAAAAGTATTGCACCTGTTGCCGGCGCAGGACGAGAAGACGTATCTGTCGAGCCGCAATATCGCCAACTGCACGACAGCCGTTGCCGACAAAGTGTCGACCTATGACATTTTGAACCATAAGAAGATTTTGATTCACAAAAGCGCAGTTGATGTTATCATCAACACGTTCGGAAAATAATCTTTATGATACAGATACTCAAGCGTCCGCTCTTGACAGAAAAGGCGATGAATCTTCGCGAAGCTGGACACTACGTTTTTGAAGTTGACCCGCGCGCTAATAAGATTCAGATTAAGCAGGCAGTAGAAAGCCGCTTCGATGTCGCGGTAAAAAGCGTTCGCACTGTGCGTGTGAAAGGCAAACCCAAGTCGCAAATGACGCGCAAAGGCATCTTTCAGGGCAAGACCGCTCTGCGCAAAAAAGCCTACGTAACGCTTCAGCCCGGACAAACCATTGATATTCTTGAGACTGGTACCAACGAATAATTGAGAGATAAAGCATCATGGCACTTCGCAAACTCAAGCCGATAACGCCGGGAACGCGATTCTATTCGGTCAGCGAATTTGAGACTATCACGAAGTCCGAACCCGAAAAATCGCTGCTTTCCCCGCTGAAAAAATCCGGCGGCCGCAACAATACTGGCAGGATCACGTCGCGGCATCGCGGCGGTGGCCATAAGCGCCGTTACCGCATTGTCGATTTCCGACGCGAAAAATTCGGAGTCAACGCACGCGTTGAAGCTATCGAATACGATCCGAACCGCACCTGCCGTATAGCGCTGTTGCGCTACGACGACGGCGAACTGCGCTACATCCTTGCACCTGACAAGGTGAAAGTAGGAGACACGCTGCAGTCGGGTCCGGAAGCCGACATTCGCGACGGCAATGCTATGCCTCTGTCCAGGGTTCCACTTGGATCATTTGTCCACAACGTGGAACTGAAACCCGGCAAGGGCGGCCAGCTCGCTCGCAGCGCTGGTGTATCGGCACAGGTTGTAGCACGCGACGAAAAATATGCGCAGGTGAAGCTGCCTTCTGGCGAAGTTCGCCTGATTAATCTTCGCTGCCTGGCCACACTTGGCACAGTAGGTAACTCGGATCACGAGAACCTTTCTTATGGTAAAGCTGGCCGTATGCGCTGGTTTGGTGTTCGCCCGCAAACACGCGGTATGGCAATGAACCCTGTTGACCACCCGATGGGCGGTGGCGAGGGTCGTTCGAAGTCCGGCGGTGGACGCCAGCATCCGCGCTCGCCGTGGGGACAGCTTGCCAAAGGCCTGAAAACCCGGCATAAACGTAAACCCTCGGATAAATACATTGTTCGCCGTCGAACCAAGTAACAGCAAATACAACTATGGCACGATCTCTTAAAAAAGGACCCTTTATCAGCATCAAACTTCAGAAGAAGGTAGATGCACTCAATGCCGCAGGCCTGAAAAAAGTCGTAAAGACTTGGTCGCGCGCTTCGATGATTTCTCCGGAATTTGTCGGCCATACCTTTGCGGTACACAACGGCAACAAGTTTATTCCGGTCTATGTCACAGAGAACATGGTAGGGCATAAATTAGGTGAGTTTGCTCCTACGCGGACATTCCGCGGTCATTCGGGCAACAGGAAATAACGCAACTTTTTAACCGGAGACACAAGGAATGCAAGCACGAGCAACCAAAAGATACCTGCGAGGTTCGGCACGCAAAATGCGTTTGCTGATCGACATGATTCGCGGCAGAAATGCCGACGAGGCACTAGCGCTGCTGCGCTTTCAGCCAAAGCACGCTGCCAAGGAAGCCGCTGATGTATTAAAATCGGCAGTAGCTAACCTTGAGAATAAGATGAACAGCGGCGAAGCGCGTATGGACCGACGCGAAGTGTTTGTGAGTGAGGCCTTCGTAAACCAGGGCCCTATGCTCAAGCGCATATCGCCTGCACCGATGGGACGCGCCTACCGCATACGCAAGCGCATGAATCATGTAACAATCGTGGTTTCCACTAAAAATTAATTTTCAGGAGTACGGTACTTTGGGACAGAAAACTAATCCTATCGGTCTTCGCCTCGGCATTATCCGCCCGTGGGATGCGAACTGGTTTGAGGAAAGAAATTTTTCGGCGAAGTTGTCGGAAGATATGATGGTTCGCTCCTATCTTCAGAGCCGTCTGAAAAATGCCGGAGTATCCCGTGTCGTGATCGAGCGCACACCGAAACAAATTCGCCTTACCATTCACACATCGCGTCCTGGTGTAGTGATCGGTCGCTCGGGTAAAGAAATCGCTCAGCTTGAGGAAGAGCTCAAAAAGCTTACATCCAAAGATGTAAAGATCCTCATCAGCGAGATCAAGCGTCCGGAACTCGATGCACAACTGGTTGCCGAAACCATTGCGCAGCAGATTGAAGGCCGCGTATCGTTTCGCCGCGCCATGAAGCAGGCGCTCAGCGCAACCATGCGTATGGGAGCCGAGGGAGTCCGCCTTATGATGGCTGGCCGCCTTGGAGGTGCCGATATGTCCCGTACTGAGCAGTACAAAGAAGGTCGTGTACCTCTGCACACGCTCCGTGCCAATATAGACTATGGCACAGCAACAGCGCAGACGATTTACGGCGCTATCGGTGTGAAAGTGTGGATCTGCCTCGGCGAAATTATCGGCACGCCGGCGTTGAATCAGGAAAAACCCAGTAAAAATAAGTAATCGAAGATAGAGGACAGTCATGTTACTCCCAAAAAGAGTTAAGTATCGCAAACCGCAGCGCGGACGGCGCCGTGGTAAAGCGTATCGCGGTTCGACCGTATCGTTCGGTTCGTTTGCCCTGAAAGCGCTGGAGCCGGCATGGATTACCAACCGGCAGATTGAAGCGGCACGTATCGCTATCAACCGCTACTTGCGCCGCGATGGTAAAGTGTGGATCCGTATATTTCCCGACAAATCAGTTACCAAAAAGCCTGCTGAAACACGCCAGGGTAGCGGTAAAGGTAGCCCGGAATTCTGGGTGGCAGTAATCAGACCCGGACGTATTATGTTCGAGGTAGACGGCGTAACGCGCGAGAAGGCTTTGGAAGCCCTGCGCCTGGCTTCGCACAAGCTGCCGATCAAGACAAAAGTTGTTACACGTGTAGATTACGAAGGATAATGTTATGAAAGGTCGCAAGCCTGAAGACCTGCGCAGTTTACCTGATGAGGAACTGAAGCGCACACTGCTTGATGCCGAAGAAACAATTGGCAACCTGCGGTTCCAGCATGCGCTCGGCGAGTTGCAGAACTCTGCTTACCTCTCGACAATGCGCAGAGACATAGCCCGGATTAAAACAATCATTCGCCAGCGCGAACTCGAACGCGGGCGCGAAACCTCTTCGAAATAGGTGCTACGACTATGGAAAACATCCAGAATATAACAGAGAACGCCGCCGAGCTGGCCGAGGTACGCGGACGCCGCAAAACCAAGGTTGGCAGAGTGACCAGTAACAAGATGGACAAAACAATTGTCGTGGCGGTCGAACGTCAGGTGGCGCATCCCATCTATAAAAAATACTTTAAAAAGACGACAAAGTTCATGGCGCACGACGCTGATAACAGTTGTAATATCGGCGACACCGTCAAGATCATGGAAACACGCCCCTTGAGCGCGCGCAAACGCTGGCGCCTGGTGGAAATTATCGAACGGGCCAAGTAAGGAGATCCTCATGATACAGGAAGAATCTAATCTCGTGGTCGCCGATAATTCCGGCGCACGCAGAGTACGTTGCATCCGCGTTCTTGGCGGGCACGACCGCCGCTATGCAGGCGTAGGCGACATTATCATCGTGAGCGTTAAAGACGCTATCCCGAATGCCGGTGTAAAAAAGGGCGATAAATCCAGAGCCGTTATTGTACGCACGAAAAAAGAGATCCGCCGCAGAGATGGTTCGTTCATTCGTTTTGACGAAAACGCCGTTGTGCTTCTGAACAATCAGGGCGAGCCGCGCGGAACGCGTATCTTCGGGCCGGTTGCCCGCGAACTGCGCGACAAGAACTTTATGAAAATTGTTTCTCTCGCTCCCGAGGTAATCTAAAGGATAGCGCAATGAAAAAGCTCAAGATCAAAAAAGGCGACATAGTTCGGGTAATTGCCGGCGCCGACAGAACCAAAGATAACAACACAGGGCGTGTACTTTCGGTAGACCCGGAAAAGATGCGTCTGGTTGTCGAAGGTATTAATATCCGTTCGCGTCACATGCGGCCCACGCAGGCGCATCCGGAAGGCCGTATTGCCAAACTGGAAATGCCGATCCACTACTCCAATGTGATGCTTTTAGACAGCAGTGGAAAAACAACGCGAGTGGGATCGAAAGAAGTCCAGGACGGCGGCAAGGCCAAACGTGTACGTGTGGCCCGTACAACTGGCGAACAATTTTAATTAATCAGAGACCTTGCAGAAGAACGCTTTATGGCAAAGACAACAGCGAAAAAAATCGAATTTGCAATGGAAGGGCCGCGTGCTAAAGAGGGTGCCGTAGCACCTGCTCCGCGCTTGTCGGCATTCTACCGTGAACAGGTTGTTCCGGCTCTCGTCAAAAAGTTCGAGTACAAATCGGCGATGCAGGTGCCCCGCATCGAGAAGATCGCCATTAACATCGGTGCCGGCCAAGCAGTGGGCGACGCCAAGATCCTGCAGGCGGCGCTGAACGAACTGGAGCTGATCGTCGGCCAGCGTCCTGTTGTCACGCGGGCGAAAAAATCCATCTCCAACTTCAAGTTGCGCGAAGGCATGCCTATCGGCGCCCGTGTAACTCTGCGCAGAGCGCGCATGTACGAATTCTTGGATCGTTTTATCAATATTGCCTCGCCTCGTATTCGCGACTTTCGTGGATTTCCCGATAAGTCGTTCGATGGTCGTGGCAACTACACTATCGGTATCAAGGAACAGATTATTTTCCCTGAGATCGACGTAGACAAGGTGAACCGCATTACAGGGATGGACATTACCTTTGTCACTTCCGCAAAGAGTGACGAAGAAGCGTATGCGCTGCTGAAGGAATTTGGATTCCCCTTTAGAAAAAATGAACAAGCTCAATAAAGAAGGTAGACATCATGGCTAAGAAAAGTGTTGTAGCCCGCAACCTGAAAAGAATTCGCATGGCGGAGAAATACGCTGAAAAGCGTGCCGCTTTGAAAGAAGCCGGCGACTATGAAGCTCTGCAGAAGCTGCCGCGCAACAGTTCGCCTTCGCGTGTACGCAATCGCTGCAACTTGACCGGTCGCGGTCGCGGCGTGTACCGCAAGTTTGGTCTTTGCCGGAACGTTTTTCGCCAGTTGGCTCTCCAGGGTAAAATTCCCGGCATTCGCAAGGCAAGCTGGTAAACTGTACTTTCAATCACTGTAAACGAGAAATTTCGTATGAGCGATCCCATAGCAGACTTTCTGACCCGTTTGCGCAATGCCGCAAAGGCTCGTCACAAGCGTATGGATGTGCCGTGTTCCAACGAAAAACTTGCGATTGCCGGCATTCTCAAAGAGCAGGGCTACATCGCGGATTTTGAGCGCATCGCGGACAACAAACAGGGTGTTTTACAGGTAGCGCTCCGCTACCACGAAGGACGTCCTGCGTTCACGGAAATCAAGCGGATTAGCCGTCCTGGTATCCGGAGATATGCAGCGGTGGACGCATTGCCCCGCGTCTATAACGGGCTCGGTATTGCCATTGTCTCTACGTCTAAGGGCGTGATGACCGACAAGGACGCCCGTCGATACAATGTCGGTGGTGAAGTAATCTGCACCATTTGGTAAAAATTTCGCAATTAAAGGAGTGTTCCTGTGTCTCGTATAGGCAAAAAACTACTGACCATCCCACAGGGTGTCCAGGTTGCTTTCGACAACGCCCATGTTACGGTCAAAGGTCCGAAAGGACAGCTCGAATGGGATATCCCCGAAGCAATCTCCTATGAGATGAACGACGGCACGCTGACGTTCAGCCGCAGCAGCGATGAAAAGCACGTTCGTGCACTGCATGGCCTGGCGCGCGCGCTTACAGCGTCGATGGTCCAGGGTGTAACCCAGGGCTTTATGAAAAACCTGCAAATCGAAGGTGTCGGCTACAGGGCCGAGTTGCGCGGGCAAAGTCTGCTGCTTACAGTAGGCTACTCGCACCCCATTTTGTTTATTCCGCCCGCCGGTATTACATTTGCAGTTTCATCTCCGACAGCCTTCTCTATTTCGGGGATCGACAAGCAGCTTGTAGGCGAAATAGCTGCCAAAATTCGTCGCGTTCGCCCGCCCGAGCCCTATAAAGGCAAGGGGATTCGCTATGAAGGCGAGCAGATCCGTAGAAAAGCAGGAAAATCTGGTTCTAAATAATCGAAAACAAGCTACCGACCATGAACAGAATTGAACAGAAAAACGAGCGCAGGGCGCGTCGTAAGCGCGGTATTCGCAAAAACATTTTCGGTACGCCGGAACGGTATCGCCTGACGATTTTTCGCAGCCTGAATCATATCTATGCACAGATAATCGACGACACGCAGAACCGCACGGTCGTCTCTGCTTCCACCCTTGATAAGGAACTCGCCGGTGGTCTTGCCTCGGCGGAGGGAAAAATCGGGAGGAGCAAACTCGTTGGAACGCTTCTGGCACAACGTGCTGCTGTAGCTAATGTCAGCACAGTTGTGTTCGACCGCAACGGCTATCTGTATCACGGCCGTGTAAAAGCCCTGGCAGATGCGGCCCGCGAAGCAGGATTATCTTTCTAATTTCCATTTCATCGAGGAACTACCTGTGGCAAAGTATAAAGTTTCGGATTTAGAACTTAAAGAAAAACTCGTCAACGTAGGCCGTACCGCCAAAGTTGTAAAAGGCGGTCGCCGCTTCAGCTTTAGTGCCATCGTTGTGGTCGGTGACGGCAGGGGCCATGTAGGCTACGGCCTTGGCAAGGCGAATGAAGTAACCGACGCCATCAGCAAGGCTACCGATGCCGCGCGCAAAAATGTGATCAGAGTCAATCTGCAGGAACACACAATTCCGCATGAAGTTCTCGGCAAATTCGGCGCTGGCAAAGTGCTGCTGAAGCCTGCAACACCCGGTACTGGTGTGATTGCTGGTGGCGGTGTGCGTGCCGTGCTTGAAATGGCTGGCGTGCAGGATGTATTGACGAAAAGCCTTGGCTCGTCGAACCCGCATAATACCGTAAAGGCAACGTTTGCCGCACTTGAGATGCTGGAAAACGCCGAATCGGTGGCTCAACGCCGTGGTCTCGACGTCCGCAAAGTGCTACAGGGCTAAAAGGTGCGCGGGCTTCATGCCCGCAAAAGCGCCCGACAACAGATTGTAGAAAATCCATCAAGATACACAGGTAGAACAATGGCACAGTTAAGAATTACGCAGATCAAGAGCGTTATTAAGTGCAAGGAAAATCAGAAGCGCACCATCAAGGCGATGGGTCTTGGTCGTCCCAATTATGTTGCTATTCTTCCCAGCAACCCTCAGACGCTGGGAATGATCAACGTGGTTAAACATCTTGTCAAAGTCGAAGAAATCTAATCAGGACTACAGCCATGAAACATATTGGAAATCTCAAACCCGCCGAGGGTGCGCGCAAGAAAAGAAAACGCATTGGTCGCGGTCAGGGTTCCGGACACGGTGGTACGTCGACAAAGGGCCATAAAGGTGCCCAGTCGCGTACAGGCTACAAAACCAAGCTCGGTTTTGAAGGTGGCCAGATGCCGCTGCATCGCCGTATACCGAAATTCGGTTTTAAAAATCGCGGACGTGTTGAATATCAGGTTGTTAACCTTGCAACACTTCAGCGTCTTGCCGATGAAGGTAAGATTGAGGGCAGCTCTGTAGATTTCGACGGGCTGTACGATCTGGGTGTGATCAGCAAGCGTACCCTGCCGGTGAAGGTGCTCGGCAATGGAGACCTGTCTGTAAAGCTGCACATTACGGCTCATAAATTCTCCCAATCAGCAAAAGAAAAAATCGAGTCTGCTGGAGGCACCGTAACCATCCATGGCTAATCTTGTCAATACCCTCAAAAATATCTTCAAGATTGAGGAACTGAAGCAGAGAATTCTCTTCACGCTCCTCGTTCTTGTTGTTGTTCGCATCGGTGCACATATCACTTTGCCCGGTGTGAACGTCGCGGCACTTGAAGCCGCTGCCGGCTCAATGGACAACAATACGCTGTTCGGACTATTCGATATGTTCGTTGGTGGAGCGTTCTCCAATGCAGCGATTTTTGCGCTCGGCATTATGCCGTATATCTCCGCTTCTATTATTTTGCAGCTTGCCGGTGTGGTCATACCTGAAGTGCAGAAAATGCAGAGAGAAGGCGATGAGGGAAGGCGCAGATTGAACCAGTGGACACGTATGGGAACGGTATTTATCGCCATGCTTCAAGCATGGGGTGTAAGTATTAAAATTGCTAACATGCAGGGTCCGAACGGCCTTGGTGTTGTTCCCGAAGCAGGATTTATCTTTACATTTACTGCCATTCTTCTGCTTACATCGGGCACGATGTTCCTGATGTGGCTTGGCGAACAGATTACAGAACGCGGTATAGGCAATGGTATTTCGCTGATTATTTTCATTGGTATTATTGCACAACTTCCCACCGCCATTTGGCAGGAAGGACAGCTTGCTATGAGCGGCGAACGTCCTTGGGTTGTGCTCGCTATTATTTTCGTTGTTCTTGTGGGAATTATTGCAGCCGTAGTCCTTGTACAACAAGGTATTCGCAAGATTCCGGTGCAGTACGCAAAGCGTGTTGTTGGCCGCAAAGTATATGGCGGTACTACGCAATACATTCCGCTTCGTTTGGTGACAGCAGGTGTAATGCCCATCATTTTCGCTCAGTCGATTATGTTTGTGCCTAACACAATCCTGTCGTTTTTCCCCGAAGCCGCATGGGCAACATCGCTTTCGCATCTGTTCAGCGACCGTTCGTTCTTTTACGCATTTTTCTACTCGATCATTATTATCTTCTTCACGTACTTCTACACAGCTATCGCGTTTAACCCGCGGGATGTAGCCGACAACATGAAGAAGCAAAGTGGTTTTATTCCCGGTGTACGCCCCGGTAAGCAGACCGCTGAATACATTGATGGAATTCTCACGCGCATTACGCTGCCGGGTTCTATCTTCTTGGCTGTAGTCGCAATTCTGCCAGTGTTTGTCTCGAATGTGCTTGGCATTACCTCGCTCTTCGCTTCATTCTTTGGCGGCACCAGCCTGCTGATTATCATCGGCGTTGCACTCGATACACTCCAGCAAATCGAATCCTACCTGCTCATGCGCCACTATGATGGCTTTATGAAGAGCGGCAAGATGCGCGGTCGCGTCGGAGCGAGTGGAGCTACCGGAGGATTTTAAGATGGAAGGTACTGCGATCAGCGCCATGGAAGATGCGTGCAGGATCGTGGCCGACACTCTGCAACTTGCTGGTAAATATGTTGCACCTGGCATCACGACACTGGAGCTCGATAAAATAGCGGAAGACTATATCCGTTCTAAAGGCGGCGAACCCGCGTTCAAGGGCTACAAAGTGGGCGGTCTTGTGTATCAGTACAGCCTTTGCATATCGGTCAACGACGAGGTTGTACACGGATTGCCGGGTGGCAGAAAGCTTGTAGAGGGAGATATTGTCTCCATCGACTGCGGTGTAAAAAAGAATGATTACTTCGGCGACAGTGCCTTTACCTTTCCGGTAGGTGCGATCAGCGAAGAAAAACAGCTCCTTCTCAAAGTAACCCAGGAAGCGCTGATGCTCGGTGTCGAGCAGGCGGTAGCCGGTAATAAAGTGTATCAAATCTCTGGCGCTGTTCAAAGCCATGTAGAAAAGAACAACTTTTCGGTAGTCCGCGATCTGGTAGGGCACGGCATCGGCAAACGGCTTCACGACGAGCCTCCGATACCCAACTTCATCCCGCCGCTGCTACATCGGAGTCAGTATCCAAATGTAAAGCTGAGAGCGGGGCAAGGGCTTGCCATCGAACCGATGGTTAATGCCGGAAGCTTCAGGGTGAAAACGGACGCCGACAGATGGACTGTAAAGACAGCGGACGGCAGGCCGTCGGCTCACTTTGAGCACACGGTGATCGTGCAGGACGCAAAGCCTCTTATTCTAACTCTGCCTTAATTACGGGAGTTTATGGCAAAACAGGATCTGATAAAAGTAGACGGAGTAGTGGAAGAGACTCTTCCCAATGCACAGTTTCTCGTAAAGCTTGAAAATGGGCATAAAGTACTGGCGCATGTTTCCGGGAAGATGAGAATGAACTTTATCAGAATTATCCAGGGCGACCGGGTAACAGTAGAGCTCTCTCCTTACGATCTCTCCAAAGGCAGAGTGGTGTACCGATACAAATAGAACTTATATACTTTTCGATATACCGAGGAACGATCATGAAAGTAACAGCATCTGTAAAGAAAAGAAGCCCGGACGATAAAATCGTTCGCCGCAAAGGCCGCGTGTATATTATTAACAAAAAGAACCCCCGTCACAAGCAACGTCAAGGTTGATTCCATACTTAACAGGAGATACATACATTGGCACGTATAGCAGGTATCGACCTTCCCAAGAACAAACGGGCGGTCATTGGACTTACCTATATCTACGGTATCGGCAGCACGCGGTCTGAGGAAATCCTCACGAAAGCAGATGTCGATTTCAACAAGCGCATAGCAGAACTGAACGATGACGAAGTAGCGCGCCTCCGCCAGATTATCCAGGAATACCGCGTTGAAGGTCAATTGCGCGGTGAAGTACAGATGAATATCAAGCGTCTGATGGATATTGGTAGCTATCGCGGTTTGCGCCATCGCCGTGGTTTGCCCGCACGTGGTCAGCGCACCCGTACAAACTCGCGGACACGCAAAGGCCGTCGTAAGACAGTTGCCGGCAAGAAGAAAGCCGCTCGTAAATAATCGGCTTAGGCAGCATTTGGTTCTTTGGTTGTCCTTCTTTTCTTTCTACAGATACCCCAACGGTAATCCAACATACTCATGGCTAAGACATACTCCAAGCGCGCGAAAAAGAAAACTGTTTCCGATGTCAACGGCAAAGCATTTGTTCGCGCTACGTTTAACAATGTACAAGTAACGATAACCGATATTTACGGCAATACGCTGTCGTGGTCATCTGCTGGCCGCAACGGATTCCGTGGTTCTAAAAAGAACACACCTTATGCTGCCCAGGTTTCTGCCGAAGGCGCTGCACGCGAAGCTTACGATATGGGGCTGCGCAAGGTTGAAGTCTTTGTAAAAGGACCGGGTTCCGGACGCGAAGCAGCTATCCGTGCCATGGCGCAAGCAGGTTTGGAAGTAAATTCGATCATGGATCGCACGCCGATTCCCCATAACGGTTGCCGTCCTCCCAAGCGCCGCAGAGTGTAATCCCCAGGCACCTGAATCGATGCTTTGGCATCGCAGAAGGGCCGATAGATGAAGAACAGCGCTCTGCAACGGTTCTGCCTTTTTGGCTACAGCCGGTGTAGAGTAGAGGCTACTATAGCCCGTCGGTGCGGGATAATAACATCAGTTACCTAATTACGAGAGAAAAAATCCGTATGAGTATTTCAATGCAAATGCCCGAAAGAGTGCAGGTGCACGAGGCGTCATCATCGAACAAAGGGGTGTTTATTCTGCAACCGCTCGAAGAGGGATACGGTGTCACTATCGGCAATGCGTTCCGTCGTGTTCTGTTGTCGTCTATTCCCGGAGCGGCAATTGTAGCCGTTAATATCAGCGGTGTTCTCCACGAATTCCAGACAATCCCCGGTGTTGCCGAGGATATGTCGGAGATTATTCTCAACCTCAAAGGTGTACGCCTGCGTCTGCTAGACAAACGCGCCAATCGCGTGGCTTTTCGTCTGAAAGGTCCCTATGAGTTTGCGGCTAAAGACATCCAGTCGGCCAGCGATCAGATCGAGATTCTCAATCCCGATCATCATATCGCTACGCTTGCTCCCGATGCCGATATTGAGATTGAACTCATTGTAGGCCGTGGTAAAGGCTATGTACCTGCCGATGAGAACCGCAACCCGGATTTCCCGGTTGGTACTATTCCGATTGACTCTATCTTTACGCCGATTAAAAATACCTCCTTCACGGTAGAACCCCACCGTGTAGGCCAGAAAACCGACTACGAGCGTCTGACTATTAATGTGGATACCGACGGTACTATTACCGCCGAGGAAGCCATGCAGCACGCTGCAAAGATTCTGCGCGAGCATATTCAGCTCTTTATCAGCTTCGAAACAGAAGAGCAACAGGAAACTGAAGACGAAGCTAAAGAAGCCGAAGTAGCACGTGTACGCCGTATTCTTATGACTCCCGTAGACGATCTGGAACTCTCCGTGCGTTCGCACAATTGTCTGAAGGCCGCCAATATTCGTAATATTGCCGACCTCGTGCGCCGTCAGGAATCCGATATGCTGAAATTCCGCAATTTTGGTCGCAAATCGCTTGCGGAACTCACCGATATTGTCAACCAGTTCGGTTTGCAATTCGGCATGGACGTGGAAAAATATCTGAGCGAAGAAGATATGAAAATCATGTCCGAGCAGTAGGATTCGGATTCGATAGATTGATGATTGATTCCCTTAACTTTCTCAGCTTGAGAACACTATGAGACACTTATATTCCGGTCGTAAACTGAAGCGTACAAGCAGTCATCGCAAGGCGTTGCTGATGAACCTGGCGACTTCTCTTCTGGAACACAAACGCCTCCAGACGACGGAAGCAAAGGCAAAAGAACTTCGTCCTTTTGTAGAGCAGATTATCACACGCGCTAAAAACGCTTATGTACGCGAGCGCAGTGGCCAGCTTCCGACCGGCCAGAAGATGGATGTTCACGCCCGCCGTGTTGTAGGCCGTATCATTCGTCGTAAAGCCGTTCTTCAGGAACTGTTCGACGAAATCGCACCGGTGGTGGAAAACCGTCCGGGTGGCTATACACGCATTATCAAACTCGGCCAGCGCCGTGGCGACGGTTCGCGTACTGCTGTAATCGAGCTTGTAGACTTCTATGCAGAACAGGACGGAGCAACATCGCTCTCGCGCACCAGAAGGCAGCGCCCACAGCGCGCAGCCCAGCCTGCAGTAGCGCAGAAGCCCGCACAGCCTACCGTGCAGGACGCCCTTGAAGAAAGCGTTGTAGCTGCAATGACTTCCATTGATGAAGCTACCTCGCACAGCGAAGAAATAGCTGAAGTTCCTGCTGTTGCTCCCGCCGCTGAAACATCTGAAACAACAGATGCTCCCGCAGATGGCGAGCAACCTGCTCAGGACAGCGAAGGTCAGGACGAAACCAAAGGGTAAGCGATAGTCGCTCCTTGAGGATTATATATGTGAATGTAAAAGCGCCGGGACTTCTCTCGGCGTTTTGCTTTTGAAGGGCGGGGATGGAAATACTACAGGCTGAATTTATTCGGGGTGCGGCTGCAAAGGAGCATCTTCCTGCGTCGGACTATCCCGAAGTGGCTTTTATAGGCCGTTCAAATGTCGGTAAATCGTCGCTACTCAATAGCTTAGTTCGGCGTAAGCAGTTGGCTTTAGTGAGCTCTACACCCGGGAAAACACGCCAAATCAATTTCTTTCTGGTAAATGATAAGTGGATGTTTGTCGATTTGCCGGGCTTTGGCTATGCACAAGTGTCGCGCGAAGAACGTGAAGTATGGCAGAAGTTCGCCGAGTCCTATCTGTTTGAACGCGAACAACTGCGATTGGTGTGCCAGCTTGTTGATAGCAGACACGACCCCTCGGCGCTCGATCTGGCGATGATGGAGCACCTCGAACGGCATAGCCGCTCGTTCGTTGTTATTATGACAAAAACCGACAAGATCGGGCCGCAGCAAGTGCAGGAGCGCAAGCAGCAAATAGAAGAAGTCTTACAGTACTGTAGCTTCTGTGCAGAAGTGCTGCCCTACTCCTCTCGTACCAATGCCGGGCGCGACAACCTACTCGCGATTATCAAAAAAAGGGCAAGTACATAAGGTGCCTTATGATGCAACAGCATGAACAGCCGGTAGTCGGCATTATTATGGGAAGCGATTCCGACTTCCCCACTATGAAAGAAGCTGCGGAAGTGTGCAGGGTGTTTGATGTGCCCTACGAAATACGTGTGATCTCGGCGCACAGGACACCGAATGATATGGCCGACTATGGCCGCACGGCACACGAGCGCGGTATTCGAGTAATTATCGCCGGAGCTGGTGGGGCGGCCCATCTTCCGGGCATGATTGCGTCGCACTCGCCGCTGCCGGTGATTGGCGTGCCAGTGCAGAGCCGCGTGCTGAATGGTATCGACTCGCTGTACTCTATTGTGCAAATGCCCGCAGGTGTTCCTGTGGCTACGGTGGCCATTGGCGGAGGCAAAAACGCCGGGCTGCTCGCTGTGCAAATTCTCGGAGTGAACAACTCCACTCTGCGTGCACGAATGATAGAGTACAAAGAGCAGATGGCTGATGACTCACGTATGAAAAACGAAACGCTGGGGGTGGAATAATTTCCAGCCTCCCCTGTCCTTATGACCTATGTACGCGGCCCCGTATTCCGAAAGGAGTACGGGGCTGTGTGTTTATAGAATACTGCTTGCTCTGCTATGGATTTTCTTCCAAATCATAGATATCGACTACTTGAGCCTGTCCGTAAAAATTATTGTAGACTGACTGGTAGACTGCCGGATTGCTTTTAATGCTGTTAAGCTCAGAATAGTGTACTGTTTCGAGATGTTTGACTGTAGCTGTCCAGTAGCCCTGGTGGGGATCGATTACACACAGAGAAAGCAACATGGCAATGAGCATGATGAAGTTGTTCATGGGTAAGATCAGTGTAGTAGAACATAGTGGAGTTCATCTGAAACTTATGGAAAATCGGAAGGGGAATACAGATGGGGTTGGTGCCAATGCTGACATTGGTTATTTTAAAGAAAACCGCGATTTACTTACTACAAGTGCTCATCACTATGCAGGTGCTAATTGAAATAGTACGGGTTTTGGTACAGAAAAAGGTACGTGAGGCTGATGTCTTTAGCGATAAAATAATCAAAGAACAAGAGAAGCGCTACCAGTTATATAAAGGAATTAGGGACGGGACGTATACCGACGACAATAGCGCAGCTTTTGCCATTTACCATACTGATAAGTCAGATATAAGATACCAGCAACTCAAATCCAGATTGCGAAAGCAGTTGTTTCATGCCTTGTTTCTCTTTGACATGAAGGCTGCCGAGCAGACTGAATACCAAGTCGCTGTTTATGAATGTACAAAGGGAATCGCGCAAGCCCGAATCCTTGTCACAAATGGTGCCTGGAAAGCTGCCACATCACTGGCTACTGAGCTATTAGCGAAAGCCCTCCATTTTCACCTGACCGACTGTGCCAGGCACAGTCTGAAGATTTTGCGCGATTATGAAGCGAAGTGTGGAAATGCAAAAGGCTATGAGAGCTATAACCTACAGCTAAAAGAGTATAGAAGGCAAAATGATGCAGAAATCCTGTCTAACGAACTTATGGATCAGTTCATGCTGATCTATGGAAAGACAGTTTCTGACAAACCGGATTATATTGACCAAATGAGAGAACTTGTCCAGCACATACGGGAATGCTGGAGCAATGCTGCAACCTTTACTACTACACTCAATTATTTCCGCGCAGGTATTTACTTCAACATGGCAGCTCGCGATTACATACGAGCCTTTGCTTTTTGCCAGCAGGCAGAAGAGTATCTCACCATAAATCCCCATTTCAGCAGTCGACCGCGATTGGGCGAATTTGCTGGTTTGGCGATACTCTGTAGCATCCACGAGAGGAACTACGGAACTGCTGAAGAATTACTATCAAAGTACAGTTCATACTTTGTAGCAGGAAGCGGGAACTGGGGGTTATTTATGAGCAATCGTTTCCTTGTAGCTATGCACACCGGAAAGTACGAGGAAGCTGCCAATGTATTTGTAGAGGTAGTAAATCACCGGGGTTTTATAAGCTTCTCTCCTTTACAGCAGGAAAAATGGCATGTATATCGGACATTTCTGGCGTATGTAGTGAGAATCGAGTTGGCTTCTATTCCCAGACATTTAGAGGACCGTATTCATCTCGGTTCTGAATGGTATGAATATTTGAACGACTTATCGGTATCGTCAAAAGACAAGAAGGGTATGAATATTGTCCTGTATATTCTCCAGACGCTCTTTATTCTCGAAGAGTCAGGACTTGATGGAGGATCTACGAGATTAGAGCCATTGCGCCAGTATGCCAATGTTCATCTAAAAAATACGCATTATGCCCGCAGCAATGCCTTTTTAAAAATGCTTTTTATTCTTATAGATTCAGAATTCAATCTCAAAAAAGCGGAAAAGAGGTTGCAAAAGTACTATAGTCAACTCGTTTCAGACAAGGAGGGGAGGTGTAGGACAATGGAGGGGTTGGAAGTTATTCCCTATGAGAAGTTGTGGGAGATTATAGTGTGGAGAGTGAATAAATGGAAAAAGAAATAGCAGTGCTATGCCCCTGTAGGTCTTACTTTTGATGTCAGAGAATTGAGGGTTCCCATCTATTTCAGAGTGTAAATATACATTAATTTGAGTCGTTGTCTTTTGTGATCTATGCTTCCTGTATTGAAAATAACAGTATTTTGATGAACCTTTCGCATTAAAGGCTGTTGTTCTAAATATGAAAGGCTGGAGGGTAGAAATAAAAATCACTTTTAACCACGTGTATTGGAATCATTCTATGAAATCGTTTGTGAAATCCCTATCCGCCATTGCCATAATGGGTCTATCTGCACTCGCACTAGCTTATGCAGCCACTGTAACTTATGCACCTCAGGGCAGTGGGGCTTGGGGCAAGGCCGACTATATTGGCATGCCTGAATATGGCACTGGTTCCAGCGACTTTTGGTGTGTCCAGGCTGGGACGGGCTGCAATAAATTTGACTGGCAAGTACGCAATCTCGTGATATCAGGCGGAGTGCCATCAGGCGGTCCTTACACACCAGCAGTAGGACATTCGAATATGGTCTCTGCTGCAAGTGCCATGGGAATTACTCTACCTCATACTATTACACCTAGTACAATTGATGTTCTTATATCAAATTGATGGTGTGTGCCACAGGCTCCCACGAATGGGTGGGAGCCTGTTTAATAACTAGTCTTCATCAATTTCAAGATAAATGGGTGTACTGCCATAGGAGGTAGACAGAGTCTGTGTTAAAGAGTCTGTGTTAATAGGTTGAAATTTTCAAAAAAAACTATTATGCATAGAAGAGCTCTGTCGAATTCAGTGCTCGTGTAAATCCTGTTAGTATTATACCCTTAACGGATGTGGTCTAATGTTTAATAAGTATTTTGTACTGTTACTGCTGGGTGTTGCACTTGTGACCGGTTGTATCGATCCGAGGTGGGAAGGAGATGAGCACGTTATTTCAATACAGCCCTTATACCCTCAGGCCGGGGAAAAAGTCGTGATACGCTATAATCAACGCCACCAGGATGCGCGCTACAAAAGTGATACATTGCTGTATGCTACACTGCGAACCACCAGCAATACCGAAGGCTGGAGGGATTTTCGAATGGCGATGAAACGATCCCCTCATGATTCTGCACAGTGGGAAACGACATTTGTTGTGCCTAGCGATCTGACAGGATTTGGGGTTTCAATTGCGCCGATCTCCACCATGATGTCTAATGAAACATATGCGACTCCAGTTTATGTGGATGAAGAGCCGGTACAAGGAGCTCTTCCCATCCAGATATCAACTGCAAAAACGCTGGATGAGGCGCTTGTGCTCTTTCGAAAAGATGCGGAATTATATCCGCATGCTTATGACCGTTGGTGCCAGTTGTGGATAGGGAAAATTAAGAGTGGCTTCAACAAGGATTCTGTACTGTGCGAAGTGGATAGTGTGGAACATGAACTACATAAAACAACACTCAGTAATAATGATCGGGTCGTTGGGTTATCGGCATGTGCCTGCGCTTATAGCCTACTGGGAAAATGGGATAAAGCACGGGCGGCAATTCTACAGATAAAACCTCTGTGCCGTGCTCCCTTACCGTTTTCTGCTGTTACAGCATTTGAACTGACGGTGGGAGCGGTGCACAGCAGCAGTGTACCCATGAGTTCGGGTAAAAGGGCTTTACTTCAGGATATAGCCGATATTGTAATACGGACACAGAACCTATTCCTGTCTGGTAAATTACTTGCAAGAACTGACAGCAGTACCATTGCTATTGATACTCTTTATCGCCCTCTTCTCTCGATGGCCGTTCAGCGTATAAGCAGAGAACAAAGCTCCGCTATAAGGTATGCTACACAGTTTTCTGCTATTCTCGATGGTCTGATATGGCAAAATAGATATGTAGAAGCTGTTGACGCAGGTACACAGTTTCTTGGCTTTTTAAATGATGTCAAGGACTGGCCAGCTTTGGGTATGCAACAGGCTGTTGATGTGTTTCCCTATGAAGGTGTAAAAGCCTCTACAAGACATCGTATTGCTAGAGCTTATCTTGCTCAAGGGGAGACCGCAAGCGCCGAGCGGGAGTTAAAAATGCTTGTTCTCGATCCGCCGAAGGGTATGATGGTGGAAGGGACAATCTACCGAGCCTCGATAGATCTGGCTGTGCACTATTTATCGCTAAATAGCATAGATAGTGCAGAAAAATACTGTGCCTATGCAGGGCGATTTGAGCAAATGGAGCACAGATTTCGCGCGGGACAGAAAATATTGGATAGCATTAATAAATCTCGAAAATACATGTCTACACGGAATGTTGTGTTTCCTGAGCTATTCGTAAAATACCAAATCAGTAGCCAGCAGGCTGTCCGCTATACAGGAGTACGAATCTCTACGGCAAAGGGAGAAGTAGCTATAGACAGTACAGACCGCACTCTGTACCTCTTTTTTGTCGATGAACAATGCAGTATCTGTAAAGAGATTGTACCGCATCTACTTTCTGCACTGGTAAGCAAAGGTGTTCGGCTACAGGATATTCTTTTGCTTTCTGAAAATAATGCCGATCACGTACAGACTGTATATGGAAAAAAATATACGATTGCACCATTGACTGCCCAAACAAGGAAAACATTCTCAATAGCTGCTTTTCCTACGCTGATTGTCGTTAAGAAAGGGTATAGTTTTTTCAGAAGAGATGGACTCTCTGATAAAACGTTGCGCGAACTAATTGCCGATCTATAGCTATGACAAGAGCTAATTCCGTTTTGGGTCAAGTAAATCATAAGTGCAGCAATACTGTATTCGTATTCAAACAGGAGTACGGGGCTTGTTGTTATCTGGAAGCTATTTGCAACAATGTCTGTGGCACGGGCGTCGCTGTGGCGCTTGGTGCGCCGCTGTCGCCGGTCGACCTCGTTCGCGCATCGTTCTTACGATAATGCCACTACGGGTGGTACGGCCTTTCTCGTGGTGACTGCTTCTGTAATTTCTGCCTGTGTATGGCAATAATAGAACAGCGGCGCTCCGCTTGGAACGCCGCTGCCGTATGGGAATAGAGTTGTATAATGCTGATTATTTGCCGCCGAAGATGATAACTTTGGTCATGGTCTGCGAGCCTTGGGTGACAGTCAGCATGTAGTTGCCAGCCGGATAACCAGCGAGGTCGAAGGTCGTGTTGATCGCTGCATCGGATGATGTGCGGTTTTGAATAACAGTGCCTTTGACATCGGCGATCTGGAGCGCGACAAGTTGCCGTGCTTTGTTGTTGAGCGATACTTTTACCATGCCGTCGGTCGGGTTGGGGTACACATGGAGCGAGGAGTTGTCGCCTGTTTCTATCGATCCGGCACCTGTTTTTTCCTGCGATAAGAGCAGGCGTTCGAGCCGCTCGATGCGCTGTTGTAGGGCAGATATTTCACTCCCATGCTGCTGTCTGATCGCAGCAATTTCGCTTTTCTGTTGTTCGATAACATTCTGTTGTGTTTCGATAGTTTCTTGCTGTTCCTGGATCGCTTGTACGATGGGTACGACGAACTCTGCATAGCGCAAGCCATAAGCCTTTTTGTCGTTGCTCGGTTTGTCTACGCCACTAAAGTTGAAATTCAGTTCTTCAGCCGCTTTCTCTACTTCCTGAGCTATAAAGCCTGTGTAGACAATTGATTCCTTGGCTTTGCGAGCAGCGGCATAACGTGGAGTTGTTGTGTTGTCGTCCAGTCCGGAGAATGCGTCGAATGACCGTAGATTATAGGTATATGTCACCGGGCGGAGTTTTTTGATAAAGCTAATACCCGGGACATTCTCCCTCACATTGTTTTTGAAACGGCCATCGGAGAGATTCGACCATCCCGCATAGCCGCCAATGCTTGTCATCGACGAGTTGCCAATTACTGTTGTATTATCCGCAGACACTATGGCATTACAGCCGATAGCTATGCTGTTGCTCAGATTGTCGGAGCCCAATCCGGGACCTGCCCCGCTGCCAACAGCTACATTGCATTCGCCTGAAACATTGTGCTGGAGAGACTGTGCACCAACAGCCGTGTTGTAATTCCCTGTGTCATTGCTCAATAATGCGTAATAGCCAACCGCGACGTTTTCTGCGCCTTGAGTGCTGCTGATAAGTGCCTGCGAGCCAAATGCACAGTTCTTAAGCCCTGTTGTGTTTGCAGGCAGGGCATTATAGCCAAACGCACAATTGTCATCGCCTGTCGAGTTCGAGATCAGCGTTCTGTGGCCATAAGCGCTATTGTTGTCGCCTGTTGTGTTGGCAAATAGCGAGAAATGTCCAAAAGCGGAGTTGTAGTTGCCTGTTGTACTGCTGCGGAGTGCCTGGGCACCTAATGCCGAGTTGCTGTTTCCGGTTGTATTGGAATACAATGATTCATAACCGAACGCAGAGTTGTAGCTTCCTGTGGTGTTGCTGAACAGCGAGTTTGTGCCGGTATTGGTATTTTGTACCTGAGCCAGAGCGCCGGTAGAGATTCCTGTGCAACAGCAGGCGAGCAGAGCTATTCGCCGTAGTATTTGCGCGGCGGTTGAGCGCAGACGGAATGTTGTTCCGGTTGTCATAATACATCCTCAAAAAATAAAATAAGAAACCGACAGGTGTTGATATAACCCTGTCGTAGAGTGTGATTCGGTCCCAATCGTCCGGCTCTTCAATTGGCGAGGTATGGGGTGCCACACCTGACTAAACCACGATAATGAAAAGCGTGTTACAAGCACCTTTCCAGTGTGCTAAGTTAGCCTGTTTACGGGGGTAAAAGCTATCGGACAAAGACTGATCTGCCTATAGGAGAAAGCTGATTTATACTTGTTGGAAGTGGTGAGTTTGTCTACAGTACTATTGTGAACGCAGCCGTCTTCGCTCATATGCTGCGTCTTTGCACCGCGCGGCACGAGCCGCCGCGTGCTGTCCACTCTTCTGCGCCCGCGCCGCACGTATACAGATAAGAACACGGTGACAGAAGTTCCGTGTGCGCCGCGTGTCAGTGTCCTGCTCCTCATTGGAAATATATTGATTCGGACGGGTTGTACTTTTGGGCGGTTCGGGTTGAACAACCACGCGGCGGCTCGTGCCGCGCGGTGCGGAGACAGAACACGAGGGCGGAGACAGGAGCGCAATACCCTCTACTCGGCGGAATAATCTGGGCCAGTTTTTTTTCCTCCGAATACGTTGATGCCAAACAGCCGGAACGAGGGGGCTTCGTAGCTTTTTGGTAGGTAATCCTGTGGAATTGTTGTCTGGTTTCCATCGCGCATTGCCGAGTAGTGTGGCGACATGATTTCCACACCGCCTTCGTTGAATTTATCCTGTATGTTGCTGTGGAGCTCCGAGTAGATTTTCGCCATTGCATTGGGCAGATTAGTATAGGCGTTGATCTCGTATTCAACATAAAAATCATTGAGTGCTGTTTGCAGTACGAATGGCTTTGGGTCGGCCAGAATGCCCGTTGTTGCTTGTGCCGCGCTGATAAGCAATTCGTGGACAGTTCGCCATGCTACATCGTAGCCAATCGTAATTTTTGTGTTGAGAATAAGTCCTCGTTCCTGCGCCGACATGCTAAAATTAATAATATGGCTGTTCAGCACCATGGCATTGGGAATAGTGATTTCTACGTTTTTGATCGTGCGGACACGTGTTACGAGAATTGATTTTTCCACGACATCGCCTACTGTATCAGCAATTTTTACACGGTCGCCTATTCTGAACGGTCGCATATAGGTAAGCACGATGCCAGCAATAGCATTGGCTACCGCCGATGCTGAACTAATAGAAAGCAGCAGGCCGAGAAACAGCGAAACATTCTGAAAAGCGGGAGAGCTTGAACCGGGGAGATACGGGAAAATAACAATGACAAAGAATACGATAATCAGCAGGCGTGCTATGCCGTAGGTAGGTCGTGCCCATTCGGGGTAGAAATGCGGAAACTCGATACTGCCGTTTTCGATCTGCCGAAACATCCAATGTGTGAATTTTATCAGATAATAGGCCACCACGCATGTAACGATGATGACAAACATGTTGGGTAGATACTTGACAAACGACAGCAATACGGCTTCCAGTGGCGTTCGGATATATGCAAAGAGCGTTCCTGCCCATGTCGACGTAAAATCGAAAAGACTGAAGAGGATTGTCACATAAAAGTAAAAGAAAAGAATGTCGAAAAATGTGCGGAGGATACGCAACGAAAACTGCGACAACTCTACAATACGCTCGCTCGACAGCAGCTCTGCTTTTTTGAGGCGGATAGGTTTGATGAATGTGTCCTTATAGCGCCTGAGCTGGCTATGCAGAAAGTGCGCCAGCCGGTGCAAACCTCGGTAGAGGACAATGGTGGCAACTGTCAGCAGCCCGGCGAGCAGAATACCCTTCAGAATTGGTCCTACATTCCAGTGTTTTGTCCACGGGAACAAGCTGAGAATGGTTGTGATACCATAATAGACAATGAGCAAGGAAAGCACTAATCGCGCCCCTTTGAGCAGGAGAATAAGGAAGTCGTTCAGCCGGTTGCCGCTTACAATGGTATGAGAGCCAAAGCGCAGGGATGGCATACGGTTGTCCAACGCTTCAATACGGCTGTACAGTTTTGGAAATATCTTGGTCATCAGCCATAGCAGTAGCAGCGAGAGGAGAACTATTCCGAGAGTGGTGCCACCATTCATAAGCAGCGAATCAGCGTTGTAAGCCTTACGCATATCCACCAGACTGGTACGCATAATATCGGCATAGTGCTGAGCTGTGGCCACTTGTGTGGTGTCTGCTACCAGAGCGTCCTCGGTGGTAACTGCCATAATGATAAGAGAATCGAGCAGAACATTGATACTGCCGTTTACTTCCTGAACGCGGATGGAGTCTGGCGACAACGAATTGTTTGTCAGAATAATTTCAAGCCGTTGCCGTATGGATTCTGCGCGTGCGGCTGGGCTGAACGGGCCAAGCGCGCCGTATATAGTGAATAGAGTATCTTGTCGTATGATCACTTGGGCGCCGGTATTGATGGGCTGGGGTGGCACTGCTGCTACGGTCGTATCTTGTGCATACACTATAACGCCACACATCCCTATAAGGCATAGCAGGGCGCAACTCCAGCGGATAAGAGTAGATATCATATGAACGTGAATAGTATGTGAATAAATAGTCTTATCAGAGTTCGCTGATAGATAAGAAACTACACAGGTATGTCCCTACATACCTGCAAACTGGCAAAAGAATGCTTCGAGTCCGTGTATCAATATGGTGAAAAGTATATAACCAATGCGGTATTTTCAACAGAAAGAAACAATAACAGGGAGCCTTTTCCATGCAGCATTCGGAATGCGGGTGTAGCTCTGCGCTCTCTCACAGGTGCGAAGGAACTGGTTTTGCCATGTAGCGGTTGTGCCGCGCGGTGCGGAGAGCGAACGCAAGGGCGGAGACCGAAGCGCTACTTTCTCCTTGTCTGTTGCCGGGTGTGGAAGTAATTTGCGAGCCTATTACGCCCGTTATCCACTTTCATCAAAGCTCTATGAACTCTATACTCCAGCAAAATCTGTTCTTTGTAAAAGAACATGTGGGAATGTTTAAAGCCGCCAACAATTTTGATATTTTCAACCCGAATTCCGGCGAAATGATCATGACGTGCCGCGAAGAAAAACTGGGGATCCTTACTAAAATATTGCGGTTTACCGACTACAAAACTTCGACGCCGTTCCATATTGAGGTCCGTACTCCTGCTGGCGATAAAGTGCTTACTGTGAAGCGTGGTGTGTCGTTGTTTCTTTCTACGGTACAAGTATTCGACGAAAAGGATGAACTGGTGGGGCGCTTTAAACAGAAGCTGTTCAGCATCGGTGGGAAATTCGACGTGCTATCGCCAGATGACCGGGTACTTTGCACGCTCAAAGGCAAGTGGACGAGCTGGGAGTTTTCCTTTTTGCAGAATGAGCAGGAGCTGGCACGTGTTACGAAAAAGTGGGCGGGATTAGGCAAAGAATTGTTTACTTCGGCTGACAACTATATACTGGAAATTGGCGACAGGGTAGCGAAAACAGACTCGATCAGGATCCTGATTCTCGCTGCTGTGATGTGTATCGATATGGTGCTGAAAGAGCGCTGATGTTCTGCGATCCGCACCAGTTTATAATCAACGCCCGTGTGGTCTTGCCGCCCGGGCGTTGCTGTATGTACATCGCTACATCACCCTGCTGGCTCTATCCGCAACGAGGGGCATTGAGATTTTATTGAGAACTGTTTGTTTGCTCCGTATCCTATACTGCACACCGCAGTAGTACACTCGATCACCCAGTTCGGTCTTGTCTGACTGCTGCCGTACTATATTCACTTTGGGGATGTTGCTATGCTAATACACCAGTTTGGACAGTTAAAAAAGAGCGTGGTTTTAAGCAAAAAAAAAGAAGAAAGAACATCCGATAGGT
>DLHF01000061.1 GCA_002483085.1 Ignavibacteria bacterium UBA7675
GACTTTATCATAGAAATCGCACATTTCTCCGCGTTGGTTGCCCGTCCGCTATTCGCCTTGTCTGCACATTGCTCTGCCATACATCTGTGTCGGTGGGCTTGTTTCTGCTAGCTGGGAAGACATCTGCTGCGGCGGTGCTTATTCTACCTGGTGTGCAGGGGTTCGCAGTGTTGCCAGCTCTTCCGGGCGGTTGAGTATGCTGTCTGCTCCAGCCTGCCTGAGCTCATCAGGGGTGCCATAGCCCCATGTCACCCCGGCAGTAGTGGTGTTGTTGCTCTTGCCGCCGAGAATGTCGTATCTGCGGTCGCCTATCATGACAGTTGTTGATGCGGTAAGCTGTTCCCGTTCAATGACGTATGCGATAAGGTCGGCCTTGTTCTCTAATCTGCCGTCGAGTTCGCTGCCGTAAATACTGCTGAAGTACTTCGCCAGATCAAAGTGATCGAGAATTTCCCGGGCAAAACCAACAGGCTTCGATGTAGCCACATACAGTCTGTTTTCACCAGACCCAAGGCGGGCTAGCGCCTCGGGGATTCCCGCATATACCTTGTTCTCAAATTTTCCCTCCACTGCAAATCTCTTTCGATAGAGCTCTACGGCTTGCAAAGCGCGGGGTTCGCTGTCGGCACCAAGCACTATGCTGAAGCATTCGCTCAGGCTCATGCCTATGTAGCCGCTGAGCTGCACACGCGAGGGAAGCGGGGAGAAATCGAGTTCCTGAAGAGCGTAGAGGATGCAATTAACAATGCCTTCCTGCGAATCGGTAAGAGTGCCGTCGAGGTCGAAAAGAAATGTGTTGAGCATAGATGTACAGATGTTGAGAACGGGGAATAGAGTGGGCAATATACAAAAAGCGCTGTTGCTGTGTAGAAAAACACGTTTTCGGTGCCACCAGAGGGCGGTTCGTCTGATGCCAAAATCAGTGTTCTTCCGATAGCAAAATCAGAAAAGTGAGTATATCTATTGGTGGATAGGCTGCGTAGCTTACTTGCTATTGATGCGGGCTGTTCTACCCTTCAGGCTCTGAACCGAATTCTGGCTGCCTACTGGCACTTTGTTGTTTGGGGATGGGTTCTCCGTGGCTGCAACAGTTCTGTGTCTATCCATGCTTGCAGAAAAAATTAATACTGTAAGCAGTTTTATAGTACGCTCTGTGTTAGTCAATTGTCAGGAGTTTTTATGAACGGAAAACTTTGGATTTCCATTGTGGTTGCAGCCGTCTTTTTGGGTGCGTGCCACGACGGCACTTCTCCTACCGGTGCGCGCGATCTGATCGGCGATCCGGCTCATGCGCCCGCTGCGGAGGGCAGCAAATACGGGCAGGCGATCACCGAGGACGGGAGTAATGATGACACGATCGACCCCTGCGATATTGTAGCTGATTACGAGCCAGTGCAGGAGCCTGTGGACGTGAGGGCCGATTCACTGCCCGGTTATCAGCATTTGAATGCCGGAACCAATGCGTCGAAGTATATACCGCCGTGTTATGAGCATGTCACCGAGCAGAATTCCACGGGGTCTGAAAGAAACGCCGGTAATGTTAGTAAATACCGTCCTGTAAGGCGGGTACACATTACGAAAGACCAAGCGAGATTCGATGGAACTAATCACGCTTCCATGTATAAACCAAGGAACACGGATCATGTAAGCGACAGCGGCCCCAATAAGAGTAAATACCGGGCGTGGTGATAGCAAGGTGCCGCGCAAATGCGCGGCACCGATTGTATAGCTTCAATGCGGCGCATTTTGCAGTGCGATTGGGGGCGCATTTTGCAGTGCGATTGGGGGCGCAAAGCCGCACTACGGGTGTGCGCGCGGTGCAGAGGCTCAAGCCTGTGCAGAGACCGAAGCGCCCACTGATCGAGCGATGGGAAGAGCAGTTATGACACTGTGATTCCATGATGCTTTTCCGCCTCGTGCTGTATTTCGGTAATCTCCACTCGCTCGCGCTTAATATCGAGGCGAAGGCGGGCGTAGAGGCTCATATACTGATTAGCGAGCCACACTATTGTAAACCCAGCGAGCATATAGCCGCGCCAGTCGTCGAACAGCAGAGTAGCATTGGTAAGCGCGAGCACCAGCACCGTTACATAGTGGCTAAAGCAGTACTCGCACGTAAACAAATAGAAGAACTTTCGTGCCAGCAGAGTGCGGCAGGCTTTGCTTTTACGCACACAGTATTCGTGGGGCTCGCGGAACACTTCTTCGTGCGTGACTGTCCAGGCCATACAAGCAACTGGAATTGCCAGTATGGCCAGGAGAAATAATTGTTCGCCGATAGACATAAGGGGCAGAAAAAAGAGAAGATGTTAGAAAATATAGCCGAGCAGCCAGAACAGCAGAAGGAAGATCAGAATTGTAGAAAGGCAACCACCGCCTAATTTCCAAGCACCATAGCCAGCTACTAAACCGCGCAGCATACCACTCATGATAACACCATTTTTTGATTGTTAAACACCATTATTGAATCATCGTGCATTCAATGCCTCATACCACCGTATCGGTGTGTTTGTTCCAGCGCATTCGGCGCAGCGGATTTTGCACTTTTTGGCCTATTTTGCCGCAGGTGTACCGAAAATCATTGTACATTGCCTGTAGTGGGCGGTACGGCATACTTTTTTGAACGTTTTATTGAATGTTTTTCTTTGGTATTGTCGTCTTTTGGCCGTATATTAGCAGTCTTGTAAAACTCATTGGGACACAACAATGGCTAAAACACAAACATTCGGCGACAAGACCAAGAAAAAAGGCGAGAAGACCTTTGTAAACGTGAAGGTCGTAAAAGCATATCGTTCCGAAAAAGGGACGGTAAAGTTTCTCGAGCGTTTTGTCCGTGTAAATGATATTGCCGAAGCCGAAAAAATTGATATCGAACGTTAAGGTGACGTCATGAAAAAAAATATTCATCCCGACTATCATACAGTCGAAGTTGCGATGACCGACGGGTCCACATTCCAGACTCGTTCATGCTACAAGGGAGAGCGTATGGTGCTTGAAATCGACTCAAAGAGCCATCCGTTTTTCACGGGCAAACAAATGCTCGTCGATACGGCTGGGCGCGTGGATCGCTTTAACAAGCGCTTTGCAAAATCACAGAGTATTAAAGAAGCTAACAAAAAGTAACAGCAGGACGGTAACATGAACCCGCGTTTCAACAACCGCAACAGCAGCAACAGCCGTAATAACAGCAACAATCCGCAGGGACAGTCCACCTCGCCGTTCGGCGTGTACGTCGGTGCCCGTAAGCGTCAGGATCAGCGCAACAAGAAAAAGCGCAATCCGCTCGGCAAAACTGCTCGCTTCGTCGATTATCTCGACACGAAAGTGCTTCAGCGCTTTATCAACGACCAGGGTAAACTTTTGCCCCGTCGTATTACCGGTGTAACAGCGTACCAGCAACGCCAGATTACCCGTGCTGTCAAGTATGCACGCCATCTCGCTCTGCTGCCGTTCGTAGCTAACGACGTGAACTAATGCGCGACTGAAATTGAGTAAAAGCCGGTGTTGAACCGGCTTTTTTCGTTTTAAAGTATTTCCTTGAGAGAGTATGCTCTGCCTAAATGGGGATTGAAGAGGGCAGGCCGTGCTTCTGCGACGAAGGGAAACAGCCTGCGGCGGATGTGCTGCGGAGTGCGCTCATTATCGCATCGTTCCTGCGATAATCGGAACGCTGTACAAGGCGAAATGTGTTCTATAATATGCGCTTTATGTGGGGCAGAGGTGAGTCTGTCAGCTAAGGCGATAAGCGGGTTCGTTGCCACGAGCCCTCGATAGGTGTATAGAGTATTCTGTCGTGGAGTCTACCCGGCCTACCCTGCCAGAACTCGACATGAGAAGGTTGGAGAATATAGCCGCCCCAGAAAGGAGGGAGCGGAATTTCGGCTGTACCGCTGTACTGCTCTACGAGCTCGGCATAGCGCTGTTCTAATACTTCGCGATTTTCCAAAACAGTGCTTTGATGCGAAGCCCACGCGCCGATCCTGCTCTCGAACGGACGGCTTTTGAAATACTCGTAGGAATCCGATTCAGATACCTTTTCCACTGTCCCTTCGATGCGAACTTGGCGTTCGAGTTCCGGCCAGAAAAAGACCAGCGCTGCATTGGGGTTAGCTAGTAGTTCGTGCCCTTTTCTGCTCTCATAATTTGTATAAAAGACAAACCCTGCGTCTTCAATGCCTTTCAGTAGCACAATGCGCGCCGACGGTTTGTTCTCTGAGTCGACTGTTGCAAGGGTCATGGCATTAGGCTCCATCACCTGTGCCTGAAGTACTTCGGCAAACCACGAGCGAAATTGGTCGATAGGATTGTCGATTGTATGGTTTTCGTCGAGCGAATGGCGCATATAGTCGCGCCTGATATCAGCGATTTTTGTCATGCGAACACCTCATTTCCAACGGCCTGAACTATAGTGCCGTTTGCGATTAGTTGTCTGATATGTTCTACATCTGTGTATAGTTCCCGGTCTGCGTCGTTGAACGGCACCACCGAGCGAATAGAGCTGTGTACGCGCTCAAGGGCATCGCTGGAATACAGCGGCACTTTCAATTGGTGCAAAAAATCGATTGCCTGTGCAGCACAGAGCAGTTCGATAGCGAGCACAATTTCGAGGTTGTTTACTACTTTCCAGGCTTTTTGCGCGGCAATGCTGCCCATCGAATTGTGATCTTCCTGGTTGGCCGATGTCGGAATAGAATCGACGCTTGCGGGATGGCACAGCACTTTGTTTTCCGACACAATAGACGCCGCAGAATACTGTGCAATCATCATGCCTGAATTCAGGCCGCCATTGTGTGCCAGAAAGCGGGGGAGGCCATTGCTCAGCGCGCCGTTTACCATGCGCTCGGTACGGCGTTCGGAAATATTTGCAAACTCAGCACAGGCAATAGCGAGGAAATCGAGTGCAAGCGCAAGCGGCTGGCCGTGGAAATTGCCACCTTCGATATGCTCTTCTGTGTCGGGAAAAATCAATGGATTGTCGTTGGCCGAATTCAGCTCTATGCCAATGACCGATGCCACATAATTGACAGCATCGCGCGAGGCGCCGTGTACCTGCGGCATACAGCGCAGCGAGTAGGCGTCCTGCACTCGTCCGTCGCCAGTGCGATGCGATTCGCGTATGGCGCTGCCGTGCAGCAGCGAGCGCAAGCGGTGCGCTACGTGTAGTTGCCCTGTAAATCCGCGAGCTTTGTGAAGTCGTTCGTCGAAAGCGCGGTCGGTGCCGCGCAATGCGTCGAGGGATAGTGCGCCAGTGATATCGGCGACATCAGCGAGATGAAGGGCTTTTTCTACTGCGAGCGCGCCAAATGAACACATCATCTGCGTGCCATTGATAAGTGCGAGACCTTCTTTTGCCTGAAGGCGTACTGGCTCCATGCCGTGCCGTGCCAGCGCTGTAGCAGAAGGCTCTACATCGCCCGACGGCGTCAGGCAACGCCCTTTGCCGATAACCGCGAGTGCAATGTGCGAAAGCTGCACAAGGTCGCCACTGCTTCCCACAGAACCTTGCTCTGGCACAGCGGGAACAAGGTCGTTGTTGAGCATGGCAATAAGCGTCTCTACGGTCTGGATTCGCACGCCGGAAAGCCCTTTTGCAAGAGCGTTGATGCGCAACAGCATCATGCCGCGCACGATGTCGCGCGGTAGCCAGCGGCCAGAGCCTACACTATGCGACGTTACTAAATTTTCTTGGAGGCGCTCCAGATCGCCGCGCGGGATGCTTACATTTGCAAATTCACCAAAACCGGTTGTAACACCGTAGATCACTTTTCCTGTTTCCACCCAGTTGTCTACAAGAGTTCGTGAACGCTGTATGGCTGCTACGGCGCCGGGTGTGAGCTGTACGCGAGCATCAGCAGAGGTCGCTACCTGTCTGCACTGCTCAAGTGTCAGAGAATTTCCGTCGAGATGAATGTACATAGTATCAGAACTGATAAGAAGAAGCGCTGGAGCACTCAAATTATGTAAGACTACTAAATTACAAAAAACGACAATGCCATCAGCTCTCTGTGCGAGAAAAACTGTTGTGTAGTGCGTACAGCGCCACAGCAGCGGCAGAGCCTACGTTCAGCGAGTCGACAATTGGCAGATGTGGTATCATTGCAATATGGTCGCTCGCCGCCAGCACTTGCGGAGAAATTCCACTGCCTTCGCTGCCAAACACCATTGCACACCGTTCGGGAAAGGACAGTGATCCGAGCGCTACAGCGCGTGGGTTGTGTTCGAGCGAGATAATTGTGTAGCCGTATTGCTCGCGCAGTTCGCCGAATGTGTAGGGCAGGTCATCGGCAAAATAGACATCCATAAAACAGATAGCGCCCATCGACGCACGTACTGCGCGCCGCAGGTACGGGCTGCTGCCGCCGCCGCCCACAACAAGCGACTGCACGCCAAACGCCGCGCAGTTTCTTACAATAGCGCCTACATTTTCTGAATCTACAATGCCGTCGAATACAGCCAGATGCGGGCGAAGCTGTCGAAGTGCCGGTTCATCGGGCTGCCGCGCCATTGCCATAACGCCTTGATGCAGACGAAACCCCACAATGTCGTTCATAAGCTCGCGGCTGGCGGTAAACAGTCTGTCTTCAGGCAGATTGCGCGCTGCCAGAAGCGGAGCCAAGCGCTCGTAGTAGCCGGGTAAAGCAAAAAAGGAAAGGATGTCGAGCGGGCTTCGCAGTAGGGCGCGGACGGTTTTCTCGCCTTCGGCAATAAACACGCGGCTGCGAGTGTGCAGAGCCGGGGTAGCCTGTAGCGTGCGATAATGCTCGATGCGGCTGTCGCTGATATCGGTAATTTCTGTTGTATTCATAACCGTGTTGTAGAAATCATGTGCCGGTAGCTATCCGACTGCCGACAATCAATTGCGTTTTCTGTACATCCTGCTGTTTCTGGCTGTGCAAAAGTACGGCGCAAAAGACGGTAAATTCCTTTATTCTTCAAATGTTATTCTACTCGCCAGATATTTCGGCAGTTTTTGCACGGCTTGCTTCAGCCTGCTGATATCTGGCTGTTTTCCACTGTTTTCCTTCCGGTAATAGGTATAATTCATGAACAGGTAGTAGATGCGAATTCTATTGTAGTCGTCCACCGATGAATCTTCGATAATTTTTATCATGTTATTTTCTATTTCCGCTGCAAACTGTGTTTCTGCAAGCGCCCGCCCCAGCCGGGCAATATTGCCATAGTAATGGTTGCCACTTGGATTGTCGACGAGCAGAGCTGTACCGAGCAGCAAGTCGGGTACATTGATGTCTAATTCCTCCAATTCCCGGATATAGGTTTTTCTTGTAGCCTGTGCATAACTGCCGTCGCTCATGCGCGTAAAGCGGTCGTTCATAATGTCGAGATGCGCACGCAGAAATACCGGCCAGTTCACAGTTTCCGCCGAGAGAATCGCAATATTCATGGCGTGAATGCGCGGCCTCTGATCCTGACTGCACATTCCCCGTACTCTTCTGTGCCTTTTGAGCTCCAGTGCTGCTTTTGCAGAGTGATAGCGCCATGTATATTCCTCGAACTCGTCATCTACCGAGGCTTGGAAGGCAAGTGCCTCTGCAACGGCCTTGTCGAGAAGGGATTGAAATTTTTCATCCTGCACCAGCAGGCTGTCTATCAGAGAAATGCGCAGAGAATCCCACTGCATAAGGCGGGCGTAGAAGTCGTCAAATTCTTTTTCAATTTCCTTCCGTGTTTCCTCGGATGCGCTTTCATCGTAGTCTCTACCCTCATACACTGGCTTTTTCGTGCGGGTGTGGACATAGTCGAGAAAAGCCTGTTGATTCTGCCATTGGAGGGAGTCTTCGGAAGCGACGGATTCCCGGTCCACTTCGCGGAATATCTGTGTCGTTGTATCCACCATGCAGTCGACGTATTGCACCATGCGGGCGCAGTATTCCGGCAGTGGACGAGCAACGAACTCCGACGTAAAATAAAACGCCTGAACAGATTCTTGGGTGTTTGCATTCCCTGGATAGTGGCTGTACACCCAGGTGTTTTGTAGGTTTCGGTTGTACAGTTCCGCGTTATTGCTGATACGTATTCGATGACCGTAGTACTGGTTTTTACCAAGAGGAACACTTTCAAATTCAACGGAATATTTTGGGTTGTCTGTATCGTGCTTCTTGAGTATCAGCTCGTCTCTGTTGATGATACAGGCTGGATATTTGCCAAGAAAGTCTTCTACGGAGATGGATTTGCGAATGTCTTCCACAGCAGCCTGGATATCGCCTTCCCTGAGAGTAATATAGTGTCCGGTTGCCTGATAGGGCGAGTAATACGTTTGATTCGGATCGCAGACCTTGAATTTCAGATTCAGAGAATCGACGATAAAGGCGAGTTGCCGCATGGTCGTGTCGCTGTATATCAAGCCGTTTGAGTGGACGGTAAACTCCGGCGATTGTCCAAAGCAGCACACTGTGGAAAGCAGTGCGAGAGCGAGTGAGCAAAATGTTCTCATTGCAAATCTCCTGACAGGTGGAACAAGTGATACTATGGATTATTCTTGTACGAACGGGGACATACCAGTGGATGGCTGATAAATAGGTTCGGTTACAACGCTGGTGGTAATGTACTCAAGGAAATGCTTTGATGCAAGGGCTGAAAAACAGTAGATTTCTGTACATTTGCAAAATTCATTCTATTAGGATGGGCGCTCCATCGGTGTTCCTGTGCTGTGTCTCTGCACCGCGCTGCATCTCCGCCGCATGGTGTTGCAGCCTTCTCCGCATCTGGCGCCACACACTGGCAACAATGTATCACAAGAGCCGGGCGGCGATAGTTGTGCCGACCCACTGGAACTCACAATTACATGGCATGATGTATGGAATACAATCGCGAAGAGTTTCTCGAACCGATAGAAAGCGCTCTTGGGCGTGTGCAATCGCTGTTCGACGTGTACCAGAATGAAAAATTCGAGCGGCGCTCAGCCGAGTTCTTTTGCCTAGAACTGTGTGGCGAAGCGGGCGAGCTTGCCAATCTGCAAAAGAAGCGCTGGAAGGGAAAAGCGATAGACGATGCACATATAGCCGACGAAGCCGCCGACGTGCTGATTGCGCTGATGAACTACGCTAATGCAGCGGGTGTAAACCTTGCGGAAGCTGTGGCCTCGAAATTGGAGCGTATCGAACGCAAAAGGTGCGAACTCGAAGAGCGCGGAGAAGCGTACTGACGAGCTACAAAATAAAAAAGCGGAAGAATGCAACGATTCTTCCGCCTTTAAATTTCCGACACCTGATCAGCGAATTTCTTTGTGCACCGTGTGGCGTTTCAGAAACGGATTGTATTTTTTGATTTCCATGCGATCGGGCGTATTTTGCTTGTTCTTCATCGTCGAGTAGCGCGATGCTGGCTTGCCCTCTTTTTTCGCCTCGGTGCATTCAAGCGTAATGATTACGCGTGCGCCTTTCTTAGCCATGACATACTCCGGAAATAGTTGACGTTGTTCTAAAGAAAAGCAAAAATACGGCCTAATTTGTACTTCTCCAAATATTTTTATATGAGAAATACTTCTGGTTTCCCGCGCATCATGGGTGTTGTCAATGTAACACCCGATTCTTTTTCCGATGGAGGCGCTTGGTTCAGCACAGCAGATGCCTGCAATCACGCTCTTGCACTCGTGCGCGATGGCGCTGATATTCTCGATATCGGCGGGGAGAGCAGCAGGCCCGGAGCCAGTCCGGTAGGTGAGCAGGAGGAAATTCAGCGCGTTGTGCCTGTGGTGGTGGCTGTGCGCGCCCTTCATGGTTCGGTAGATATTTCCGTGGATACCGTAAAGTACGGTGTAGCTCGCGCAGCGCTGGACGCGGGTGCTACCATGCTCAACGATATAAGCGGACTCGATGCCGAACCGCGCCTTGCCGAACTCGCAGCGGAGTACAATGTGCCGATTGTGCTGATGCACATGCAGGGAACGCCGCGCACCATGCAGCAGAATCCTGCCTATGGCGATGTTGTGAGCGAAGTGTACGAAGCTCTCGAAGCAAAAATTGCCCGTGCTCGCGAGCTTGGAGCTTCGCAAGTGTATGCAGATGTTGGCATTGGGTTTGGGAAGACTCTCGAACACAATATGCACCTGCTCGCCCATCACAAAACATTTACGGGGCTTGGTGTGCCGCTTGTGCTCGGTATTTCGCGCAAATCATTTCTCGGCAAACTTCTCGGTATCGAGAAAGCCTCAGAGCGCGATGCAGCAACGCTTGCCATGCACTTGCTTCTGGCCGATAGCGGGGCTGATATTATCCGCGTGCACAATGTGAGCTATCTGGCGCAGGCGCGTGTATTGCGTAGAGAATTGAATAAGTGGGATGCGGGAGAAGACTGTAAGCCGAATGCAGGAGCCGGTCGGCAACCTGAAAGCGCGTAAACCGGGCGAACAGCACGCGGCGGCGGTGCAGCGCGGTGCGGAGACCGATTATACGGGCAAAGACAGAAGAGCGCAAACTTTCGGCAGCTTTGTTTATGAAGTTTCCGAACGCGGTCGTATCTTGCGAACTTTCCGATTTGTTCACATCCAGACACAGGTCTATGACAAAGCAGCAGTGGCTCGCGGCAGCCAGACTTCTTCTCACGTCACGTCTTCTCGATCAAATTGAAGAAACAGAACTTGTACCAGCCGGAAAGATCACGTATCAGTTCTCGGCTCGTGGCCATGAACTGGCTCAGATTCTGCTGGCGCAGCAGCTCGCCGGGCCGAACGACGGAGCCACGCTGTACTATCGCTCGCGTCCGTTTATGCTTGCCGCCGGGCTGAGCATAGAGGAAGCGTTTGCCGGGCCGATGGGCTTGCTTGCAAGCCGCAATGGAGGGCGCGATATCGGTGTGGTACACAATCTGCCACCGCGCAATGGCGTTACCGTGATGCCTACCAGCGGCGATGTGGGTGCACAATACACTCCTGCTGTCGGATGGGCACAAGCAGCCGTGTATCGCTCGTCGGTGCTGAAGGAAAAAGAATGGAAAACCGCGTGCTCCGTAGCGCTTGGCGGCGATGCCTCTACAGCGACTAATGGCTTTTGGGCCGCGCTGAATATCGCGACAACGCTCAGCCTGCCAATGATGTTTTTTATCGAAGATAATGGCTATGGTATTTCTGTGCCGGGCGAGTTCCAGACGCCGGGCGGGAATATCGCAAAAAATCTCGCGTCGTTTTCCAAGCTCGTTATTCTCGACGGCGATGGCGCCGATCCCGAAGAAACATCAAAGCTGATAGAACAAGCTGTAAAGACACTGCGTAAACGCACGTCGCCTGTGCTGCTTCGCCTGCGTGTGCCGCGCTTGTGCGGGCATTCGGGCGCCGATAATCAGTCGTATAAAGCACCCGAACGCGTGGAAGAAGAACAGGGACGCGACCCGTTGCCCCGCCTTCGCGATTTCCTGGCTAAGAAAAAATATCTGAGCAAAAAAGACTGGGAAACGCTCGAACAAGACGTTGAAAAAGAAGTGCGTGCTACGCTTGAAAATGTATTGGCCGGCCCTGATCCCGATCCCGCAACGGCGAAGAAATATGTGTTCTTTGATGCAGAAAAGCCGCAAAAAGTAGGAGGCATACTGCCCGAAGGCATAAGCCTGCCCGTTGGCAACGACACAGCACTTCAGGAAGGGCCGCGTATGAACCTGATCAACGCTGTACGCCTCACGCTAGAGCGCGAACTCGGCGTGAACGACCGCTTGCTGATTTTCGGCGAGGATGTGGGCGTAAAGGGTGGTGTACACGGTGCCACAGTCGATTTGCAGGTGAAATTTGGCCAAGAGCGCGTGTTTGATACATCGCTGTCGGAAGAAGGAATCATAGGGCGTTCTGTAGGTATGGCCTTTGCCGGGCTGATGCCCGTGCCTGAAATCCAGTTCCGCAAATACGCCGATCCCGCTACTGAGCAGATCAACGACTGCGGTACAATACGCTGGCGGACATTTGGCGATTTTGCAGCGCCTGTTGTTGTGCGTATTCCCGTGGGCTATGGCAAAAAGACAGGCGATCCGTGGCACAGCGTAAGTGGTGAAGCAATCTACGCCCACACGCTCGGCTGGCGCATCGCTATTCCCTCCAATGCGCGTGATGCTGTTGGCCTGCTGCGCTCGGCTTTGCGCGGCAACGACCCGACGTTTTTCTTCGAGCACCGCGCGCTGCTCGATACGTTCCCGTCACGTGCGCCCTATCCCGGCGACGACTACATGGTGCCGTTTGGCAAAGCGGCTGTGGTACAGGAAGGAACGGACGCTACTATCGTGACATGGGGCGAAATGGTGCACCGCGCTACAGAAGCTGTGAAGGACATGGAGAAGTCGGTGGAAATACTCGACCTGCGCACAATTATTCCGTGGGACAGGGAAGCAGTGCTGAACTCTGTAAAGAAAACAAACCGCTGTTTAGTGCTCCACGAAGATACGTTTACCAATGGCTTTGGGGCTGAAATTGCAGCGACGATTGCACAAGACGTATTCCGGTATTTGGACGCGCCTGTAGAGCGTTTGGCCACAGCCGACTGCCCGATACCGTACAACCCGGGTCTGATGGAAGCCGTTGTGCCGTCTGTCGATGATATTCGTGCACGGTTAGAGCGTTTGATAGGGTTTTAACCGGGCGACTACCCGAACACCGCTTGTATCATCAAAAGCTGCTCTCTGCACAGGGAGCGGCTTTTTTTATGTGCAGGTGCGCTGGCGTCTTTGCTCAAGTGTGCTGTCTCTGCACCGCGTAGCAATGCCGCCGCGTGTTGTGCAGCCCCAACCGCTGGGGCAGACACAGATCGTGTTAATTCTACAGATAGCTAGGTGGGCCGATATTTCGAGTGCTGTGTTGTACAGCGGTTGCCAGCCGGGCAGCGACCAAGCGGGATTGCGATTTCTATGATAAAGTCAA